>NZ_JACSPP010000023.1 GCF_014837065.1 Phocaeicola intestinalis
TTCTTTCATTTACAAATTTAATAATTCTCTTGGCTTTATGCTATTTTGCTAGCACATTACAAACATAGGAACTAAATTTGCACAAGGAAATATGATTTGACTTCTCCGGAAATTCATCTGAAAAAGTATCTCATCCGTACAGGTTCCGTGATGAAGCAACTGCCGGTTTGGAATTTGCAGCAAGCGTACTTCGATGTCCATGCTGCCCGGGGTCAGTGTAGGTGAAGGGGCATACATCAGCCGGCTGTTGAAGCTGGGGGAAGGAGGCTGCCGTCAACGGAAAAAGAAGGAAGGGTGTATCCTAATAAAAGAAGGGATATTGCCGGAAGGACGGCTGTGAAACCGGAGCGGTAACCGACCTATGTCAGCCGCCAGATACAACACTGGAGGAAGAGGGAAAAAGGTCTGTGCTACACACACCGAAAAATGGAAGAAGACAACAAAAGACGGAAAGGCTTCAGCCACATAAAAAGACGCACTTTCGAGACTCCGCTTTCTCCTGGTGCCTGAAGGCACCGGGTCATTTCCAGGGTGGGTTAAAACCGAGCTGCTGCAAATTGCCAAACTGCATATCTCACCAGATGATCTTGAGTATGTAGTGTGAGGTGCTGAATTTGAAAGCCGGAAGTTTTATTCCTTTAGACAAGTGTAGTCCCAAAGAAGGAAACAGGCGGATTACAGCTTAATCCTTAGATAGGGTGGGGAGGAAATATTTTACACTCACTTACAACGGATTACAGTTATTATGTAATTACGTAAGAAAGTAATTACGTTACAATGTAACATTATTACTTTTAAACCATATCTAAGATTCAATTCTCACCTTATGCGCACATACGTTTTGCAATAAGAGGCATGTCCTTATTCTTCACCCTCAGAATTTCATCATGGAACTCAGAAACCTTATTATACCGCCCTCTGTTCTGAACCACATTCATGGTCTCCAGTGGAACCTCGATTGTTTCTGTTTCCACTCCGTCCACCACAGCCGAGAAGATAAGTGAATTATCATCATTGAAATATTCAATGGAAGTATGAGATGAAAGTTGGACAATTCGCCATACCTAATCTGAGTAAAAGTTGCTATCGCGGTGCCGGAAGATACCCACAGACCCCAGTTATGCATATCCCCTAAACCTTTCATAAGGGCATAAGGGCACAATGAGCCAAGGCTTATTTATAATTGGCTGATTCACCGACAAGCTTCACACCTTCTTCTGTATAGTCAAAGAGATGAATGCTGGCATAGACATCATCTCCGTCTGTCAAACACAAGTAAACTTTCCACGCTTTTGCTTCGGCGACTTCGTCCGATGCCTTCCCCTTCTCGTCGAGGAAACCATCATTCACCAATATGGGATATAATTCTTTGTGGAATAGCCTCGTCATGCTCTTTTTGCAAGGATATTCGCCATAGTCAATTTCGTCATCAGATGTGACAAGCGACAAAGACACTTCCACAAAGTCCTTTGTTACCTTTGGTGTGATATTTTTCAATTCTGACACATAATCATAGTGGCAGATATAGTCCAAGGCTTCTTCAAATCTATCTTTCGTCATATATACTCCCTATATTACTTGTTCATTAATGAATGAAACAAAAGTAGGCATTTTATATCTGTTTATATGGGAACAAGATGCGATTAACAAAAATTTCATAGAAGCCGACTAAAAGTGGGACTGTAATGAAAAAGGCTATTAACACAAATTATCCTGTAAAATTTGCAAACCGACCTTTCACGACCTTATATTTGTAACCGAAACATCAAGAGCCGTTTAAGTACGCACCAACCGAGTTCCGATATTGTAACCACGGTGGTAAGACGATGTGGATTTGTCTAATAATCAAAATATAAACAATATGGATGATTTTACAATCACGGGGGAAAACCGCCCCGAATTCTCTTTTTACCAATCACTTTTTAAATATTTTGTGTTGGGACATATGGAAACGTACGATGCCAGCAAGCTGGACTGTTGGGCTTTCCATAAGTCTACAGACGAGAGGGATGACATGCCTCTTCGCATGGGAAACCTTTGTGGAGGTTATCCGTTCTCTTTTTACAGACATATTTCTCTACTTATGATTAAATAAGGCAATCCGCAACAACGCTTGGTAAAAAATGGGAAAGCTTGAAATTACAAAGAATGACTTGAAAAAACGTTTTGCGGAATACAACGATTTGTATTTTCAGAACAAGCTGGCGGCGTTCTACAACGAGATAACCGACTACCGCACGGCGGAGGACGTGGGCGTGGACCGTCCGAAGAAGAACGAGATACTGCACCACATACCGCCCACGCCCGACCAGGAGGTGTTTATCGAAAAGCTGATGCAGTTCGCCAAGTCGGGCGACGCGACCATTCTGGGCAGACCGCCACTGTCTGAAACGGAGGAAAAGGCGAAGATGCTCATCGCCACGGACTACGCAAGGAAGATGGCACTGGACATGCGCATGATTGACCCGGATTACGAGGACCACCCCGACAACAAGGCGAGCCATTGCGCCAAGATGATAGCGGAGTATTACCGCAAGTATGACGCGCACAAGGGGACGCAGTTCGTCTTTTCGGATTTGGGCACGTACCAGCCCGGTGGCGGCTGGAGCGTCTATACCGAAATCAAGCGCAAATTAGTAGAGGACTACGGCATACCCGCCCATGAAATCCGCTTCATTCAGGAGTGCAAGAACGAGAAGGCGCGGAAAGCGGTGATAGAGGCGATGAACGAGGGTCGTGTACGTGTGCTGTTCGGCTCTACCAGTATGCTCGGCACGGGCGTAAACGCCCAGCGAAGGGCTGTAGCCATCCATCATTTAGATTGTCCCTGGCGTCCGTCCGACCTGCAACAGCGTGACGGCCGGGCGGTCAGAAAGGGCAACGAGATTGCCAAGCTCTATGCGGACAACAAGGTGGATGTCATCATCTATGCGGTGGAGAAGTCGCTGGACTCGTACAAGTTCAACCTGCTGCATTGCAAGCAGACGTTCATCAGTCAGCTGAAAAGCGGCGCGTTGGGCGCACGAACCATCGACGAGGGGGCGATGGACGAGAAGTCGGGCATGAATTTCTCGGAGTATATGGCGATACTGTCCGGCAACACGGATTTGCTTGACAAGGCGAAGCTCGAAAAGAAGATAGCCTCATTAGAGGGCGAACGCAAGTCGTTCAACAGGGGAAAGCGCGATTCGGAATGGAAATTGGAGGGCAAGACAAAGGAGCTGAATGACAACAAAACCGTCATCGCCGCCATGACGGAAGACTGGGAGAAGTTCACCGCTGCCGCCAAGACCGGAAAGGACGACAACCGGCTCAACCCGATACGGATTTACGGGGTGGTTTCCGCTGATGAGAAAGCCATCGGCAGGAAGTTGCAGGAGATAGCCAAGAATGCCACGACTGGCGGGCAGTACCTGCAAATCGGCGAGCTGTACGGCTTCCCCATCAAAGTAGTCAGCGAGCGGATGATTTGCGACGGGCGCGAGACCATCGACAACCGTTTTGTCATCGAGGGGCATTATAAGTACAAGTACAACAACGGCCATCTGGCGATGGCAGACACCCACGCTGCCGCAGTGAACTTCCTCAATGCGTTGGAGCGCATCCCCGCCATCATCAAGCAGTACGAGGAAAAGAACCAAGTGCTGGAACGCGAGATACCGCAGTTGCAGGAGATAGCGGGCAAGACATGGAAAAAGGAGGACGAATTGAAGCAGTTGAAGTCCGAGCTTGCCGCCCTCGACCGCAAAATACAGCTGGAACTGGCACCCAAGCATGAGGAAACGCCAGGTCAGGGGCAGGAACAAGGCGGTCAGGCGGTGCCGAAAGCGGAGAACGTGCCGAAGCCGGACGATGCAGCCCGTGACTATATCCGTGACCATATTATAATAGGCAGGCCGGATATTCCCGGACACAAGGAATACCGGGGCGTGAAAATGTGACGGGAGGACGGCAAGGACGGTGATATACCGGGCCCGCCGTCCGCTTTTTTTTCGCCATTGTAACCCCGTTGTCATATCAAACCGTTACCTTTGGCAAATTAAACCGGAAGAGGAATATGAACAAGCGCAAGTTTTTCCGTGCGGCTTTGGGCTACTGCCTTCTTTTGCCGCTGGCATCCTGTTCGGAGGACGAGGAAATAATCGTACCGCCCGACCCTGTGTCCTATACCACGCTGGTGTATATGGCCGCCGACAACTCGATGGACTCTGAAGTGGACTATACCATCTCGCAGCTTAGGCAGGGCGCACGGCGCAGTGCGGGCACGGCGGTGGTCTATGTGGACAGGGAAGGTGAAACGCCGCGCCTGTTCAGTATCACGCAGCAAGGCGGGGAAGTCCCGCTGAAGTCGTATGCGGAGGAGAACTCCGCCAATCCGGAAACGCTGGCGCGGGTGATAAGCGAGGCCAAGGAGCTTGTTCCGTCCGACCGTTTCGGACTGGTGCTTTGGTCGCATTCGATGGGTTGGCTGCCAGGTGGTTACGATTCCGATCTTGTGCCGCAAGGCACGAGGGGGAATGCGGTTGACGGATTCCCGCGCACACGCTACATCGGCATCGACAACCATCCAGGGAATGACTCCTCGTCCGGCGTGATGGAAATCGATGCATTGGCGGATGCCCTCCCCGATGATGTGGCGGAATATATCTGGTTTGATGTATGCCTGATGGGGTGTATAGAAGGGCTGTATGAAATGCGCAACAAGGCGGACTATCTGATAGCTTCACCCACCGAGGTACTTGCGGAAGCCGACTATGACGCTTCGGGCATCCCTTATGCGAAGGTGCTTCCGTACCTGTTTGGCGGCGTGGAGGACTTGGAACAGGCCTGCGTCGCCTATTACGGCCACTACAACAGTATGGGGCACGACATACTGCGCTCGGCCACAATCGCGCTGGTGGATGCCGCCGAACTTGGCGGACTTTTCACTGCCACCCGGAACGTCCTGCAAGGTAGGTTGCACGACATGGAGGCTCTGGACACGTCTGTCTTGCAGGCGTACCACACGGACAACGTGCCCAACGTGTTTTTCGACATGGGCGATATAGTCCACACCGTTGTGGGAGGGCGGACGGACGAGTTCGACGCGCAGTTGCGCCGCACCGTCGTTTACAAGGCGGCCACGCCGCAGTTCATCAACAAGTTATCCATCAGTCAGGAACATTTCAGTGGACTGAGCATGTACGTGCCTTTAAGCAGGTGGAAAGGAAACTGCGAATACAGTTACTATTTCAATAATTTGGAATGGTCAGGGATTTATGAATGACGGAACTGGACATGATAATCAAAGCGGCATGTTCTGGATGACTGACACACGAAAGGATGGCGGACACATATCCGGCCTCACACAGTTTCAGACGTACTTCCTTTGTCATCACGCACACTTTTTTCCTGACGGTGGCTTCCGTAAATCCGTACATGTCAGCCACCTCTTTGGCTGTATATCCATTCTTCATACTGACGAAGACCTTTTTGTCCAGTTCACCGAACCTTTCAAGCACTTCATCGGTAATCGTATGGATGGCTTCCACATCCAGTTTGGAGAATACCGTCGGGTTATTATCCGCGATGTTCACCACCATGCGCCATATTTCCTCGTCGTCCAACGACACAATGTTATGGCAACTCTCCACCATCCGGTAGAAATCCAATATGCGTTTGGCTATGACGGCATAAAGCAAACCTTTTATTGTATGCCGTTTTTCGTCATGGTTCCCGATGATTTTCCCCGCATTGTCCCATACGTACATCCACAGGTTTTGTGACAGTTCGGATGCGGCCTCCTTACTGCCCGTCCGCGAATAGAATAGCCCGAAAGCCCACTTCGCATACTTGCCGTAAAGACGTGTGAATGCTGCCGTATCCATGTTTTCCGCAATGGCAGAAAGCAGTTGGAAATCATCTTCTTCCTTATCTTGTCCTAAAGCCGAAACATCCATAATATTTATATTTTTGGACGATGCAAAATTAGCCATACAGTGTGACACTCGTGTTACGTGCCAGTAACATTTATAATAAAAGGTAAAATTCATAGGGAAAGACCTAAAAAGTATCGCATTAAGCCTTTTCAACGCAAAATCGGGTAACACTCGCCCCGTCCGCTACGAATTACATACAGGAAGCAATCCTTTAATGATATAAGAAGTTGATATTTCATTAAACGACCCTTTTACAATTATGCGTTACAACAAAGAAAAAGCACTGGCCCGGGGCAAGAAAAAAGACAAGGCATTTGTTCGCATTTTCGGCGGAATATTTGTGCTGGTGGGCATCATCCTGTTTACCGTCTGTATCTTCATCTATACCAGCGGTCACACATTCAAAGCAGAAGCTACACCTGTGCAGGCAGTTATCCTGGCCATGCGTGGGGCAAATCACGAATCGCTGGGCACACCGGTGGTGGAATACACAGTCGGCGGAAAGACCTATACTTCCACGCTCAATCTGTCTTCATCGTCCATGCATCCGGGCAAGCAGATTACAGTCTATTACCGCAATGGCAATCCCCAAGAGGTGCGTTATCTGGATGATAACAACTGGATTATCGGCCTATTGCTGGCCATGGCGTTCGTGTTTGCCGATATGGGACTGGCTTTTATTCTGGTAAGGCGGAAACACCGGCAGAAAATAGCCCGCCTGCTTGCTACCGGCGATACAGTGGAGGCGGAGATAACAGGCATCCGTGAAGATGACAACCAAAGCATGAACGGACGGCATCCCATCATCGTGAGTTGCCGTTATGTGGCATCCGACGGGCGGATATACCTGTTTCACAGCGGTTCTTTCTGGTATGAGAGTTACGAGATAGATCCCAAAAGAAAGGTGCGTGTCTATGTTGACCGCAATAATCCTTTCAATTATTATGTGGATGTTGACAGTGTGGTGGGATGAGAACGGAAAAAAACGTGTTTAAGGCAAATTATCCTTGGCAACCAGCATCAGTTCGCCCGCTTTCTTCATCAGCGTTTCTTCGGATACATCCGCTCCTTCCATAAAGATAACCAAGAGATGGTCGCCCACCAAAGCAAAAACGTTCAGCACACGCCGTCCTCCTGCCTCTGCGCAGGCTAAGGTGTAGTAGGTAATCCATCTCTTGTCTTTCAGCGTCAGCTCCAGGTAGTCCTGCGTTTCATAGATGTCAGGGTGCTCCCGGAACAGGTGGTCCTTGTAACGCATCAGCCTGCCCAGCAACGAAGCCATGGCAAAGGGCGTGGCCTGGTTGAGGGGTGTGCTGCGTGCTGATGTCAGTCTGAATCCTTGTATTCCGACGGAGGCATACAACACTCCGAAACGTTCCACGCCGCCGGCTATCCGTGTCACTGCATCCGTAGCAAGGGTGTCTCTGTCGGACACTGCTTCTATAGTTGCGTAGTAGAACATTGTTGTCTTGTCTACCCTCAAGGTATCCGGATTCACGCCCGACGCTTTCAGGCGGATTTCAGCGGCAGCTGTCGCGCAGGCACCTCCCAAGGTGAGCAGCGGCCAATATCCTCCGCCCTCTATCTGCATCGTGTCTTTCAATACCGGGGAAAGGATGCAAAGGCCCGTGCGTGGCGCAAACCCTTTCAACAGCTTTTGCAGCTTTGGTTTCAGGTCGGCGTTCATGTCGTAGATGAACTCATCCAGCCTGTCGCGATAGCTTTCTGGAATCATCAGCATGCTGGTCGTCCTTGTGTGTGTCAATCCCTGTGTGCCCCACACCACAAACATGGGACGTTTGCATTTGTCGGTAAAGCGCCAGGAAGACGTCCAGTCTTCATATCCGTCCTCGTCGGTATAACTCCATCTGTTATTTCCGGGGAGGTATTCGTGCAATTCCGTGGCATAAGCATTGTAGTAGCTGAAACCGGGCGGGAGGTTCAGATCGGAAACCAGCACGTAAGCCTCAAACCTGTTGTATATTATGTAGCCGAATGCTGTTACTAAGACCATGACAAAAGCAACGATAGCCGATGGAAGCCACCTCCATTTGCGACGGCTACGGAACACCCGTTGCCCCCTCTCCTGGTGTCTGAGTATCGCTTCGCCAATGTTTCCCACGTTTGTGCCCTGCCTCTTTAGTTTTTCCAAGCTGTTGACAAACGTCTTTTCCTCCTCATAGAATTGGCGGACAAGGAGGTGCGTATATAAGTAGAACTTGTACGGATGGTCGCGGTCCACGAAAACGGGCACGCGGCTTCCCACCTCAATCAGTCTCAACAGCCCCGCCTGCGAGCCGTTGAGCTGTTCCTTAACCTTCCATTTCCGACCGCCGGGCAGGGTGAATTCATAGACTGCCACGAAAGCCTCTCCGCCTTCCTCGACATCTATCTCTTTCTGGATGGCCGTGACGACGGCTTCGGCCTGGATGCCATGCCCTATCAGCTTCCGCTTCTCCCTCAGGATGCCCAGCAGGGAATAGGCGATGTAGCCTGTCACCACCAGACAGATTATACCCGCCCAGCAACTCCCGATGCCTTGGAAGCCATGCAGGAAAAGATTTACTATTCCCGACCCGCTGAACACTCCGGCAAGCAGCAATCCACCCGCTATGGCAACCAGCCACCAGCACAATTCCCGCTTTAAGATTCGCCGGTACGCCTCTTTCCGTATGTCTGTATCGTTCCTCATACCGCTATCAGTTATTTGGGGAGCGAATGTAACGAATGGATGTTTCGTTTCGGTTACGAATCTGTGTAATTGTTTGAAGCCCTCAAAAGCGGACGGTCGGGAATAAAATTTTCCCGTTTAATGTTTATTAACGCAAAATCGGGTAACACTCGCCCCGTCCGCTACGAATTACATATAGGAAGCAATCCTTTAATGATATAAGAAGTTGATATTTCATTAAACGACCCTTTTACAATTATGCGTTACAACAAAGAAAAAGCACTGGCCCGGGGCAAGAAAAAAGACAAGGCATTTGTTCGCATTTTCGGCGGAATATTTGTGCTGGTGGGCATCATCCTGTTTACCGTCTGTATCTTCATCTATACCAGCGGTCACACATTCAAAGCAGAAGCTACACCTGTGCAGGCAGTTATCCTGGCCATGCGTGGGGCAAATCACGAATCGCTGGGCACACCGGTGGTGGAATACACAGTCGGCGGAAAGACCTATACTTCCACGCTCAATCTGTCTTCATCGTCCATGCATCCGGGCAAGCAGATTACAGTCTATTACCGCAATGGCAATCCCCAAGAGGTGCGTTATCTGGATGATAACAACTGGATTATCGGCCTATTGCTGGCCATGGCGTTCGTGTTTGCCGATATGGGACTGGCTTTTATTCTGGTAAGGCGGAAACACCGGCAGAAAATAGCCCGCCTGCTTGCTACCGGCGATACAGTGGAGGCGGAGATAACAGGCATCCGTGAAGATGACAACCAAAGCATGAACGGACGGCATCCCATCATCGTGAGTTGCCGTTATGTGGCATCCGACGGGCGTATATACCTGTTTCACAGCGGTTCTTTCTGGTATGAGAGTTACGAGATAGATCCCCAAAGGAAGGTGCGTGTCTATGTTGACCGCAATAATCCTTCCAATTATTATGTGGATGTTGACAGTGTGGTGGGATGAGAACGGGAAGACGTGTTTAAGGCAAATTATCCTTGGCAACCTGTATCAGCTCGCCCGCCTTCTTCATCAGCGTTTCTTCGGATACATCCGTTCCTTCCATAAAGACAACCAGCAGGTGGCCGCCCACCGAAGCAATGACGTTCAGCACACGCCGTCCTCCTACCTCTGCGCAGGCTAAGGTGTAATCGGTAGTAGGCCAACCTTTGTTCTCCAAACTCTGCTCCAGATAGTCCTGCGTTTCATAGATGTCAGGGTGCTCCCGGAACAGGTGGTCTTTGTAACGCATCAGCCTGCCCAGCAACGAAGCCATGGCAAGGGGCGTGGCCTGGTTGAGGGGCGTGTTGCGTGCCGATGCAAGCTTGAAGCCATGTATCCCGACGGAGGCATACAACTCTCCGAAACACCCTATGCCGCCGGCTATCCGTGCCATCGCATCCGTGGCGAGGGTGTCTTCATCGGACACCGCCTCTATGGCTTTGTAAAAGAACATCGTCTTGTTCACCCTCAAGGTATCCGGATTCATGCCCGACGCTTTCAGGCGGATTTCAGCGGTAGCTGTCGCGCAGGCACCTCTCAAGGTGAGCAGCGGCCAATATCCTCCGCCTTCTATCTGCATCGTGTCTTTCAATACCGGGGAAAGGATGCAAAGACCCGTGCGTGGCGCAAACCCTTTCAACAGCAATAGATGCCGATTCGGTGACACTGCATGTATATTCTCTGCCTGTTTTCCCGATTTATAAGGGAAGAGGTACACGCTTCGGCGTGTCGGTTGACGGGCAGCCTGTGCAGGTAACGAACAATGTGCCGGTGGAATACTCGAAGGAATGGAAAGACCATGTGCTTCAAAACGGAGTCAAGGCAACGTTTACTTTCCCGATCGACCGCAGCCGCGAGAAGCACACGCTGACTTTAAGTTGCGGAGACCCCGACGTGATGATACAGCGCATTATCGCAGACTGGGGCGGACTGAAGCAAACGTATGTGGGGTCTGATATAAGAATCCTGAAATAGTCTTGCCATGAAAAGGATTGTCATAGCAAGTCTGTTTGGCTTGGGCATGCTGACTGCGGTTCATGCCCAGACTCCTCCCATAACGCCCGCATGGGCGTTCAGGCACATCGTATGGGAAGACAGCCTGAACACGGAAACGGGAGCAAAGAAACTGGTCGACGGATATTTGTCAAGGGGCATTCCGGTGGAAGCTACCATCATCGACAGCCCCTGGTCGACTGCCTACAATGACTTCAACTGGGACAAAGCGCGGTATCCCGACCCTGAAGGGATGCTTTCCTACTTCAAGCGGAAGGGTGTAAAGGTCATCCTGTGGCTGACCGGCGTGGTGAACCAGAAAGGAAAGGACACTCCGCTGCAGCAGTGCGAGGCTTACGACTATGTGCGCAGCAACAAACTGGGGATAAACGGCAGCGAACCGCACGAATGGTGGAAGGGATACGGCATTCACATCGACTTTACCAACCCGAAGGCCGTGGAATGGTGGCATACGCAGTTGGACAAAGTATTTGTTGACGGAGTATACGGATGGAAGGTCGATCAGGGCGAGTTTTGGTTCGGAGACTATCTCCAGACCAGCAAGGGAACGATGAGCAATGCCGAGTTTCGCCCGTATTATTACGATGCCATGTACGACTATACCACGGCCCGGAATCCGGAAGGAATCATCATTGCGCGTCCTTATTCCCATCAGGGAGGCTATTCCGCCAGTCCGGACAAGATGAATCTGGGATGGTGCGGCGATTTCTCGGGAGATTGGAGCGGCCTGAAGCTGCAAATCGACAATATCTACCGGTCGGCTCTGCGCGGATATGCCTCGCCGGCCTGCGAAGTGGCGGGCTTCTTCATGCGGCGTGCCGGCAAGGAGGAATTTGTCCGCTATGCCCAGTTCGGCTGCATGACGGCCGCCATGATCAACGGCGGGGAAAACGGAGCGTTTACCAACCATCTGCCCTGGTTTCACGGACAGGATGTGGAGGATATCTACCGCTTTTGCGTGGTATTGCACGATGAACTGGTGCCTTATCTGTTCTCTACGGTTGTCGACGCGCATCTGCACGGAGGTTCGCTCCTGAAGAATGTTTCTTTTAGTGAGGAAAGCCACCAGGTGGGCGATTATATCTTTACGAAAGCCATTACTTCGGCCGGTTCCGGTCCGGTGGTCTTCCACCTTCCGTCTGAAGGAACCTGGATTGACTTCTGGACGGGCGACTCTTTTGCCCCAGACACCCGGATTTCGCGCCGGTATCCGTTGGACGAGTTCCCGCTGTTCATCCGGAAGGGGGCAATCATCCCGATGGATATCCGGTCGGGGGCAACAGGCATCGGCTGTGAAAAGCTGGAAGGCTGCCGCTCTTTCCTGATTTGTCCGAACGGCCTTTCCGCCCGCACGCTTCATCTGCCGCAGGGCGACGGTACGGAATATTACGATTGCACGGTCTCTTTTGATGAAGCTAAGGGTGAGCTCCGACTGAAATCAGACCGTTCATCCCGCTATGCCTTTATATTGCGGAATATGCCTGCCGTGTCCTCGGTAAAGGATGCGGCCGACTGGCAGTATGATGCGGAACGGAAAGAACTGCTGATTGTTGCGGAAGGCAAGGACATCAGCTTGCAGATTGACTGAAAACAGGAAAGAGTCTTGCTCTTGAGGGCATCCCAGAGCAAGACTCTTTTCTGTTTCCGTTCCGTCCGTCGGACATGAGAAAATTCTTGTTACGGTCAAAAATCTGTTCTGACCGCATCATCGCGCAGGCGGATGCTGTCCAAACCTGCTTAATCCAATTGTCCCAGAATTTCCACCTCGGCAAGCTTCGGCGTTACATATTTCCCGGTCTGGGGGAAGCTGAGGCGAAGATAGTGCATCTTCACCGTCTTTTCGGGTTTTATCTTGTCCGATCCGACCGGATTCTTGTTGCCTGTCTTGTCTGAGACCAGCATCCAATTCTTGTTGTCTTCTGACACTTCCACCTTATATTGGTATCGGTCTGTAGAAGCGAACCGTATGCTGACTTCACTCAGCATCAGGGAACGTTCCGTATCAAGCGTCCAATAGACATTTTGGTCAGAACTTTCGGGTTCCCACCACGTATCAAACTTGCCGTCGGCAGCATATCCTGTGGAGTGTCCGTCAGCAGCACTGCTCGCGAATGCGGGATTGTTCAGCCCGAAGCTCTGTATCTTCCCCTTTTTCTGCAAGGAGAAAGGAACATACGGACGGTCTGCCACCTTCGGAGTGACCCCTTCTTTGTAGGCCGGTGCTCCGGTAAAAGTCAGCTTGATGCGGGCAGGCTCCAGTCCCGGTGAGGTGGCTTCGATGACGGACTCGCCTGCATAATAGGAGCGGAAGGCTATCGCCGCCTTTCCGTCCATGATGCGGATGTCGCTTCCCGCCTCGAACAGGATGCTGCCGCCGGTAGGAAACTCTCCCGGACCCGATATCAGAGTAAGTTTTACATCCGGTGAATTGCTCAGTTCCCTGCCTTCCTCGTCGAGGACTGTCACGGTCAGATGAACATCGTCTGTACCGTCGGCCTTGATATCGGTATATCGCGATGCTTCCAGTCTCAGCTTGGCCGGGGTACCCGATACGCTCCATACCGGAGGGTTGACACCGGCATAAACGTTGCGGTACCAGTACCAGGAGCGCTTCGGGATGCGGAAATAGTCGATTATGCCCAGTTTGGCCATTCCTTCCCCAAAGAGGCTTCCGTGGTCGAACCCGCACCAGATGGCCTGTCCGCTCCGCCACTCCACGCCTTTCCATGCGTCATTCTTCTCCAGGTCTCCCCATCCCGGGATGTATTCGCCCGGGCGGTCGGCGTTTGTGCTCCCGTATTCCGTCACCATGCTCGGTATGGGAGGCTGCTGGAAATCGAGGATAGTGGCTCCGTCGCCGTTATATCCCACGATGTCGCCTATCAGATCAATCCGTTCTTCTCCTAACGGACGCTGTGCTCCGCCTATGCCGGCCGGTCGAGTCGGATCAAGCAGATGCGTATAGTCTACCATCCGCTTCAGCAGTTTCCTTACTCCGTCCATCGTTTCCGGTGTGGTGAAAAAAGGTTCGTTACACATGCTCCATGCAATGATGGAAGGATGGTTTCGGTGGATGCGTATCATCTCCTCCAATTGTTGCAGGACATTTTCTTCAAAAGCATCGCAGTCTTCCTGCCGGACGGGATAGGCGCTTGCCGTCCAATACCCGTCTTTCTTTTCTCCGGCCGTGGCCCAAAAGGGAGCTTCCGACCAGAAAAGCACGCCTTCTTCATCGCACGCCTTCGCGAATGCCGGGGAATGCGGATAATGCGAACCGCGAATCATGTCGAATCCCGCTTCCTTAACCAGAGCCACATCGCGGCGCGCGGCGGCGTCCGTTACGGCATCGCCCCATCCGGCCTGGTCTTGATGTACGTTTACTCCTTTAAAATACAGATGTTCCCCGTTCAGAAAGAAGCCGTGGTCTTTTGTCCACTCAAACCAGCGGAAGCCGAACGAAGTTTCATCCCGGTCTATCAGTTTGTCGCCTTTGAAAAGCAGACTCTCCAGCTTATACAATACCGGATGTGACGGATGCCACAGGCAGGGATTCTCAATCTTTTCCATCGTCTGCCTTACGGTTTGAGCCGTATTGCACTTCATCTCTATCTCTTTCTCGGCCGATGCGATAATCCGGCCGTCGGGAGACAGCACATTGGATACCAGACGGAAGTTGTCAGTATCGTTTCCCGAATGCCTGACCTCGGTTGAAACGTTCACAATCCCATATCCGCCGTTGCTCGTGTCCAGTCCGGATGTCGTGACAAACGTTCCGTACCAGTCGATGTAGGTGGACGACTTCAATACCAACCGGACATTCCGGTATATTCCCCCACTGAATACATGTTCTCCGCCGCGCGGCGCAAGAGTCGGCTGCCATAAATTGTTTACCCGCACCGCAATCAGATTGTCTCCCACCTGCGCCGCCTCCGTTATGTCGACTGAAAATCCGGTATATCCCCCGCGATGGCGGTCGACGAACTTTCCGTTTACAAATATCTCCGCCTCCTGAAACACGCCGTCGAACTCCATAAAGATTTTTCCCGAGAGATTCTTTTCCGTAAAGGCGACATGCTTGCGATACCATCCGTATCCTGTGTAGAAATCTCTCGACATGAAGTACGGAATGCTGAAGGAATGGGGCAGTCCGATACGCTCCCAACCGCTGTCGTCATATCCCGTCTGCTCCGCTCCCCGGCAGTCTCCGCGCATATACTTCCATTCCCGGTTCAGATTGATGACTTCACGCGGAGAATAGGCATATCCCGCGCTGCAAATACAAAGCAGCATCAGGCAGCTTATTATAAAGAAATGATGTTTCATATATATCCTTTCCATTTAAAATCCAAACAAAGTTGGATAATTCATTATTAATTAACTTTAGTTTTATATCTTTGTATCAGGATGTTAAGAGGAAGTAGGCTCTGCTGAGGAGCAACCTGCCAGCAATAAACATCCTGACGGTACGCAGTAATGCTACTTGGGGAGGCGGTAAGACGCCTCTCTTTTTGTATTACTGATATCGTCTGATATGGCTAAGAAAACCTAACCATAATCCTATGGTAAAACAAACTTTCCACAGCAGACACCGCATAAGGGGCTGCAAGTTCCTTTATCAGTCAAACCATTAATGAGGGTTACAAACTTTTTTGAGCGGACTTCAAAGCCGCATAAATATGATAGTATTTCCCTCAAAAGAAAGCTGTTTTACCTTATAGGATTCTGTATCATTTGACAACACACTGTATATATTCCTTTTCATGTTTGAGTACATAGTATATTCTGTTTACAAGCCGTCTGGCTATCTTTACAATTGATTTCTGAGGATTCATACGTTTACGGTATTCCGTATAGGCTACGGTCATTGCAGGATCCTTGCGGATTGCAATCCATGCGGCTTCTATCAAAAGACACCGAAGCATGAAATGCCGGCGTACAGTTATATCTCCTGTGCCGTTACATTCACCGCTCGAATGACACATTGGTACCAGACCGATGAAAGAAGCCAGATGGTCAGCATTCTTAAAACGCACTATATCATCAAGCTCAACCATCAGGGTGGCAGCTGTAGTAACGCCTATTCCGGGAACAGAAGTCAGAAGGCGTATCGGCTTCTCAAAAGGAGCTTTACGTGAAATCTCACGGATGGCACGTGTCTCCTATAGAAGCATCTTACGAAGACGCACGAACTGTTCCAGGTGCAGTTCCAAAGTCTTCTTGCCATACTCAGTGGACAGTTCAAGAGCCTGTAACCAGGAAAGGAAGCGTTTGGACCAACAGCCAATGGAGCAGCGGGTAAACTCTTCCGGTATCTCTACGCCATGAAAACGAAGAAGAGACTTGATGCGGTTCTTCGCACGGATGCTGTCTTTTACTATCAGGTTTCTCATCCTTATCAAAGAACGAAGTTCCAGAGTTTCCACTCCGGGAACGTATATTCCAACCAATGAACCGGAACGTAATTCACGAGCCAGCTTGTTGCAGTCAACGGCATCTGTCTTACGAAGTTTTTCCTTACTCATAGTCGGTACATCGGCAGGATTGACTACTATGTTGGTTATGCCCAAATCTGTCTAATTAACCGGACGTATAATCACCCTCCTATACCCAGTCAGTGCAGGAGAACCATTGTCCGTCACTTCACAAATCACATGTATTTCCTTACCTGCCGCATCCCGTGGTATACCCAAGATTGCAACAGACCTGTCGGCCTGCATAATATCCATACGGCCTGTATAGGTACCGGCCTCCGGCAATATCCACCAATGATATGCCAATGAATCATTATCCGCATCAAAAGATTCAGATGCATCCAACCGTATTTTCCGACCCACTTTCGGAGAAACCATGACCGACTCCAAACCTCTTTCGCCATTTATGCAGACAGACGGATTATGATTTCCTTCTCCGTAAGCCGCCCAATCCATCCGGGCCGCAAAATCAGCAAAGATGGCCGGATAAAAATATTTCTCGTATTTCTCGGATACAGCTTTAACATCCGGAGCTGCATTGGTGTAACACTCCGTCAGGCTGTCAGGCGAAAGCGCCCAACGGAAATAGCCGCCCCAACCCACCTGATTGCCCACAGCAGGATTATTCAACCCATTGGGAAAGACATGCAGATAAGAAGGCGTATCCCCTTCTACTCCATATTTGTTTTTCGGATAGACCTTTCCTAAATGGCCATGTCCCTGTATATGGGTGGCATATTCATTCCAATTCATACTTCCAAGCGTGTTCTGCACAAGCCAGGCACTTTCATCCCAGAAGAAACGCAACTCCTTTCCGCAAGTCTTACGCAGCCATTGATGGGAACTGAACGCATAATCTACAGGAGGCCCCCCACATACGTCCTGATCTGTAATCGTATATACACACAGTTTATCCAGAAACTTATGCACTTCCGATTCGCTCCGTTCCTTTCTAACCCGCCACACAGCCTGTGCCAATGTGTTGGCACCACCCCATACAGTAATCCATAAAGGACGACTATCCTCTTCATCAACTAACTTGATTATCAAGTCACTTCCCGGAGAATCATTGCCTTCACCAATCCGTTCTATTCCCAGACCCCTGCTTCCCAACATCGTACGACTGCGCAAATAACCGGCACTGGGCCAATAGCCCAATTCCTGCTTACCATTCTCCTGACTTTCCGGTAAAAAGTCTTCCTGCTCCGACCGTTTCATCAGATTGGGTAAATCTTTTTCATAAGCGTCGATGACCGTCATCAAACTGTCCATCCAACTTTCGGGATAGGTACCGCCACAGATATTCCATCCGCCTGTAGCGACCAGTCCTTCTATCTCAAACATATCTGCATGAGCCAACAAGCGGACCATGGATTCCATGTCATCAGGCTCAACATCAGCCGGAGCAATATCTGTCAAGACGACAATACGAGGTTTCAACAAGGACTCTTCATTCCGTTTGCCTGTCTCCGCCGATACAGAAAGACCCAGGACCAGCAATCCGAAAAAGGTCCAGAATTTCTTTGCTCTTAAATTCATGACTATTTCTTTTTTTATTTTTATGAATCTTTATAATCGTTGAATCAGTCAATCACAATCTCCACATCAGCCGGCTGCAACCCGTCAGACATCGCCATTAAATGCACCATGCCCTTCTTTCCTTTATTCTGAACCACAACCAGACATTTTCCATAAAACGCCCGACGCTTAGTGTCCTTGAAACGCTCCATTGAAATCGGATTTCCGTTATCCACCCCGGCAATGAAAGCATCTCCTTTCACGTTGAAGTTTACCAAATTATCGGCATTCGGACATAAGTTTCCGTCCTTATCCAGAATCTCTACTGTTATGAAACTCAAGTCTTTTCCGTCTGCCGCCAATTGAGAACGGTCGGGAGTCAGACGAATCCGGGCCGGTTCGCCTGCTGTACGAAGTTCCTTCTCGCCTACAATCTTCCCGGCTTTTCGGGCTACAACCTTCACACTTCCCGGCTCAAACCTGACTCTCCACACAGTATGCAAACAGTCCGGAGTCTTTGACCTCACACCTTGCGACTTCCCGTTAACGAACAACTCCACTTCGTCCGCATTGTTATAATAACACCACATATCCACGTCCTGGCCTTCCTTCCAGTTCCAGTGCGGGAACAGATGAAGCACCTGCTTGTCCGACCATTCCGACTGATAAAGATAATAAGCGTCCTTCGGGAAGCCCGCCAAATCGACAACACCGAAATAGGAACTGCGTGCAGGCCATCCGAACGGAGTAGGCTCGCCTATATAGTCGAACCCTGTCCACAAATATTGTCCGCTGATAAAGTCATTGTCACGTATCAGCTTGATAGTTTCCTCGTGCGTATTCCCCCAAGGCACATGACAATTGTCATAAGAAGAGCACGAATAGCTGGAATCAGTAAACGGCTTGTCCCATCTTTCCGGCCAAATATACACCTTGTCGCTCGGCATCCGGTAATACCCCCGGGTAGCCAACGCCGAATTACTCTCCGTAATGATGAAAGGCTTCCCAGGAAAATTTGCAGGTACGTCCGGGACATTCACATTATGATAGTTGTAACCTATAATGTCAAGCGCCTCCGACCGGAACAGATGGTTGAACGGATTCGGTTCATTGCATCCTGCCGTAACAGGGCGTGTCGGGTCGAGCTGTTTCACTATATCAGCCAATTTCTTTGTCAGCAACGAATTCACACTCATCTCCCCGTCCTTTGCCAACATATCCTTCGAATGCCCGAAGTTCAGTATCAGGTTCGCCTCCTCCAGACTCAGAGTGTCCGCATCAGCATGACTCCACTGCTCCAACACCTCATTTCCGATGCTCCACATGAAAATAGAAGGATGGTTGCGGTCACGCAGAATGAAATCGCGCAAGTCCCGCTCATGCCATTCGTTGAAATAACGGGAATAGTCGTGAGTTGTCTTTTTTTTGCGCCACATATCAAATGCCTCATCCATCACAATGAATCCCATACGGTCGCACAAGTCGAGCAACTCCGGAGCCGGAGGATTGTGGGAGCAGCGTATGCCATTGCATCCCATCTCTTTCAGAATCTCCAGCTGGCGTTCGATGGCACGAATATTCACCGCTGCGCCCAGGCAACCCAAGTCATGATGCATGCACACTCCGTTTATTTTCATCGGCTTTCCATTGAGGGAAAAGCCTTTCTCCGCGTCAAAGCTGAAAGTACGGATGCCCACCGGAGTCTCGTAACGGTCTACGCAGCGGTCTCCGTCAAACAGTTCCGTCACCAGTGTATAAAGATAAGGTTCCTCTATTCCCCAAAGCTGCGGACTTGCCACTTTCAGCTGTTGTACGGTTATTGTGTCCGTTCCTCCGCCGACCGTGCATAATGTATCGGCTTTGGCCACACACTTGTTTTCCGCATCGAACAATGACGAACAGACGGTAATCTGCGTACTTGCATCCGTTTCATTAAAGACGATTGTCTGTACGTTCACCACTGCTTCCGACTCATTAACCACAGGAGTGGTCACATAAGTTCCCCATTCGCCGACATGCACGGAAGCCGTCTTCACGAGCCATACATTCCGATAGATGCCACAACCGGAATACCATCTGGAATTGGGCTGTTCCGAATTGTCCACACGCACGGCCAGTACGTTCTTCTCTCCCCATTTCAGATGTGGGGTGAGGTCGTAGCCGAAAGTGATATAGCCGTAAGGACGATGCCCCAACAGGACCCCATTGAGATACACATCCGAATTCATATAGACACCATCAAATACAATCCGGATTTTCTTGTCCACATCGGACTTTTCAGGGACAAAAGTCTTTCGATACCATCCGACACCTCCGGGAAGCGCACCGCCCCCCGTTCCGGACGGATTATCTTTACTGAAATCACCCTCTATGGCCCAATCATGGGGGAGATTCAACATCCTCCACTCCTCGTCCACAAAGTCTGCATCGGCAGCTTCTGGAGTGTCTCCCAATCGGAAACGCCAGCCTTCGGTAAAATCAATTCGTTCACGAGGAACATCGGGAGATGTGCCACATGCCATAAAAAACATGCAGCAGATTCCCGACACAAACAACACTAATCTATTAACCATATAAACAAATCCTATAATATTACAATTTCACAGTCTGTGCGCTTCCCGTATACTTTACTTCAATGCCTTTTGCATTAATATCAAAAGCCTGCGGCTTGTCCTCATTAACTACAACCACCGTAAACGTGCGCTCCTCCAACATGCCAGGGAACGAACCTTTGCGTTCGCCGATTGTCAAAGTACGGGTTTCATCGTCATATTCCATCGGAATCATCCCATACATTCCCTTTTCGTAGTTATAGTTCACGCCCTCATCTTCATAGAGTGTAAACTCGCCGTCCGCTCCCTGATATATATACAGCCTGATATGGTCGGCCGGCTTCTCGCCCGTATATTGAATGTCTTCGCCGAACGGCACGATAGAACCTGCACGCACATATAGCGGAACGCGCTCATAAGGTGCCTCCACCTCGGCTTTCACTCCGCCTTTCTGATATTTCCCTGTATAGAAGTCATACCAGCCTTCCGACTTCGGGAAGTACATCTCACGGCTGCGGTCTCCATAACGGTAAACAGGAGAAACCATGAAAGCAGGACCGAACATGAACTGGTCACCAATGTTGTTTACATTCGCATCAGCTGTAAAATCCATCACCAGCGGACGCATGATGGTATAGTCCTTGAACCACGTCATGCCCGCCAACGAATAAATATACGGCATCATATTGTAGCGTAACTTTGTATAATAAACAATGGAATTGTAGGCGGGATGACCTTCGGGGGCAATCTCCCACGGCTCACGATACGGATATTGACCGTGTGCACGATACAGCGGACAGAACGCTCCGAACTGGAACCAGCGCGTATTCAGTTCGCGCCATTCTTTATAGTCGGCATTTTCCGTCCTCGTTTCGTTCCATTGTTTCTGGCCCTCCACATAACGGTTTTCCACACAGAAGCCACCGATGTCCATCGTCCAATAAGGAATGCCGCTCATTGCGAAATTCAGCCCGGCGGAAATCTGTGCCTTCATGTCTTCCCAACGGGTAGCGATGTCACCACTCCAGGTGGCCGTAGAATACCGTTGCAAACCGGCAAATCCTGAACGGGTCAGCAGAAAGACACGCCTGTTGTTGTCCACACTCCGTTGCCCGTTATAGATTGCGTCCGCATTCATCAGCGCGTAGGCATTGAAGAACTCCGTAGAGGAACCTAATGCCGTAGGTCCGCACAAGTCCTTACGGTACTGCATATCCGTGCAGTCACGCACATTCGGTTCACTGGCATCCATCCACCACGCATCGATGCCCAACGGATAATAATGTTCGTACATCTGTTTCCAGAACAGCTTGCGTGCCTCGGCACTGTATGCGTCATAGAAGCCGTATGTGTACCCTTTGCCAATCCAATCCTTCAGGCTGTCCTTCACGGACTGCGGATAAATCCAGCCGTTCCTGTCAAATTCCTTGTAATGCTCGGTCGTGGTATAGAACTTCGGCCATACGGACACCATTATGTGCCCGTGCATTGCATGAATGGAATCGACCATCGCTTTCGGATTCGGGAAATGTGCCTTGTCGAACTCATGGCTTCCCCATGCGTTTTCCGGCCAGTGGCTCCAGTCGAGCACAATATTGTCTATCGGAATTTTCCGGTCACGGAAACCTTTCAACGCACCCAACATTTCATCCTGCGACTTGTAACGCTCCCGGCTCTGCCAATAGCCCATCGCCCATTTAGGCATGATGGGAGACTTGCCTGTCAAGGTACGGTAACCGCTGATTACATCATCCATATCGTCACCGGCGACAAAATAATAGTCCAGCTGAGGAGTCATTTCACTCCACCACGACTGTTTGCCCTGCTCTTTCGGGTCAACCGGACTGAACACACGCAGCCCGGAATAAGAAACCGCTCCGTCCGGATTCCATTCCACCTTCAACGGCACACGCTTTCCGGCCTCCAGATTCACGGAGAACTTATAGCTGTTCGGATTCCATGCCGTGCGCCAGCGCTCCGGAACCACCAGTTTGTTGTCGATATACACTTTGGTATAGCCTGCATAATAGAGGATGAACTTGAATTCCCCGCTCTGCGAAGGTTCAATCTCCCCTTCATAAGTGACCTTTGAGCCATACAGCGGAAAGTCTTCCGGCAAATTCACCACATGATTCAGGTCGCCTCTGACCAGATGCTCAAAATAAAGCGAGTCCTCCCGGCGGACCAATGTCCCGGCACCCGATTCCGGAGCGGGGACATAAGTACCTGTTATCGCTCCCTCTTTTCCGTCCTTGTCATACAGCTTGAACACATCCCCCAACTGAGAATAATCGTTCGGATTCCCGAAACGACAAAACGAATAACTGTCAAGCAGCACGCCATAGTTTTTGTTTGAGACAATGAACGGAACGGAAACCTTCGTATTATACTGGAACAGCTCTTCGTTCTTTCCCTTATAATTGAATTCATCGGCCTGGTGCTGGCCTAATCCGTAGAACGCCTCGTCATCCGGCGACTCGAACACCTGACGGATTGTGTAACCTTTTGTTCCTTCCACTTCTATCGGCGTGAAGGTCTTGCCTCCTCCCTCGTTTTCCCGAAGAATCATATTCTCATTTTCATCGGTGAACCAGACTTCCCCTGTCGATGCAAGAACGGAAGCACGGACTTCATCCGTGGAAACCGTCACCGTATCTCCCTTCTGGATGACCGTAAAAGGAGTTCGTTCCTTCTGCGGAACGACAATCAGACTTTGCGAATCGGCAAACCTGTTTTCAGGTGTGGCCGATACATGGATGAGCTTGTCGCCCATCACCTGCAGACGGACCAGACGTGCACCTGCATCATCTTTCTTTGTCCGCACCTTCACTATCACTCCATTATCTGTCTGTTCGTAAACGCCGGAGCATGAACCAAGCAGCAAGCCGGCCAGCAGACAATAAGAAATGCCTTTCATATTCATATACCCAACTGATGTTTAAAGTTAAACGATAAGACTTCTTTTCTCTTTTACAAAAATAGAGGTTATCAATCAGATTTATGAATTCAAATGTTTTATACAAGGTTCCTATTTAACCCACGCCCATCCCATATGTTTCTACATAGGGTACCGTTTGTTATTTCCCCTCCTTTTCCTGATAGACAGAAGGCTGTACACCGAACTCGTCCTTGAAATAACGGCTGAAATATCTCGGACTGTTGAAGCCTACTTCATACGCCACCTCCGATACATGAAGCTGACTTTCACGCAGCAATTGGGCGGCACGTTTCAGACGAATCACACGGATGAACTCAATCGGTGTCTTTCCGGTAATCTGCAGCAGCTTTTTGTAAAGATGCACCCGGCTCATCCCGAGCTCGCGGCTCAGTTCCTCAACGGACAGGTCGCTTCTCGAAATATTGTCCTCGACATACTTGACTGCCTTTTCTATCAGTTTCTCGTCCAACGAGGTAATCACAATGTCACTGGGAGTCGGATCTATCGTCGCATGGGTAACCTGACGGTAACGGCTCAATTCAATCAGCTTGCGGATACGCAAAACCAATACAATCATGTTGAAAGGCTTAGTCACATAGTCATCCGCCCCCGTTTCAAGTCCCTTCACTTTCGACTCTACCGCCTGACGCGCCGTAAGCAGAATCACCGGAATATGGGATGTCCGCTTGTCCGACTTGATCAGCCGGCACAATTCATTGCCGTCCATTACCGGCATCATCACGTCACTGATTACCAGATCCGGCTGTTTTTCCTGTATCTTCTTCCATGCCTCTTCACCGTTCGAAGCTACCTCCACCCGGTACTGCAGTTCCAGACTGTGCTGCATGAACTGACGGAAATCCTCGCTGTCATCCACCACAAGCAAAAGCGGAAAGCTGTCCCTGTCAGTCTGTTCCACCATTTGTTCCGGAACACCATCCGCTTCCGGCCGGACAACGACCGGTTTCGGAAGTTCGGCAACAACATCCACATGTCGGACTGGAAGATGCACGACAAACACCGTCCCCGTACCGATATTGTCGAATACCTCCACCGTACCGTCATGCAAGCTGACAAAATCACGAACCAGGCTCAGGCCGATGCCGCTTCCCGTGGTCTCTTCCATACCCTTATGGTCGGTCTGATAGAAACGGTCAAAGATACGCTCCTTGTCCGCATCGGGAATGCCGATGCCCGTGTCCGAGACCTTTATTTCCAGCATCTCCGGTTCACTTTCTATATGTTCCAGCATAACGGTCACACGCCCTCCGTCGGGAGTATATTTGAAAGCGTTAGAAAGCAGGTTCATCACTACCTTGCCTATCTTGTCCGCATCAAAAGCCATCGGAAAATGTTCCATGCCGGAAAAGAAAGAGAACTGTATATGTTTCTTGTCCGCCATCAGAAGGAACGAATTGCATACCTCACGTATATACGGAACGACATCGTTCTCCGACAAGGAAAGCTGGTGTCCGCTCATCTCTCCCTTGCGGAAGTCAAGCAGCTGGTTGACCAACACCAGCAGACGCTGCGCGTTCCTGTACATCAGTACCAGCATAGACCTTCGCGATTCGTCCTTCTCCTTTGCCAGCAGCTCTTCCAACGGAGCGACAATCAAGGTCAGCGGAGTGCGGAGTTCGTGACTTATATTGGTAAAGAAACGGAACTTCATCTGATTGATTTCCTCGTTCTTCGCCGCTTCCTGCTCCACCTGACGGATATGGAACTTCTCCCGCTCCCGCCTCAACAGATGCCTACGGGCAAGCAACAATGCCAGCACAAAAATCAGGACATAACATATGTACGCCCACCATGACATCCAGAAAGGAGGATGCACAAAGATTTCCAGACGGGCTACCTCCGTGCCCTCATATCCGTCACTGTTTATCGCCTTTACGTTCAACACATATTTTCCGGATGCCAGATTCGTAAATGTCAGGCGGTTCATGCCGGGCGGCAGGGAAAGCCACTCGTCATTGAACCCGTCCAGCCTGTACATATAAGTGGTCTTCTCCGGCAAATTGAAATTGTCGGAGGCAAGTTCTATCGTAAAGATATTCTGTCCGTAATCCAACTCGAATTTCCGGAGGACGTTCAGGTCTTCAGGAAGCACCACATGACCTCCGTATTCCTTGCCCGCCTCTATTTCCTTATTGAACAGATACAGTGCGGAGAACATCACTTTCGGCAACACCTTGTTATAGTGTATTCCGTCCGGATCGAACACATTCAGCCCATAAAGGCCACCGGCCACGACCATGCCGTTATCCAAAGTCTTTATCGCCCTCAGATTGAAATCGCAGTTCTGAAGACCGTCCTTGTCATTGTATATATGCGATTCGAACGTATATTCCCCCTTGCTGTCCTTTGACACTTTCAGATGAATCATCCGCCTCGTCGATGAAATCCACATGTCATGGTTATGGTCTTCCGTCACTCCCGCCATGATTTCTCCCGAATTGCCGGTGATGTCCGTGAAATCCTTCACCGAATGACGTTTCTTGTCATACATTTTCAAACCTTCGCGCATGGCAATCCATACCAGTCCGCGGCTGTCGCAATACACCTGATTGACATCCTGCCTGCCCGACGTGTTTCCATCGGGAATCGTATGCTTCTCCAACGTGCGGGGGTCGACGAGCGCAACCTCCATGGGCATACCGACCGCCAAAGTATTGTCATCCGACACACTCAAAGAAGCCACAAACCCACTTATCCCCTCGTATGTCTCCAGCGTGTTGTCCTTCAGATTCCAATATTGGAGCCCTCTGTCCAGATAGCCTATCCAGAGCCGTCCGTCCGTTTCGGCCAGCGTCCAGACGCTGTTCCCCAGCAAACCGTCCTTTCCGGAAGTATAGCCGGTCAGTCCCGACCTTTTGTCCAGACAATAAAGCCCGCCGTTGAAAGTACCTATCCACAAACGTCCGTCCCCAGATTTCAGCAAAGCCACGACAGGAACGGAAAAGTCATACCGCTTCTCCGTCTCGCCCGTCCGGATGTTCCACAGAAGAAGCCCCTCATCGTTCGTCCCTAACCACAGACGTTCCTCATCGGCCTGCTCAATGCAGGTGATGTCCCCCAACTCGTGCATGTTGAACTTGAACATACTTTCCCCGTAGCAGGAGACACCTTTCTTGTAAGTTCCCACCCACATCAGCCCGTTGCGGTCGGCATACAGACAATAAACCGTATTGTGCGACAGGCTTCGGGGAGCGCCCGCATCATTGACCACCCGGACGATTCCACCGGTACGCTTGTCGAACACGTCGATACCTCCATAGTCCTTGCCTACCCATATCCGGCCTTCCTCGTCCTGCGACACGGCATGAACGATGTCGTTCTGTCCTTTCCAATGTGCAGCCAAGTCTGTCCGCCATCTGTCCGCCACCGTATCATACACCCACAAACCCGAAGAGCTGTAAATCCAGACACAACCCTCCTTATCTACGAACAAGGAGAAAACACCTAAACTTCTACCGTCCATTATGTCATCCTTCACCCACTTCAGCGTCATTTCAGACCGGTTGACGCAAACAAACTTTCCCGAATTATACAGCAGCAGGACACATCCGGCACACTCGCCGATAGCCGTCACTCCCGCATCGGGGAGTCCACAGACATACAAGGAAAGAAATTTCGTCTCCTCCCCTTCCCTGTAACGGTAAAAACCCTCCCCCGCCACAGATATCCACGTATACCCTGAGGAATCCACATAAACGCATTCAGGCATTCCTTTGCTCCCCAACTTCCCCATAAAGCCTTTCAAGTCGGGTTCAAACGTGTCTTTCGCCTTGTCGAACCGGGCATATCCGGTGCCTGTCTTCAGCCAGAAATAGTTGTCCGGCTCCTCCATTATCCCCCAGACGTAATTGTTGGGAAGCGAACAAGAATCACCGGACAGATGCCGGTAAATCTTGAAAGTATATCCGTCGAAACGGTTCAGTCCGGAATTCGTGCCGAACCACATGAAGCCGTCCCTGTCCTTGAATATGGAATAGACCGAATTGTTCGACAATCCGTCGGCCACCTCCAGATGTCTGAACATGAAAGGTTGGGCAGATAATGAAAGAAATGCTATCAGGAGAGCAAATAAGGCTACTGTTCTGTTCATCGTGTGTTTATCTTGATTTAAGGACAAAGAAAAGAAAAAATCCGCTTTTCCGCAAATGAACGTCCCTCATTTTTCACGCTTACCCGCAGTGAGGGCGTGTCGAATTTGTTTTTTGAACACAGAGGTACGTCTACCAGATATATAATGCGAATCGGTGCATCAACTCCCGATTCGCATTATTAATTGTTCATTGTTCATCCTTCATTCCCACAGGTGCCCTGTTCTCATAAACCCATTGCAGCGTATAGGACTTATCCTCCGTAAAGATACCCCGCTTCATCGCCTCGACCACCTCCCGACCATTGTTCAGCCACTCGCCCGTGACACGGTCAAACAAGCCTGACATCTCGGTTCCGCTTCCCGAACCGCCGTTGTCCCAATAGAAAGGAGCCATCCCGTAGTCCTTTGCGGCCTTGCATACATATTCCAGATAATACAGGCGGAACGCTTCTGCACGCGCGTCGCTACGGTGCACGCAGCCCATCTCCCCGATATATACCGGAATTCCCTTGTCGATAAAGGCAGACTTCATCTTGCCGAACTGGGCACGCACATTGTCCTCGTCGCCCCAGGAAGCCTTCTTTGCGGGGTCGCCCGTATGCCCCCACTCCGAACGGGTAGCGTTCAATGCAAAATCCACCGGATCATAGAAGTGGACGGCAAGCATCAGGCGGTTGTCGGCCTTATCCTCCGGAAGCACGAAGCTCTCCACCGCAATGTCAATATTGGTCACGTAGGCCGGAACGCCGAGATAACGGTCCGCATTGTTCCCGCCCGTGGCACGCACCGCATCCACGAACGCCTGGTTCCACTCGTTCATCACGGCATATTGCCTGCCGCTGTCCTTGCGGTTGTTCCCCCATCCCCAACCGCCGTCGTGAATCTCGTTCATCGCCTCGAACGCGAGAAAATTCCCCTTGTCCCTGAACCGGACGGCAATCTGCGTCCATATTGCCTTTAACTGGGCCTTGACCGTTTCGTTCACCTTTTCGTCTGCAGCGGCCCGCTTGATGTCGAGCCAGTCCCCGTCGTGGTGGACATTGACAAGGACGTTCAGCCCGGCACGCTCCGCATAGCCCACCACTTCCGCCACACGGTCCATGTAGGCAGGTTCGACGGCATAGTCCGGAGCACCGCCGAAATGTCCTTTCCACGTAACCGGAATGCGGACGGTAGTGAAGCCGGCGGACGCCAGCCCGTCGAACAGTTCCTGCGTCACGGAATCATTGCCCCAGGCGGTTTCTTCCGCCACTCCGTCACGGAACGCATCCAGCTGGTTCCCGAGGTTCCACCCCAGTCCCAGACTTGCCGCCACTTCGTAAGGGGTTTCGCCCGATATGCAGTTACTTACTTTCTTTCCACACCCCGTGAGAACCACCACGGCAAGGGCCGCCCATGCGACCGCCGTCCATCCCATTCCTGATAAATGCCTGTTCATAATGCCTTAAAGTTTTTAGGAAAGTAAAAATACGTCTCCTATGCCAAACACGAAACTTCATTTGTTTCTTCGGAAGGTATCAAATGTTTCCGGACACACATTGAAACATTCCGACAGGTATACCCAAGCCCTGACACTCTTTTTGTCATTCTGACACAATGTCAATTCCGGGCGGCGAGAATCGTCCGCATGGAAGCAAACCCGGAGGAATCCGGAAAAACGAAAAGAGAAGAAGCCGCAAGGAAAACAGACTGAAAGCATATTCGGGTTTTTAAAGAACAAATATAACGTCAATCGATTTTTCTATTTCCTTACAGATACTGACGGGCAAAAATTAGTTTCTTTATAACACTCTACAAAGCGATTCGGGAAAGGAGATTCCGGAGAAAAAAGCGGGCGCTCCGCCATGTTCCAAAGGCTTCCGGGAAACTTTTCCCAAAGTAACGGGACGTTTTATAGGAAATGTCCCGTCACTTTCCAGCAAACGACGGGACATTTTGCTCCTCGAATCGGGTCATTTTTGCGGAAATGTTCCGTGTCCCCACCCCTTCCAGAGAGCTTCTGAACGGGGTTACGCTTTATATTTATTAAGAAACGGCTTCTATTTCAGGGAAAATTCCATCGGGTCCGGTCAGAGAAAACCGGTGTTATGTGACATTTTGTTCTCTAATCTACAAAATTGAAGTTTTGTTATATCGTCGGACGAGATGTTACCAACAGGGTATTCATTTGTATCTGTGCCTGTTCAAGCAACATCCCGCATTCCTTTCTGAAACATTCCGCCTTATATATATGGTAAGGAAAGCCCTTGCCGTTCCAGTAAAAAAACTTACCTTTGCAGAAACCGGGAGCCGGAATACCGACAGGGATGGCGTGCTCCCAATCCGCATTATTCATAAAAAGGCTATCACACCCATGAAAATCAACAAGAGACACATCATTGCATTGGCCCTGCTGTTTTCATCGCCCGCATTCTCCCTGCCCGCGGACTACGGAAGAAAAGAATCGCCCGACTTGACCTTATGGTACGACAAGCCCGCATCCCAATGGGAGGAAACTCTTCCGTTAGGCAACGGAAGATTAGGCATGATGCCCGACGGGGGAATAGAGAGGGAACATATCGTACTGAACGAAATCAGCATGTGGAGCGGTTCGGAAGCGGATTACAGAAATCCGAAAGCGTCCGAGAGCCTTCCCGCCATCAAGGAACTGCTGATGCAGGGCAAAAACAAGGAAGCCCAGGAACGGATGTTTTCTGACTTCGTGCCTGTACAGCCGGAAACCGGGAACACCTACGGCGCATTCCAGATGCTCGCAGACATGTATGTCGATTACGTTTATCCCGACACCGGCTCCGTCCGTTCCTATCGGCGGCAGCTGAACCTTGACGAAAGTGTCGCCTACACAACATTCACGAAAGGGCGTACAAACTATGTTCGCGGATATTTCGTTTCACGAGACAAGGATGTCATCGCCGTACACTTGAAAACCGACCGCCCCGCCTCCCTCCATTTCCGGCTGACACTGAGCCGTCCGGAAAGGGGAATTCTGCGGAAGCCTTGTGAAGGAAAGCTGGAGCTGACAGGAGAGCTGGACAGCGGAAATCCTCAAAGGCAAGGAGTGCGCTATGCAGCCGTGGCCGAAGTGAAACTATCCGGAGAAAAGAGCCGTCTGCGTCCACAGGAGAACGCACTTGAAGCTGTATCAGCCGATGAAGCGTGGATAATCGTCTCAGCCGCCACGTCTTTCCTTTCCGGAGAAGTCTACCAGACCAAGGCGGAACGCCTGCTTGCCGACGTAACCGGCAAGGAAGAATGCCTGAATACACTAAAACAGGAAACCGTCCAGAGCTATCGGCACTTGTTCGGACGGACAGGAGTCAGCCTGCCGGAAAATGCCGTGATATCCACACTTCCCACCGACAGAAGGCTGGAAGCATTCCAGAAGCAGGACGATCCTTCGTTCGCCGCACTTTATTACAACTACGGACGCTACCTGCTCATCAGCAGCACCCGTCCGGGAAGCCTTCCTCCCAACCTGCAAGGCCTGTGGGCGAACGAACCGGGAACACCATGGAACGGAGACTATCATGCCAATATCAACATTCAAATGAACCACTGGCCGGTAGAACCGGGAAACCTTTCCGAGCTTTACCAACCGCTTATCGACCTGACAAAACGACTGGTACCGAACGGAGAAGCAAGCGCGAAAGCATTCTATGGCGAAAATGCCAAAGGATGGGTGCTCCACATGATGACAAACGTATGGGAATACACAGCCCCCGGAGGACATCCCTCCTGGGGAGCGACCAATACCGGAGGCGCCTGGCTGTGCGCACACCTGTGGGAACATTATCTCTACACGGGCAACAAGCGATACCTGTCGGAAATCTATCCCATACTAAAGGGAGCGTCGGAATTCTTTCTCTCAACCATGATAAAGGAACCGAGGCACGGATGGCTGGTCACAGCACCGAGTTCTTCGCCCGAGAACACCTTCTATGTGGGAACAGACCGCACTCCTGTCAGCGTATGTATGGGACCGACAATGGACATCCAGCTGGTACGCGAACTGTACACCAACGTAATTGATGCCGCAGCCGTCCTGCACACCGACACAGCATATACCCGACAATTGAAAGAAGCCCTGAAACAGCTGCCTCCCCATCAAATCAGCAGAAAAGGATATCTGATGGAATGGCTGGAAGACTATGAAGAGACAGACATACATCATCGTCACGTCTCCCACCTATATGGCCTGCATCCGGGCAACCAGATTTCATTGGTCAAGACTCCGGAACTGGCGGAAGCCTGCAGACAGACTTTAAACAGACGTGGTGACGGAGGGACAGGATGGAGCCGGGCATGGAAAATCAACTTCTGGGCACGGCTGGGTGACGGAAACCGGGCTTACTCCCTGCTACGCAACCTGCTCCATCCGGCCTATACCCCAACAACCCCCTCACAGCACGGAAGCGGGATTTTCCCGAACCTGTTCTGTTCGCATCCGCCTTTCCAGATAGACGGAAACTGGGGAGGCACTTCGGGTATCAGCGAAATGCTGCTCCAAAGCCAAGACGGATTCATAAATCTGCTTCCGGCAATCCCTGATTCATGGACAGAAGGACGTTTCTACGGTTTCAAGGTACGCGGAGGAGCGACCGTTAGTCTGGAATGGAAGGACGGGAAACCTCAAAGGGTGGAAATCACCGGGGGATGGAATCCGGACATCACACTGAAAATGCCCGGGAAAGTACGCCGGGTTCTGGTGAACAGGAAAAAAGAAAAGCCGGACGATTACATGAAACTATCACTGAAAAAAGGCGAAAAGGCCGTCATCGTTTTCAAGTTCTAATCGTCAAAAATATCAGTATCTGTGTAACAGGCTTCTGCTACATTTGCATAAAACAAACCCAAACATATAAAGATTCATGAAAAACATTACTAAAATCGCACTGGCATCCATGATATGCACCAGTGCTGTACTGCAGACCGGCTGCCAGCAGACAAAGACTGCTCCCGCCATCCCTTCCGATCCGGAAATAGAGAACAACATCCGGCAATGGCTGGACAAGATGACACTGGAAGAGAAAATCGGGCAGATGTGCGAAATCACCATCGACGTGGTGACTGACTTCGAGGCGAGCCAAAAGAACGGATTTACTCTCGACAAGGCGAAACTGGACACCGTAATCGGAAAGTACAAGGTCGGCTCCTTGCTGAACGTACCGCTGAGCGTTGCCCAGACCAAGGAAAAATGGGCCGAATCTATCAGGCAGATTCAGGAACTCTCGATGAAGGAAATCGGAATCCCCTGCATCTACGGCGTGGACCAGATACACGGGACAACCTACACGCTGGACGGAACCATGTTTCCGCAGGGAGTGAACATGGCGGCCACATTCAACCGAGACCTCGTAAAACGGAGTGCGGAAATCTCTGCCTACGAGACCAAGGCCTGCAACATTCCGTGGAACTTCGCGCCGGTAGTCGATTTGGGAAGAGACCCGCGCTGGTCGCGCATGTGGGAGAACTACGGCGAGGACTGCTACGTGAACGCGGAAATGGGTAAAGCCACAGTGTCGGGTTTCCAGGGAGAAGACCCGAACCACATCGGCAAGAACAACGTGGCGGCCTGCATGAAGCACTACATGGGTTACGGAGTTCCCGTCTCGGGAAAAGACCGCACACCCTCGTCCATCTCACGGAGCGACATGCGCGAGAAGCATTTCACCCCCTACCTCGAAGCGGTACGCCACGGCGCACTGAGCGTGATGGTCAACTCCGGTGTGGACAACGGGATGCCTTTCCACGCCAACCGGGAGTTCCTCACCCAATGGCTGAAAGAGGATTTGAACTGGGACGGACTTATCGTGACCGACTGGGCGGACATCAACAACCTCTGCACGCGCGACCACATTGCAGCGACCAAAAAGGAAGCTATCAAGATTGCCATCAATGCGGGCATTGACATGTCAATGGTGCCGTATGAAGTAAGTTTCTGCGACTACTTAAAGGAACTAGTGGAAGAAGGCGAGGTGCCGATGAGCCGCATCGACGACGCCGTTTCGCGCGTGCTCCGCCTGAAATACCGCCTCGGTCTGTTCGACAATCCGTATTGGGACGTGAAGGAATACGACAAGTTTGGCTCGGAAGAGTTCGCCAAGGTCGCTTTGCAGGCTGCTGAGGAATCGGAAGTGTTGGTGAAGAACGAGGACGGCCTGCTTCCGATTGCCAAGGGGAAGCGGATTCTCCTCACGGGACCGAACGCCAACTCCATGCGCTGTCTGAACGGAGGATGGTCGTACAGCTGGCAGGGACACCGGGCAGACGAATGCGCGCAGGCTTACAATACAATCTATGAATCACTGTGCGACAAGTACGGGAAAGGGAACGTCATCTACGAGCCGGGAGTGACCTACGCTCCGTACAAGAACGACAACTGGTGGGAAGAGAACACGCCGGAAATCGGAAAGGCTGTGGCAGCCGCAAGTCGTGCGGACATCATCATCGCCTGCATCGGCGAAAACTCCTATTGCGAAACTCCGGGCAACCTGACTGACCTGAACCTCTCCGCCAACCAGCAGGAACTGGTGAAGGCGCTGGCGAAGACCGGAAAACCCGTCGTGCTCATCCTGAACCAGGGCCGCCCGCGCCTCATCAAGGACATCGAGCCGCTGGCCAAGGCTATCGTCAACGTGATGCTCCCGAGCAACTACGGAGGTGACGCGCTCGCCAACCTGCTCGCCGGAGACAGCAACTTCAGCGGAAAGATGCCGTTCACTTATCCGAAACACATCAACGCACTCGCCACATACGACTACAAGCCGTGCGAGAACATCGGGCAGATGGGCGGAAACTACAACTACGACTCGGTGATGGATATCCAGTGGCCGTTCGGCTTCGGACTGAGCTACACCACTTATAAATACGCCAACCTGAAGGCGGACAAGACGACTTTCAACGCCGATGACGAACTGACCTTCACGGTGGACGTGACTAACACGGGCAAAATAGCCGGAAAGGAAAGCGTGCTCCTGTTCTCGAAGGACCTGGTAGCGAGCAGCACGCCCGACAACATCCGCCTGCGCAACTTCGACAAGATTTCGCTGGAACCGGGAGAGACCAAGACCGTCACGCTGAAACTGAAAGGAAGCGACATGGCGTTCGTGGGCTACGACGGAAAATGGCGGCTGGAGGAAGGCGACTTCAAGTTCAAGTGCGGCGACCAGTGGATTGACCTGAAATGCAACGAGACCAAGGTCTGGGACACGCCGAACAGATAAATGTACATCAAAACTCCCAAGGTATTTACGATTTCGTATATTCAAAGAACCGGTGACCAACCGATTATGCAAGGATCTCCCCGTCCGTAAACTCGGGACTGGTGTTGCAGCCGAATCTCTGGCAATGGAAACGTAGAGAAGACTTATAGACATCACAGATATACATATACAAATGACTTTTAAACCGTGAATCAGGAAACATTTTCACCTCCTGATTCACATAAATAATATTCAATCAGGAGGACAAAAACAATGAAAAGGAATCCATCGCCTAACATGACTGGCATACAAATCCGAAAGGTCTTGACATTTGCCATTATTTTCAATCTGACAATTTTTACGGCATGGGGACAGCAAAAATCCTGGACAGCCGACAACGGAAACGGAACATTTACAAACCCCTTGTTCTACGATGAATTTTCCGACCCCGACATGATTCGGGTGAACGACACATTCTATCTTGTAGGTACAACGATGCATTGTAACCCCGGTCTAGTTGTTCTGGTATCAAAGGATCTTGTGAATTGGGAATTCTGTAGCTACGCATTCGATCATATTCCGGTCAACGACCCCCGATTCCGCCTAGAAGACGGAAAAGAAGCATACGGGCAAGGCATCTGGGCTCCCTGTATCCGGTATCATGAAGGAAAATTTTACATATTCTCAAACATCAACGGAATCGGAATGCAGGTTTTCGTTTCTAAAGACCCGAAAGGACCATGGGAACATCACAATATGGGAGGAGCCACCCATGATGTTTCCGTATTGTTTGACAACGGGAAAATATATGCGATTTACGGCTATGATGAAGTTCATTGCATCGAAATCAAACCGGACTTGAGTGGCTTTGTGGAAGGCAGTGACCGGTGTCTTATCCCCCGTGGAAACGCTATGGGAGAAGGACACCACGCCTACAAAATTAACGGGAAATATTATATCATCAGTGCAGACTACGCGCCTATGGGACGGATGATGTGCGCACGTGCCGACAAACTGGAAGGCCCTTATGAAACACGTGTAATCAGCAACCGCGAAACAATGGGAACCGAACATTCCACATGGATCACGAACGTGCCAATGGACGGTGCCATGCCAGAGATGAAGAAATGGAAGATGGAAACCTACAAACCCAATGCAGACAATATGGGATGTGCGACACTTCACCAAGGAGGGATAGTGCAACTGGAAAACGGCGACTGGTGGGGATTCTCCATGCTGGACTTCCTTGCGGTCGGACGCACCACTTGCCTTTCACCCGTAACATGGGTGGACGGATGGCCGTATTTCGGACTTGAAAACAACCTGGGACGCTCTCCGAGAACATGGTTCAAGCCCGATGTGTCAACGAAAGTCACGCCCCACGCCCCATACGTCCGCAGCGACAACTTCGACTCAGGGAAACTATTGCCCGTCTGGCAATGGAACCATCTCCCCGATGACAGCAAATGGACCATAAAGAAAGGCAGACTCCGTCTGCACACGATGCCTGCCAAAGACTTCTATTGGGCAAAGAACACCCTGACCCAACGGGGTATCGGTCCGGTTTCCGTCACTACCGTAACGCTGGACGCTTCCCACATGAAAGAAGGAGACATTGCCGGTCTCGGACTGCTGAACATCCCTTATGAGTGGGTAGGCATCGCCGTAAAGGACAAAAAGCCCTGCCTGCACTACTATAATCTGGGCACGGACGAAACTATAGAAATGCCTTTGGACCAACCAAGAATATTCCTGCGCATCACCGGCGACTTTGAGCACGAATGGGCAGAATTCAGTTACAGCTTTGACGGCGTCAATTTCCGGAATATAGGGAAACGGTTGCCCGTACCGTATCAGACCAAAATCTTTCAAGGCGCGAGATACGCACTGTTCGCATTCAACCGCCAAGGGAAAGAAGGCGGATATGCCGAATTCGACGATTTCAATGTGGAAGAGCCTCTTGCCGACCGCAGCTGCAATATCCCGTTGGGCAAGACCGTCAGTTTCCTGAACCTCGGCAACAGACAATGGATGCAGGCAAACCCGCGCAGAATGGTCTATTCCGTATGGGAAGACATGAAAAAGCGCAACCCTTCCGACTGTATGTTTGAAGTGCAGGACAGAGGAAATGGAAAAGTCGTCCTCAAGGCCGTAAACGGGACAGGCTATATGACCGTAGCCGGTTTGGGCATGTCCGGTGACTTACGCCTGTCTCCGGTGGAAACGGAGGATTGCCTGTTCATGTGGCAGGACATGCTCCACGGACAATGTATGCTGATGTCATTGAAGACACACCGCTATGTAGGGCTTGATCCTGCATCGGGCGAAGCCTATGCCGCCGACTGGCCGGGAACATCGGCAAGCCGGATGAACGGAACCGTATTCCTCTGGGAGGAAGTGGGAAGCAACGGCAAATGAAAACCGACATACATGAAAGACGACTGCCAAAGTCCGACATTCGTCCGGAGAAGGGGGTGTGCTGAAATAAAAATGACTTTTTATTTGACACACCCCCTCTGCCCGACGCAAGTTCCGACTTACAGCAAGCACACGAAAAGGAACAACACACGCAATGATTCCAAAAGCCCGTTTCCCTGCCTACAATACCCTCTGAAACGGGTATGAAAAAATTCAGGCAACATTCCAGACATCTGAAAAAAACATTCAAACATCCTATTCTGAAAAAACAACACACCTCAAAAACATCCTAGCATCCGCTTCGGTACAACTTTTCTTACATTTGTCTAAAAAAAACAAACAGACAAGAAAACAGAAACAATTCGGTTAATTTTTAAAATATTGTATCATGAAAAACAGTTTTAGAACAAGGCACAGAAGTCTTTATCTGTGGTGCATTGCATGGACCTTACTTTTATTTGGTCCTGTTAATCTCACTTCCGCTAGTCCGCTTCAAAACAGGACTGTAACAGGGACAGTTACATCCAGTACAGATGGAGAAGGACTTATCGGCGTCAGTGTACAAGTAAAAGAAAGGCCCAACGTAGGAACAATTACCGATCTAGATGGAAAGTATTCCATTCAAGCCCGTTCCAACGAGACACTGATTTTCTCCTACATCGGCTACCAAACCCAGGAAATCAAGGCGAACAAAACGATTGTTAATGTACAGTTGAAAGAGGACTCAAAAATATTGGATGAAGTAGTTGTAGTAGGTTACGGTACGATGAAAAGAAGTGACCTGACAGGTGCAGTGACTTCCATTAGCGAAGACGAAATCAAACAGTCGGTCATCACCTCACTTGACCAGGCACTTCAAGGCCGTGCCGCCGGTGTATCCGTCACCCAGAACTCGGGAGCTCCGGGCGGAGGTATCTCCGTCAGCATCCGCGGTATCAACTCACTCAACGGAAACGAACCGCTCTACGTTATAGACGGTGTAGCTATATCCGGAAACAACAGCACTAATTCAAGCGTCCTTTCAGCCATCAATCCGTCCGATATCGTATCCATGGAAATTCTGAAAGATGCTTCTGCTACAGCCATCTATGGTTCGCGCGCATCAAACGGTGTCGTTCTGATCACAACGCGCCAAGGACAAGCCGGCAAAACCAAAATTTCATACGAAGGATACTATGGATTACAGCAACTTCCTAAAAAACTGGATGTCATGAACCTACGCGAATATGCAGAATATCAAAACATGCGTGCCGATATAATAGGATTCGGTGAACGTGAAGAATTTGCTGATCCCAGTTTGTTAGGAAATGGAACAGACTGGCAGAATGAGATCTTCCAAAACGCATCCATGCATAATCACCAGATAAATATATCCGGTGGTAATGACAATGTAAAATATTCCATATCCGGCGGGTATCTGAAACAAGAAGGAATCGCTATCGGTTCCGACTTCGAGCGTTTCTCCGCACGTGTCAACATCGACAACAAGATCACAAAATGGCTATCTACGGGACTGAGAGCTTCCGTTGCAAAAACGACACAACACAATACGATAGACAATGGCAACATCATCCGCACAGCCATCGAACAATTACCAGATACACCAGCGCGTAACCCGGACGGAAGTTGGGGAGCACAAGAAACAGAAAATTTCGGAACTTATTTTGCCAATCCGGTTGCAGAAGCCCTTTTACGTGAAAACTATGACAAAGGAACACAAATGTACATTGACTTTTTTGCAGACCTGACACTATGGAAAGGACTCGTATTCCGTGCAGAATATGCCGGAAATTATTCTTACAGCAACAATTATTACTATCAACCGTTTTATGACTATGGGCACTATACACAAACCTCAGAAGGAAGACGCAGTGCCAACAATGGTTCCAACTGGACTCTCAAAACTTATCTAACTTACAACGGAACATTCGGGAAACACAACATTTCGGCAATGGTCGGTCACGAGGCACAAGAAAATTCATGGGAGAATCTTCAAGGAAGTCGTCAAAACTACATATTCAACACGATACACGAGCTGAATATGGGGGATGCAACTACAGCCAAAAACAGCAGTGGCAGAGGTTCATCTGCCATTGAATCCTACTATGGAAGATTCACTTACGGATATGACGAACGTTATCTTGCCACATTTACACTTCGCGGTGACGGGTCGTCCACTTTCGGTCCTGCTAACCGTTGGGGTGTATTCCCCTCCGTTGCATTGGCATGGAAAATCAACAACGAAAAATTCCTGAAAAATGTAAAATGGCTGAACAATCTAAAGCTGAGACTCGGATGGGGACTGGTAGGTAATCAATCTGCCGACAGCTATGCATATGGAGTGACAATGGCATCAGCTGCCAGTATCTGGGGAACAGGATTCTATGCAGGTAATTATCCAAACGATAAGCTTAAATGGGAAGAAACAAAAGCATACAATGTCGGACTTGACTTAAACCTTTTCAACAATAGAGTAGAATTTATATTCGATACTTACTTCAAGAATACAGACAATCTATTAATGCGTGCTTCTCTTCCCACTTACGTAAGTGGAATTATCCAGTCTCCTTGGGTAAATGCAGGCGCCATGCAAAACAGAGGAGCTGAATTTACATTAAACACAGTCAATATTTCTACCAAAGATTTCGTATGGAGGTCGGGGCTAACCATCTCTTTCAACAAAAACAAGATCACTGACCTCTATACGGAAACTTCAAGCATGTCTGGAGTTTTAGATGCAACACAAACTCTGACCCTCTCCGTTGTGGGGCAACCGGTCGGACAATTTTATGGCTATAAAGTAACCGGAATGTTCAAAACAGAAGATGACTTTTATCAAAGAGACGGGAACGGAAATTTCCTTCTTGATAAAAACGGCAGTCGGATTCCAGTTGCCCTCCCGGAGAACCAGCATATCGCTCCTGATGAAACTTGGGTAGGCGACTTCATCTTCGAAGACCTGAATAAAGACGGAGTAATAGACGAGCAGGACCGTACTTTTTTAGGAAATCCGGAACCTAAATTCTCATACGGATTCAACAATACGTTCACTTATAAAGGTTTTGACTTAAACATCTTCATCAATGGTGTTTATGGTAACAAACTACTCAATTTGATTCGTCAAGATTTCACAAACCCGATGAGAAACAGTAACCTGTTGGAAGAAGCGACAGGTATAGCAAAAGTAGAAGTGATAGACCCCAACTCACCGTCTGATGCCATTTGGAATGTACGAGTCAGCAATCCACAATCTGCAACTGTACAACGTCTCAGCACCGCAGACGCCAATGACAACAACCGTATGAGTGACCGTTTCGTAGAAGATGGATCTTATCTGCGTATCAAAAACATTTCGTTAGGATACACTTTTCCACAAAAATGGATTCGTAAATGGAAAATAGAGAATCTGAGAATCTATATGAATATCCAGAATGCTTTTACATTCACTAAATATAAAGGTTATGATCCGGAAGTCGGAGCATATAACTACAACGTATTACTGCGAGGAGTAGATTCTGCACGCTATCCGTCACAACGTATTTATACTTTTGGATTGAATCTAAGTTTCTAATATAAACATAAAAAACGCATAACAATGAAAAACAAAATATTATCAACACTGCTTGTATTCGTAGGCATTTATTTGTCCGGATGCAAAGACAGCTTTCTAGATAGAACTCCTGAGAGTTCATATACCGCCGACAATTTCTATGCTTCAGACGAAGCACTTGAAGCGGCGACAGCTCCATTATATAATCGAGCATGGTTCGACTACAACAGTAGACCCATTATGTATTTAGGCAGCACACGCGCCAATGATTTTTATAGTCCATGGGCTTTCCCCGAATTTACAACATTCCAAGTGACTGCACTAAGCGAGGATTTGGCGAATGCATGGAAATCATTTTACAGTGTAATTACAATAGCTAATCAAACTATTAATGATGTCAATACTAAATGTACAGCAGATGTAAGTGAAGAGGCAAAAGTAAAAGCTATCGCTGAATCACGCCTGATGAGAGCTTGTGCTTATTTCTATATGGTTAGAGCATGGGGACCTGTCATCATTATAGAAGATAACCAAAAAATTGTAGATAATCCCGTACTTCCGTTAAACCGCGAAGAGGACGTATTCCAATTCATTATAAATGACTTGACTTACGCTTCTGAAAATCTTCCAGAAACAGCAAGCCAACAAGGAAGAGCAACCCGTTGGGGTGCTGAAGGAATGCTGGCAAAAGTCTATCTGGCACGTTCCGGCTGGAAGAAAGGAGGACAACGCGATGAAGGGGATCTGGAACTCGCCAGACAATACGCCGCAGATGTCTGCGACAACAGCGGACTGGAGCTCCTCCCCAACTATGAAGACCTGTTCAAATACAAATTCAACAACAACGAAGAATCATTGCTTGCCATGCAATGGGTACCGCTGGGAGAATGGGGAGTCTGCAATACCCTATTGTCAGAACTGGCTTTCTCTCCAGAAGTAGTAGGAGGAGTAAGTGCCTGGTCAGGCTTTTATGGCGGTATAGACATGCTCGAACAATATGAACTGGCAGATACTTTACGTCGAAACGCAACGTTTTTCACCAACGGGTCCTATTATCCATATATTTGTATGGCAGACGGAGGGTATACCTATACAGGAACCGGAACGCCTATAAAAAAAGGAGTACCGGGAGGACCGGATGATGACAACGACGGTTATGTAGCTGCCATGAACTCACCCCTCAACACCTATATCCTGCGCCTGGCAGATGTATACTTGACCTATGCGGAAGCTTGTTTAGGTAACAACGAGTCCTTGAGTTCAGGACCGGGACTGGAATATTTCAACAAAGTACGCTACAGAGGATTTAACGGAAAAGGGAGTTGGAGAAAATCTTCCATTACATTTGATGACATCATCAAAGAACGGAGAATAGAGCATTGTGCGGAATTCAGCAATTGGTATGATATGGTGTCATGGTATTGCTGGCAACCTCAAAAAATGTTATCCTATTTCAACAATCAGAAACGAGGATATAGAGCAGATGTCACTATAAAAGACAAACAAGGATATTTACATTTCGGAAACCGAGATTCAGAAGGTAATTTTCAAGAAGGACCAGACCATTGGACAGCTCCAACTGTAGAAATTAACATCACAGATAATGATATATTCCTTCCCTATCCGGAATCTGACGTTATCCAGAATCCATTGTTGAAAGAAGAACCGGTTCCTTATACTTTTAACGAATAAACTAAAAAGATTATGAAAAAAATAATTCATACAATAATCCAAAATGGATGGTCAAGCCTACTATTGTTGACCATATTCTTTGCGTTTACCACCACTTCCTGTAAAAATAATGAAGGAGATGGAAACGGAACGCCTGTCATCAAATATATCCGACTCACTGATCCTGCATTAGCAGACAGTACATTTACGGATGTAAATCCGGGAACAATGATTGCAGTTATCGGAGAAAATTTAAGCGGTGTTATGGAAGTCTATATCAATGGACAAGAAATCAGTTTTAATTCTACATATTCAACCCCTACAAGTCTGATTATTTCAGTCCCATACGATGAGGATTTTAAACTATCCGGTCCCAATCCGGAACTACCGGCCGAATTGCGTATCGTTACAAATCATGGAACTGCCGTGTTTCCGCTACATGTGCTTTCACCAGGACCGAGTATAACCCGAATTGCCGCCACCTACCCACTACAGCCTGGTGATTCCATCACTCTGATCGGTGCTAATTTTTATGAGATACAGCATCTTTATTACACGACAGACTCTGTTAATGTGACTCAAGAAATAACTGACTATCAAATCAATAGCGATTTTGAGGAGCTTACATTTGCAGTGGGAGACCAAATGACTCAAGATGGATGGATTATTTTAGATTGCTACACAGACGATGCAAGCATAGAGTTTAAACCGAACGGGCCCAAACCTATAATTACAAATATCAGTTCTATAATGCCGGTAGTCGGAAGTGAAGTAACAATAACTGGCCAAAACTTCATAGAAGTTTCAAACATCAACATAAACGGAGAATTTGAAGTTCCGGGAGAGGATGTAACAGTTTCTGAAAGTTTCGATGAACTTACGTTTATCATGCCACAAGCACCTACACATTCCGGTCATATTACCATCACATCAATAGGCGGAACGACTGAGATGGAAGAAATATTCTATCCAATAGAAAATGTAATAATAGATTATGATGGAATCGGTAGCTTCAGCTGGGGAACTGATCCTCCGTTTGTAGCAGACGGAATAAATCCGCCATATGTTTCAACCGGCAATTGCATAGGAGCAAAAGGTACGATTGACTCCAGCAACCTATTTTGGTGGAAACAGTTCATCAATACAGCAAAATGGCCTTCAACCGATGTTATTCCATCATACACCCAGATTTCTGAACTGGAACTCCAATTTGAATGTTATCTGGAATTACCCATGGATGGTCCAGTCATCCAAATTTCAATGGGACATCCCAACGGCAATGATACGGGGGGTAATCCATACTTTACATTAGAAAACTATGTACCCATCAACAGTTTTACAGAAGAAAGTGAAACCGGGAAATGGATGCAATGTTGTATTCCATTAACTAGTCTTATACAAGAAACGACATGGGGTGAGTTCCTAAACAACAAGATTAGTGATGAATTGAATTTCTATATTAATTATTCAAGCCTTACCCAACCGACTGATATAGAAATTTATGTAGACAATATACGAATCATGCAAACCAAGCAAGAAGAAAATTAACTTTTTAGACAAAAATTATATGAAAACAAAAATAACTTATCTTTTACTGATTATCTCAACAATCATTGTCGGGTTTCAGTCATGCAAGGACGACAAAGTGGACGGAGCGGTTTTCTCGCTCAGCATTGACGGACTAGAATCGACAAGCATCACGTTCGGCTACGGACAGACATTCGTCATGGCGAAGCTTTACTCCAATACGGGATGGAGCCTGTCAAGCGACCAACCCTGGTGTACCTTGTCAAATGTATCAGGCGACCCGACTGACGAACAATACATTAAAATCGCGGTAGAAAGGAATACAACTGATGCGGGACGTACAGCAACCATAACCATGAACGCAGGCGGAAATATCCGTCAGTACACAGTCACTCAGACCTCAAAGAATGCGGAGACTTACCCTGTGGGAATGGAAAAGGATGCCATCGAAACCATCAAGTCCATCCAGATGGGTATCAATCTGGGGAACACGCTGGAAGCTACAGGCGGAGAGGAAGCCTGGGGAGCCCCTCATACGACCCAAGCTATAATTGACCAAATGAAAGCATGGGGCTTCAATGCCATCCGTGTCCCCTGCTCATGGAACCAGTATCTGGAAGCTGACGGCATAACCATCAAACCAGACTGGATGAACAGGGTCAAGGAAGTGGTGGACTACTGCATGAATGCAGACATGTACACTATCATAAACATCCACTGGGACGGAGGATGGATGGAAGGTTCCTGCGATGCTTCCATGATGACCTCCGATTCCATTGCAAGAGTGGAAGCAAAAGTATATAAATTATGGACACAGATAGCCACCACATTCAGAGACTACGACGGACGGCTACTTTTCGCGGGAGCTAACGAGCCTGTGGTAGAAAGCCGTGAAGACATGGCAGTCCTCAACAGATACGAACAGGCGTTTGTGCATGCCGTCAGAAGAACAGGTGGGAACAACCTTTACCGCAATCTTGTCATCCAAGGCCCGCGGACCGACATCAACAGAACGGACATGTGGATGGAATTGCCGGAAGATACTGTCTCAGCACGTACAATCGTGGAAGTACATTATTACGACCCGTTCAATTTCTGTCTGAATGATGATTTGAGTAGCTGTACCTATTTCTGGGGAGAGCCGTATGCCCAGTATGGACAAATTGACGATGGATGGCAGGAATTACACGTATGTGAACAATTCGAAAAAATGAAAAAGAAATTTGTGGACAAGGGAATACCTCTCGTATTGGGAGAATATAGTGCCATGTACCGTACTCATCCTGTCGACTCGCTCCAAGAAGTCTGCCATGAATCGGAAGGCTACTTCACAGGCTATGTTACAGAACAAGCTAAAAACAACGGACTGGCTCCTTTCTTATGGGATATACAAAATGGAGGGCTGTTTGACCGCAGTACCGGAACGATACTGCTGCCGACTGTGTACAACCAGCTGAAAGAAGGAGCGGAAAGAGGACAATATCCATACTGAGATAAATCTTAAACTCAAAGGCACAAAGACACATAGGCCTTCAAACTACTGTCTCGCAGGCTGTGTGCCGATGTGCCTTTGTCTTTTCACCGAAAACAAGACCAAGAAACATGAAGAAACTGGCATTCTATCTGATCACACTATTGTTCCTGACAACAGGAAATAGCCTTGCACAAGGATATAAAAATCCGGTCATTCCCGGATGTCATCCCGATCCGAGCATCTGCAAGGCAGGAGAAGACTACTATCTTGTGAACAGCTCGTTCGAATATTTTCCGGGAGTTCCTCTTTTCCACAGCAGGGACCTCGTGAACTGGGAACAGATCGGGCACGTGCTGAACCGGGAATCCCAACTGAAAATCAACGGAGGAAACATGTGGGGCGGCATCTACGCACCCACTATCCGTTACAATGACGGTACTTTCTATATGATTACAACCAACACTTCAGACAGGGGAAACTTTCTGGTATATACCGATAACCCGTATGGAGAATGGTCGGACCCTGTCTGGATCAGACAGGGAGGCATCGACCCTTCACTCTATTTCGAAAACGGCCGCTGCTATCTGGTGAGCAATCCCGATGGTGCCATCTGGCTCTGCGAAATCAACCCGAAGACAGGAGAGCAGCTTTCCGAATCGAAGCGTATATGGGGAGGCACAGGAGGACGTTTCCCCGAAGGACCGCACATCTACAAACGCGACGGATGGTATTACCTGATGATAAGCGAAGGCGGAACAGAATACGGGCACAAGGTGACCATCGCCCGCAGCCGGAACATCGGAGGCCCGTATGAGAGCAATCCTGCCAATCCGATTCTGACCCACATCAACCAGAACGCAGAAAACAATCCGATACAGGGAGTCGGCCATGCCGATATGGTGCAGGCACACGACGGTTCCTGGTGGCTGGTATGCCTCGGTTTCCGCACGCAAAACGGACAGCACCACGTGCTGGGACGCGAAACATTTCTGGCTCCCGTCGCATGGAATGAAGACGGATGGCCTGTCGTAAACGGAGACGGTACCATCAATCTGGATATGAAAGATGTCAAGACACTTCCCCAAACCACCGTCAAAAACAGTCCGGACTGGGATTTCAACAATCCGCAGTTAGGAGCGGAATGGAACTGGATTGGCATCCCAGACAAAAAAAACTATTCGCTCACGGAGAAAAACGGATTCCTCCGCATAAAAGGAAGCGAAAAAAAACTGGATGACTACGGCTGTTCACCAACATTCGTGGGACGCAGACAGGAAGACATCGATTTCCAGGCCACCACAAGAATGCAGGCAAGAGGAAACGGAAACGCCGGAATGACTGTCTACCTTTGTCCTTCCGCCCACTATGACCTGTTCGTTTCCGAGAACAAGCTGAAGCTGCGCTACCGCCTGAGCGAACTCTGCTACGAAAAGGATATCTGCCAGGTGCCTGATGATTTCATTTATTTGAGAATCAAAGGAGATGCGGCCACATACACCCTGGCTTATTCTACAGACGGCACACATTACACTGAAGCAGGACGTATGAATACCCGTTATTTGAGCACTGAGACCAACGGAGGGTTCACCGGTGTCTATCTGGGACTTTTCGCCGAAGGGCAAGGATATGCGGACTTTGACAATTTCAAATACATGCCTGTCGTTCCGGAAGTTTCTCCAAAACTGACTTCAAAAGACGCGAACCCGATATTGGATTTCATGTTTACCGCCGATCCGACAGCAATCGTCCACGACGGACGACTGTACGTCTACGGCACAAACGACCAGCAACAATATGAAGCAGTGGGACGTGACGGCAGAAACACGTATGAACACATCAAAACACTGGTCATGATGTCAACGGACGACATGGTGAATTGGACTTATCACGGTCTGATCAAGACAGACAGCATCGCGCCATGGATTGTGGCATCATGGGCTCCGTCCATCGTCAAACGGAAAGAAAAAGACGGAAAGACACATTTTTACCTCTATTTTTCCAACAGTGGAGTAGGCACTGCCGTACTGACCTCCACTTCTCCTGTCGGTCCGTGGTCCAGCCCGCTCGACAAAAGCCTCATCGACGGGAACAATCCCGAGTTGGGTGACTGTAGGGTTCCTTTCGACCCCGGAGCCGTCATTGACGACAAAGGTATCGGATGGTTGGCCGTAGGCGGGTCATGCGCACGCATCATGCGGTTAGGAAAAGACATGACAAGCATTGACAGCCCGATAGTACCCATCTATGCTCCCCATCATTTTGAGGCAAATGAACTGAACTTCATCAACGGGACTTATGTATATACATACAATACCGACTGGCAGGACTACAGCGACTGGCCTTTCCCGACCGAAAAGCCGACCACCTGCTGCATGACATACATGACCAGCAAGAACCCGCTTGACAGCTGCAGCTGGGAATACCGTCACAATTACCTGAAAAACCCGGGAGAATACGGCTTCGATTTCAGCAACAACCACACCCATCTGGAAAAATACCGAGGGAAATGGTACATTTTCTACCACACGATGAGTCTGCAGCACAGTTACAATACGGACGGAGGGTTCCGCAACATTTGTGTAGATGAAATCAAGGTGGACGAAAAGAACCTCGACATCCACATGGGGAACCAGACACTGAAAGGCGTGGAACAGATACAGCCCATGAATCCGTTCACCATCCAGCAGGCATCCACCGTTGCAGCCACTCAGAAAATCCGGTTCGTACAGGGGGAAGAGCCCGGCGAGATGCTGGCGGCGACCGTCTCCGGCGAAACAGGCATTCTGTGTGTAAGAGGAGTAAAGTTCGGGAAAGCTCCTTCCGCGCTGCAGGTGAAAGCCTGCGGACAGGGAACGATCGAAGTACGCCGCAGTACTCCGGAAGGCGAACTCCTCGCCTCCGTCAATATAAACAATACGGAGATGCAGGTTCTGGAATGCAAGCCTTCGGCAAAGATAAAAGGAACAGCCGACCTGTTCTTCATATTGAAGGGAAAACAAATCGAATTCAAATACTGGACATTCAAATGAGCATGAGTCACAAGAAACTGACTACCCGCATTCTGGCCGCAGCCGTCCTGTTCTGTATGCTGGGACACAGCACCATCATCCGGGCACAGCGCGAACGGATCCGGCTTGACGAGGACTGGCAATTCGCCTTCGGGAACGCCGCATCGCCCGAAAAGGACTTCGGGTGCGGAACGGAAGCCTTCAACTACCTCACCAAAGCCGCATCCGTACACAACACGGGACCATACTCACCGAAATTCGACGCTTCGGGTTGGAAGCGCGTGGATGTCCCGCACGATTGGGTGGTGGATATGCCCTATTCCAAAGATGCCAGCCACAGCCACGGCTACAAGACCGTCGGGCACAAATATCCCGAGACGAGCGTGGGATGGTACCGCAAGACTATAGCTATCCCGGAGACGGATAAAGGCAGGCACATCTACCTGCAGTTCGACGGCATCTTCCGCGACTCCCGCGTCTGGGTGAACGGATTCTATCTGGGCGGAGAACCCAGCGGATATGCCACTCAGGTGTATGACATCTCCGAATACCTGAACTACGGAGGAGAGAACCTGATTACCGTCCGCGCGGACGCAACCATGGAAGAGGGATGGTTCTACGAAGGGGCGGGAATCTACCGCCATGTCTGGCTGAACAAGACATCTACGCTCCATGTGGCCCCATTCGGCACATTCGTCCGCAGTACGCTCAAAGAGCCGTATGACCGGGCAACGCTCACCATAGAGACGACAATGGAGAATTCCGGCACGGAGACGGTTCCCTCCTACCGTCTGCGCCACACGCTGCTTGACAGGGAAGGCAGGGAAGTGAAGAGTTACGAACAGGAGGGAAGTCCGCTGGCACCGAAAACCATGCAGACAATCTCCACTGAACTGACTGTAGACAATCCAAGATTGTGGAGCGTGGACACGCCCTACCTCTACAAGGTGCGCACAGAAGTATTACGTGACGGAAAGCTCGTGGACACCTACATGACCACCACCGGAATACGTGACATCCGTTTCGACGCGGACCGGGGATTCCTGCTGAACGGGAAATCCCTGAAGCTGAAAGGAGTGAACATGCACCAGGACCACGCCGGAACCGGGGCCGCAGTTCCCGACGCGCTGCAGACTTTCCGTCTGAAACGTCTCAAGGAATTCGGATGCAACGCCTACCGCTCTTCGCACAATCCCATGACTCCGGAACTGCTGGACGCATGTGACAGTCTGGGCATCCTGGTCATCGAAGAAAACCGCCTGACCGGGGTCAACGAGGAACATGTCCGCCTGCTGAAACGCATGATAGAACGGGACCGGAACCATCCGAGCATCATCCTATGGAGCGTGGGCAACGAGGAATGGGGGATGGAATGGAGCGGACAGGGAGAGCGTGTCGTCGCCTCCATGCGTGCATACTGCCACCGCTTCGACCCGTCGCGGCTCATGACCGTGGCTTCCGCCGGAGGTCCGTCCGTGCTGATACCCGCGGACGTGGCGGGCTACAACTACATCCTCCAGAACCCGATAGACAAATACCGGACGGAATACCCCAAACGCATCGGTATCGGCACAGAGGAAATCTCCGGATGCGGAACGAGGGGAATCTATTACGACAACACGAAGGAGGGACACATAGCCACACTCAACCGCACCCCTGACGAAAAGGACGGAACGCTGAACCGCATCGGACGGGGATGGAGGTTCTACGACGAACGTCCCTGGCTCGGAGGACTGTTCTACTGGATAGGATTCGACTTCCGCGGCGAGCCGAACCCCATCGGATATCCGCAGACCGGCTCGCACAAGGGAATCTTCGACTACTGCGGATTCCCGAAGGATGAGGCATGGTACCTGAAGGCGTGGTGGACGGACGAGCCCGTGCTGCACATTTTCCCCCACTGGAATCTGGAAGGACACGAAGGGGACAGCGTGAGCGTATGGGCGTACAGCAACTGTGACGAGGTGGAACTCATAGTCAACGGAAAGAAACTGGGACGCAAGCCGATGCCGGAGAACGGCTATCTGTCGTGGGAGACGGTCTACCGGCCCGGGACGGTGAAGGCCGTCGGCTATCGGAACGGAAAACGCCTGCTGGTCCGCACCGTGCGCACCGCCGGAGCGCCGCGGCGCATCCTGCTGGACGCGGACCGTGACACGATATGCGCGGATAACCGTGACGTGGCGGTCGTCCGCGTAGAACTTCAGGACGGGAAGCGGAACTTCACCCCGGCCGCCTGCATTCCGCTCAAGCTGACGGTGGACGGCCCGGTACGCATACTCGGCGTGGGCAACGGAGACCCGGCCTACAAGGAGGACGAGCGTCCGACGGACCGCAACGCCCGCACCTACCATGTGAAGACGTTCAACGGCTTGGCGCAGATTCTCCTCCAGAGCGACGGCGGAACCGGAACGGCTACGCTGACCGTGGAGGGGGAAGGCATCGGAGCCTCCACCCGCGAAATAACGTGCGCGCGGTAGGGAAAAGTAGCAAAACGTCAGGAAAAAAGCCGATACCGCCCGAGGACAACACTAATCCTACAGGATAAGTACTGTCCCCGGGCGGGAAAGTGCTTATCCTGTAGGATTAGTGTTGCCCCCGGCGGGGACGGTGCTTATCCTGCAGGATTGGAGCTGTCAGAGGTCAGGACAGCCGTGCCGGACTTGCGCACGACCAGAAGATTCATTATTTTATAACGAAAAAAAACGAACGATTGCATTCATCAACAAAACCATACAAAACTTTCACCATGAAAAGACAAATCGCATTATTCGTGCTCGCGCTGGGGGGCACATCCCTCTGGGCGCAACAGGCCACGGTTTCCGGACCGGACAACCTGCTTAAAGTGGACATATCAGTGACGGACGGCAATCCGTTCTATTCAGTGACCTACCGGGGGAAAACTATCCTCGAGAACTCCCCCCTCGGCTTCGTCTCGAACGTCGGCGACTTCAGCCGGGAGATGACCTACGCCGGACAGAAGTCCCGTACCGTCGAGGAGAACTACCGGCTGGACCGCATCAAGCGTTCGGAGGTCGCATACCGTGCCAACGAACTGACGGTGACCCTCGAAAACGCGGAGAAGAAGCCGGTGGACGTGACTTTCCGAGTGAGCGACAACGACATCGCCTTCCGCTACGAGATGCCGCGCTACGGCGAGACGGGCAGCATCGTCATCAAGCGTGAGGCCACGGGATTCGACTTCCCGTCGCACACCACCGTGTTCCTTACCCCCCAGAGCAAGCCGATGATAGGATGGAAGCGTACCAAACCGAGCTACGAAGAAGAATACATCACGGACGCTCCCCTCACCACCCGCTCCCAGTTCGGCGAAGGGTTTACCTTCCCCGGCCTGTTCCGCATCGGCGATGACGGATGGGCATTGGTGAGCGAAACCGGTGTAGACTCAAGGTATTGCGCCTCGCACCTGAGCGACGCCACGCCGGAAGGCCTGTTCACCGTCGCCTTCCCCATGCCGGAGGAGAACAACGGGAACGGAACCGTCGCCCCCGGCCTTACCCTGCCGGGCTCGACCCCGTGGAGGACAATCACGGTCGGCGACAACCTCAAGCCGATAGTCGAGACCACCGTCCCCTGGGACGTGGTGGAGCCGCGCTACGCTTCGGAACACGTCTACCGGTACGGCAAGGGCACATGGAGCTGGCTGGTATGGCAGGACGCGAGCATCAACTACGACGACCAGGTGAAATTTGTCGACCTTGCCTCGGAGATGGGTTTCAAGTACACACTGGTCGACAACTGGTGGGACACGAACATCGGCAAGGACGGAATCGAGCGGCTCGTCTCCTACGCACGCTCTAAGAACGTCGACCTGTTCCTCTGGTACAGCTCGAGCGGCTACTGGAACGACATCGTGCAGGGACCGACCAACCGAATGGACAACCCCATCGAGCGCAAGAAGGAAATGAAATGGATGAAGAAGATAGGCGTGAAGGGCATCAAAGTAGACTTCTTCGGAGGAGACAAGCAGGAGACGATGCGCCTCTACGAAGCCATTCTGAGCGATGCGGACGACTACGGGCTGATGGTCATTTTCCACGGATGTACACTTCCCCGCGGATGGGAGCGCATGTACCCCAACTATGTGGGCAGCGAAGCGGTGCTCGCCTCGGAAAACTTCATGTTCAGCCAGCATTATGACGATATGGAAGCGTTCAACGCCTGCCTGCACCCGTTCATCCGCAACACGGTAGGCTGCATGGAGTTCGGTGGCAGCATCCTGAACAAGCGGTACAACCGCACGAACGACGGAGGCGCAATCAGAAAGACCACCGATGCATTCCAGCTCGCTACAGCTGTCCTCTTCCAGAATCCGATACAGAACTTCGCCATCACGCCGAACAACCTGACCGACGCTCCCCGTCCCGCACTGGACCTCCTGAAAGAAGTGCCTACCACATGGGACGAGACTGTGTTCATCGACGGCTATCCCGGCAAGTTCTGCGTACTGGCCCGCCGCCACGGTAACCGCTGGTACATCGCCGGAATCAATGCCGGGAAAGAACCCTTGAAGCTGACCTTGAACCTTCCTATGCTCAGCGAAGGGGACGAAGTGTCGTACTATTCGGACACGAAAGACCGCACCCTTCAGACGGGAAAGACAAGGATAAAGAAACCGTCCGGAGTGAAAGTGACCATCCAGCCCGAAGGCGGGACAGTGCTGGTGAAATGACAGTCTCCCGCAAGAGCGAATCACCTAAATCAAACGACAATGAATCTGAAAAAAATATAATTATAAGAAACTGTTTTGAATTGATTCAAGAATAATGTTATAAGCATCTTCAGATCTCAAATCAGTCGGTCAATTGGAAA
>NZ_JACSPP010000024.1 GCF_014837065.1 Phocaeicola intestinalis
GAAGGACGGGTGGACTGCATCGTAGAGACACCCGATTACGTCTACATTTTCGAGTTCAAACTGGACGGTTCGGCAGATGAAGCCCTAAAGCAGATAGAGGAAAAAGGCTACGCACGCCCCTACGCTTCCGACAGGCGGCCTGTATATAAAATAGGTGTAAGCTTCTCCTCGCAGACCGGGACCATTGACGACTGGAAGATTCAAGGCTAATCTTCCAGACGGAACTCTGCCATTAACTGTTTTGAATTTATCGTCCAAAGTATACACGAAAACGGATACATCAAGACTAGAAAAACTTTTTATAGAAATTCAAAACTAATTTCCTGATTAAATTTATTCCACAAACATTCCATGTAGGGGCGTATCGCATACGCCCGAATGCGTTCACTTATCCACGCGGATGTCTTCAGGGCGTATGCGATATGTCCCTACAGTCAATTAGGTAAAATGCGGTATTCATTTTAAATTTCGTAAGCATTCGAGTCAATAACTTACCGACTACTGCCTTTCCGGGTAGAATCATAGCAAGGCGCAGGCGGTTGCGGAAGCCTGCGGATATAGGTGGGTCGGCAAAAACATATAGGTCCATCTGCTGTAAGATTATTAATCTTCAGGCTGCAAGATTATTAATCTTACAAGCGGAAGATTATTAATCTTACACCAGACGAAGTTTTCTGCGTGTTGAGAGAAGAAGATATTAACAACCAGTTTTTAAATCATCTGAGTATGATAAAATACAGTTTTGTAATGCGTACCGAACGGGACGGAGACAACATGTTGGAACTGTGGTATCAATAGAATGCACAAATTCATGCTGCACACATTATAATATTCTTTCATCAAGAATGCTTAGTTCTTTACTATTTATGCTTAGTTTTTATGCTTACTATTGCTTGTAAGACTTGTATGCAGTTTTTTCAGGTGAGCTTCTAGAAAGCGATATTGATGAATTTCTTTCTTTTTTGACTAATTTTTCTATTTTATTTTTTAAATTAAACTATTATATTTGCGCCATTCGATTAAGTAAAAAACACTTAATGGGATAAATAAGTATTTATATAATAAATATGTTTAACTTAAATCTGAAAAACAAATGAGAGATTCGTTTATCAACAATCGAAAAGCCTTGTTTGCTTTACTGGTGTGTGCAGGTTTTATTGCTGGTCATCCTTTGACGGCAATGGCTGAACCGGCTGCTGCCGTAAGCCAACAGCAAACGAACGAAGTGAGCGGTAACGTTCGGGACGCAACAGGAGAAGCTGTCATCGGTGCAAGTGTAGTAGAAAAAGGTACAAATAATGGTATCATTACCGATTTGGACGGAAAGTTTACTTTGAAAGTAAAAAGCGGCGCTGTATTGGAAATATCTTTTATAGGATATAAGACACAGACCGTAGAGGCTGTTCCGGGCAAAACACTTCAAATCACGTTGCAGGAAGATTCTGAAACATTGGAAGAAGTGGTGGTAGTAGGTTACGGTTCGATGCGCAAGAAAGACTTGACCGGTTCGGTGGTGCAAATTAATCCGACCAAGCTTGCCGACCAGAACCCGAATACCGTGTAGGATGTATTGCGCGGCACACCGGGTCTGCAAATCGGGTATGATGCTTCGGCAAAGAGTAGCCCAAGTATCCAGTTGCGTGGACAGAACTCATTGGGTACCAATGCCAGCCCGATGATTGTATTGGACGGTATGCCGTTTTATGGCGAACTTTCGGAAATCAATCCGGATGATATCGGTCAGATCGATGTGTTGAAGGATGCTTCTTCGGCTGCTATCTACGGTGCACAGGCAGCGGCAGGTGTCATCATTATCACTACCAAGAAAGGTAAAATAGGCAAACCGGTTATCAATGTCAGTGCCAACCTTGCCGTTAATAAAAAGTCGGCTTACCGTGACTATTTTGATGCGGCCGGTTACTTGAAATACCATCAGGATTATCGTAAGATGGTCAATACGTATGGCCAGGGAGAGGACGGACTTTATGGGTATTACCAAGCAAAAGACGAAAACGGCAACCTGCTTTATCCACAAGGATATTATGATGACCCTCGCCTGATGAGTGATGCAGACCAACAGGCTTGGATGATGAATACGGGTGTGAGTGGTATCGGTCCGACTACGGGAGAGTCGGCACTGAGTCTTTTTGCCCGCCGTTTGGAATTCAATAATTCTCCGTTGGTATTGCAGAATTTCTTGAACGGACAGGTTACAGACTGGAATGACGCTACGTTCCGCACCGGTTTGAATCAGGATTATAATGCCAGCATTTCGGGGGCTACCGAAAGAGTAAATTATTATATGTCGCTTGGTTATATGAAAAATGAAGGTGCCGTAAGAGGTAATGACTATGATGCTTACCGTGCCAACATGAAAGTAAACGCCAAGATTACCGACTGGCTGGAAATCGGTGCCAACGTCAACTTCCAAGACCGTTCGGACGGTGATATGCAGGTATCTTTAGGAAGCAATTATTGGGACAACAACATGCTTCGCAACTCTCCATACGCTTCGATGTATGATGAAGAAACTGGTGGATACGAGCAATATCCGATGTCGGGGTTGCCTACCAATGGCGGATATAACTATTATTTCGACCGCCAGTACTATGATTTGGAAAAAGGGTATACCGTATTGAATACCATCTTCAATGCCAAAGTGACTCTTCCGTTCGGCATTACTTACCAATTCAATATTGCGCCCCGTTACCAGTGGTTCTATAACCGCTACTGGATGTCGGCAGACTTACCAAACGCATCAGCTCCCAGTCGGGGTGTTGACCGAGAATGGAGCAAGAACTTCGACTGGAACCTGAATAACACCTTGACATGGGATAAGACATTCGGTGACCATCATGTGACGTTGACCTTGGTACAGGAAGCCGAAGAGCACCGCTACTGGCAAGACCGTATCGAAGCACGCAATATCACACCGAGTGATGCACTTGGTTTCCATTATACTTCTGGTGCCAACAAGACACAGAGTAACTTCAGTACCAACGATACGCATTACACAGCAGCTTCTTATCTGGGACGTCTGTTCTATAGCTACAAAGACCGTTACATGATTACCGGTTCGTTCCGCCGGGATGGATATGCAGGTTTCGGTGCCAACAATCCTTGTGGTAACTTCGGTTCGGTAGGTGCCAGCTGGATTTTTACGGAAGAAAAATTCATGGAAGATACGAAAGAATGGTGGGACATGGGTAAGCTCCGTCTTTCCTGGGGTACTAACGGTAACCGTGAATTTGGAGATGTATATTCTACATTGGCAAACCTTGCCCTGGCTGGCGGTGAAATGGTGTATTACCAAAACGGTAATTCGAATGTTGTAAATCCGCTTTATATGAGCCGTCTGGCTGCGCCCAATCTGGAATGGGAGAAAACAAAGGCATGGAACGTCGGACTTGACCTTTCGTTCTTTGGAGGCCGGCTGACTGCCAACATGGATTACTATTTTAAGAAAACTACGGATATGATTATGAGCCAACGCCTGCCAAGTTTCTCCGGGTTCGGCAGCATTATGGCAAACTTGGGTGAAGTGCAAAACCAGGGTTTTGAAATCGCCGTCAATTCGACCAACATCGAAAACGACAAGTTTGTTTGGAACACTTCGGTAGGTTTCTCCATCAACAAGAATAAGATTAACCACTTGTATTATGACTATGACGAGAATGGCAACGAACTTAGCGATACATCCAATGGCTGGTATATCGGACAGCCTATCGGCACCATCTGGTATTATGAAACCGACGGTGTATGGCAGAATACGCCCGAAGACATTGCCGCCGCGGCTTTGGTGGGTCAGAAACCTGGTGACCCGAAAGTAATCAACCACTATACGGAAGACGACCAGATAGCGGAAGACGGTACCCGTATCCCGGTGTACAACGATAACGATAAGGTATATTTGGGCACTACCGCTCCTCCTATTTACTGGAATTTCCGCAACGACTTTACCCTGTGGAAAGACCTGACTCTCTCTATCTCATTTTATTCGTACATGGGTCATAAGAGTACGAGCGGCAATTGGCTGAATATCGATAACGGCGGTTCGCAGGTAACCAATGGCTTCAATATGCCGGAAAAGGAATATTGGACTCCGGAAAACCCGACCAATGACTATTGCCGCCTGAATGCAGCAGGTCCGAATACGGGTCTGGCAAGTGGTGTCGATAAACTTTATAACCGTAGTTTTGTACGTTTGGATGACATCACCATCGGTTATACCATTCCGAAGAAATGGACCCGCAAGTTCATGGTAGACCGTATCCGTGTAACGGCAAGCTGCAAGAACGTCTGCACTATCAGCGGATGGGAATATGGCGATCCGGAAACAGGTGGTCTGGCTACACGTACCTTTAACTTTGGTATCAATGTAACACTTTAATCTTTAAATGGAAAACAGTTATGAAAAAAAGAAATTCGATATTTGCAAAGGGATGTATGGTGCTGGCATCTGCCGCCCTGCTGAACACCGGATGCTCTGACGACTTTTTGGCACAAGACCCGTTGTCGTTCTACAATCCGGAAAATACTTATACGACGGAATCCGGTCTGCAAGCCGCTATGGCGATGTGTGACTATGGGCTGAAAGAAATGCTGATGGACGGGAATGGTAATGTTTTGCCGATGGCCTCGCTTTATTTTATGACTGATATTGGTCTGTATGCAAAGACTGATGCAGGTGATATGCAGGATGATTTTGCCAATAAAATCACCCCGACATCGGGTATGAAAGGCGGTGGGGACGAAAACGCCATGCAACGTTTTTGGGACCGTACGTGGAACAGTGTGACTTTTGCCAATACCATCATTTCAAATGTAGATAATGTGGAAGGATTGGATCCGACCCTGCGTGACGAATATTTAGGGCGCGCCTATTTCCATCGTGCGTATGCTTACTATCACGGTGTATTGTTGTTTGGCGATATACCTTTGATTACCAAATTGATTGAGGTGCCTAAACAAAACTATAAGTCGACCAGCAAGGAAGCCATCTTCCAGATGTTGGTACACGACCTGGAGTTTGCCGTAGAGCACGTGCCGCCACAGAGCGAAATCGGTTATATTGGTACCGTCAACCAGGAAGCCTGCATGCAATTGCTTATCAAGTGCTACTTGGTGGTAGGTGAATACCAGAAGGCAGAACAGATGGCTACGGACCTGATTGACAATCATGGCCTGCAACTGATGACCGAATCTTTTGGCACCAATGTACCTTCGGGCAATCCGGATACTTGGCCGGTAGAACGGAATGTAATGTGGGATTTGCATCGTGGCGTGAACATTACAGATGCTTCCAACAAAGAACTGATTATGCCTATCCTGAATTATTATGCAGAAGGTTTTATCTCTTATCCGCTTATGCGTGCCATGTGTGTACATTGGAGTAATGGTATCATCAGAGACCCGCATAACCTTGGCTCGCCAACTTACAATTATGCACGTAATGCAGGTAAATATGATTCACAGTTGGATTGGGTACGTGCTATGGGACGTGGCATCGGATGTTTCCGTACTTCTTACCATTATAACCAGACCATTTGGAACTATGATGGCGAAACGGACTGGCAGGATTTGCGCCATAACCGTCAGGTAGGTAACTGGATTGAAATGACCGACCTGAAATACAATAATCCCGAATCGGACTTCTATGGTCAAAACATGATGCTTTATGCGCCTGAAGATTATATTGACTCGATAAGTGGTGAAGTAATCGTAAGAAAAGGTGACTTGCTTTGTTCAGATACCATCCGCAGTTGGTTCCCTACTCCTTTGTATAAAGTCTATATACTGACCAAAGCGCAGAAGAGAATATGGGTGCCAACCAGTTTAACGGTGCGACAAATGGTAATACCACTTCGAATGGCAATTTATATTTGTTCCGTCTGGCAGAAACTTACCTGCTCCGTGCAGAAGCTAAGTTTTATCAGGGACGTGCAGCTGAAGCGGCTGAAGATGTAAATATTATTCGTCAGCGTGCCCATGCACAGAAGATGTTCACTACCGTTACCATTGGTGACATTGCCGATGAACGTGCCCGTGAACTTTATCTGGAAGAATGGCGTCAGCCCGAGCTGACCCGTATCTCGTGGTGCCTTGCCCGCAGCGGACAACCGGATGAATGGGGTGAGACTTACGACCTCAACACTTGGGACAAACAGAGCGGAACTGACCTGAACGGTGGAAGTTACTGGTACAAACGTTGTACACGCTACAACATCTTTAATCACGGTACGATTGTTTCAGGTAGGGAGTTGAATTACCGGGTAGACAAACGTAACTTGTTCTGGCCTGTCCCGAACTCGGCTATTACTGCCAACATTGGTGCTCCGTTGCGTCAAAACTACGGTTATGACGGTTATGACGATTCGGTTCCGATGTTTACCAACTGGGAAGAGGCGGTTGCCGATGAAGAAACGACAAATTAAACAGTTTCTCAAAATATCAATATCACAACGAGTTTTCAGTAGGTAAAATGTGGGGCAATCACTGGTCTTTTTCAATCGGTTGGTTGTCCCGCATCTTTGTGATAATCATGCGATTCAGGTGTGCTTTTTTATTGATACTCCGCAAACTTGGATAATACACATTTTGTACAGAAATCGGTTTATTATGATAAGACGTATCGTTGCACTTATATTACTGTCTGGGCTAATAGGTTCGTTGTCAGTTTCGGCTCAGCGTGAATTTACATTCAAACGCTTGAATGCTGCCAATGGCATATCGAGCAATTATGTGGTCGATCTGGCGCAAGACAAAGCAGGTAATATCTGGATTGCTTCCGAATCGGGACTAAGCCGGTTCGATGGAAGCCAGTTTACACAATATAATACTTCCAATTCGGATATTACCAGTAATGAGCTGAATGCCATTTACTACAATGCATACGATAATACGCTTTGGGTAGGGACCCAACGCGACGGATTGTGTGTATTTGACTGCCTGCAGCAACGGTTTACGCATTTCTATGATGCCAATAACATGATAACCAATGATGTGACCAATATCGTTCCTGCTACCGATGGAGGATTATGGATTGTACACTATCACTTGGGGGTAGATTATTATGATAATCGGAAACAGGCTTTTACGTCTTTTCGCACCAAAGATGTAAAGGGATTGGAAGGCAATTTCTGGTGCGCAGCCGATAATGGGAAAGGTCAGTTGCTGGTAGGACAACATGCAGATGGGTTGAGTGTGATTGACCTGAAAACACGTACTTGTAAAAACTATCGTCACAATCCGGATGACCCGAACAGCCTTCCTGGAAATACGGTGAAATGTATCTATATTGATAAAGGAAAAAATATTTGGGTAGGCACCACGCAGGGGCTTGCCTTGTTTAACATGGAACAGGAACGTTTCATTTCGTTCCGTCACGATGAGAATAACCCGCATTCGCTTATCTCCAACCAAATCAATAGCATAGGGGAAGACTTGGACGGGAATATCTGGATTTGTACTCATATGGGGGGTGTCAGCATGCTGAATATGCATGCCAATACCTTTACTTCGCCCGAGAATATGACATTTTGCAACATTGGTGTGACCGGTGACTTGCATGGACTTTCTTCACCCAATGCCAGTTGTTTCCTGCAAGACTGCTTCGGGAATATCTGGATTGGAAATTATCGGGGAGGGCTGGATTTCCTGAGTTATAAGCGTCCCGATTTCCAGATGCTGGCGTTTGATACTTCCCGCGACGGAAAGGTGGTTGGCAAACAGGTCTGGGGAATTGCCTTTGATAATCGTGGCAGGCTTTGGGTTGGAGGCGAAAACGAAGTGGCTATATTTCAGAATCGCAGCCTTTGGAAAGTAATCCTGCTGGAAAAAGGAATCATGCCTTATACGCATGTATCTGTTATTTATAAAGACAGGAGCGGAATGCTGTGGTTCGGCATGTACCGTGACGGAGTGTTGAGGTGTGACCCGAATACAGGTATGGTTACGCGTATACCGATAAATGAGCCTTATGCTGAGATATGTACTTTTTACGAAGATGCTGACAAGCTTTGGATAGGCACTCAAAACGGATTGTTCTCGTGCCAGAATGATAAAATCCGGCGGGAGGACCGTATTAACGGGCAGCTTGTTGACCCTATGGTGCATGGTATTTTAAGAGATCGGCAAGGAAAACTTTGGGTAGGTACTTTCGGAAAGGGCTTTTTCATATTTAATGCTGAAAATAAACTGGTAAAGCGGATAGATACCTCCGGCGGACTGACTTCTAATGCCATAAATTATCTTTATCAGGCTTCTGAGGGGGATATATGGGCTGCTACGCGTGGCGGATTGGTACATATTACCGATACAAAGACTTACAGCTTTCAAGTATTCGGTACCTCCCAGGGATTGCCGGACAACAATGTAAGAAGCATCATAGAAGATGATGCAGGACAAATTTGGTTAAGTACGAATAAGGGAATCTCGGTGTGGAAAAACGACAGGGGGCAATTCTGTAACTATACTTACACGCAAGGGGTGCCCCAGGGTGATTTTATGGATGGTGCTGTGGGCAAAGATAAGGATGGAAATCTTTATTTCGGTTCACAGAACGGCATTTGCTATTTCCATCCGTCCTTGATTGAAGACAATGAACAAATCGCTTCTATCAAGATAACGGGCGTACGAAGCTATGGCGACAATGCCCAAAACGAACAAAACGCTACTTTTGAACCCATTGAAGACAATGAAGTGAGAATTCCTTATAACAGCAATACCCTCACTCTGTCGTTTAATGTGATGGACTTTACCCAAAGCCAGCAGGTGGAATATGCTTACCTGATGGAAGGGCTTAACAAAACATGGTTTGAGACACATAGCCAGAACAGCATTACATTCCATAGTCTCTTGCCTGGTGAATATGTGTTTAAAGTTAAGGCGCGTCTTCCCAATCAACCTTTTGGAGATGATTTTGCTGCGGTGAAGATTGTGGTAACTCCTCCGTTCTGGCTGACCTGGTATGCCAAGTTATTATATGTTGTTCTTGTGGGGTGTTTCTGTTATTGGCTGATGCGTTCATACAAGCGGAAACTTACTCTTGAGAGCAGGCTCAGCCTGGAGCATCATCAGCATGAAAATGACAAGAAGCTGAATAACGAACGATTGCGGTTTTATACCAACATAACCCATGAGCTGCGTACACCACTTACACTGATTCTCGGGCCGCTGGAAGACTTGCTTGCCGACAAGACGCTTCCGGCTGGAGTTGTCAATAAAATCAGTATTATTCACGATAATGCCAACCGTCTTTTGAATCTTATCAATCAGATTCTGGAATTCCGGAAAACGGAAACAGAGAACCGGAAGTTGAAAGTGGCACAGGATGATTTGGGCAAACTGGTCCAGGAAATAGGCATCAAGTATAAAGAATTGAATCGTAATCCGAATGTCGGCATCAATATCCGGATTACGGCTGACAATACAGTGATTTATTATGATAGTGAAATTATCACAATTATTATAGATAACTTGATGTCGAACGCTTTGAAATATACTCCTAAGGGAGAAATTACTTTGTCACTCGATGCAAGCGAGGAAAACGGTGTGCGCTATACGGAGATTACGGTGGCTGATACCGGGCATGGCATTTCGAAGGAATCACTGAATCATATATTCGAACGTTATTACCAGGGAGAGGGAAAATACCAGGCTTCCGGCTCGGGTATTGGGCTTTCGCTCGTCAAGTCGCTTGCTGATTTACATCAGGCAACTGTCGATGTACAAAGTGAAGTGGATAAAGGCAGCCGGTTTACCCTCAGGCTGTTGACCGAAAACACGTATCCTAATACCAGTCATCGGAGTATCGTGACCCGAAACAGAAACGAACAGACAGAGTTGGCGGATGCACGGAGTGAGACAAAACCCATTATTCTGCTGGTAGAAGACAACCGGGATATCTGTGAATACATCCGCAGTTCGTTTGGTGAGAAATATGAGGTGTTGGTTGCTAACGATGGAAAAGAGGGATGGGATATTGCTTCGAACCGGATACCCAATATCATTGTGTCTGACATTATGATGCCGGTGATGGATGGCATCGAGCTTTGTAAGGCAGTGAAAGAAGATATGCGTACCAGCCATATACCGGTTATTTTGCTGACGGCAAAAGATACGATTCAGGATAAAGAGGAAGGATATGCAGCCGGTGCCGATTCATTTATCACCAAACCGTTTAGCGCCCGTTTGCTCAACAGCCGTATAGACAATATCCTGGATAACCGTAAGAAACTGGCAAAGGTTATCATTGCTGGATTGAAAACAGAAGATGAACCGGAAAATGATGGAGAACCAGAACAAAAGCTGAGTAATCTGGATAAAGAGTTTCTGCAAAAAGTTACGGCTATCGTGGAAGAACACTTGAATATGGAAAAAATGGATTTGGCTTTCATTGCGGATAAGATGTGTATGAGCCATTCTACTCTTTATCGGAAAATCAAAGGTCTGACCGAAATGTCTGCCAATGAATTTGTCCGCAAAATCAAGATACGGAAAAGCCTGGAACTTATCAGTGATGGAGGATATTCCATCGCTGAAATAGCAGATTTGACCGGATTTAGTAGTGTGGCTTATTTCCGTCAATGCTTCAAGGACGAATATGGAGTGACTCCTACCGAATACTTAAAGCAGGACAAGAGATAAAACCGTTTCAGAAAGCCGGAATTTAGCCATCAATGAGTTAAAAGGGAGTTAGAAATATTGGCTCTAACTCCCTATAACATCCTTTTAACTCCCTATAACTTCCTTATAACTCCCTATAACTCCTGATTCACATGATTCAGGTTTTGCAGGTTAATGGCGGTTGAGCAATTATAAATAATCGGGAATCTGGCTCAATTTCATACTGTTGGAACCTTTTATTAAAATGGTGTATCCTTCGGGCTTTTCCTGCTTCAAGGTTTCGATAAGTTGGTATACATCTTGATAATGTTCGTATCCGGAAGGTATAGCCGCAAATTCAGGACCCACCAGTACGATTCGCTCGAAAGGACATGTCTTTAAATAGGTTATTACTTTTTGATGTTCCTCAATACTGGATTTGCCCAACTCTTTCATATCGCCCAAAATAACCATCCTGTGGGGAACCTGCATTTGCCGGAAATTTTCCAGTGCAGCGTGCATGCTGGTAGGGTTGGCATTATAGGCATCAATGATGAGGCGGTTTGAAGCGGTTTCTTTCAGTTCTGAACGGTTGTTTTGGGGAAGATAAGAGGCAATAGCCTTGCAAATATCTGTATCGGGAACTCCGAAATAACGTCCTATTGCTACTGCTGCCAATGCATTGTCCAGGTTATAGCTACCTATTAAATGGGTTTGTACTTCGTGTGAAATACTTTCCGATGTCCAGCAGAAGGAAAGATACGGAGAACACCCTGTTGTCTTTCCGCTTACAAACAGACCTGGGGTCTGTCCGTAACGTATGCAATGCAGTTGGCTGGCAATGTTGTTCAGATAAGGGTTCTCGTTTTGGATGAAGATGGTCGACCCGCTTTTCCCGCGTAAATAATCGTATAATTCTCCTTTTGTACGGATAACCCCTTCGAATGAGCCAAACCCCAATAAATGTGCCTTGCCTACATTGGTAATCAGTCCGTAGTCGGGTTCGGCTATATGTACCAAGGTCTTGATTTCTCCCGGATGATTGGCTCCCATCTCTACTACTGCCATTTCATGTTGGGGAGTAAGGCGCAATAAAGTCAGCGGAACTCCGATATGATTGTTCAGGTTTCCTTGAGTGAACAGGGTGTTGTATTTGCAACTCAGTACAGCAGATACCAATTCCTTGGTTGTGGTCTTTCCGTTTGTTCCGGTGATACCGAGTATCGGCGTTTTGAGTTGACGGCGGTGGTAGGTAGCCAAGCGTTGCAAGGTTGTCAGGCAATTGTCTACCAGGATACAATGTTCGCCTGCATATTCCGGTTCGTCTACTACGGCATAGCGGCACCCTTGTGCCAATGCCTGCGCTGCAAAGGCATTGCCGTTGAATGTTTCTCCTTTCAGGGCTACGAACATACTTCCTTGTGGGCAATGACGGCTGTCTGTCGTAATTCCTTTGCATGTCAGAAAAAGGCTATACAATTCTTCCAGTTTCATTTTTCTTTGTAATTAGATAATTTGATATCCGCATTTAGTCCAATTTGCTGTAGGAGCGTATTGCGGATATTCATTTAGATAATGTGGGCACAAATATATACATAATGAATGGGAAATAGGCAAGAACATTAAGAAACTGTTTCGGATTTCTATAAAAAATGTTCTTGGCGTGGTGTCTGATGGAACGCAGCTTCTAACTCTTGAATCGAATAAAAATAAATGAAGATTCATAAACAGCCAATGTAGGGACGTATCGCATACGCCCGAATGCACCAACTTATCCATGTAGAGTTTTTTCAGAGCGTATGCGATATGCCCCCTGCAATCAATTTGAAAATATTCCTTTTACTCTTGTTTGTATCAATTCATTTATATATATTTGTGATATTAAAATAATATCAACTTTAATGTTATGTTTATGGAAACAAAAGAAATGATTTTCAAAGGATTCAGGCTGAATGGATTTGCAATGTTATTCGTGCATCTGATTATCGTAAGTGCTGCTATTGTAGGCTGTTTTGTACAGGTATCCGAAGCGGGATATGCTATCGGCGTATTGCTTTTCCTTGTATGGTGTGTGCTGTTTGCCGGTTATATGCAATTGGAGCCTAATGAAGCGCGTGCTATGGTGTTTTTCGGTAAATATAAAGGTACGTTTAAAGAAACCGGATTTTTCTGGGTCAATCCGTTTCTTGCCAAGAAAAAACTCTCGCTCCGTGCACGTAATCTCGATGTGGAACCCATTAAGGTCAATGATAAGATAGGGAATCCCATTCTTATCGGACTGGTGCTGGTATGGAAGCTGAAGGATACGTACAAGGCTATGTTTGAAATTGATTCGCAAACGATGGCGGCAAGTGGAAAAGAAGCTGCAGCCAATGCCGGCAATGCCATAGCCGGACGGATGAATGCTTTTGAGAATTTTGTGAAAATACAGAGTGATGCTGCATTGCGTCAGGTGGCGGGACAATATGCTTATGATGACAATGAAGGCGAGACAGGTGAACTGACTCTTCGTTCGGGAGGAGATGAAATCAACGAACAATTGGAACAGAAACTGAACGAACGGCTTGCAATGGCGGGTATGGAGGTTGTGGAAGCACGTATCAATTACCTTGCATATGCACCCGAAATTGCTGCCGTAATGCTTCGTCGCCAACAGGCTTCGGCAATTATCAGCGCACGCGAGAAGATAGTAGAAGGTGCTGTATCAATGGTTCATATGGCACTCGACAAGTTGGAAAAAGACCAGATAGTAGAACTGGACGATGACAAGAAGGCCGCTATGGTGAGTAATTTGCTGGTAGTGCTTTGTGCCGATGAGTCTGCCCAACCTGTTCTGAATACGGGTACGTTGAATCATTAATCCTATGGCAAAGAAAGAGAGTGCAACCAAAAGTTTCGTCTTGAGATTGGATGCGGATACAATGGAGGCTGTCGAGAAATGGGCAGCCGATGAGTTTCGTAGTACCAACGGGCAACTTCAGTGGATTATTACCGAAGCGTTGCGGAAAAGCGGCAGGTTGAAAAAAAGAAAACGTAGTGTGCAGCAGGAAGAAAATACAGCATCCGGAACCGCTGAGATATAGAAACTGTTTCAGTCTTCCTAAACATTAGAGATGATGTGCAATCGTCTCTACTATGATAAAGGGGACATGCCATGTCCGTAGGCATGCCCCTTTCAGACTTGTGCATATAGTTGCCTTTGCCGTTCATTCTAAGTGCAAATACACCTTCAGCGTATTGACGTACTCCTCAAACGCAGCCCTTCCTTCGGGGGTGATGCGGCATGTGGTGCGTGGGCGTTTCCCTTCAAAGCCTTTTTCGATGGTGATATAGCCTGCTCCCGCCAGCTTGTCGAGCTGTACGCTCAAATTGCCGGCGGTGGATTCGGTCTTCTCTTTCAGGTATACAAAGTCTGCCTCCTCTTTCACCATCAGGATAGACATCACGCCAAGTCTTAGCTGGGAATGCAGCAACGGATTCAGTTCTTTCGGCATAGCTTCTTGGCTTTACGGTTAATGATATGTCCGGGGATAATCATCATCAAGATAAAACAAAGGATGTACAAAGGTATCGCCCAAGTGATATAAATCGGTATGTCGCAGATGGCGCAGCTTGCCACGACTCCTCCCGCGGCTATACTGAACAACCCTCCGAATGTCAGACTTTGTTCACGGATGATAATCCCTTGCGCTATGCTTCCGAATCCGATAATGATGAAAGCGTATGCAAACATCAGTACCCAGCAGTTGTATCCGCAAAACATAAAAGCCATGCAAATAGCTGCAAACAAGCAGGCAATAATGCCTACGCTCTTCCAGATTCCGGCGGAAACCTTATCAACGTAGCTGGACGAATGTGGCTTTACGTTGGCTTCTTTCCTTTTCTGTTTTTGCGTAACCCCATATCCGATGAGGGGAATCAGGAACCAAAGCCAGTTGACTTGTGGGGTTTGAACCCATAAAAGCAGGGCATAGACAAGGATAGCCGTGCATACCGACACATATCCCCATAGTAACAACATATTCCCGTCGCCTACTTCCAATTTGTTTTTCGTCTCCTGAATCATGCGTGTGATGATTTCCAGGCTTTCTTTTTCGTTTAATGTCTTTTCTTCCATAGTCTTAATAAAATGGTTTATGTTATAAACTTTATGTGGAAAAATAAAAGCAAGAAAACGAGGACTTGCTTTTGCTTGCAAATATAAAACGGTTTCATCAATCTGCCAAACGGTTCCGCTGGGAAAATTTGCCTTTTTCCACTTCCGTCTTTTTCGCTTGTTTCCCTTTTCCGAAGTTCCATGCGATTCCTATTTTCCATGTCCTCCCTTGCGAAGCTGTGTGGATATGTATGTCTCTCTCGTAGTCTTCCGTATGGCATGCATAGCCGGAAGAACGGTCGAACAGATTGTCTATGCCCAGCGTGAGTATCCATTTCCCTTGATTGAATTTTTTCTGCAAGCGGATGTCTGCCGTGTGATAGGGATTGATTTCGCTATTCCCCGAATGTAAGCGTGAAGTTCCGCTGTATTTCATTTCAAGTGAAAGATCCCAAGGCAGGAAGCATTCGGCTTGGGCGCGGATGAAATAAAGCCAATGGCTTTGCCGTTCCTCTTCGGGATTCATATAGATGTCTTGCCTGGATCCGATAAAGTTGGCGGTAAGGTTTAGCCAGCCTGTGGGTTGCCAAGGAGCGGAAATTGCAACGAACCAATGATTTTCCCGATGGTGGTTTTCGTAAGTGACGTATGCGATGTCCGGATTTGCTTCGTCTTGCTTGGTAAACTCGCGAATCAGGTTTTTATGCAGATTGCCTCCTATGGTTAAGGTGTAGCGGTATTTGTAGATTAGCGTCAGGCTGAAGCGGTTGATGTAAGTAGGCTTCAGCCAAGGGTTTCCTATCTGGTAGCTATAGTCGGAGGTTTGTGTCCGGTTCGGGTTTAGTGCCGCGAATGCCGGGCGTTCGATGTACTTGCCATATTGTCCTGCCAGCATCCAGTGTTGGAGAGGGTCGAACGCATAGCTGACATCCATGTGCGGAAACCAGTCGAAATACCGTTGGTTTACGTTGTTTTCCCGGTTAGAGGTATGGGTATATTCCAACCGGAGTCCGGCTTTTACCGTCCATTTCCTTCGGGTAAATGTGTATTGTGCATACCAGGCGGCTATCTGTTCCCGGTAATCCCGTGTATAACCGAAATCGGGCAGGGGCGTCCACGTGGCTCCGCTACGGAATCCTTCGTATGCCGAAGTGTTATCGGTATAGGTTTGTGTGTATTTGGCACCTGTTTGGAAAGATTTGCTATTCCATGACACATCTGCGTTGATAATCCGGTAATCGGCTTTTGTTTGCGACCGGTATAAAGTATCCTTTTTGTAATCCCCGGCTTGGCGCAGGATGTTGTAGCGGTTTTTTCCTTTTGCATGTTTGCCGGTATAGTCTGCCAATATTTTTAATGTCGAACAGGAATGTGACAGGCGGTGCTGGTAGCTGAAATTAACGGATGTCATGTCGTAATCAGATTTTTGGTGATAATTCCCATGGCTATAGACCGTTTCATGTCTGTTGCTTATTGCGTCACGGCTATGCGACGGGTTATCGGATGAATGGCGGAAGCATTCCACTTCCAGTCCGAACGTATTCAGCGTGTCGGGCGAGAAGATGATGCCTGAGCGGAACGTCTCATAATCTGATGTTTGCTTTCGTGCTCCTGTGCTTTGAAACTGTTTGCCTGTTTGGCGATAGATGCGGTCTTCGTTCCAATCGCTTGCATCTTCCGGTTTCCAGGTTATGGAAGCGGAAGCGTACCAGTCCCATTTGTCCCAATGTGCATGCCAACTTCCGTTAGGCTGATATTGCTGGGCGGAATGTCCTGTTGTGGACATCAGCGAGAAATGCCCTTGCCAACCTTTCTGCTTGGGTTTTCTTAACAGGATATAGACAGCACCGCCTTGAGCGTTTGCATCTTTTTCAGCTCCGGAGAAGGGAAGTATCTCGATGCGCTGGATGTCTGCCGATTGCAAGGACTGCAGGCGGAAATGCAGAAGTTCTCCTTCCAGCCTCACTTCCTGTCCGTTGATATAGACTTTGGCTCCAGACGCTCCGTTGATGGAAATCCCTTTGTCGGAAAGCCATACACCGGGTGCTTCTTTCAACAATTCAATTCCGTTTTTTCCCGAGGATGGTGTCACTTGCATGATAAACCGGTCGGCATTCCGCTTGATTTTACTGCTTCTCACCGTTATCTCTGGCAGGTCGTAGGTTTTCAATGTAGCATGGATGCTGTCCGTCAATGCCTGTGGGGCGATAGGCATCGCATGTAGAAGTGCAATGCCTCCTGTATATAATAGGTAGAGAAAGACCAGGCGTTTCATCGTTCTAAAGGATTATCGAAATAAAACAATTTCAACTTACATGCATCTTCTTTTTTCTTCGGATGATGCTTTTCCCGTGCAAAACCTTCTACAGGTTTTCCCTGTTCGTCTGTATCTATTTGCCAATTCTCGTTTTCATCGTGAAAGACAGAAATGGTAAAGTGCTCCCAAGTCACTTCTTCTATTGTGATGGTCACCTCTCCCTTTTGTGCTTTTGCCATTCCGTAAACAGGTTTGTTTTGTCCGTCCGCTTGAAGCATGACCAAGATATTCCCGTTATCATTGCGGATATTGCCGATGGAGATAGAAAATCCTTTGGCTGAAGCAGATACAGACAAGCTTAACAGCGCGATTATAAAGCAGATTGTTTTCATAATCATTTATTGTTTTAAGTTAATAAATAAGTTTATAGTATAAACTGAATACGTTAAATAAAAGCAAGAGTGCGCGCTTTCCCTTGATTTTGTTTTGCAAATATAGAATAGTTTATTTTATAAACCAATAAAAGGAAATAATTTAACTTCTTTTTTTATTAGAGTCTTGCTTACATTATTTTATATGAACATCGGTATTTAGAAGAAACTATTTTGAATTTCTACAAATAGTTTTTGGGTTTGATGTGTTCGTTTCATGTGTTCACATGACTGCCTTGTTTGTAAGATTATTAATCTTCATGCCGAAAGATTATTAATCTTCACGCTGTAAGATTATTAATCTTACAAACGGTGCAGCTATATTTACGGCTTGGGTCAAGTCAACTTTTTCTTTTCCGGTTGTTATCCACGAAATGTTTTGTCTGCATAAGGTGTCAAGATAGGTTTGCGCCACTTGTTCACTTGCGATGACGAGCATTGGTTTTCCGTCAATATTGTTGCCAGGCCATTTCAGCTTGCCTTTCGAGTCGAGTACGATGGAATATCCTTTTGCTTCCGTTGCCTTGTAAAACGAAGATTGGTTTGCCTGTTTCGGATTGTCGGTGTGAAAAGGTTCGGGTAAGGCAATGTGCATGGCCGCCGTTATACGTCCTGATAAATCGGAGTCGCAAGCCAGTTGCTCCAGTGCTTTGTAATATTCGTTTCCGCCAATGCGTTCCGTCATATCGCAGTCAATGCGTCCGTCTATGGATGCCATCATGTGGCAAATGATGTAAGGTTTCATGATGTTGATTCATTTTTTATGATTATAAAGACAAAGATAGGGCAGAACTTATTTAGTCTGATTGCTGAAAGGCTCAATTTATATTGTTGAAAAGTTCAAAATGAAAGATATGCTTTTTATAATATGATTGTCCGCATTTCACTAATAAGAAGTTATTTCAGGGAGTTAAAGGGAGTTAGAAGCCAATGCATTTACTAATGGAAATCCTAACAGAACTATTGTCCTTTAACTCCTGTGGGCGAAGCGAGCATAACTTCTTCTAACTCCTTTCATACCATTGACATTTTGCGGACATTCATTTTTTTATAGTGTGGCAATGTTGCACAGATTGTGGATTTTTTCTACAATAATATCTGCCGGTTTGATTTCCTTCTTTATTTTTTGCAATGGTAAAATGTTGTTGTTTAATGTGTTTTGATGAATCGGATGTGAAAAGCCAGTGTTTGGTATTTGTTTTGCAAAGGAAGTAGTGTATAGGCAAAAATTTATAACTTATGTCAAGAGAGAAAGTATTGTTTATTTTCATTGCCTTGTTTTTAGTGGGGCAGACGGTTGTCGCTCAAAACCGTACATTGCAAGGCATTATCACTTCGGCTGAAGACGGCGAACCCTTGATTGGGGCTGTTATCGCCATTAAAGGAAACGAAGCTCAAGGTACGATTACTGATATCAACGGGCATTATACGCTTGATGTGCCTTCTGAGACTCAGGCTTTGATTGTTTCGTATGTAGGTATGAAAACTCAGGAAGTCCGTATCCCTCATGGGCGTGACAAGTTGAATATCATTTTGCAGCCTGATAATCAGATGTTGCAGGAAGTCGTAGTGACAGGATATGGTAATTTTACCAAGTCGTCATTTACCGGTTCTGCCAATACCTTGCGGGCGGATATGATGAAAGACATTCCTGTTATGAATGTGGAGCAGAAACTGGAAGGGATGACTACCGGTGTGAACATTACCGGAAGTTCGGGGCAACCGGGTGCCAATCAAAGCATCCGTATCCGTGGTATGGGATCGTTTAACGCGTCGCAAGAACCCTTGTTCGTAATTGACGGCGTGCCGGTTACTTCCGGAAATTTAAGTACAGGAGGCTTTGACGCATCGTATATGAATAATTCGAAAACAAATATCATGAGCACGCTGAACCCTTCTGATATTGAAAACATAACGGTGATTAAAGATGCGGCTGCAGCTTCGCTTTACGGTTCGCGCGCGGCTAACGGCGTTATCTTGATTACCACCAAACGGGGGAAATTAGGCAGGACGCAAGTCACGCTGAATGTGTCGGGAGGATTCTCAAACTCTGCTGTCGATTTCCGGCCGACACTGAACGGTGACCAACGGCGTGAATTATTGTATGAGGGCTTGGTGAATTATGCTACAGACCAGGGGGTGGAATCGCCCACGGAATATGCCGACGGGCTGATAGACAATTATGCTTCCATTCCTTCGATGGGATATACGGACTGGCGTAAGGAATTGCTTCGTACGGCTTCCCAGCAGCGCTATGAGGCATCGGTTTCGGGAGGAAGCGAACGCACGACATATTATGCTTCGTTGGGGTATGACAAGCAGGAAGGGCTTGCCAAGAACTCAAGCCTGAAACGTTATTCTGCCCGTCTGAACCTGACTCAAAAGGTTGGCAGGTATGGTGAAGTGGGAGCTAACATGATGTTCTCGCAGATGAACCAGGAATTGAACGAGGAACGTACTTCTGCCATAAATCCTTTCTTTGATGTGGCTGTGACGATGAATCCCTCAATGACTGTACGCGATGAGGAAGGCAATTATACGGGAGCTTATCCGGGGTCTTCATTGAATCCGTTGCGGGATATCTTGACCGACTACAACCGTACCCGCATGACTCGTATGTTCAGTACGGGATATGCCCAGATAGAACCTCTAAAGGGACTGAAGCTGAAGGAAACGTTGAGTTACGATTACAATATCCAGAAGGATGCCCGTTATTACAATCCGCTCAGTTCGGCGGGACCCAAAAGCGGGAGCGATGCCCGTACAGCGAAAGGGTTTATCGAATATGGACGGCTGAACTCGTCTACCTCTATCAATTATGTGCATACATTTGCGGACAAGCATAATTTGGATGTTCTGGCAGCCTATGAAGTAGAAAGTTATGAGACCGACCATGCCGTAGGCGAGGCGTTCGGTTTGCCTTCCGGAATATTGACAGAACCGGACAATGCCGCCTCATTGAGCGACTTTATGTCATCGACGCAAGCTTATCGGATGATTTCGTATTTGTCGCGCCTGAATTATAATTATGATGACCGCTACTATGTGGCAGGAAGTTTCCGCCGGGACGGAAGCTCGCGCCTTTCGCCGGATAACCGTTGGGGGAATTTCTGGTCTGTGTCGGGCATGTGGAACATCGGCAACGAATCGTTCATGCAGCCTGTGCGCCATATTTTGAGTGACTTGAAAATACGTGCATCCTATGGTGTGAACGGAAACCAGCCGAATTCGTTATACGGATATATGGGCTTGTATTCGTATGGGCAGAACTATATCGGCAATGCGGGCTCGTATGAATCGTCCCAGCCGAATTCGAATTTGAAGTGGGAAAAGAACTATAACTTGAATATCGGATTGGATTTGTCTTTCATTAACCGTATCTTTATCAGTCTGGAATATTATAACCGCGACACGAAAGACTTGCTGTATAATTTGCCAATCAGTTCTACAACCGGTTTTACCAGTTATCTTGCCAATGTGGGGCAATTGAACAATAAAGGGGTGGAATTGGAATTGCGTACCTTGAACTTTTCTTCGAACGGTTTTAACTGGACTACCATTTTCAACTTGAGCCATAACCGGAATAAGATTGTATCGCTGAACGGCGAGCTGGAGCAGTCTATCGAAGGCACGTGGTTCATTCATAAGGTAGGCCTGCCGTATCATACGTTTTATGTAAAGGAGTACGCCGGTGTGGATCCGCAGACTGGACAGGCGCAATATTACTTGAATACCACCAATGAAGACGGAAGCCTGAACCGTTCGCTTACGACGGATGCAAATGCAGCTCAAGCCATCGCTTATAAGGGAGCGGAGCCGAAGGTGTCGGGCGGTTTGACCAACCAATTCCGTTATCGGGACTTTGATTTGAGCTTTACCTTGACTTATTCGTTGGGAGGATATTCTTTCGATAAAGCCGGAACTTATATTGAAAACGGGACAACTGGAATTTATGGGAACGAAACCGGAAGTACGGGTTATAACTTGTCCGTTTATACGCTCAACCGTTGGACGAAGCCCGGTGATGTGACCGATGTGCCGCGTTTTGTCTATGGAGAAGCGGCTGGACCGCAAAACTCTTCACGTTATATTCACAGTACCGACCATTTGCGGTTGAAGAGCTTGACTTTCGGTTATACTTTGCCCGAACGTTGGACACAAAAGGTATTGCTGCAGAAAGCCCGTGTTTATTTTTCCGGAAGCAATTTGCTGACATGGGCGAAATGGAAATATTACGATCCGGAAACTCCGGTGAATGGCGAAGTGTTCTGTGAAGCTCCGACTATGCGCACATTCAGTTTTGGTGTACAATTAACTTTCTAATTCAATGGATAGAAACAACAGTATGAAACGAGTTACTTTATATATAGGAATGATGGCGGCTTCGTTGGCGGCAACTTCTTGTTCAGATAGTTGGCTTGATTTGAATCCGTCTACTTCGGTCACGACAGACCAGGCTTTGTCTACGCTGACTGATATTGAAACTGCTTTGAACGGAGTCTATCGCGAGACTTCCTTGCATAGCTACTATGGCGACAATTACTGGTATTACGGAGATTGCCGTGCCATGGATGTACAGGCGCGGGTTACCAAAGGAGACGGACGGCGTGTGTCTCCTTATTACGAGTACAATGTCCAGGCTACCGATAACCTGAACATTACTCTGCCTTGGCAACAGCCTTATATTGTCATCCGTCAGGCGAACAATATTCTTCAACGTATTGAGGAAGGAGGCATTGAAGGAGCTGCCGATGAGGATTTGGCAAGCATCAAGGCTGAAGCATTGGTTTTGCGCGGGTTGGCATTGTTCAATTTGACACGTTTCTTCGGCATGCCTTATATGTATGATAACGGTACGTCTCTGGGTGTACCTATTGTTACGTCTCCTACTGATCCGACTTCGGCTCCTGCCCGTAATACGGTTGCTGAATGTTACGGACAGGTTGTAGCGGATTTTACGGAGGCTTTGCCTGACCTGACGCGTGAGAAAGCGGACGGATATGTCAATTATTGGGCGGCACAGGCTTTGCTTTCACGTGTTTATCTGGATATGGGAGAGTATCAGGCGGCATGGGATGCTGCGACGGATGTCATCGAGAATAATGGAGGGCTTTATCAGCTTTATACGCAGAGTGAATATGCTGCTGTATGGGGACAGGATTTCCAGTCCGAATCACTTTTCGAACTGTATATAACGATGACCGAACCTGCGGGAGGAACAGGAGGTGAAGGCGCTCCGATGGTTTATGCCAATGAAGCGACTTTCGACTGGAACAACTTGATATTGACTGAAGACTACTTAGACTTGCTGGAACAGGACCCTGACGATGTGCGTCATAGCGTGACAGTTGCTTCCGTTACGCCTGACAATGGAGGATTGCCTGAAGCGGCACGCGACCGGAAAGTGTTTCTTACGAAGTTTCCCGGAAAGACCGGCAATCCGCAAGACAATGACATCTGTATCATCCGTCTTTCCGAAGTCTATCTGAATGCTGCAGAGGCTGGCTTTCATTTAGGAGGCTCGTATGCAGAAACGGGGCGTACTTACCTGAATGATTTAATCAGCCAGCGTACGCCGAATACCGGTATGCAGGTCTCGACTGCAGGTTTTACCATTGACCGCATCTTGGAAGAAGTGCGCCGGGAACTGGTAGGTGAAGGGCAAGTGTTCTTTGATTTCCTGCGCAACGGCAAGCCTATTGTGCGCAACAAGGGCTGGCACTTGGTGACGTTGGATACTTCTGATGCATGGACTATCCAGCCCAATGACCTTCGTATTGCTTTGCCTATCCCGCAAACCGAAATAGATGCCAATCCGAATATGGTGCAGAATCCCCGTTAAAGGGCGTACGGTTACAAAGCCGTAGGGGATACGCCATACATTTTCTTGAAAGCAGACGAAAAATGAGACTGGTTCTTGAAGCCGACCTCCGTATATACATCGGCTATTTTTCGTCTGCCTTCTTTCATTAAGTCGTATGCTGCTTCCAGCCGTTTCCGTATCAGCCATTTCTCCGGAGTAAGGTTACTCACTTTCTTAAAGTCACGTTTAAAGGTGGCAAGGCTTCTGCCTGTATAATGTGCCAGTTCTTCCATCGTGAACTCGTACATATAGTTTTTGTTCATGAAATCAAGAATGTCTATTTTCCAGGGCTCGTTGAAATCGAAAAGTGTAGGAGCAAAACGCTTGTCGATATGGAGCAAGGCAAGCAATCCTTCCTGCAGTTTGAGTTGCATAAGGTCGTCTTGCGGTTTTACATCGGGGTCGAAATAAGGAGTCATGGAGGCGAAAAGGCTGGTGATTTCCGCTGTTTTGGGCAGTTTGATGACTCCCAAATCTAATTTAGGAGTATTTGCCGGCGCTTTGTATTGTTCGGATTTGGTGTACATCTCTTTTAAAAAGTTGCGGGTAAACATCAGGAAAATACCGCAATATTTTTCGCCATTGGCTGTCCGTTTATACATTGTGATATGATGGTCGCGAGGGATAAATACGCATTCGCCTTTGCTCACGTGTATTTGTTCTTTGCCGTTATCGAGCAACATTTCCCCCGAATAAACATAATTCATGGCAAATTCACGGGAGCGGTGAATGCATCCGCTGGTATCATCGTAGAAGAAGCTGAAGAAAATGTTGTTGTAGTTGAATATCATTTTCATCGGGCCGGTAGGGTCTTCCGTTTGATTTTGTTGTTTCATGTCACTTAGTCTTTTGTATATATTGTTATAATATAAGGTGTACGATTTGCGGATTGTGGTCGGACAGGAATTTGCTTCCCGGTGCCGCTTCTTTCGGAATGAAACTGTCGAGTACTTTTATTTGCGGAGTGACAAAGATAAAGTCTATTTTCTCGCATTGCTCCGAAGGAATTTGCCCGAAGTTGTGGAAAGTGTAGTCCACTCCCGTCTGTTTGCCGGCAATCTTAGCCGCATCTTTCAGTACGAATGCGTTGGAGGTAATGGTGCGGTAAGCTTCCGATTGGTCGTTTACGTTGAAGTCGCCCGTTAGTACCGCGGGGCGGTCGCCTACTATTTCTTTTATTTTCCGGATAATCAGCAAAGCGCCTTCCCGTCGGGCAGTAACACCGACATGGTCAAAATGTGTGTTGACTGCCATAAAGATTTTTCCGCTTTGCCTGTCTTTCATTTTCGCCCAGGTTGCAATGCGTGTGCAGGCTCCGTCCCATCCGATAAACCCTATGCTGTCAGGATATTGTGAAAGCCAGAATGTGTTGCTGTCTAATACTTCGAATCTGTCTTCCTTATATAATATAGGAGCATATTCGCCTTTGGTTTTCCCGTCATCGCGTCCTACTCCGATAGATTTATAGCCAGGAAGGCGCTGCAGCAGGTCTTCCAATTGGTTGTGCAGCACTTCTTGCATGCCTACGATGTCCATGTCTTGTGCCTGGATGAACCGTGTGACGGTGTCTTTGCGGAATTGCCAGTTGTTCGATTGGTCGGCAGGGTTATCATACCGGATGTTGAATGTCGCCCAAGTAATCGTTTGTGCCTGGCAGGGTAAGGAGAAAAATGCCGATGTGATAACGGCAATGGCTAAAAAAAGTCTTTTCATAATCTTTATAATGGTTTGATAGGTTGGTTTTATACGGGATGTTCCTTATATCCGGCTAAGATACGAAATATATGGAAAAAACTTTCTATCTTTGTAACAAAAATATTTTTATGAGTCATATACGGTTAGGAAAATACAATCAGTTAGAGGTTGTGAAGGAGGTAGATTTCGGTGTGTATCTGGATGGTGGGGAAGACGGGGAAATCTTGTTGCCAAAACGCTATGTTCCACAAGGTTGCGTTCCGAGTGATGTCTTGAATGTTTTCATTTATCTGGATATGGAAGAGCGGCTGATAGCTACCACACTCCAACCTTATGTACAGGTAGGAGAGTTTGCTTGCCTGGAAGTGGCGTGGGTCAATCAGTTTGGTGCTTTTTTGGACTGGGGATTGATGAAAGACCTGTTTGTCCCTTATCGGGAACAGAAGACAAAGATGGTGAAGGGTGGTAAGTATATTGTTTATGTATACATAGATGAGGAAAGTTACCGTATTGCTGCTTCTGCCAAAGTGGAGCATTTCTTGTCGAAAGAACATCCGGTATATGAAGCCGGTGAAGAAGTGGATGCGTTGGTATGGCAACGTACGGATTTAGGTTATAAAGTCATTGTGGATAATAAATTCAGCGGGATGTTATATCACAACGAGGTGTTCCAGCCATTGAGTCCGGGAAAACATGTCCTGGCTTATATCAGGCAGGTACGTGAAGACGGAAAGATTGATTTGGCTTTGCAGAAAGCAGGATTTGAAAAGATAGACGACTTTGCGGAGACCTTGCTTCAATATATTGAGGCACAAGGCGGATTTACACCGATGAACGATAAGACCGATGCCGCTGTGATTTACAATACATTCGGGGTAAGTAAGAAAACATTTAAAAAGGCGGTCGGCGATTTATACAAGAAACGTCTGATTGTCTTGGAAAAAGAAGGCATTCGTCTTGTTCCTCAGGACTGATTATGAAATTGCCTCAAAACAGAAAGATAACTGTATGAATAAGATAACGTTATTTTCTGTTTTGAGGCAATTCTTTATTGTGTTAAAGCCTTAGATGGACAATTCATGCAATACATTGACTAATTCACGGTCAATGGGCTTGTCGTTTTTAATGGCTTTGCTGAACGGCACATATACGATTTGGTCGTTTTCGATACCGATCATTACATTGCGCTGGCCTTCCATGAGCGCTTGGATGCTGGCTACTCCCATACGGCTGGCGATGATACGGTCATGTGCCGTGGGGCTTCCTCCGCGTTGCAAGTGCCCTAAGATAGTGACACGTACGTCATATTGCGGATATTCGTTCTTTACGCGTTCGGCATAATGCATGGCTCCGCCCGTGATTTCACTCTCTGCAACGAGCACAATGGAACTGCTCTTTGACTTGCGGAATCCGTTTTTGATGAATTCCTCCAGTTGGTCGACTTCTGTATTGAATTCGGGGATGATTGCAGCTTCAGCTCCTGCGGCAATAGCGCCATTCAAGGCAAGGAATCCGGCATCACGTCCCATTACTTCTACGAAAAAGAGACGTTCGTGTGAGGTGGCTGTATCACGAATCTTATCCACTGCATCCAGAATGGTGTTCAGTGCGGTGTCATAACCGATGGTTGTATCTGTGCCATACAGGTCATTGTCGATGGTTCCGGGCAGGCCGATACACGGAATGTCGTATTCTTGGGCCAGCAAGCGTGCTCCCGTCAGCGAACCGTCCCCTCCGATGACAATCAAGGCATCGATTTCTTCACGTTGCATCGTTTCGTATGCAATCTTACGTCCTTCCGGGGTCTTGAATTCCTGGCAACGTGCTGTTTTCAGGATTGTTCCTCCCTGTTGGATGATGTTGCTTACGTTTTGCGTTTTGAATTCTTGAATTTCTCCTGTAATCAATCCCTTGTATCCTCTGTAAATGCCTTTTACTCTCAAGCCGTTATAGATAGCAGAGCGTGTTACGGCACGGATGGCTGCGTTCATACCTGGGGCGTCTCCTCCCGAAGTCAGAATACCAATACATTTAATAGTTCCCATAAAATTGTTATTCGTTATATAGTGATACTGCAAAGGTATCAAAAAACTAGTTTACAAGCAAATAAATATTTCCATTTTTTGACATTATCCGGGCTGTCGGTTGAGTGACAAAATGGTTTCTTTACAGGCTTCCATCAGCCATTTAGGGGTAGAGGTCGCTCCACAAATGCCGATTGAACGTGCCTGTTGTAACAAGTTGCGGTCTATTTCTTCAGGTTGGTCTATCTGGTAAGAGTTGGGGTTTACTTTGCGGCATTCTTGGTAAAGTATTTTTCCATTCGAGCTTTTATGTCCGCAAACGAAAAATACCAAGTCGTGGGCTGCAGCAAAACGGCGTATTTCTGGCATGCGGTTTGCTACTTGCCGGCAGATGGTATCGTAAAACTGGAACGTGACATGAGGGGCAATATGTGCTTGGATATAAGCAACGATTTCTCTGAATTCGTCCAGGGATTTTGTAGTTTGTGAATAGAGCCGGATGTCTTTGTTGAAATCCAGTTGTTTGGCTTCTTCCAGATTCTCAATTACGATAGCTTCACCATTGGTTTGTCCTACCAGTCCTAAAACTTCCGCGTGTCCGTTTTTCCCGAAAATGACTATTTGTTTTTTTCGTCCTTCAGGGGCAGGGGTGTCATATTCTTGCTTGATACGCTTCTGAAGCCGTAATACGACGGGGCAGGTGGCATCGATGATTTCGATGTGTTTTCGCCGAGCCAGTTCGTATGTAGAGGGAGGTTCGCCGTGTGCCCGTAGTAAGACTTTTACTTCTTCCAGTGTGCCGAATTTCTCATGGTCTATGGTAAGGAGCCCGAGCCTTTTCAGGCGTTCGCATTCTTGTCCGTTGTGGACGATGTCTCCCAGGCAATACAGAGGAGCACCTTTAGACAATTCTTCTTCGGCTTTCTGGATAGCAGTAGTCACACCGAAACAGAAGCCTGAACTTTCGTCTATTTCTATTTGGGGGGATGTCTTGTTATTCATAGACTACGCGTTTGAATTGATCCAACAACCAGTCTTTCTGTTCGCTGAGTGTCAGATTGCTGTTGTCCAGTAAGATAGCATCTTCAGCTTTTCGTAAGGGGCTTACGGTACGGGTCTGGTCAATACGGTCGCGTTCTTCTACATTGTGCAGGATATCTTCGAATGAAGCTTTCTGTCCTTTGGCGCACAACTCATCGTAGCGGCGTTTGGCACGGATTTGGGGTGAAGCTGTGACAAAAATCTTCAGTTCGGCATCGGGGAATACGGCGGTGCCGATATCGCGTCCGTCCATTACAATGCCTTTGTCTTTGCCCATGTCTTGCTGTTGGCGCACCAAAGCATGGCGCACGAAATCAAGTGCTGACACAGGGCTGACTTTTGAGGACACTTCAAGTGTACGTATCTGTTCTTCTACATCTTTTCCGTTTAAGAAGGTGTGCAGGCGCTGGGTGGCTGTGTCTATGCGAAACGTAATGTGTATCTCGTCCATGTGTTGCCTGAGGGCTTCGGTCCGGATGTTTCCGTCCGGGTCGAATAAGTCATGTTCGATGCAATATAGGGTTACGGCACGATACATGGCACCGCTGTCGATATAGATATAGCCGATTTCTTTTGCCAAGTCTTTTGCCATAGTGCTTTTTCCGCACGACGAAAAACCGTCGATGGCGATGACTATTTTTTTCATACGTTGTTTCGTTTTTATGGTTTGCGCTTCAAAGATACACATTTTTGTTAGATTTCTTTTCTTTCTTGACAACCCTTTAAAGATTTCTGTTATATTTGCAGTACGGAGTATTCCGGAGCATTATTTATACCAAAGAATTATGAAACAATTGACCACGAAAGAAATGCAAGGGCTTTTCCATGTGTATATGGAAAAACTGGCTTATATGCGCGACCCGAAAGGTTTGTACGAACCGATAGAATATGTACTTGCCATTGGCGGAAAACGTATCCGTCCATTGTTGTTGCTATTGGCATACAACTTATATAAGGAAGATGTGGAGGCTGTATTTTCGCAGGCTGCTGCACTGGAGACATATCATAATTTTACTCTTTTGCATGATGATTTGATGGATAAGGCAGACAAGCGGAGAGGGAAGCCGACGGTACATAAGCGTTGGAATGAAAATACGGCAATTCTCTCGGGCGATGCCATGATTATCTTGGCTTATCAGTTCTTGATGAAAGATTGTCCTACGCAGTATGTCAAACCGGTAATGGAAGTATTTTCGCAAACGGCACTGGAAGTTTGCGAGGGGCAGCAATGGGATATGGAATTCGAGCACCGTAATGATGTGTCGGTAGATGAATACATTGAGATGATACGCTTGAAGACTTCGGTGTTGTTGGCGGGTTCGTTGAAGATAGGGGCGATTTTAGGAGGTGCATCCGAGGAAGATGCCCGGAAGTTGTATGACTTCGGCATCCAGATCGGCTTGGCTTTCCAATTGCAGGATGACTATTTGGATGTGTATGGCGATCCGAAAGTCTTTGGTAAGAATATCGGGGGAGACATTCTTTGCAACAAGAAAACCTTTATGCTGATTACGGCTTTCGAGCAAGCTGATGCCGGAACCCGTACCGAACTGATGCACTGGATTACTGCCGGAGATTATATGCCTGAACAAAAGATAGCTGCTGTGACGGCTATATATAATAAAGAGAAAATCGGAGAACTGTGCCAGAAGAAGATAGAAGATTATTACGGGCAAGGGATGCGTTTATTGGAACAGGTGCAGGTTCCGCAGGAGAACAAGCGGCATCTGTTGGATTTTGTAGTCGGTCTGATGCACCGTAACCTGTAACCGGATAAATGAAAGGAGGGGTTATGGCTCATTTGATAGATACACACACACACTTGTTTGTCGAAGAGTTTGACGGAGACCGCGAACTGGCATTGATTCGTGCCCGTGAAGCAGGAGTGACACGTTTGTTTATGCCCAACATTGATGATGCATCGGTAGAGCAGATGCTGGCTTTGTGCGACGAACATGAAGGATGTTATCCGATGATTGGATTGCATCCCACATCGGTAGATGCTGATTGGAAAATCCGTCTGGAGCGTGTAGAACGGTGGTTGCATTCAGACAGGAGGTTTTATGGTATCGGAGAGGTGGGACTTGACTTGTATTGGGACAAGACTTACCTGAAAGAGCAGGTAGAGGTGTTGCACAGACAGATAGAATGGGCATTGACGTATGGTTTGCCGTTGGTCATCCATTGCCGTGCCGCCTGTTCCGAATTGTTGGAAGTGCTTTCGCGGTATGACAAAAAGAGTCTGACAGGTATTTTCCATAGTTTTACAGGTACAGAGGAAGAGGGGCTCCGCTTGTTGGATTATCCCGGTTTTATGTTGGGGATAAATGGCGTTGTGACATTCAAGAAGAGTACCTTACCGGCTGTATTGGCATCGTCGGTGCCATTAGAGCGTTTGGTGCTGGAGACCGACTCGCCTTATTTGGCTCCGGTGCCTTATCGGGGAAAGCGGAACGAAAGTGCATTTATTGTGAAAGTAGCAGAGAGGTTGTCTGAGATTTATGGAGTCCCGATGGCTGGAATAGCCTCTGTGACATCAGCAAACGCACTGAAAGTTTTTAAAATATATTAAATTCATCTTTGCTGGAAGACTTTTGTACGCCAAATCTTAGGCAAAACCAAAAATAAAGAATACTTTTGCACACGAATTTCTAAGATACGGTCATAAGAGTCAAGGAGAGATGCTCGAGTGGTTGAAGAGGCACGCCTGGAAAGCGTGTATACGTCAAAAGCGTATCACGGGTTCGAATCCCGTTCTCTCCGCAGCAAGGTAAGATTTATCAGGTCTTATATGAATCTTTAAACAAATCCAAGATGAAGAAGTTTTTTGCATTTTTCGCGGTGGCAGGTATTCTGTCATTGGGAATGGTTCATTCTGCAAGGGCTCAAGATGCAGATATTAGCAAGGGATTCGAACAAGCGGAAGAGTATGAGGTGATGGACAAGGACACAGTTGAGACCGCTGGGCAAAGAGGTGTGCCCGGAGTTCTGACCTCAGGATGGAAAGAAGGAGATTCTGGCTTGATGTCATTGGTCGGCATTGCTTTCGTATTAGGCTTGGCTTGTTGCGTAGAGCGTATCCTGTCGTTGGGCTTGGCGGATATCGATATCCGGAAATTGATGGAAAAAGTAGCGTCTGCATTGGAAAAAGGTGATGTGGAAGGAGCTACGAATCTTTGTCATAACACGCGTGGACCAGTAGCGGCTGTTTGTTATCACGGCTTGTCGAGAATCGATGAGGACTCGGATGTGGTAGAACGGATGGTCGTTTCTTATCGGGAAGTACAATCGGGTAATCTGAAGAAAAGGTGCTTGTGGATAAGGATGTTTATTGTCACGACGTTGGCGTTAGGCGTATTGGGCACAGTAATTGGTATGGCTATGGCTTTTGATTCTCTTTGCTATGCCGGTGGATTTTCGGTATCGGATATGGCGGGGAATATACGTACGGCTCTGTTTCCTATGATATTTGCTTTGGTTGCGGCCATTGTGCTTTATGTGTTTTACATTTACATCCAGAATCGGATTGCAACAATGGAGAACCGGATGAAGGAAGCCTCTTTGACATTCCTTGACTTGGTGATGAAATACAACTGGAAGTATAAAAGATGATATGGGCGGATATAGGTCCGTATGCTTATGAACCTATGTTCATCAGCGGGCGAAGATAAGTTCGTGGGCTGATGAACATAGGTTCATTTCTTTTGCAAAGGTTATTTTACTTTCGAGGCTTCTTCGGTCTTCACTTTCCGAAGCAGGTCGGAAGCAAAGATGAAATTGTTCAGCCGTTCGTTTGTGGCACTGAATACCTGGTCTTTGTTGCCTTCCCATTCCTTGTGCCCTTGGTAAATGTAAAGGATGCTATCGCCGATACCTAATACCGAGTTCATGTCATGGGTGTTGATGATGGTGGTCATATTGTATTCTGTGGTAATGTCGTGTACCAGCTCGTCAATTACCAGCGATGTCTTCGGGTCCAGTCCGGAGTTGGGTTCGTCACAAAACAGGTATTGGGGCTGAAGAGCAATGGCACGGGCGATTGCCACACGTTTCTGCATACCTCCACTTATTTCGCCGGGATATTTCTTTTGGGCATCAAGCAGGTTGACCCGGTCCAGACAAAACTGGGCACGTTTGACCCGCTCGTTGTAATTCTTGTTGGAAAACATGTCGAGGGGAAACATCACGTTTTCCAGTACGGTGAGCGAATCGAACAAAGCTGCACTTTGGAAAATCATCCCCATTTCTCTGCGCAATGATTTTTTTTCTTTCTTGTCCATTGTGAGAAAGTTACGCCCGTCGTATAATACTTCACCTTTATTGGGAGCGAGCAGTCCTACCAGGCATTTCATCAGCACGGTTTTTCCCGAGCCACTCTGTCCGATAATCAGGTTGGTTTTCCCGTTTTCGAAAGTGAAGCTGATGTCTTCCAGCACATTCTTGTCTTCGAAAGATTTGTATATTGATTTTATTTCTATCATGATTGGTTTCGCTTTAGCTGAGTAATTGGGTTAGAATCAGGTCGGAAAACAGAATCAGTACGCTGCTCGATACTACAGCGTCGGTACTTGCTTTACCCACTGCTATGGAACCGCCTTCGACTGTATATCCAAAGAAAGCCGAAACGCTGGCGATGATGAAAGCAAAGAACAACGACTTGATGAAACTGCACCACACATACCATTCCACGAAACTGTACTGGATACCATATTCCAGGTCGGTGGCATTCATGATGCCGGCAAACCAGGCAGTACAGAAGGCTCCGATAATGCCCGCAAAGATGCTGAATACCACCAGAAGGGGAATCATGGTCATCAGTCCGATTATTTTAGGGAGAATCAGGTACGATGCCGAATTTACACCCATGATGTCGAGTGCATCTATCTGTTGGGTGACGCGCATGGTTCCCAGTTCGGATGCAATGTTCGAGCCCACCTTTCCGGCAAGAATCAAACACATGATGGAGGAGGAAAATTCCAGCAACAAGATTTCACGGGTCGTATAGCCGACCACGAAACGTGGCATCCAAGGGCTTTCTATATTGAGCTTGATTTGGATGCAGATGACTGCGCCGATGAAAAAGGAAATCAGCAGGACGATTCCGATGGAATTGATGCCCAGCTGTGCCATTTCGTTGACGTATTGTTTGAAATACATCCTGAACCGTTCAGGACGGGCGAATACCCTGCCCATAAGCATGATGTATTTTCCGAAGTTTGAAATTGGCTTTACCATATCTTATTCAAGTCTGATTTTAGTGCAAAAGTACGGTTTTTTAGCTATATTATAATAAAAGGGAAGAGGAAATTAGGGCGAATGACCACATAACCCAAGTTTTTTACTACTTTTGCCGAAGATTTTTATCACGCAAACGAATTTTAGAGCAATATGGCAGAACAGGAAAACCAGCAACAGGCTACAGGCAATTTCGAGCTTCCGGCTGACGGACGTATGGTACTTCGTACTGAGAATTTGGTGAAGAAGTATGGCAAGCGTACCGTGGTGAGCCACGTTTCCATTAATGTGAAGCAAGGGGAAATCGTGGGGCTTCTGGGGCCGAACGGGGCAGGGAAGACCACTTCTTTTTATATGACGACGGGACTGATTGTGCCCAATGAGGGACATATTTACTTGAACGACCAGGATATAACCAGCTATCCGGTGTACAAGCGTGCGCAGAACGGTATCGGTTATCTGGCGCAGGAAGCTTCCGTATTCAGGAAGATGAGCGTGGAAGACAATATCGCTTCAGTATTGGAGCTGACCAAGACTTCAAAAGAGTATCAGAAGGAAAAGCTGGAAAGTCTTATAGCCGAATTTCGTCTGCAGAAGGTCCGGAAGAACTTGGGGGACCAGTTGTCAGGGGGAGAGCGTCGGCGTACGGAAATAGCCCGATGCTTAGCCATCGACCCTAAGTTTATCATGTTGGACGAGCCTTTTGCCGGAGTCGACCCTATTGCTGTAGAAGACATCCAGCATATTGTATGGAGATTGAAAGATAAGAACATCGGCATTCTGATTACCGACCATAATGTGCAGGAAACATTGAGCATTACTGACCGGGCTTACCTGTTGTTCGAAGGTAAAATCTTGTTTCAAGGCACACCCGAGGAACTGGCGACCAACAAGATTGTGCGTGAGAAATATTTGAGTAACAGTTTTGTGCTCCGCCGGAAAGATTTTCAGATGAGAGATATACGCGAATAGCATTATCTGCCAGGTGTTTTGTGAAATTTTACGTTGACTTTTTGGTTATTGTAAGATTAAACACTATTTTTGCAACCTCAAAAATTGAATAGGAAATATAGTAGTAATTAAAACAATAAGTCGGAAATGAATATTTCATTGCAAAATGTAGACAAGGTGAGCGCGGTGCTTACCGTTCAGATTGAAAAAGCTGACTATCAGGAAAAAGTAGAAAAAACATTGAAAAAGCTTCGTCAGAACGTGAATATGCCGGGATTTCGCAAAGGCATGGTTCCGATGACATTGCTCAAGAAGCAGTATGGTACGTCAGTATTGGTAGAGGAAGTTGACAAATTGATGCAGGAAAAGGTGAACGAATATATTCGTGAAAATAAAGTGGATATGTTGGGCGCTCCGCTTCCCAAAGAAAGCAATGTAGATTTTGCCAATGACGAAAACTTTGAATTCTCTTTCGATATTGCCTTGGCTCCCGAATTTACAGTAGATTTGTCGGCTGCTGATACCATTGATTATTACGACATCAATGTCACAGACGAGATGGTAGACCAACAGGTGAAGTTGTATACTCAGCGTACGGCCAAATATGAAAAGGTGGAAGACTATCAGGACAATGATTTGTTGAAAGGTTTGCTTGCCGAATTGGATGAAAACGGAAATACCAAAGAAGGCGGCATTCAGGTAGAAGGTGCAGTAATGATGCCTACTTATATGAAGAATGATGACCAGAAGGCTGTATTCAACGGTGCGAAAGTGAATACTGTGTTGGTGTTCAACCCGTCTGTTGCTTTCGACAACAATGAAGCCGAATTGTCGTCACTTTTGAAAATCAAGAAAGAAGAAGTGGGTGCACATACCGGCAATTTCAGCTTCCAGATAGAAGAGATTACACGTATGATTCCGGGAGACTTGAATCAGGAACTGTTCGATCTGGTTTTGGGTGAAGGCAAGGCGCATAGTGAAGAGGAATTCCGTGCACAAATCAAGGAAACCATTGCCAAGCAATACGAAGCAGACAGTGATTATAAATTCTTGATTGATGTGCGCTCGTATGTATCCGGAAAAATCGGAAAATTGCAGTTCGCTGATGAGTTGATGAAGCGCATCATGCTGGAAAACAACAAGGATAAAGGCGAAGAGTTCGTTTCAGAACACTATGAGAAGAGCCTGGAAGAACTGACTTGGCACCTGATTAAGGAAAAACTGGTGGCTGCCAACGGAATTAAAATAGAACAGGCAGATATCAACGAAATGGCCAAGGAAGCTACTCGTGCTCAATTTGCCCAGTATGGCATGATCAATGTTCCGGATGAACTGCTGGATAACTATTCGAAGGAAATGTTGAAGAAACGCGAAAGTGTGGAAGCTTTGGTAAACCGTGCTGTGGAAAGCAAGCTGGCAGAAGCATTGAAAGCACAGGTTACATTAAACCACAAGGCCGTTTCGGCAGAAGAATTCAATAAGATGTTTGAGTGATTTCCTTCCTGTGGTGAAGGCGAATTGCTAAAACTTGCTAAAAGAGGAGCTTTTAATTTGGCATTCCGTTAAGTGAGTGGAAGTTTTTGTACTTTTGCCCAAGCGGAAAGAAGAGGCCAGTTTAAAAGCTTCTCTTTTTATTCAGATTAAAACACAATTAAAAACTTAATAGACGAATGGATGATTTTAGAAAATATGCTGTCAAGCATTTAGGCATGAACAGCATGGTGCTTGATGACGTAATCAAGTCGCAGGCAGGTTATTTGAATCCTTATATTTTGGAAGAACGTCAGCTGAATGTGACGCAGCTTGATGTGTTCTCGCGTTTGATGATGGACCGCATCATTTTCCTCGGAACCCAGATTGATGATTATACAGCCAATACCTTGCAGGCACAGCTGCTGTATCTGGATTCAGTAGATTCGGGTAAAGACATTTCTATTTATATCAATTCTCCGGGCGGGTCGGTATATGCCGGTCTGGGTATTTATGACACAATGCAGTTTATCGGTAGTGATGTGGCTACCATTTGTACCGGTATGGCTGCTTCGATGGCTGCGGTGTTGCTGGTGGCTGGCAAGGAAGGCAAGCGGTCTGCGTTGACGCATTCACGGGTGATGATTCATCAGCCGATGGGAGGAGCACAGGGTCAGGCATCCGACATTGAGATTACGGCACGTGAAATACAGAAATTGAAGAAAGAATTGTACACGATTATCGCCGAACATTCGCATACCGATTTCGATAAGGTATGGGCAGACTCGGACCGTGATTACTGGATGACAGCACAAGAGGCCAAGGAATATGGTATGATTGACGAAGTGTTGTCGCGTAAACCGGTATTGTAGTATTAACGAGTAAACAAAGTATCAGATAACAAGTTGGCAAAGACCTGAATGGTAATTAAGAAGTCTTGCCAGCTTGTTGACTTTTTCAACTAAAAAACAAGAAAATTGGAAGATAAAACGAATCAAAGAGGCAAACGGCGTTGCAGCTTTTGTGGACGGTCGGAAAATGAAGTGGGCTTTTTGATAACGGGGGTCAACGGATGTATTTGCGACAGTTGTGCCGAACAGGCGCATGAAATCGTACAGGAAGCTGTTCGCCAGAAAGGAAACGGTTTGAATCTGAATTTGCAGGATTTACCGAAACCGAAAGAAATCAAGGAGTTTCTTGACCAATACGTCATCGGGCAAGATAGTGCCAAGCGTTACCTTTCGGTGGCTGTTTACAATCATTACAAGCGTTTGTTGCAGCCCGAGAGCAAAGATGATGTGGAAATCGAGAAGTCGAATATCATAATGGTAGGAAGCACCGGAACTGGAAAGACATTGCTGGCGCGCACCATAGCCAAGTTGCTGCACGTACCTTTTACCATTGTCGATGCTACGGTCTTGACCGAAGCCGGTTATGTGGGCGAAGATATCGAAAGCATCCTCACCCGCCTGTTGCAGGTAGCAGACTACAATGTTGCCGAGGCAGAACGAGGTATTGTGTTTATTGATGAAATAGACAAGATAGCCCGTAAGGGGGATAATCCTTCTATTACCCGTGACGTCAGTGGTGAAGGGGTTCAGCAAGGTTTGCTGAAGCTCTTGGAAGGGTCTATCGTCAATGTGCCTCCTCAGGGCGGACGTAAGCATCCGGAGCAGAAGCTTATTCCGGTAAATACAAAGAACATCTTGTTTATTTGTGGAGGGGCGTTCGATGGGATAGAACGTAAGATTGCCCAGCGCCTGAATACGCACGTGGTAGGATATGGTGCAGCAAAGAATACGGTGAATATCGACCGCAAGAACTTGATGCAGTATATTGCACCTCAAGACTTGAAGTCATTCGGCCTGATTCCTGAAATTATCGGACGTTTGCCGATACTGACTTATCTGAATCCGTTGGACCGTACGGCATTGCGCAACATTCTGACCGAACCCAAGAATTCCATTATCAGGCAATATATCAAATTGTTCGAAATGGATGGCGTGAAATTGGAGTTCGAGCCGGAGGTGTTCGAATATATTGTCGATAAGGCTATCGAGTATAAGTTGGGAGCCCGCGGCTTGCGCTCCATCGTGGAAACCATTATGATGGACACGATGTTCGAGGTTCCTTCGCACAAGGTGGATACCTTTGTCGTGACGCTCGATTATGCGAAAGAACAGATGGGAAAAGCGAACATCTCGCGTCTTCAAATGGCTTAAAAACATGGAAAGTGATGAAAAAAGTAGTTTTTTCTTGAATTTATTCCTAAGAAATTTGCATAATATCAAAACTTGTTTATAACTTTGTTAAGAGGAAAAAGGAATTATTCTCTTGAAAAACTTGAATACTAACATCACTTAAAATGAAGAGACAATGGCGGAAAACATCAATTTAGCAGCACAATTGAAAAAGTATTTCGGTTTCGATACATTTAAGGGAAACCAGGAAGCTATTATTCGTAACCTGCTGGCAGGCAAAGATACATTTGTGTTAATGCCTACCGGTGGAGGGAAATCTTTGTGTTATCAGTTGCCTTCCTTATTGATGGAAGGTACGGCTATCGTGATATCTCCGCTCATTGCTCTGATGAAAAATCAGGTAGATGCGATGCGCAACTACAGCGAAGAAGATGGAGTAGCGCATTTCATTAATTCTTCACTCACGAAATCAGCGATTGATCAGGTGAAGTCGGACATCTTGGCTGGAAAAACCAAGTTGTTGTATGTGGCTCCCGAATCATTGACGAAAGAAGAAAATGTTGATTTCCTGAAGCATGTAAAAATCTCTTTTTATGCAATTGATGAGGCGCACTGCATTTCTGAATGGGGACATGACTTCCGTCCGGAATACCGCCGTATTCGGCCGATTATCAATGAAATCGGAAAAGCTCCGGTGATAGCATTGACGGCAACGGCTACACCTAAAGTAAAAATGGATATCCAGAAAAATTTAGGGATAGTGGATGCAACTGAGTTCAAGTCTTCTTTCAATCGTCCGAACTTGTATTATGAGGTACGTCCTAAGACCAATAATATAGACAAGGATATTATCCGTTTCATTAAGCAGAATCCGGAAAAATCAGGTATCATTTATTGTTTGAGCCGGAAGAAAGTGGAGGAGCTTGCCGAAATCCTTCAGGCAAATGGCATTAAGGCGCGTCCTTATCATGCCGGTATGGATTCGGCTACACGGAATGCCAATCAGGATGCTTTTTTGAAGGAAGACGTTGATGTGATTGTTGCCACCATTGCTTTCGGTATGGGAATAGACAAGCCGGATGTCCGGTTTGTAATTCATTATGATATGCCGAAAAGCCTGGAAGGGTATTATCAGGAAACTGGGCGTGCTGGACGTGACGGAGGGGAAGGCCAATGTATAACGTTCTATTCGAACAAAGACTTGCAGAAGTTGGAAAAATTTATGCAGGGAAAGCCTGTTTCCGAACAGGAAATTGGAAAGCAATTACTGTTGGAAACTGCAGCTTATGCCGAATCATCAGTGTGCCGTAGAAAGGTGTTGTTGCATTACTTCGGTGAAGAATATACAGAAGATAATTGTGGTAATTGTGATAACTGTTTAAATCCGAAGAAACAAGTGGAGGCTCAGGATTCATTGTGTGCAGTGATTGAAACAATCATTGCAGTTAAAGAAAACTTTAAACAAGATTATATTGTTGATATCCTTTTGGGAAAAGAGACAAGCGAGGTATTGGCGCACAAACACGAAGAACTGGAAGTGTTCGGTTCGGGTATGGGCGAAGAAGAAAGGTTGTGGAATGCCGTGATTCGCCAGGCGCTGATTGCCGGATATTTAAGTAAAGATGTAGAAAACTATGGCTTGCTGAAAGTGACGGCTGAGGGACGCAAGTTCTTGAAGAAGCCTAAATCGTTCAAGATTGTAGAAGATACAGATTTCGATGAAGAAGAAATCGAAGACGTGCCGATGCGCGGCGGTGCTTCGTGTGCCGTTGATCCGGTGCTGTTCTCTATGCTGAAAGATTTGCGCAAGAAGATGTCAAAGAAACTGGATGTACCGCCTTATGTCATATTTCAGGATCCGTCGTTGGAAGCAATGGCTACCATCTATCCGATAACATTGGAGGAACTGCAGAATATTCCGGGAGTGGGTGCCGGTAAGGCTAAACGTTACGGACAGGAGTTCTGCGATTTGATCAAGAAGCATTGTGAGGAGAACGAAATCGACCGTCCGGAAGATTTGCGTGTGCGTACAGTTGCCAATAAGTCGAAACTGAAAGTCTCTATTATTCAAAGTATTGACCGTAAAGTAGCGCTTGATGACATAGCTGTAGCAAAAGGAATCGAATTTAATGAATTGCTTGATGAAATCGAGGCTATAGTCTATTCTGGCACAAAACTGAATATCGATTACTTTTTGGAAGAAGTCATGGATGAAGACCACATGCTTGATATTTATGATTATTTCAAAGAGTCTACTACAGACAAGATAGACGATGCCATGAGTGAGCTGGGAGGTGATTATACGGAAGAAGAAATCCGGTTGGTGCGCATCAAGTTCATTTCAGAAATGGCTAATTGATAGTTGTAGGTCCGTTATCGGACAATGTGCGGAAATATGAGGAAGGAATCATGACGGAACATTTGTCATGGTTCCTTTTTATATGAGAAGCTGTTTTGAATTTCTCCAAAAAGTTTTTCTTGTCTTGATGTATACGTTTTCGTGTGTGCTTTGGGCGATTTTTTGGTCTTTTTCGCCCCTGTTCTTCGTCAGATAGCCCGCTATCTTCCTCATCACAGAAGCGAAAATGCCTCAAAAACTCATCCCAAATCATTGCACGATAAATTCAAAACAGCTTCTGAATATTAGACCACGAGGAAAGGAAATGCCGTATGCCAAAGTAAGTGTAAGGAGGCTGAATGTGAAATATTGAACATTTTTCATTCGTGGAGGATAAGCGTTGTCAAAGGATAATGTGCGATATTTGCATTGTAAAAAGGAAGATGGTTTATGATTAGAATAGGAATTGATATAGGTTCTACTACGGTAAAAGTTGTGGCTTTGGATGAAACGGATCGGATATTGTTTTCGAAATATGAAAGACATCATGCCCGTGCAAAAGAAATTTTAATCATCCTTTTGCATGAATTGCAGGCAAAGGTCGGGGATAGGGAAATCAGGCTAAAGATAACAGGTTCGGTAGGCATGGGATTTGCAGAACGCTATGCTTTTGATTTCATTCAGGAAGTTGTAGCGGCCACCAAAGCCATTCACCACGATTATTCCCAGACTGCTTCGATGGTTGATATAGGAGGTGAAGACGCGAAAGTGGTGTTTTTTAAGGAAGGGAAAGCTGCAGATTTACGTATGAACGGCAATTGTGCCGGAGGTACAGGAGCTTTTATCGACCAGATGGCTGTATTGTTGGGAGTAAGCATCGATGAGTTGAACGAACTGGCTTTGCAGGCTGTACGTATTTATCCCATAGCCTCACGTTGTGGAGTGTTTTGTAAGACCGATATTCAGAATCTGATAGCTAAGAATGTGAATCGTGCCGACATAGCTGCATCAATTTTTCATGCGGTGGCGGTACAGACAGTCGTTACATTGGCACATGGATGTACCATTGCTGCTCCGGTTTTGTTTTGTGGAGGACCGCTTACCTTTATTCCGGCTCTTCGGAAAGCTTTCACAGAATACCTTTCACTTTCTGAAAGCGATGTAATATTGCCCGAAAATGGAACACTATTGCCGGCATTGGGGGCTGCATTGGCGTGCGGGGAGCAGGAAACACTTTACATGCTATCTTCGTTGATAGCCCGCTTGGACAAAAAACTGCCGGATGAGGCATCTGCTCATTCGCATCTGGTGCCTGTTTTTGCCGATAACGAGGCATATATTCGATGGAAAGCGCGTATTTCCAGCCATGCTGTGAGGCGTTCCGAATTGCCTGTAGGAAATTTGGATGTTTTTATGGGTATTGATTCCGGATCTACTACTACGAAGATTGTTGTGACCGATTCGGATTTCCGGGTTTTATATTCCTACTATTCTCCTAATAAAGGCAATCCGATACAAGCTGTAGAAAACGGATTGAAAGAATTGCAGCGTATGTGCGCCGAACGGCATACCGTGTTACATATCAAAGGCGGATGTTCTACAGGCTATGGAGAAGATCTTATCAAAGCTGCCTTTAATCTGGAGCATGGCATTGTGGAGACCATTGCCCATTATTTGGCAGCACATTACCTGAATCCGGATGTATCGTTTATTCTTGATATAGGCGGACAGGATATGAAAGCCATCTTTGTGAATAATGGTGTTATTGACCGTATTGAAATCAATGAAGCCTGTTCGTCGGGGTGTGGCTCGTTTATCGAGACATTTGCTTGTACACTGGGATATTCTTTGGAGGACTTTTCTGATGCTGCTTGTCTGTCTGGTTCTCCTTGTGATTTGGGAACCCGATGTACGGTATTTATGAACTCTAAAGTGAAACAGGCACTCCGTGAAGGAGCAACGGTGGGTGATATAGCTGCTGGTCTTGCCTATTCGGTCGTGAAGAATTGTCTTTATAAAGTGCTGAAATTGAAAGATACTTCAGCATTGGGGGGGCACATTGTGGTACAGGGGGGCACGATGCGGAATGATGCTATAGTGCGTGTCCTGGAACTGTTGACAGATGCCGAGGTGACCCGCTGCGACATGCCCGAATTGATGGGAGCTTTGGGGTGTGCCTGGTATGCCTTACAGCATCCGGCAGTATCATCTGTTACGTTAGAAGATATGCTTGCGAAGGCTTCCTATACATCTCGTCTGTTGCATTGCAAAGGATGCGACAATCAGTGTCTGGTCATTCGGTATCAGTTTGACAATGGGGCACAGTATTATTCTGGAAACCGGTGTGAAAAAGTTTTTACCAATCAGGGAACCGATGCGGTTGGGAAGGGGATGGACGCTTACGAGTATAAGAGTGCCTTGCTTTTCAATCGTACATCCGATGTGGTTTGTCCCAGGCTGAAAATAGGAATTCCCCGCTGCCTGAACATGTACGAAGAATATCCGTTTTGGCATGCTTTGTTTGCAGCTTGTGGGATGCAGGTCTGTTTGTCCGATGTTTCCAATTATTCCCGGTACGAAGCAAGTGCCTGTATGGTGATGTCCGATAATATTTGTTTTCCTGCCAAACTGGTACACAGCCATATCCAGAACCTGATAGACAAGCAGGTCGACCGGATTTTCATGCCGTTTGTGGTATACGAAGGACAAGAAGATGGGCAAAATAGTTACAATTGCCCGATTGTGACCGGCTATTCGGCAGTAATACATAGTGTACAGGATACTTCTGTGCCGGTAGATTCTCCCGTTATCGGTTTCAAGGACCGGAAGCTGTTGTTTATACAGTGCCAGAATTACCTCCGTAGTCTTCAAGTAGACGACCGTACTATCAGACAGGCTTTCGAGGCTGCTGTACAGGCACAAGATGCTTATATCCGTCAGTTGGTTGCCTACAATGAGGAGGTTTACCGTCAGGCAAAGGAGAAACATGCTTTGACCATTCTGCTTGCCGGCCGTCCTTATCATACGGACGAATTGATACAACATAAAGTTTCCGGAATGCTTGCCGGTATGGGTATCTATGTCATTACCGATGATATAGTGAGGCACAGTAACATAAAGGTTTGCGATGTACATTTTTTGGCGCAATGGTCTTTCCCCAACCGGATATTGGCTGCTGCCGAATGGGCTTCTGCACATACAGATGTACAATTCGTGCAGTTCACTTCATTTGGATGTGGTCCTGACGCTTTCCTTACCGATGAAGTGCGAAACCTGTTGGCACGTCATCATAAGGTATTGACATTGCTCAAACTGGATGATATCAATAATGTCGGTTCGATGAAGCTGCGCATCCGTTCGTTGATAGAAAGTCTGAAGCTGGCTGGAAATGAGACCGGAAAGAAACTTCCGGAAGAACCTTTTCAAACGACTCCTGTGTTTACAGACGAGTGCCGGAAACGTAAGATACTGATTCCTTTCTTTACGCCTTTCCTTTCTCCCTTGATTCCGGCAGTAATGAAGGTGGCTGGATACGATGTCGAAAATTTGCCGTTGAGCGATACCGAGTCATGCGAATGGGGATTGAAATATGCCAATAATGAGGTGTGTTATCCGGCTACACTGATAGTAGGTGATGTAATCAAGGCATTCAAAAGTGGAAAATACGACCCACATCACACGGCGATTGCCATGACACAGACAGGAGGGCAGTGCCGGGCAAGCAATTATGTCGGGCTTATCAGGAAAGCATTGGTAGAGGCTGGATATACAGACGTACCGGTGGTGTCGTTCACTTTTGGCAATGCCATAGAGAACCGTCAGCCCGGATTCAAAATCAACTGGTTCAGGTTATTGCCTGTGGCAATGTATGCTATTCTTTATACCGACTGCATTGCCAAGTTTTATTATGCTTCGGTGGTGCGTGAGCGGAAGCCGGGCGAAGCTGCACGTCTGCGCACATTGTATTTGAATGCCGGGACACAGTTCATTTTAGACGGTAAGGCAGAGGATTTGCTGTGTTATCTTTCGTTGGCTGCCAATGATTTCAATCAGATTTGCAGCGATGAAGAACGCCCGAAAGTGGGTGTGGTGGGAGAGATTTTCCTGAAGTTTAATCCTTTTGCACAAAGGCATATTGTCGATTGGCTGATCGAACGCCGTATTGAAGTTGTCCCTCCACTGTTGCTTGATTTCTTTATGCAGAGTTTTGTCAACAGCAGGTCAGACGAAGAAGAACATCTGACGCGCAAGTCTTTGTTCCGGTTCATACATGGACTGGTGTATGCACTTATCCGCAAGCAGATAGAAAAGGTTAACCGTACGGCTGCCAAGTTCCGTTATTATACACCTTTCGAAGATATATTTGCCGAGGCGGAAGAGGCACGCCGGGTGATAACGCTCAGTGCGCAGTTTGGTGAAGGCTGGTTGCTTCCAGCCGAAGTGATGTCGTGCGCCCGTAGAGGAGTGGACAATGTCATCAGTCTGCAACCTTTCGGCTGTATTGCCAATCACATCGTATCGAAAGGTATCGAAAAACAGATGAAGCGTTTCTTCCCCGATTTGAATCTGTTATCGCTCGATTTCGATAGTGGTGTAAGCGATGTAAACATCATCAACCGTTTGCTGCTGTTCATCGATAATTTGAAATAGTTGACAAGGATTTAGGTAACGAGTTGACAAGTTGACGAGTTGACAAGGTTTTTAGGTGACAAGCTAACGAATTGGTGGAATGTCGGATATTGTTGGCAAAACTATTCAGGGCCTTGTCACCTTGTTAACTCGTCACCTTGTCAACTGATTCATCGGCTGGTGGGGAGCGAAAACTCCTGCCAGTCGTATTCATTACCTTCGTAGTCGGCTATAGCAATGTGAATAAGCACTTTGCCGTCTTTCAAGCGTTTCCCTCCTTTCAGGTGGGCGGTATATTTGATGCCGTCGTGTGGGGCAATCTGTTCTATCATCACCGATGGTGATATGTATATGCGCTTGTTGTCGGTCTGTACAATCGGTACGGCATTGTATACCGTCTCTTGGCTGGTATTGATGATTTCGAAGATGACTTTGCTTCCCTCTTCTGCCTGGATGATGTGGTCACGGTTTTCATCAATGAAACGGATGTTACGTATTTGCAGATAGCTTACGCTTGACGGTGCGTCTTGCGGGTGTGGGGCATAGTCATGGTTCTCTTCTACCACGTAACCCTGCTGCGCTTTACGTTCTTGTGCCGAACTGATGGCTCCTCCGATAGCGGCTCCTGCCAAGGTGCCTACCAGTGTGCCGATAGCCGAACCCCGATAACCTCCGTCCCAGTGCCGGTTGTTTCCTACCAGTCCTCCTATGGCTCCTCCTACGTTTCCTCCTATCGAAGCTCCAGCCAGAGTGGAAGTAGTCTGATATGCGCTTCCGCATCCGCATAGGACAAGGGTTGCCAAGCTTAAAGCAATCATCTTCTGTTTCATATTTTCGGATTTTAGATTCTTCCTCGACAAATATACGAAATTTTCCTGTAATGCAGTACTTTTATGTCACTTGAAAAAGTAATATATACTGCATCTGCCGATGAAGTTATCTTCTCCGGCAGTTTCAGTGCACTGAAACTGCGGATGCAGTATATATTACTTTCCGTAGGTATTTATGGTCAATCGAAAAAGGAAGGCATGTGTTTTGACGAACATAAGTGAGTTGCCCGTTTAACATAAGTAAGTCGGGCGATTTACATAAGTGAGTCAGGCGTATCACTTATGTTCGTTTACGGGGGCTCTTGGTTGCGTGTCTTTTCCTGATTTCGATAGATACTTTTCAAAATAGATAGTTAGACGAGATAAGACTAAGGACTTATAACGCATCATAATAAGCCAAATCACTTATTTCCCCGTTTTATAAGTCAATTAGCTTATAATGTTTTGGCCGGTAGAGATATTATTTATTGAATTCCGCAATGAGCCAATGTAAGGGCGGGGTTCGCCCGTCCGTATTCGCCTGCGTGGATGTATTCGGGCAGGCAAACCCTGCCCCTACAAGTTAATTGGCAAGATGCGGACATTCATAAAAATTTAAAAGATTCTGTGTACCTGTGTCTTCTGTGGTGAATCCCGATCCGCATCATCTTATTTGCTGAATGTCACATTTTCTACATGTTCGCCGATGAAAATCCGTGCCATATCGCCTGTTTTGTACCATGCAGGTTTGCCGGGCATGTCGTCGGAGATAACCGTACCGTTGATGCGGAGGTTCTCGAAGCGGATGTTTCTTACCAAGCGGTCGCGGTCGTAGCCGATGATGTGCGACAGTTCGGCATGTGTGCCGTTGTAAGTGATATCCTTGAACAGGACGTTCTCGATGCCTCTTCCGGGAGCGGTACAATACTTCTTATTATAGAAGATGCGGAGGTTGACCAGTTGTCCCCGGCGGAAATCCTCGATGCGGATATTCTCGAAACGTACGTTACGCACCAGGTTGTTGTCGCCTGCATTGATTGCCAGGCAGCCTTGGTAATCTATTTGTTTTTCATGATGGTCAAGGATGTCTATGTTCACATAGTTCAGGTCTTCCATGATTTCGAATTTGCCCGAATCGCCATGCAGGCCGATGAAAATGGGATGTGCTACGTCTGCCCAAAGCGTGGAGTTTTGCATGGTGATGTGGCGGCATCCGCCTTTATATCCTAAACGGGTGGCATAGACGGTGGTGCAGTCGTCTGAGTTCCGGCAGAACACTCCGTCGAACAGGACATGGCTGCTGGCAAAGACATTCATGCCGTCTCCCCAACCGTATGAGCTGATAGCCTTGACGTTGCGGATGGTGACATGTTCCGACTCACCGGTGGGGCATTGGGTGGTAATCAGTCCCTCTATCTCTACGTTGCGCGAGCGGCTTACCCTGATTCCTTCTCCTCTTTTGTCGGGATGCACAATGCCTCGGCCTGCTATTTTCACATCGTGTGCATCCTTGACGTGAATGCATCCTTTTACTACCGCACCTCCGGCTACATAGACTGTGGTTCCTGATGGGACGTTGAGCGTATCGCCCGGCAATTGGTGCACGCCGGGTGCAAAGTAGATAAAGTCTTTCGTCGTCCGGGGCTTTGCCGGACGGTTTGTGTCGATGGGGTTGGCAAAGAGGTGCAGATTATGGAAGATATCGCCGTTTACCTCTACCGAGAGATTGCGCGGCCTGTCCAGTCGGAACGTGATGCTGCGCCCGTCTACATCAGGCAGGATGTTGTAAGAGAGGGGGCGGATACGTGCCTGTTCAACCGGTGCGTTTGCCGTGACTTTCACTTCTACCGTACCGGAAAAGTCGAAATAAGCCAAAGAGGCGAGTTCTACGTTGTCGGGAGCTTTTACCTTGACGGCATACGTATCTATGTTTTTCCATTCGCCTTCCGGTGTTCTTACCTGGACAGTGAAGTCTTGTTTCATTGTAACTTCTTCGGATGCGGGAGCCGGATAGGTGACCAGTTCTTGTCCCCGGCATATTGTTGGATTTCCTGATACCAACAACAAGGCAAGTGCTGCCAGAAAAATGTGTTTTCGTTTCATCATGGATGTTATTTATAAATGTTAGACTTTTGGTATATATACGGACAAGTAGGGAATAACACTTAGTGAAAATCGGATTTTTTTGGAAAAAACTTCGATTTAGAGTGTCATACAATTATTTGAGACTTTCTGTTGTTGTTTATTATTGTATTGATTATGAGTTTGTTATTTGCTTATTGGTCTGTATCCATTGCATGAGATAGCTTTGACAGGTAAAAAGTTTTGTATTTCTTAAATCTGCTTTGCATTTGCAGCGTAATCATTAAATCAAAACACTAATGGCATGGAAAACCGTATGAAACTATCTGACCGGTTGATAACCGAATATTATGAAGAATACCGCCAATCTGTCTTCTTCTATATTTGCCGGCGCATCGAGAACAGGAGCGATGCGGAAGACCTGACTCAGGATGCTTTTCTACGATTGCTTGAATATCGGATGATGATCCGCCGTGATACGCTGAAGTATTTTCTTTTTACTATTGTGCGTAATCTTTTGAACGACTACCTGCGTCGTTATTATAAAAGGCAGGAAATCGATAGGTATTTATATGATACGCTCCCGGTCACGACCGTGGAGCCTGAAAGCCGGATGGTAGCGGACGAACTTCGGAGGCTGGAAAGCCGACGGGTGTCCGCGCTTCCGGAACAGCGCCGCAAGGTATATATAATGAGCCGTTTTCAGGATAAGCCGGCAGAAGATATTGCGGAGGAGTTGAAGCTGTCACAGCGTACGGTGGAGAATCATCTCTTCATCAGTCGCAAGGAGGTGCGCGAGTTCATCCGCCAATGTATATGAGTTTGTAAGTTTTTGAGTTTTTTAGTTGGTAAGTTTTTTAGTTGGGGCATGACAGGGACTTGTAAACGGGGAAATTCAAGAACGGATGGATTTGAAAGTATAAAACAAGAGACAATAAAATAGAGTTTATGTAAATTAGTTATGATAGTTCCAAGGGTTGATTTTAATTCTGAGATTATGCAGTGCCATACATGT
>NZ_JACSPP010000025.1 GCF_014837065.1 Phocaeicola intestinalis
TGACTGACGAAGATATCTATCAGGCTATCATCAACAGGGAGGAAGATATGAAACATATTTGCGACATTTATAGATTAGAAGTTACCAAAAGAGTGTATTCTATTGGAAATGAGCGTGTATTAGTTGCTCATTATGGTAATAGGTTACGAATTAGTAAGTTATCTACTGCATTATTCTTCTGCGCGTTGCGTAACCTTCAAAGAACTCTTCGTATGCAAAGGTAGCGATTTTAATTGGGACTTTTGAAGTATTCCACCTGTTTTTTATTCATATTTTCCGTAAAAGCTGATTTATCCGTCGGCACACCATCGCCCAAAAGAATTTTGAACGAACGTGTGCCTACTACCGCATAAGTTGAGAAAAGGGTTTTGCCTCACGCCTAAACGACTGTTTAGACTGATGAAGCAAGGCCCATTTCTTTTGTACTTATGCCTAAGAGGTGCTTTTACGGGGTTCTGACGATTTTTCTTTTTCGATGTTCCTTTAAGCCGTAAGCGGAAAGCCGTGTCTGACCACCCGATCCATGAATGGAACAGGCCGTCACTCACGGCAGGCAAACCGGGAAGTATGGTTTTATCCATCCGACCAAACACGTTTGGCCAGACAGACAAAACCATACTTCCTTGTAGGTGGTTTGCCCGGTTTCACGCTACCGGCTATGCTCTTTCTTTTTGTCGGAGATTTCTCTTTTCACGGATTTTCTTTTCGAGATTTTCCAGTCTAATCTGCCTCTACTTCCGTTTACCTCCATTTCCGCGCCTTTCAGTGAGCCGCATCAGGCTGTCATTTCCGTTCTGGGCGCAAAGGTAATTACGGGATTGGACGGGAATGCAAGGTCAAGCCTCCTGTTTTCTGGAAAAATCTCCAGCCCTGCGGGTAGTATTTTTCCGAAAAACCTTGCAATCCCTAATCCCTACCTTGTTAAGCACCCGAAACGAAAACGACCGATGCGACAGAAAGACGCATTAAAAAAAATGTCGGATAAACAAGAGGCAGATAAGAAAGTTTGAAACTCAACTCCCTCAGCTCTTGAATCCGCATTAAAAAATAAAAAATCAAAAACAAAACGGATATGAGAACAACAATAGCAACAAAATTCGTGGCTTGGGAAGTGCCGACACTGGAAGCACTGAAAGGCAGTAAGGTTTACATTCTTCGTGAGAAACTGAACAACGGAGGACAGATGAACCGAGAGGAAAAGGATTGGCTCACCGAAAAAGTGAACAGCAACACCTATTTCAAAAGTGCAGTTCCCTTACAAGGCTGGAGGTTTGACTTCTCCGACATTCTCCGAACTTACATCGTAAAGCAGTACGGACATTGGACGGAATATAAGGCAACCGACAAGACCGCACTCCGCAGTTTCCTTTACGGCAGGATTGACAACATCGTGGAACTTGACAAATGAACGTATATGACAGCAACGGCAGACATCAGACAGACAGCGCAGTACATGGGTATTGCTATATGCACCCTAATCATGCGCACCGCCTTTGGGGTGTTCGGCATCCTTTGGAGCATCGTCAAAGAGATAGTAAACGGAGTGTTCCGAGTGGCGATAGGCATAATCGTGGCTATCCTTTCCACAATCGCCTTCTTCGGCTTCATTCTTTGGTTATTCACCCTTTAACCCTTACCGACATGGCAAAGAGAAGCAGCAGGACAGCAGCGCAGCAATGCAGATACTACGAGGTGGACAACATCTTCGAGTATATGGTGGAAACGTACATCAACGGCAACATATCCGTATTCCGTGAACTCTACCACGAACTGAACAAGGACGCACGGAAAGACTTTATGGATTTCCTGTTGAGCGAGGTAGAGCCTACCTATTGGAGAGAGATACTGAAACAGACAATCTAAAAACGAAAGCGATATGAAAGGAACAGACCATTTCAAGAGAACGATACAGATGTATTTGGAGCAACGTGCGGCGGAAGATGTGCTCTTTGCCAAGAACTACCGCAACCCAGCCAAGAACATAGACGATTGTGTTACCTACATTCTGAACTATGTGCAGAAGAGCGGTTGCAACGGCTTCACGGACGGGGAGATTTACGGACAAGCCGTACACTACTATGACGAGAACGAGATAGAGGTGGGCAAGCCTATCCAATGCCAGGTAGCCGTGAACCATGTGGTGGAACTCACCGCAGAGGAAAAGGCGGAAGCACGTCAGAAGGCTATACGGCAATACCAAGAGGAGGAAGTCCGCAGGTTGCAAAACCGCAACAAGCCGAGAACCGCCACCAAAGCGACCGCACAACCTATTCAAGAACCCTCATTATTTGATATGTTATGAAACCGAGGACACGCATACAGAAAGAGGTAGCCAAGTTAATCCGCAGACTGCCCGAACTGACCGAGAAACAGACGGCATACGCATTTGAGCATTGCTTCAAGCACTATGCCCACAGAACGAAAGGCGGCATCCTCACTTGTACCGAGTGCGGACACCGATGGAAAAGCGAACACCCGCTTGCGGAGAGCGTATGCGGTTGCACCTGCCCCCATTGCGGAAAAGAACTTGAAGTGCTTGACACCCGAAAGCGAGTGTTCAAGGATATGGAATACTTCTCCGTCATCACGACCTGCAAGCAGTTCCAAGTAATCCGTTTCTTCGCAGTACATCTTAAACGGAAGGTGTGCCAGCCTGCCAAGTATTACATCAGCGAGGTGGTCCAACGATGGATTGCACCCGACGGCAAGACGGAGACCGTGGCAAGGTTACGTTGTCAGAGCCTTTTCTACTGCGACCTATGGAACGAATGGAGCGATATGGAAATCCGTGGCAACAAGAAATTCGGGGCATACGACATAGACCCTATCTGCACTTATCCGACAACAAGGCTTATCCCCGAACTGAAGCGCAACGGCTTCAAGGGGGACTGCCACAACATCTTGCCCTATGACCTTTTCACGGCTATCCTTTCCGACAGCCGAGCCGAAACGCTTTTGAAGGCAGGACAATATCCCATGTTGCGCCACTACATCCGCAGTTCCTTTGACATGGGGCAGTATTGGAACTCCATCAAGATTTGCATCCGCAACGGCTACACCATTTCGGACGGCTCAATGTGGAAAGACACCATAGACCTTCTGCGACATTTCGGCAAGGACACCAACTGCCCGAAGTATGTTTGCCCCGCCGACCTTAAAGCGGAACACGACAAGTTGGTCGTAAGGCGCAACCGACAAAGGGAGCGTGAGAGAAGCGAGGAAGAACGGAGAAAGATGATAGAGAACGAGAAGAACTATCTGAAAGCCAAAGGAATGTTCTTCGGGCTTGTATTCTCCGACAACCTTATCCTTGTCAAAGTCATAGAGAGCGTGGAGGAAATGGAAACCGAGGGACGGCTGATGCACCATTGCGTGGGTGGCTATCACAATAAGGCAGACTCCCTTATCCTTTCCGCAACCATTGATGGCAAGCGCATAGAAACCGTGGAAGTGTCCTTGAAAACGCTGAAAGTGGTACAGAGCAGAGGGGTGTGCAACTCCAACACCGAGTACCACGACCGCATCATCCGACTTGTGGAGGATAATGCCGGACTGATACAACAACGGATGAACGTGGCATAACATCAACCTATAATACCTAACAATATGGAAGTAAGAATTGAAAGCATGGTAAGCGTATGGGACGACCAAATCCCGATGTTGCTCATCAACCTTGTGAACACAGCCGTGTTCGCAAGGAACGGGAGCGAGTTCAAGACCGCCATACGGCAGTTATCCGAAAACACGGACTTTGACAAGTTCTTCGCCTACGGCTATGGACGCAACCACTTTTGGCTGAAACAACGGCTTGCATCGGATGCAAGCAAACACATGGAGAACAGATTACTGATTGTTGAATTTTAACCCTACACGATTATGACAACAAGAATGACCATCAACGGAGTAAGCACCTGCATAGAGGCAGGAACGGAGAAGTATGAGAAATTCCAAACGGGTATCGGCAGACGCAAGCGGACGCTTGTGCAGTACGACTACCGCCACATGGACGGAGAATTGTTCGCTTGTGTGAAACCCACATTGGACGAGTGCAGAGCCGCACGGGACAAATGGTTGAATAACAAGCAAGGAAAGGAGGACAAGCGATGAATGAAGCAGGCTACCAAACGCTGATAGTCAAGTTCAGCGAACCTATTACAATTTTGGACGGCATATTTGACGATGCCGAAGCGTGGGGCGTTGATACCCTGAAAGGATGGATAGAAGACTACGAGAGCACACGTTTTACCGCCACTGACATCCATACGGCAGTCATAACGAGCGAGTACAACATGGAATGTGTGAAGGAGTGGCTGCAACGGCGGACACCCATTGCCGAAATAACGGAATATTGAATGTGTAGGCGGTGTCCGCACCGCCTACATACCATACCTAAAAGACAACGGACATGATAGCAAAGACAATTTTAGAGCAGATAGGCGGCAGACGCTTTGCCGTCATCACGGGAAGCAAGGACTTCATAGACATGGGCAACGGCTTACGCATGAGCCTTGCGAGGAACAAGACAAGCGCGAACCGCCTTGACATCATTTATGACGGAGGGGCAGACCTCTACAATATGCGTTTCTACCGCAAGACGTTCAGCAAAAAGACATTCGAGAGCAGGACAAAAGACATAGAAACGCATGAGGGGATATATTGCGATATGCTGGAGGACGTATTCACAATGGTAACGGGACTTTACACCCGATTTTAAGAGGTGGGCGGCGAAAAGCCGCCTACTTTCTTTCATGAGCATGATGGCGGGCAAAGAAAGTAGCAAAGAAACCGCTGTTTCAATCTGCGATAATGTATAAAAGAAACAGGGAGTATGCTTGCCTACTCCCTGAAGAATATTCTCTTTTTCAAAATAATGCTATGAAGCCTACAATCAAAGACAGTATGCTAATCACAAGCTACACCTTGTCATAGGGCGAAAAGGATTTTTTTGATTGAGTTTTCTTCTTTTTAGAAAACTCAATCTACAACTTAAATGAAATATCCAATTTCATGATCGCTATATTTTGAGTTTTAGACTGAATTTTTATCGTCCTCGTAGTCATTTTTGGACACTTACGATTAAACAAAAGGCGTGCCAATTTGAATATAGCACGCCTTTTGCAGTCGTTTTGTCAGTCATTTACGGTTCATACAGCAGCGCAAACTCCGCCTTTCTCCGTTTAAGCAGCATGGCGTGGCGTTTGCCCTTGTAGTTGCAGAAAGCGATATACTCGCGGTAAATGTTCCTGTCGCCCGCCTCTAACTTTCGTATCAGCGCACTTTTGTGTATCTTCTTGCTTCCTAAAAGCCGGTACGGACCGACATTGTAGGCAAGCGTGGCAAGGAGCAGACTATCTTTCCCGAATTTGCGGAACATTGCGCAGAACTTCCGAAGGTCTTTCCGCAGGAGCACGTCCGCCTCCCGCTTCGTCATGGTGCGTGCCGAATACCTTTCGCCAGGCAACAGCTTATGCCCGTATCCCACATATGGATGGTGTTTCTCCGAGTGCCAGCCCTCAAAGTATTTGGTACAGCGCACCGCCCTCTCGAATAGTGGCAGCCGATAGATAGCCGCCTGTCCGTCCGTTCCCTTATTGCGGCTGATCTGTGCGGACACAGAACAGACCACCATAAGCGAACAGAGGATAGCCATGAATACACGCATCATCGCATAATGGGTTTGAAATTCCCGATGGGAACAACCGATATAATCCCGTCGTCCTTCACGTTTCGGTTATTGAAGTCAAACTCCAGCTCATAGGAGTTGCCGAAGTTGTCCTCCACCACCACAATGAAGTTGTGAGCCTCGTTCCCCTTTGCCGTATAGTACAGTCGGAACTTCTCGTTTTCGAGCAGATAACGGTCATTGGGCAGGAAGGTGATGCCGTTGTCCATTTCCAGCGTACCGTCTCCCTCAAACTGGAAATACCGGATGGTGTAGAGCGTATTGGCGAAGTCGCCCGTCTTTTTCAGTTCACAGCGTATTTCCACCGTCTGCCCCTTCGTCACCTTGTTAGGCACGGGCATGGTTTCCACCGTAAACGGATAGGATTGCTGGATGTCCATGTCGTCATCACACGATACGACGGTGAGCGACAGGGCGGCGAACAGGCAGAGTGCCAACGCCTTGAAGATTGAGTTTTTCTTGTTTCTGTTGTTCAGTATGTTCATTGTCCTTTGATTTTTGAGTTATTGTTCAATTCTTTTTTCGTTGTCAGTTGCAGGTACTCGTTCAAGTCCTTGCAACCGTCATAGAGTGCGGAACGGTCATTGATACGTTCCTTGTAGTGTCCTTTCAGCGTTTCCAACGTGCGCCGTCCGGATTCGTCATGGTCAAGATAACAGTCGATACACCCGTAACCGTCCAGATCCCTCATTGCCTTTTCCACGTTGGCAACCGAGTTCAGCACAAGGCAGTCGCCCGTTTCCAATCCGAGCGTGGCAGCGGAGAGAAAGTCCATGAAACCCTCGAAGACGCTGCACACGTCAGTCGGAAAGCATTCCGCCTTGACCAGCGACACATCCTTCGGCGGTACGCATCCCTTGAAGAAGCGGCTGCGTATCTCATAACCGCCCGCCACGTTCGGAAAACCGACAGCAAAATACCGTTTGCCACGCACTCCGTAATTCAGTCGGCAGCAGTAGCTTGATGCGACAGCGTAAGGAATGCCCCGTTCCGCCAGATAGTCCGTCAGTGGGGATCGATGCAGTGGGACGGCTTCCACTCCCTCAAAGACAGGTTCGGAAGGTTTAGGCAGGACGGCGGGTTTTCTCACATCGGAAGCAGGCATAGGCATATTGGCGGTTTCCGCTATGAACTTCACTTGTTCCATGAAGTCCCCGCTTCCGATAAACTCCCCGGAAAGCGTGAAGATGTCGCCACCCTTGCCCAAACCGAAGTCATACCATAGTTGTTTTGCCACATTCACGCGGAAAGATGGAGTACGCTCATTGCGATAAGGGGCACAATACCACAGCTCGTTTCCGCTTCTTCGGACAGGTTCATATCCTAACCGTGCAAGAAAGTCTGCCAGGGGTATCTGCCTCATGGCTTCGATTTCCGTCCGTTCCATGCGGTGCGTCAGTTTATGATGAACTTGATACCCAAGCCCCACTGTGTATGAAACTTCTTCGTATCGCCTCCCCACAAACAACGTTCCCGGAGGTTGGCTAGCAGGGCGATACGGTCGGCCACATAAAACTCCATATCAAGCGTCACTGCACCACCATAGATGAAAGCGTCCCGGTCATGAAGCGTGGAGCCGTCATGCAGCACCTTCTCGCCCCAGTTCACCGACTCATATCCGGCAAGAGCCGAAGCACCTGCATAGACAAATACGATTTTGCGGGGGCTGGATAGCACCTTGAAGTAGTAACCACCCTCCGCCGTGAACTGCGCCACGGGTATCTTACCGTCCTTGTAGGGATTGTTCTTCAGCAGGTATTCGCCGCCGAACACCCATTTGTTCCCCTTTTTCGTGTAGGTGGAAAGAGCCGCCCCGAAGCTGTACCCGCCATTGTTGCCGCCGGGCTTGAAGCCGTCCGCCATGTTCGCCCTGACCTCGATGCCCTGCATCTTCGGCAGGCATCGCTGGGCGTGCGCCTGCCCTGCAAAGAGGGCAAGCGACGCGATGATGATTGCGATGTACTTTCTCATGGTCAGCGCACCTGAAGTTCATTGATGGTATTGGCACGTACCAAGTCCTCGTTCTCAATCACAAAAGACTGGTGGCGGCCGCCGTTCTTCTCGTTCAGTTCCACCACAAGACACTTGTCATCGGGAATGGTGAACTTCGCCATCGTGAATACCGTGCGCTCGCTCTTCTTCCCCGGCACGCAGGTGGCGTAGTTCTGCGCACGGAGCGGCAGGATGATCTGCTCCTGCACGGCGGTACGCTTCGCCACCTTCTTGTCCACTATTTTCCATGTGATGTAGTCCACATCGAAAGGCACATTGCTCTGGTTCTTGATTTCCGTGTGGAAATAGAGAAGCCCGTTGTGCGTGTAGATGCCTTTCAGCAGGTATTGGATGCCGAAACGCTTGCAGCCGATATGCTTCACCTCACGCTTGTTCTGCTTGTGGATGGACTTCATGATAAGACGTACCAGCATCGGACTTTCGCTGCCCAGTTCTTTCAGATAGATTTCCTGCGCGTTGTTCGGGCGGTTCACCTTCTCCCCGTCATGGATGAAGTCGCACATCTCCACATTGAGCAGCAACGGTTCGGCGGCATACTTCACGTTGAAGGTGTAGAAACTCCCGTCCTCCGTTATCACGGACATATTCGTTTCATTCGGGAAATTGCGCACGGTGGCCTTCACGCGGATAACATTCTCGGCACCGTCGGCTTTACCCGCAATCAGGTCGGGTGAGCCTAAATCCACGTAGCGCACCTCTGCCGGGAAGATGACATGGACAGTCTTGTCGTAGGTTACCTCCAGCCCGTGCGGGGGTATCATGCGGTCGAAAGTCAGCTTCTTTGTCAGCCCGTGATACAGGTCGCCGTCCGCTTCTTTCTGCGGATAGACTTCCTTTGTCAAGGTCGGTTGTTCCTCACTGCCGTTGTTTTCTCCAACGGTTACTTTCTCCTGCGCGTTGGCAGTTGCGATGCCCATAGCGAGGGCAAACATCATGATTTCTTTTCTCATTTTACTTTGGATTTTAGTGGTAATTGAAAATTTGATTGTGATCGATTTCTTTTGGTTGTTGATTGTCTTTATTGGTTCTCAATCTCTATCTTGGTAGAGCATGACCTTGTACCCGGCTTTTAGATGCACCTTGACCGTGCGCATCTTTTTGGCGATGTACTGGCTCGTACCCTGTATCAACCCCTTGCCCAAATCGGAGGCGAGTTGCGCCCCGGCATTGGTGGAAATATTGATACTGCTGCCCAACGAGCCGCCCATGTTGGCGGCAACCTCCCTGACTGCATTCATCTCCATCGAGTTCGGAATGAAGATGCCGGGCTGTCCGTCCGTGTCATACACCGCCAACTCCACCGGAATGATAGTGCCGTCATATTCCAACGACGTGATGCCGATGTCGAGCCGTTCATCCTGTATCTTTGCCGTGCCGACCACCACCGCGTTGCGGGGAATGATTCTGTCCGCCACTGCCATCGGCTCCAACAGGCGCAATCTGACCGCCTGCCCGTCCGTCACGCTCTGCGCTCCATAGACACACGCCGATATGGTGTTCTTGTCCGATACGGTCGTGCCGCCTATCGCCGTGTTGAAACTGCGGTTACACTCCTGCGAGAAAGATGCGACAAACTCGGCATTACTCATCGGCTGTCCGAGCGAGGACACCACCTGATGCGCCACCTGCCTGACAGGTGCAGCCCTGTTCTTCCCTGCTTTTCCCGCTTTCTGTACGGGAGAAGGCTCTGGTGACTGTACCGTTTCCGGCTTTCCGTTGTTCTGACCGCCCATATACTTCGCCGCCAGTTCGTAGGACTTCTCCATAAGAGCCACTTGGTCATCCATAGAGGACGACTTTCCTTTCTCACTTTCAAGTTCTAATTCCAATGAGGAAATACGTTCCAGCAGTTCGTCCATCTCCGCGTTGTCGTTCTTCGGCTGCTCATAGAAGTTGCCGAGCGTGGCATTGAGGTCACGGTAGGCGGCTGCGGAGGACTGTATGGCCTTCGGTACGGATTTCTCCGCTTCCTCAGTACCTCCGGGATTGGCAAGATCGAAGTCCCTGCCACCGTCCACCTCAGCCACCTCACGGTCGAACATATCGCCCAACTGCTGCATGGCACGGCTGCGGTTCTCCTTCCGTTCCTCCATCGCCCCCTGCTCGTAGGCTTTCACCTTGTCGCCGATAATCTGGCGGTTCGCCTTGTCCGCATCGGGCATCTCCATGTTGTAACCGCCCGTTCCCGGCTGTTGCTTCTTGTCGGAGGACGGTGCGAATATCAGCCACATCGCCCCGATGAACACCAGCACCATAGCGGGCAGCACTATCATCTTCTGACGTTTCAGCCGTTGGGCTTCGGTCAGCGGCTTGCGCTCCTTTTTCGGTTTTTCATTGCCGGGAGCCGCCTTGTTTTCGTTCTTTTGTTCATTCTTCGTCTGTTCCATATAAATGAGGTATTACGTTGTGATTGTTTTCCGGCTTAATGGACAGCTCCACCTGTCCGGCATGGTCTTTCACCAACTGCCTGCCGTCATTTCTGCCGATGTCATAGACGGCTTTGCCGAAGGTGTAGAGAGCAAGCATTGCGAAGGCGGCGAGCATCGTCAGCACGATGCGTTTGCGTGTTTTCGGGGGCAAGCCGTCCAGATAGCCCTTTAGCCTTGATACCAGCATTTTCTTTTTGTCATGGAGTTTCCAATAAGCACTCCAAAATGATTTCCTGATTTTCTTCATGTCCGTTATCTTTTGATGGTCTGTAAATTCTTGTTCTCGATGATGGTGAATCCCTCGATGGTGAAACCGTTGGGATTGTCGTCCGAGCGGGACGAGTTCAAGAGGCGGCACGTGGTCACGAGGCTGCGCTCGGTGACGTTGCTCTGCCGGATGATCTTCTGCGTGGCGTAGGTTGTCGCACGATACGGGTAGCCGTTGAAGTCGCACACCACGCTGTCCACCTTCAGCACTTGGTTGATGTTCCCGGCAATGATGCGGTTGTAATACCCTTTCTCGGCGAAGTCCGAATAGTAGTGGTACACGCTCTTGTCCGCCAGCAGCAACGCCCGTTTCACGTTATGCTCTATCGCGCTCTTTTCGGGCGAGAGCGTGAAGAACAGTTCGTGGAAGCGGCGCACGTGTTCCTTTGCCTCCGCCGGGCGGTTCTGCGACAAATCCTGCGAGAGCGCCAGCATCAGCGACTTGCCGTTGTCCAGCACGTAAATCTTCTCCCGCTGCTTCTCCGCGAAGCGGTAGGAACTCCACACGCTCCATACCGTTATCACGGCGCACAGCGAGAGGAAGACAATACCGAACAGACGTATCTGCCTGAACGATGATTCAATGTTTTTGAGTGATTTGAATTCCATTGTTGTTTATTCGTTTTTTATTGTCAAATATGTTGTCTTACGGATGTTCTGTCAAGGTAGCTACCTTGTGGCGGTCGAGGTAGCTACCTTCAGCCAGTCTTTGCAGCTACCTTGACAATCTCATCCGGATTGTTATTTCAGCAGCTTCCCGGCACGTCCCAGCACATTGCCTGCGGTGGCACCCGCCACGCTTCCGGCGAATCCACCCGCCTTGCCTGCTGTCTGGTTCACATTGCGCCCGTAGCTTCCCATGCCACCGGCCTGGATGATCCAACCCGCCACCGTCGGGATGGTGAAATAGCCGATGATGCCGATAATCATGAATACGATATAGACCCCGTCACTCGAATCCAGCGAGAAGTTCGGGTCTGCCTGCATACGCTCGATGTCGCTTTGCAGCATCAGCACTTGGATTTTCGCCAGTATGGTGCTGAACATGTCCGACACTGGCAGCCACAGATAGACCTGTATGTAGCGGCATATCCATTGCGTGAGCGTGCTTTGGAAACCGTCCCACACCGATATGGCGAAGGCTATCGGACCGAGTATCGCCAGCACCACGAGGAAGAAGGTGCGGATGGTGTCTATCACGAGGGCGGCGGCTTGGAACATCAGTTCCAGTATCTCGCGGAAGAAGTCGCGGATGCCCTTCTTCATGTTGTACATTCCGCGCTCGATATACATCCCCGCCATCGTCACCATATCACCCGGCGACCAGCCTAATTCGTCCAGCTGCTTGTCAAACTCCTCGTTTGACACAAGGTAGGCGGTTTCGGGATTGCGCATCATCGCCTCGTATTCGAGTTTGTCCTTTTGCTCCCGGTATCGGTTCATGTCCAGCGTTTCTGCCTCCAGCATCTTCGCCGTACCCTGCACGACAGGCGACATGATGCTGTTTATCGTACCCAATACCACCGTCGGGAAGAACATGATGCACAGGCCGATTGCGAACGGGCGTAGCATGGGGAACACGTCTATCGGTTCGGCTCTCGCCAGCGATTGCCATACCCGGTAGGCGACGTAGAACAGCGCGCCTAATCCGGCAATACCTTTCGCCACGCCCGCCATGTCCTCGCACAGCGGCATCATCTCCTCGTAGAGTGAGCGAAGTATCTGGTGAAGGTTGTCGAAATCCATAGGCTACCAGTATCTTTCGTTGGCATTCCCGTACAGCCCCATGATGCGGTCAAGGTCGTTTTTCTTCTTCGCACGCAGGTAGCTCACACTGATGTTCTTGTTGGTGTAGTAGCTCACGAGGTTGCGGTAACGCTTCATCTTGGAGTAGCAGCTCTCCACCACGTCCATACGCTCCTTGTCCGTCATGGATAGCGTGGTGATGTTCACCACGTTCTTCAGTTCCGTCAGCACGTCGTTGGATTCCTCTAATAGTTTGGTGTAGCCGAAGGCGATGGCTCCGAGTTCCTCCACCGTGAAATTGTCGTCACGCATCATCTTCTGGAAGCTGGTCACGTAGATGTCGGTGATGTCGCCCACCATCAGGATGGTCTGCTGCACCTTGCGGGCGTCCTTGACCAGATTGTTCACGGATTTCAGAGCGTCGTAATACTTCTTGCCCTGCTCGTAAATCTTCACCGTTTCCTGAAAGTTCTTCACCATATTTTGGGCGGTCGTGGAGGTGTGTACCACGTTCTTGGAGGTGTTCACGATGCTCTGCGCGATGTTGGACGGGTCCACTACCGTCCACTGTGCGCTTGCCTTGCCCGCGACAAGCAGGCAGAGGCAGATAATCATTGTCATTCTTGTTCTCATCTTTCTTTGGATTTAGTGGTTGATATTATTGGTTATTGTTCGTTTACCGGATGTTCCGGCTGCGGTTTCACCCTGATATAGTCCCCGTTGGGCGAAAAGGTCAGGATGTCCGTCGCCTCGTTGTAGGACACGTCGATGCGGAAGCCGGTGTTCATGAACAGGTTGCCGTTCTCTTCTTTCAAAAGATAGGTTTCCGGCTTGAGCTTGCGGCTAAGTCCGCCACGCTTGAAAACCGTTACTTTGTAGGCTTCGCCCTCCTTGTAGATAAGTACGTCGGGCTTTCCCTCCACGCTTTCCCAATTCCCGCACAGCATCGTGCGCGTGTCTTCCGGTTCCGTACAGGCTTGCAGCATCATACTTGCAAGTCCTATCATGCAGCTGCCCATGAGCAGCAGTTGGTTCTTTGTTATCTTCATGTTCTTTTCTTTTTTTGTTGATGAATGATTCTGTCTTACATTGTTTCGTTACATCTGTTTATCGGTTATTCTTTGTTTCTCCTTCTTTCGGCAAGCTGACGGATGGCGGCTTCGATGTCGCCGTCCAGTTGCTCCGCCAGACGGTACACCTCCACCTTTTCTGTTTCCTCGGTGGTGTACGCCAGATACTCCTCCGCGCTCACCTCGGTGGCATAGACTGCCGACTGCGTGCCGCCCAAACCTATCCACACCTCCTTGTAGAGCCTTGACGGGTTGTTAGCCATGTTGATGGAGAGTATCTGCGACTTCTCCTTCTCCGTCAGTCCGAGCAACGCCTGTATCTGGTCAAACTTGTTCATGTACTTCCGCTGGTCGAGAAGAATCTTGCAGTCGGAGTTGTTGATGATGCTCTCCTTGACCACGGGCGAGGAAATGATGTCGTCCACCTCCTGCGTCACCACGATCGCCTCACCGAAATACTTTCGGACGGTCTTGTACATGTAGCGCAGATATTCAGCCATGTTGGCCGATGACAATGCCTTCCAAGCCTCTTCCACGATCAGTTGCTTACGTACGCCTTTCAGACGGCGCATCTTGTTGATGAAGGCTTCCATGATGATGATGGTCACGACCGGGAACAGTTCGCGGTTTTCCTTGATGCTGTCAATCTCGAATACGATGAACCGTTTGCCCAGTAGGTCAATGTTCTCTTCGGAGTTGAGCAGGAAGTCGTAGCGTCCGCCCCGGTAATACTGCCGCATGGTGGTGAGCATATTGTCGATGTTGAAGTCGGACTTCTCCACCTTGATGTCTCGTTGCGCCAGTTCCTTGCGATAATCATCGCGCATATACTCGTAGAAGGTGTTGAACGATGGAACGATGCTCCGGTCCGCCTTGATACGCTCGATGTAGGCACTTACCGCACTGCCCAGTTCGCCGCTTTCCGTCTTCGTCACCTTGTCATCCTCCGACTTCCAGAGTGTCAGCAACAGTGTCTTGATGCTGTCCTTTTTCTCCACGTCAAACACGTAGTCATCAGTGTAGAAGGGGTTGAACGAAATCGGCTTCTCTTCGGTATAGGTGAAATACACGCCGTCAGCCCCGTTTGTCTTGCGCCGTATCATCTCGCACAAGCCCTGATAGGAGTTTCCAGTGTCCACCAGTACCACGTGCGTGCCCTGTTCGTAGTATTGGCGCACAAGGTGGTTCATGAAGAACGACTTGCCGCTGCCCGAAGGACCCAATACGAACTTGTTACGGTTGGTGGTGATGCCCCGCTTCATCGGCAGGTCGCTGATGTCGAGGTGCAGCGGTTTTCCCGTGAGCCTGTCCACCATCTTGATGCCGAAGGGCGAGAGTGAACTTCGGTAGTTGGTTTCCTCCGTGAACAGGCATACAGCCTGCTCGATGAAGGTGTAAAAACTCTCTTCTGCCGGGAAGTCCGCCGCGTTGCCGGGCATCGCCGCCCAGTAGAGTGTCGGGCAGTCGATGGTGTTGTGGCGCGGTACGCACTCCATGCTTGCCAGCTGGCTGCCCACGTCGTTCTTAATGTGCTTCAGTTCCTCCATATCATCGCTCCACGCCATGACGTTGAAGTGTGCCCGTACCGATGTCAGCCCGTAGGAATGGGCTTCGTTCAGGTATTGGTCTATCCACTCGCGGTTGATGCTGTTGCTCCTTGAATAGCGGGAGAGCGACTGCATGTTCCTTGCGGACTTCTCGAACTTCTGAAGGTTCTCCTCGCTGTTGTCGATAATCACATACTGGTTGTAGATGTGGTTGCAGGAGAGCAGCAGCCCCACGGGTGAGGCGAAGGAGAGGCGGCAGTCCGAGCGGTCAGTGGATAGCCGTTCATACCGGGTGTCGGTCGCCACCTTGCCGGGCAGGTCTTCCGCATCGGAGAGGGTGTGCAGGCACAGGCGGTTGTCGCCGATGCGCATTTCCCTTGCCGAGAGGTTGATGTCCTGCAAGGTCGTGTCGCCTTCGGGCATGAGCGAGAAGTAACGTTCTATCAGTCCGGCTGTCTTCTCCGTGCCGACAATCTCGTCGGTGGAGAGACGGCGCAGCCTGACAAGTCCGCTGTCGTTCATGATGCGCTCGAACTGTTCGGCCGCCTCCATGAACTTCCCGGCGGTTTCCTTGTCCAGTTCCTTCGGGATGATATGCCCCCGGCACAGCGTGCTGAAGTTGCTCTGCATCCGGTTACGCTCCTTCGTCGTCTTGGTCAGATAGAGGTAGCAGGTGTGTTTCAGGTAGGGACGCTCGTTGAAGTGACGTTCAAAAGAACGGCTCAAAAAACTCATGTCGTCTTTTTGCAGCTCAGGCTGATAGCGTTCCTTGATGAACCAGTCCTGCTTATGCACGACAGAGAAGTCGGGCAGTACCTTGATTGCCTTGCACCAGCAGCCGTGTACCGCCTCGTACTCTGCGCTTGTCACGGTGTAAAGTTCCGGCAGCTCCACCTCGAAGGCCACCGTGATGTCGGCATCTTTGGAGATGATACAGCCATGCTCCACAGCCAATAGCGGGAACTTGTTTTCCAGTGTTGTCATTTTGGATGTATTCCTCATGTCGTTTCTTCCTTTCGTTGTCGTTTGAATAATCGGGTAATTCGCCGCCGGTTGATCAGGTATCGGGGATGGCTCCGTGCCGCTCCCAACTTCATCAGCCCGTGTTCGCCGTACCGGGCGTTCAGCGCGAAGGTCTGCCATACGAGGACGGAGGACGATACAACGCCGAAGCCGATACATATCCACTGGTCGATACCGACCATGTAGAGGATGACGAACAGGATGAAGAGTGCCAGCAGACCTCCGCAGAAGATGAAGAGGTACTGTGCCTTCAGACCCTTGAACTCTACCGGACGGCCGATCCCCTTGTTTACCGGGTATTCAGCCATACATTGCGTATTAAAGGAAGAATGAGCGCAGGATAGTGGCGGCGACAATCAGAAAGATACAGGCTCCGAACCATGAGGCGGCTGTCTTGCTTGTGTCGGGATCGCCGGACGAGAACTTGCCATACACTTTTACACCTCCGATAAGACCGACCACCGCGCCGATGGCGTAGATGAGTTTCGTGCCGGGGTCAAAATAACTGGTGACCATAGAGGTGGCTTCGTTGATGCCTGCCAGTCCGTTTCCCTGCGCGAAGACGGAGGCGGTTGCGGCGATGACGAGTGCCGTTGAGAGGATTGCTCTTTTGTTTTTCAAGATGTTCTTCTTCATAAACTGTTCTTGTTTTGTGCCGTCGAAAGGGTGGATAGTCCTTTGTCGGGCGGTTGATACTTGATTACTTTACTTTGGTTTAGTGGTTTGCCTGTTTGTTTCCACGGACTCGGGCGTGTCCGTTGCGGGTTGGCTGTACCTTGTACCGCCGTGCGCCTGTGGTGATGTCATTCTACTTTTTCATTTCCTTTCTTTTTTAGTCGTTATACATAGTCGCGGATGTCGAAGTCCTCGATGTTGTCAGGTACGGTAAACTCTTTCTTCGGCTTTTTGAGTCTGACCTCAATCAGTCCCTTGATGCGGATGCTCAGTTCCGTCGAGCCTGACATCAGTTTGTCGTACAGTTCCGTTCCTTCCATATCGGAGAAAACCTTTGCCGCTTTCTCACATTCTTTCTCTGTCGCTTCCGGGTTCTTGGCTGTCCTGACCGCATTGTCAATCTCGTCAAAACTGCTGCCCGAAGCCCGTGGCGAATCCGGTTCACCCTCTTCCGGTTCATCCTCCCCGTACTCCAGTTCCGAAGGCGGAATGCTTGTGAAGGTTTCATCAAGTTTGTCTTCCGGGACTTGTGCCGGGCGTGAGGCGGTTTCCGCGTTTCCGTCGTCAAAAGTAGCGTCTTCCTCCGACAGTTCAATGCCTTTTTCCAAAGTGGCAGTTTGTGGCACCGGTATGGCAGCGGTTGTCCGGGTTGAAGCCATTTTGAAACGGCTCTTGCCGATGATGTCCTGTACTTCTTCGGGCGGCGTTTCTGTTGTCGTTTCCTGCTTTGCCACCTTGCAGTCCAATGCCCGCCACAGTCCGGCAAGATTGCGGAAGAAGCGGACAATCTTAGTGTCCATGATGCGGTCATAGAGCAGCAGGAACAGGAACCAGAGGTTACAGCCGACCGATACGGTCAGGAGAATGATGGTCATGTTCATAGTTCTTTGGGGACAGCGTTCAACATTCGGTTCAGCTCGTCACGGTGTGTACACAGGAACTCGCGTACCACGTTCTCGGTGAAGTCGGCGATTGTAACTTCCCCGTCACCCAACCAGCGGACAAGCATGGCAATCTTGTCATGGGTTTCCTTGCTGATGTACACTTGTTTTCCCTCCCTTGCCTTGAAGCCTGATTTCTTCATGAAGGCTCGATAGTCATTCTTCTTTCTTTTCATGTCTGTTTCTTTTGATGGTTAAAATACTGAATTGTAATTTTGGGCGTACAGGCTCTTTATCGCATCCTCGCATTGCTTGAAGTGATGCGCAAGCACATGGTCGATATAGGCGGACAGCGACAGCCTGTCATGCCCGATCACGCGGGTAATGCGCATGATGCGGTCGTGGAACTCCGGGCGCACATACGCCATCTTTCCCTCACGAGCCTTTACTTCGGGTTCACGGATGAACAGCCGCAGGTAGTCCTTCTCGCCGCATTTGCCGTTTACCGGAATGGGCGACAGGATTTCCACACTCGCCTGCACTTGTGCAAGCATACTCCCGCTATTTTGCTGCGGGCTTCCGTTTTCTTGTTTCTTTTCCATATTCAGATTAAATCTTCACGTTGTTTTTTGTATAATTCGTTTATTTTCTCCTTGTGCTGTTCCAGATGTTGGCGCAGCACGGTGTCCACGTAGCCGCCTACCGAGATTTCCCGTCCGGCGATGTCGTTCACGATTTTCAAGATCTTGCTGTGTACATCGCGGCTGATATAGACACACTGGCGGGTCTTTATCTCGTTGCGGCGGAGGAACATACCGGAATAGTCATCTTCCTGCCGTTTGCGGCGTCCGCTGTCTTTCGGCGGCTTCTCCCTTGACGGCACGGGGGACTGTTCCGTTTCCGGGACGCTTTCCTCTGCGTGGGCAGGTGTGGGCGGCTCCTGCGCACGGTACAGGGTCCCGTCCTGCTTGCGTCTGCCGATGGAGGCTATCAACAGTTCCTCGTCGATGCCTTCGGTGTTCACTTTCCTGCTGCCCATAGTCATTGCGGTTTGATGATGCCGGCAATCTCTTCCGAGAACTCGCGGATGCCGCTGCCTTTCATCAGGGATGCGTCCATCGGGAAGATGGTCGAGCGGAAAACACTCTTGCGCTCTTCCGAGAGGTCGCGCCGGAACTTCTTACTGTCGGGCAGGCGGGTGGACAACACCGACAGCCCCATTTCGGCAATCACATCCTCGTACAAGTCGTACAGGCCGTTCTTCTCCCTGCCGTCCACCATTGTCCAGAACAGGTACAGCCCTTTTGTTTTCGCCTGTCCCGTCGTCATGAGGTTGTCACGGAACATCACGGCGAATTGCAGGGTGCTTTCCACGACGAAGCGGTCGGCACTCATGGGCGCGAAGATGTAGTCCATCTGCGAGAGGGTCTTTACAACCCCGTTGCTTTTCAGCGTTCCCGGCATATCGAAGAACACGATGTCCGGTTTCACTTCTTCTTCGGCAAGCATCCTTTCGGCATCGTCAAGGGCGTTGAGGGCATCGCTTGCAATGACCGGATAGGCGTTCTTTCTTATTTTGCGGAAGTGGTCACACGCGAGTGCCTTGAAATAGAGGCTCTCGTCGATAAGTTTCGTTTCACGTTCACGCAGCTCATGGATGCTGTGCTGCGGGGCGTCGCAATCTATGACGGCGACATTATGACCTTGCATGTTGTGGAGGTAACTGGCGGCAAGTGCCGTGACGGTCGATTTGCCGATGCCTCCCTTTTGTGTTGCGAATGCAACGAAGATTTCATTACTCATTGTTCTATTGTTTTTAATTGTTGATGAATTGTTTTCTTGTTCCTGTACGGGAGCGGTGGCTTACATATCCGCGTCCGCAAATCATTATCAGGGCGGTTCAGCACGTATCCGCTTCAGGGGTGAAGCCCGTATCCGGATAACCGGTGAATGACGGCATTGCGTCATGAAGTCATTGAATGCTTGAATCACCGCATTGTTGTAAGACCGGGTATCCGCTGATGCGGATATTCGGTTTTGCAAACCTCCGCCGAAGCGGTTTGCCGGGTATTTGGAAGTTCCGTTTTTCATATCTTCAAATCGTTTGTTCCTTGAATCATGCTGCAAATAAACAATGATATTTTGGAACTTGTATCACTTCTCCGGCAAGTGGCAGCACGTTGCGCCGGTTGGCACCGATTGTCCGGGTCAAGCCTCTGTCCGACATCGCTTTAAGGGCGTAACTTTGCACCCGAACGGCAGGGTACGCCGCAGGTGGCGCAGCCCGGAGTTTGAAAGGCATTATCCCCAATCCGTCCCCGACGGATTTTTATGTTCACCTGAACATAGCAAGGTATGTTTTCAGCCGCTCAAAACATTTTGAGCATCCCTGAAAACGCCTTGCCCTTGCAGGGGGCGGGCTTACCCTCCGAAGTCGGGAAGCCTCTCAAACCTACGGTGTCTGTGCCATGAAGCGGCGGCTTATGCCGTTAAACCGCTAAATCCAAAGTAATATGAGTGAAAAAAGAAGAAAGAAAGGCGGGAGAAATCCCAAACTCGACCCGGCGGTGTTCCGCTACACCGTCCGTTTCAGCGAGGAGGAACACAACCGTTTCCTCGTCATGTTCGAGAAGTCGGGCGTTTACGCCAAGTCGGTTTTCCTGAAAGCGCACTTCTTCGGGCAACCGTTCAAGGTACTGAAAGTGGACAAGACGCTGGTGGATTATTACACCAGACTGTCCGATTTTCATGCGCAGTTCCGCGCGATAGGCACGAACTACAACCAAGTGGTGAAGGAACTGAGGCTGCATTTTTCCGAGAAAAAGGCGATGGCGTTGCTCTACAAGTTGGAACAACAGACCGTGGAACTCGTGAAACTGAGTCGTAAGATTGTGGAACTTTCAAGAGAACTAAAAGAGCAGCGAGAGCAGAGCCAAACTTGTTTGGACTCTGCCGAGTCGCGTTTGAAGAAGGGTGAAACTCAACTGGAGGCAAAATGGTCGCAAAAATCAGTTTAGGAATTTCATTGTACGGAGCACTTGCCTACAACGGGGAGAAGATCAACGAGGCGAAAGGGCGGCTTCTGACAACCAGCCGCATCTACAATGACGGCACGGGAACGGTGGACATCCATAGGGCGATGGAGGACTTTCTCGCTCTGATGCCCGTGCGGTCGAAGGTGGAAAAACCGGTAGTGCATATCTCGCTCAATCCCCATCCTGACGATGTGCTGACCGATACGGAGCTTCAGGACATCGCACGAGAGTATCTGGAGAAGATGGGCTTCGGTGGTCAGCCTTACCTCGTTTTCAAGCATGAGGACATCGACCGCCACCACCTTCATATCGTGACGGTACGGGTGGACGAAAGCGGCAGGAGCATTGACACCCGAAATAACTTTTACCGGAGTAAGCAGATAACCCGTGAACTGGAACGAAAATACGGACTGCACGATGCGGAACGGAAAAGCCGCCGTACTGATATGCCGCTGCATAAGGTGGATGCTTCGGCTGGCGATGTGAAGAAACAGGTGGGAAATGTGGTTAAGGAACTAAACCGCCGTTACCGCTTCCAGACGATGGGCGAATACCGCGCCCTCCTTTCCTTATATAATATGACGGTGGAGGAAGTGCGGGGCAACGTGCGCGGACGAGAATATAACGGGCTGGTCTATTCCGTTACGGACGACAGGGGCAACAAGGTCGGCAATCCTTTCAAGTCTTCGCTGTTCGGGAAGTCCGTCGGCTATGATGCCGCGCAGCGAAAGTTTGCCCGTTCAAAGGCGGAGATTAAAGACAGAAAACTTGCCGACATGACGAAACGCACCGTCCTTTCCGTGCTGCAAGACACGTATGATAAGGAGAAGTTCATTGATACGCTCAAAGAGAAAGGCATTGACACCGTGCTGCGCTGCACGGAGGAAGGGCGCATTTACGGAGCCACGTTCATCGACCACCGCACGGGATGTGTGCTGAACGGTTCGCGCATGGGCAGGGAACTTTCCGCCAACGCCTTGCAGGAACACTTCACGCTGCCATACGCCGGACAGCAGCCGATTCCGCTTTCCATTACCCCGGAAGGACATGAGGAAACGCCAAGTCTTTCTGTTTCCGAACACGGAAAGGATTGGGACGGCATGGGCTTGTTCACTACCGAAGGCCCGGCGGTGGATGCCGAGGAGGAAGCCTTCATCCGGGCTATGCAGCGCAAGAAGAAAAAGAAGAAGCGCAAAGGCTTGGGAATGTAAGCAATCAAAGTATCAACAATCAAACAATATCAATGTATGTCACAACAAGAAGACGATTTGAGGGCATTGGCGAAAATCATGGATTTTCTGCGTGCCGTGAGTATTATTTTAGTGGTAATGAACGTGTATTGGTTCTGCTATGAAGCCACACGGCTATGGGGCGTGGACATCGGCGTGGTGGACAGGATTCTGATGAACTTCAACCGCACGGCTGGATTGTTCCGTTCCATCCTCTACACGAAACTGTTTGCAGTCCTTCTGCTTGCCCTGTCCTGTTTAGGAACAAAGGGCGTGAAGGGTGAGAAAATCACTTGGGGCAAGATATGGACGGTGCTTGCCGTAGGTTTCGTGCTGTTTTTCCTCAACTGGTGGATATTGGCTCTGCCGTTGCCGGTAGAAGCGGTAACGGGGCTGTATATACTGACTATCGGGACGGGGTATGTCTGTCTGCTGATGGGTGGTCTGTGGATGAGCCGCCTCTTGAAACACAACCTCATGGACGACGTGTTCAACAACGAGAACGAGAGCTTCATGCAGGAAACAAGGCTTATTGAAAGCGAGTATTCGGTCAATCTGCCGACACGGTTCTACTACAAGAAGCGTTGGAACAACGGCTGGATAAATGTGGTGAATCCCTTTCGTGCGTCCATCGTATTAGGCACACCGGGCAGCGGCAAGTCTTACGCAGTGGTAAATAATTTCATCAAGCAGCAGATTGAAAAGGGCTTTTCCATGTATGTGTATGACTTTAAGTTCAGCGACCTTTCTACCATTGCATACAACCATCTGCTTAATCACCCGGAGGGCTACAAGGTGAAGCCGAAGTTTTATGTAATCAACTTCGATGATCCACGACGCTCACACCGTTGCAATCCCATTCATCCGGATTTCATGGAAGATATTACGGATGCCTACGAGAGTGCCTATACCATAATGCTCAATCTCAACAAAACGTGGGTGCAAAAGCAGGGCGACTTCTTTGTGGAATCCCCGATAATTCTGTTTGCCAGTATTATATGGTATCTCAAAATCTACCAAAACGGAAAGTATTGCACGTTTCCCCATGCCATTGAGTTTCTCAACCGCCGTTATGAGGATATTTTTCCCATTCTGACCTCTTACTCGGAATTGGAGAACTACCTTTCACCATTTATGGATGCGTGGCTCGGAGGGGCTGCGGAGCAGTTGATGGGACAGATTGCTTCGGCGAAAATCCCGCTTTCGAGGATGATTTCCCCGCAGCTCTATTGGGTCATGTCGGACAGCGAGTTTACACTGGACATCAACAATCCCGAAGAACCGAAGATTCTTTGCGTGGGCAACAATCCCGACCGTCAGAACATTTACGGCGCGGCACTTGGTCTGTATAACTCCCGTATCGTGAAGCTCATCAACAAGAAAGGGATGCTGAAGTCGTCTGTCATCATTGACGAGTTGCCAACAATCTACTTCAAGGGGCTGGACAACCTTATCGCCACCGCGCGAAGCAACAAGGTCGCTGTGTGTCTGGGCTTTCAGGATTTCTCGCAGTTGGTACGCGACTATGGTGATCGCGAAGCGAAGGTCGTGATGAACACCGTCGGCAATATTTTCTCCGGTCAGGTGGTGGGTGAAACTGCCAAGACGCTTTCAGAACGCTTCGGTAAGGTATTGCAGAAGCGGCAGTCTATTTCCATCAACCGGCAGGATGTTTCCACCTCCATCAACACGCAGATGGACTCGCTTATCCCACCGAGCAAGATTTCTGGCTTGACGCAGGGAATGTTTGTCGGTTCGGTGTCCGACAACTTCAACGAGCGTATCGAGCAGAAGATTTTTCATTGTGAGATTGTCGTGGATGCAGAGAAAGTGAAACGGGAGGAGAAAGCCTACAAGAAGATACCCGTCATTACCGACTTCACGGACGAGGACGGCAACGACTGCATGAAAGAAACGGTGCAGGAGAATTACAGGCGCATCAAGGAGGAGGTGAAGCAGATTGTTAAGGACGAGCTGGAACGGATTGCGAACGACGATAACCTGAAACATCTGTTGCAACAGAAATAACCGGGCAGACGGATGACAAAGGAACCGGGCGGAGCAAGTTTTGACACCTGTTCCGCCCGTTGCTTTTGAGAATTTATGTGTTTATTTTCTCATGCGCTCCAGTTCCTCATCACGTAGCATCTTCTTATTCAGTTTCTCCTGCATCCTATCAAGAAAATAGGTGCGGCTCTCATTCTTTCGGCGTTTGATGTCAATATAGAAGCGGTAACAGTCCTTTGCTTCGACACCGAATATCTTGTAAAGCAGCGGGGCAAGCTGCTTGAGTGGCATTTCACCGTTGTTGATACAGCCCATCTCGTTGATGCCGTAGATCAGTTCCACGAGGTCGATGGCGTTGCCCGTCCATTGCAGTGGTGAGGCAGAGCTTTCTGTTGTGTTCGTTGAGGATGTGTGGATAGGGATTAGTGGTGGCACTTGGGGAGCGGCAAGGAACTTCTGCATTCTCCTCACGAATGAGAGAGCCTTGCTGATATAAGTAGCAATCTCCGTTCTTTCTTCAGAAAGGTTGCGCACGGGATGGTGCTGCAACTCGATTTCTATGTAAGCCAATGCGATGATGGTACGGTTTATATCCGCGTTGCCGTTGCACAGCTCGATCACTTGGGTGGCGAAAGCCGTGTATGCCGTTTCTATGTTGCAGGCACCGGCTTCATTTATCAGACGGAAAAACTCGGTTTCCGCCAGTAGAAAATAATTCATGTCCTGTCATTTTTTGAAATTTTACACTCTGTTTTTGGTATGCGCACATGAATAGTATTGGCAAAAAGCGCGACCAAAAAGCAGAAAATCCGACACAGATTTCTGAATGTGCTGATTTTCAGAGTGATAAAATTTAATATTTTTTATCCGGCATGAATTAAGGCTATCTTAAAATGTTCTTTTTCAGAACATTGTTTCATTAAGCGGAACCTAAAATGTTTGCAGACAGAACAGTTTTGCTACCTCATGACTTCCGTAAGTGTGTAAATGTTACGGGATACCCCGTTAGGATAGCTCTTTTGCGAGGTAAGTGTCCAGCGTGTTTCGGGAAGTGCCGACTTGAAGAAATGCCGCCCTGTCCCGGATATGAAAGGAACTGTATAAAGGATAAACTCATCCACCACACGCATACGCAGCAGTCCGTTTATATAGTCTGCCGTGTCCGGTGTGGCTTCCGCGAGGTAACGGATGTTTGTGCAGTCTTTTCTCCATTCGTGCAGCATTGAAATGGAATAGTCCGGTGTCACACGGTAAAAGGCTTTCTTCCTGATTTCATCAAGACCGCAACGGTCAAGGCACAAATCCTGATGTGCTTTATCATATAACTCTGAAGAAAGACATCCGTCCATCGTCAGTACGGCGAGAATCTGAACTTTACCCATAATCGTTTCCTTTCGTTAGGCAAGGGTAAAAAAGTAGCGTGCAATTCACACTACCTTCAAGCGATGGCTCTGGTAAAGCCTTTACGGAGAGTACGTGAATGCACGCTATGCGTAAGCATAGCATAAGCATCACGCAATCGTCTCCGTAGTTCCAATTTACCAGATTTTCGCTTGAAACGCCTTGCGGTCTTATCCTATATGTTGGCGGCGAAAAGCTCCTGCCAATCGCCGTTTTTCTCAAATGTTATGCAAAGATAGAGAAACTCGCCCGATTTCGGATGGATTAAGGAAGAATAATGTAAACTATTGGGTTTTCAGGGATATATGCAGCATTATTCCACATTCGTAAAAGTGTGCTTTGAAGCCGTTTTTGAATAGTTAAGCAGAAAAATTGCTACCTATCCGTTGCCCATTCCGGTTGCATGGAGTTGTTTGAAAATCCTTCCTGTTCCGACCGTAAAGAACGCAGTTTCATCATTTTGGCTTAACGAAGGTACTTATTTTTTTTGAGATATGAAAAATATAGGTTCTGTAAGTCAATGATGATAACTTTGTCGATGTCTGACGATATTTAACATGCCGATGATCAACTCTGTCTCCATTAATTTTGCAAACAATGGAACAGGTTATGAATCAGACAGATGTAAAGGTTTCGTTCTACCTTAAAAAGAGCGAGGCGGATGCCAGGGGAAACTGTCCCGTGATGGCACGGCTTATTGTCGGCAAGCACTCTGAAACAGCATTCAGTGTCAAGTTTCGTGTGCCACAGTCATTGTGGTCATCCGGACGGGCGTGTGGAAAAAGTGTTGCGGCAAGAGACATAAACAACAGACTGGATGAAATACGAGCTGCCGCGCTCGGCATCTTTGCGGAACAATCTGCAATCCGTGAGGATGTAACAGCAGAGGATGTAAAGCATCAACTTTTGGGTATGGCTTCGGAACAGGAAACCCTATTAAGCTATTTCAGACTTTTCATTAGAAATTTCGAAAAACGTGTTGGGATCAATCGTACGGAAAAGACTTTGAGGGCTTACCGCAATTCTTACAATCATCTGGTACGTTTTTTACAGATGCAATATAAGCTGTCAGATATCCCTTTTGCCGCATTGGACCGTTCCTTCATTGAAAAATATGACTTGTACCTACGTACGGAATGTTGTCTGGCTTCAGGCACAATAGTCAATCTTACCGTCCAACTGAAAACAATTGTCGGAGAAGCTATTGCTGACGGTATAATAACAGTATTCCCGTTTGTCGGATATGAACCGGTACATCCGAAACCGGAACAGAAATATCTCACCTCCGAAGAATTGAATAGGATTATGACAACACCTCTCCATGATCAGATTCTTTATCATGTGAGAGATATGTTCCTGTTTTCCTGTTATACGGGTATTCCCTATAGCGACATGTGTCTGCTGACAAATGAAAATCTTTCTCTCGCGGAAGATGGTACCTGGTGGATCAGGAGTTCTCGCAAGAAAACCGGTGTGGATTTTGAAATACCGCTTATGGAACTGCCGTTCCATATTATTGAAAAATACCGCGATATGGCTCCTGAAGGAAAGCTTCTCCCCATGTATTCCAACAGTTCATTGAATCGTTATTTGAAACGCATCGCCGAAATTTGCGGTATAGGACGTAAGCTGGTCTTCCATGCAGCCCGTCATACCTATGCGACAGAAATTACACTTTCCCATGGCGTACCGCTTGAAACGGTCAGCAAGATGTTGGGGCACAGTCGTATTGAGACCACACAGCATTACGCAAAGGTGACAGACAATAAGATAGATACAGATACGAAAGCATTGGATAAAATAATTGCTGAGCGGTTTTCTGTAGTTATTTGATAATGGCAAAAAATAGGATTATGAAAAGAAATACTGACAATATGGAAATCAAACGTCGCAGTACATTTGCGATACTGTTTTATATAAACCGCACCAAAGTCCGTAAGGATGGAACGTGCCAGTTGCTGTGCAAGATAAGCATAGATGCCAAATGGGAACAGATAGGAACGAAAGTATCCGTCAATCCGGCCATCTGGAATCCTGAAAAAGGACGGGCTGACGGCCGCAGTGAGAATGCCATTACCGTCAATCGGGCTATTGATGATCTGACCAAAGAAATCAAGGAGCATTACAGGCGGATTAAGAACAGTCTGGGATTTATTACGGCAGAGCAGGTAAAGAATGCCGTGATGGGAGTCGGTCAGAAACCGCTAACTCTGCTGGCTCTTTTCAGAGAGCATAACGAGGAGTTTAAGAAACGTATCGGTGTGGATCGTATAAAGGAGAGTTATGATTCCTACTTACGTTCATATAAGCACCTTTCGGCTTTCGTGCAGGAAAAACGCGGCGTAGAGGATGTACTGCTACGTAGTCTTGACCGTGTGTTCTACGATGACTTTGAACTTTTTCTCAGGACGGACAGGAATTTAAGCCCGAAGAGCGTGCATGAACATCTTTACAGGCTGAAGAAGATGACCATGCGGGCTGTCAGCCAGGGAACAATCCGCCGTGATCCGTATTGTCGCCTTCATCCTGAACTGCCCAAACGGAAAAGTCGTCATCTGAAGCTGGAAGATCTGAAGACGCTGCTTACAACACCTGTCGAGAAGCCACAGCTTCAGTTTGTAAGGGATATGTTCATCTTCTCCACTTTTACCGGACTTGCCTATACGGATTTGAAAAAACTGAGGGTAAATGATATTACCCAATCTGAAGACGGTTCATGGTGGATTCATATCCACCGCCAGAAAACAGGAACACTGTCTTCTGTCCGATTGCTGGATATTCCGTTGAAGATAATAGAGAAATATCGGGAACAGAGAAAGGATGACAAGGTCTTCAATCTGTATAGTCGTACGTATTTCATTATGCTCGCCCACCAGTTGGGTGAAGTTTACGGATTTGAACTTACATTTCATAAGGCACGACACAATTTCGGAACCCATATAACCCTTTCATTGGGTGTTCCAATCGAGACAGTCGGCAAAATGATGGGGCACATGCGTATTGAGACCACGCAGCTTTATGCCAAAGTGACTGACAGGAAAGTGGACGAGGACATGAAACGGCTGAAAGCAGCCGGAATGGACCGAACTTTTGGTTTGTACGAAGAAGAGGTTATTGTCAAGAAACGGAGAAGGAAATTCGGATACCAATTGTCCGACAACAAAGAAACGACCTTGTAAAGAGGCCGTTTCTTTTACTTTTGCTTCATACCCATCGCTGTTCTTCCCTGCATCTTTTATATGCGTCGTCAAGAACTTTTTGTATGTCTGACTCTTTGTAAAGGGCTTTTCCCTGTACAAGATAGTAAGGTATCATACCGAGGGTCCGGTATTCCTGCAAGGTACGCCGGCTTACTTTCAACAGTTTTGAAAGTTCCTCGTCCGTGAGGAAATAATCACCGTGGAATGCGGGCCTTGGAGCCGTCCGTATTGCGTCTATCATGCGCTCCATGTTTTCCAGCCCTTTGAAAATAGTATCAATTCTCGGGTCTTTTCTGTTTATAAGATCGTAACTCATGGCTTTCTTTTTTGTGGGTGATAACTTGATTCCAACAGGCTTTGTACATCTTCCGGCTTATAGAAGAACTTGTTCTTGATCCGGGTGAAAGGCAACAGTCCTTTCTCGCGATATACCTGAAGTGTTCTCTTGGATATTCGGAGAATCCCGCATACCTCCTGATTGTCCATCCATTTTTTCAGTGCCGCGTCTTTGGTCTGACTACATATACCGGTGACTTTTTTCTCGATCATGCTGAGACGGACAACCAATTCGTCAAAGGTCTGTTTTTCCATACATATAATTTCCATACCGTCATTTTATTAGGGTTGAAGACCGAGTTCTTTTTTTATTCTCGCCGGCAGCACCTTCCCCTTCCTGTTCAGGAAGTCCTGGACTTCCGAAGCCTTGTAGTAGGTACGCCCGTCAATCATGTAGTATGTGACGAGCTTCTTCTGGCGGTAGCGTGCAAGGGTGCGTTTCGTAACGCCAAGGAGTTCGCACATATCCTGGTTGTCGAGCAGCTTGTCACCCTCAAGGGCGGCCGTCTGCCTGTTCATGCGGTTCAGTCTGTCATCTATCCTGTCAAACCGTTCCATTATCTGGTGGAGCATCATCTGGAATGTCTCCCTGTCTATCTGTATCATAATGAATTCTGTTTTTAGTGTAATAATTCCATTTTTTACACCGTGTTGCGCAACAGGTTTCATTATGATATAGGCCAAAACATGGACCAATGGAGCATATTGCCACATAAAAACATGGCAAGTCGCTGAATAATAGAGAAATAAAAAATCAGCCCCATAAAAACGAGACTGATGGAAGTATTGCAAATGCAAGAGCGTGCAATCTTTTATTGCAATGTTTTGCGATAAGTAAGGCGGCAGATCCCGTTTCTGAATGTTTTTGTCCTGACCAGTTCCCATTTGTCCGTGGAGATATGTTTTGATACGGGAACCGTTTCGGAACTGATTACCGGAAGAAGAAAAATGACCATCTCATCTATCAGGCGGTACAGGGACAGTCCCCGCAGCAGTTCTGCGCCGCTGTCGTCATAGATTTCAGCCAGATATATGTCAGAGGGTGCAGACTGTTCCTTGTCACAGATGAGGTCGACTAGCGGATAGCCCGGATACAACATGCGGGTGGACCGGCCCCGCCAGTAAGGGAAACCGTCATCGCTGTTTTGTATCCATTGCAGCAGGGAATCGTTCCGTGCGGGGACGAAACCGTTCAATGTCATTGCTATCAGAACCTGTAACTTTGCCATACCTTGATACTCCAAATGAAAAGCGTGAGGCTCACGCTATTTCGGATGGAGGCTCTGACAAAGCCCAATACAGAAATTTGCATGAGCTCACGCTATTAGGCATAGCATAAGCTGCACGCAAAAGCCTCTGTATTTTTGAATTTGTCAGATTCCCATCCGAGACGTCTTGCGACTTATGTATAATATCCGGCGAGGCTGTCAGCCCTGTCGGTATTTTCTTATGTTCCTGCTGGCAGTATGTATTCCATATTTTGCCAGACTTATGCAAATGTAGGCATTTTATTCCAGACTGGAAAACATCTCCGGTCTATATTGCCTTTATTTGTCGTTCAGTCCGTATTTCTTCATTTTTCTGTACAACGTAGAAGGATCAATGTGCAGCATCTCCGCCGTCCGTTTCCGGTTGCCCGTGCATATTTTCAAGGCCCTGATGATGGACTGTTTTTCCTGTGTCTCATTTTCCGGAAAAAGGAAGATTTTCTCTTTCTCATCCTCGATTCTTATGTTCAAACAAGCCGTTTCGATTATCGGCTGTTTGGACAGCAGGACGGCTCGTTTGATCTTGTTCTGCAATTCCCGTACATTTCCCGGCCAGCCGTATGAGAGCAGCTGTTGCTCTGCCTCACGGCTGAATCCGTCGGTCTGCCGTTTGAGTTCCCTGGAAAACTTTTCCCTGAAATGTTCGGCAAGCGGAAGTATGTCCTCCGGGCATTCATGCAGGGCCGGCAGGACGATTTCAAATTCCCCCAGACGGTGGTAGAGGTCTTCCCGGAAGCGTCTCTCCCTGATGGCCAGCTGAAGGTCCTCGTTGGTTGCCGCCACTATCCTTACGTCGGAGTGTTTCTCCCGGTTGCTGCCTATAGGGATATAGCTGCCTTCCTGCAAGGTACGCAGGAGCATGCTTTGTACCTCCATGGACAATGTTCCTACTTCGTCAAGGAACAGGGTCCCGCCACGGGCCGTTTCAAAGAAGCCTTCACGGTTTGTGTCCGCCCCCGTAAACGTCCCCTTCACATGCCCGAAAAAGAGCGAGGGCGCAAGCTCTTTGGGAATGACCCCGCAGTTTACTGCCAGGAACGGCTTTTCCCTGCGCTCGCTGGAATAATGGATACGTTGCGCTACGGATTCCTTGCCGGCACCGTTCGGACCAAGAATCAGTACGGAAATGTCAAATGGAGCGACCGTACGAGCTAGATTTTCCACTTCTTTCATCTGTCGGCTGTTCCTGGGAAGGATGCCCTTGTCCTTTCCGTATATGACTGAGCGAGGATGCAGGATGTTCTTTATCAGACTTTGCAGTTCATCCATCTGAACAGGCTTGGCCAGATAGTCTTTTGCCCCCATCTTGATGGCACGGACGGCATCCGACACGGAGGCATATCCGGTCATGATGATGAAGGGAACGTCTATCCGTTCTCTCTGCATCCATTCGAGCAGCGATATGCCGTCCCCCTGCGGAAGACGGACATCGGAAAGGACAAGATCGAAAGGCTCCTTTTTCAGAAGCCGCCTTGCACCGGGTTCGTCTATCGTCGTCACTGCTTCATAGCCGGATTTCTCAAACCATTTCTTTTGTTGTCCGGCCAGCAGGATATTGTCTTCAACTATGAGTATTCTGTGTTTCATCCGTATAGTTCTTTAAGTCAAGTTTTCTGATTTCCGAAAGCAGGTTCTTCGCATCGCCTACCAGCCGGTCTATTCTTCCGATGACCGTCTCTGTATATGTACTGATGGTCAGATCATCGGAAGTATCGTCATGTAGGATTCTGCTGTATGTTTCCAGTTCACAGGCCACTCCCAGCTGTTCCCAGGTGGGATACATGCGGTGCAGGGTGTTTTTCATCCGCTCCGTGTCCGTTTTCATGCTTTCAAGGGCTTTTTTCAGTTCCGTCCTGTTGTCGATCGATTCCTCAATGAAAGCATTGAGCATCCATTCCATATCCCCCGTCTCTGCGGCTAAGGCATTGAAATCCGCCTTCTGTTCCTGCCGCTGGCCCGACCTTTCCATTATGGAGGAAAGGAAAGCCTGCAGCTCGTTCATGGAGAACGGTTTCTGTATGCAGCCGGAAAAGCCGGCTTCAGTATAGCGGCTTTCGTCCACGTCGTTGCGGGCAGTCATGGCGGCAACCGGAATGGTGCGTGAATTTCCGATATTGGAATGACGCAGGAGATATAGCAAGTCAAAACCGCTGGTCCCGTGCATCTGGATGTCTGTCAGCAGTAAGTCGTAGGGTTCTTTCCGCAGTTCGCCCACCACGTCCTTCGCCCCGATGCAGGTACGGCATGATACACCGTTGCGCTCCAGCATCTCCATGACGATGCGCAGTTGTATCGGATCGTCGTCCACAAGGATGATACGCTTTGGAAGGCTGAGCCTTTTCACGGTCGGCATGACGTGGTTCTTTACCGGTTCAGTGGAAATGGCGAGGGGGATTTCCGTGTGGAACAGACTGCCTTCCCCGACATGGCTCGATACGGAAATACTGCCGCCGAGCAGGTTCACAAGTCCCTTGGTTATCGGAAGGCCGAGCCCGAAGCCTTCCGGCGAAATGTCTGGCGCCGCCCGTTCAAACGGTCTGAATATGCGTTCTATCGTTTCCTTGTCCATGCCGATGCCCGAGTCCTCCACCTCCATGGTCATTACCACGTCCTTGTGGCTTACCCGGAAACAGACTGTTCCGTTGCGGGTGAACTTGATAGCGTTAGTCAGCAGGTTGTCCGCCACCTGACGGATACGGTCCGCATCTCCGTATACCACTATGTCGGTGCCTTCTGCTTCCGTTTTGAAGACCAGCCCCTTGTCATTGGCCGCACAGGTGTATTCCTCGTTAATGTCGTCGACGAAGGCTTTCAGGTTGAAAGGTATCCTGTTCAGTGATTCCTTCGCTTCGTCCAGTCTGGAGAGGTCAAGCAGGCTGTTGGCAAGCCTTGTGATATGGCGTGAGGACTTGATGATGTTGTCAAGGTAAGTGTTGCGGCGTTTTCTTTCCCTGGTGTCAATGGCCAGTTCCGCACTGCCGCAGATGGCGTTCAATGGTCCCCTTATGTCATGGGAAAGCGTTACGATGATACGCTTTCTCATTTCGGACAGTTCCCGGTTCTGTTTGAGCGTATCCACCAGTCTGCTGCGGTCATGTTCCTTGCGCCGTATGTCCCTCTGTATGACAAGATGGGATATGATCAGCAGGACAATGGCAACGATGATGGTGGCCGCAAACAGCTTGAATGAAAGTGCCTTTGCCTCCGCAATCCTTGTTTCCCGGTTTTGGAAAGCGGCCTGGACCTGTTCGTCAAGGGCGGTGATGAAGGAGTTCAGTCTTTTGTTCAGTTTCAGGTTTTGCAAACGCAGACTGTCAATATAGAGTCCGATATGTCTGTCATGCTCTTCCTGCATGGTTATCAACTGGCGGTTGAGCTGCCGCAGTTCTGTCGTGGAAGCCGGCACCTGTACGGTTTCCTTCTTGCCAAAGAAACCTGCTATGCCGTTTTTCCGGCGGGTGACCGTGCGTGTACGGGTACTCTTGTCGATGACCTCGGGGAGATGGTTGTAGAGCAGGCTGTCTGATGTCCTCTGCTCCTGAAAAACCGTTGTAAGATGATACAGGCGGCTTTCCTTCTCTTCCAACAGTCGTCGCAATGTGTCTATCTGTTCGTGGCTTACCAGATCCAGGCCGTTGTCTTTCATCCGTTCCAGCAGGCTGTCTATGTGCAGGCGCCTGTTCTGGTATGCTGAGAAGTCCTCGCTGTCCCATCCGATGGCGGATTCCCCCAGCAATGCGATTCCGACAATGTGGCGGCGTATGGCGTTGACTTCATTCCGGATCTCACGTATTTCTGCGGTTCCGTTTGCTATGTCATGCATTTTTTTGCGCTCATGAAGCAGTATGGCAATCATGCTTCCGATGACTGCCAGCAATATCAGATAACCAGCTATGATTTTTGTCTGCAATGAAATTCCACTTAGCTTCCTCATACGCCTTATGATAAAAAAATCCCGAAAGGTTGTGGGGCGCAGTCTTCCGGGACGTGAGTAATTTGGATGTCACCCCGATGCGCTATCCAGTCGTACACAGAATGCACTCCGGCCTTTTATAACCTTGGCGGGCGACGGTTTGCCCGCATGATTCTCCCTTCTGCCGGCAGCTGTCGGCAGAAAATTCTCTGGTTCGGGTATCCAATATCTTGTCCATATTCTTTTTTTTACAGTCAGTCCATATTTCTGTTTCTCCGTATTTTCCGATGCAGGAAAAAATAAGGCCCCCTGTTATAGTCCCGTGTGGAAATGTGGATGGCCCTGTTTTCGTTTGCCTGAATTATGGAAGTTCCGGCAAGACAATACGTTGTCCTATTGTATAATATTCCAAAATACAAATATATACATTTGTTCCTAACTGCAATGAAGTTAATATATGTTTGTCTTGATTTCAAACAAGTTTTAACATGTTATAGGTCATAAAGCCGCGTTCAGACAGGTATCGGATTCATTTTCAAGGTAGAAAGGTTCAGGTACAGCCCGTAATGCTCGATCATGCCGTTGCGGAACATTTTCCACAGGATGTTGCAGCCGAGCTGTGCCAATGTGGAGTTGATGAACAGGTCCTGCTTTTCCAGGGCCTCTGCCAGTGAGCAGCTCGGTCCCGAGTCTTTCTCCTTTACTTTCGCGTATTTCACGTAGCGGGTAATCACTTTCAGTGACTCCACCGTTTCGTACAGCTTGGATTCCGGCTGCCTGATTTTTTTCGGTACGGTTCCGAGGACGACCTGTCCCGTGTCCTGTGTATTCCCAAAGTCCATCCAGTACAGGGGCGTCTCGTGGCTTCTGTATTCCGATACCGGCACGGCTTTCAGTATGTTCCACAGGTCGATACGTGACTTTATGTTGTCCGTGCAGGTGATCGTTATGTTGGCCAGATTATCCCGTCTAGCGTCCTTCAGGGCTGCCGGATAGATGTCCGGTACCGCCTTCCAGTCGTTGCCGAAGAAGTTGTTCATGCGTGTGACAAGACACTGTGCCTTGTTCAGGCCGATGTCCGAGGGGCTGAAGAGCTGTCGCCCGATGTTGGCCTCCGTCACGATGTCGGAATCATACACGGTTATAAACAGCCCGGGGTGTCCGAGTCCCCTCAGTGCCGTGTCAAGTCTGGCCAGGCAGGTAAGTACCTGCGAGCCTGTTCCTCCCGCTCCGATAAGGTTTACCGTTACCGGATGCTGCGGGTTTATGAGATAGTTGTCGATGTAATGTACTCTTTTCATTTCAGTATGTCTTTAAGTTTCATGTTGTTCAGTTGCTTCAGTTCGTCGAGGTTGAAGTCCCTGTCCCGTGCCGCCTTTGTCACCAGCACGAGGTTTGACCTTGTCGGGTTCCCGTTCCCTCCCAGGTGGGTGAATTCCGTCAGCCAGAATTTCCTTTCCCAGTACTGCAGCAGCTTCTCATAGGTCAGGTCCTTCGGCAGCTCTATCCTGGCGTTTCCCAGACATACGCTGGAACCTGTCACGTTGAAGAAGGGCGCGGCGTACAGCACGGTATCCGGTCCGGGAACATTTTCCTTGTAGGCATAGATTCTCATTCCGTGTTCTCCGGCCTCATAGATCACTCCCGGCAGGTAATATTCCGCGTTTTCTATTTTGAGCGCGGGGCTGAAGAACATCATCCTCTTGTGCGGAGGGTTGTACCACACGTATCTCTCGCTGCCCTTGCGCGGGTCGCAATACAACAGGTTGTCGGGTATCTTTCCATATGGAGTGGTGCTGTGTCTTTCCGAATATCCCTTCACGAGCGTGTTCATGAATTCCAGGGTTACCGGTCTTCCTTCCGTCATGTTTCCCCGGTCGTCAATTTCACGGATTTCAAGGAAAAAGTTCCTGTCATTCTCCGAGGCATAGGCAATCAGTGCCGCCCTGGGGTTGAGCGGCGTCTTGATTTTTCTGGTCAGTTCGTTGCTGTCTATCATATGCTTTCAGATTGGTTTATACTGTGATGTTGATGAATTTTTCCGCCCATTTGAAGAAACGTTCCGGATAGTCGTCCATGCGGAACAGTTCCTCCGTTTCCGGAGACAAGTCACAGGTAGTGACCGGAATGATGTCGTATGTCTCCTGGCTGTAGGAGTTGTAATAGTCGGTGAGATATTCCGTTATCATGTCGGTGCAGTTATAGATGACCCGGATCTGCTTGCTGAGATACATGGGCAAAAAGTCCGGTTCTTCCTCGTAGAAGGGATCGTAGCCGTATTCCATGATGCCGTGTTCAGGTGTAAGGAACTCCAGCCCCTCCTTCATGACAGAGAGCAGTGACTGTTCGTACCCGTCCTTCGGCTTATATCGGTCGATTGCCTTCGGCAGATTCTTGTAATAGGATTTGCGTTCCACCCGGCGTAACAGGGCATGTATCCTGCCTTCCTCATAGGAGTGCAGGAGCCGCCGCCTCTTTTTCCGGTCAGATGCCGTTTCACCCGAATCATCCTCAGACATCAGTGTCAGGGCATAGTCCATGTCATCCTCGTCCAGTATGGTGTTTATCCCGTTCGCCTGCATCAGGTTGTGGATGAAGGTGACGGATATGCGTCTCAGTTCCGGTCCGAGCCTTTCCATGAACTTCGTCGGGAAGTAATACAACGTGAGTTCTCCCCATTCATGACATTTCCAGAGACGGAACAGGAGTCTTTCTTCGTCCTGCTCAATGTTGACATTCATGTCATTGCCTACAAGGTTACACATCTCTTCGTGCAGTCTGGCAATGCTTTCGCCGGGCGTTCGTCCCGGTGTATGTACCGCCTCCTTCTTCATGAGGAGTGCATATCTGAAAAAGGAATCACGCAGGTACTCATAGTTTTCCTGCGTGATAAGATTGTGCGGCTTCCCGTCAGTACCGTCCGTGAACAGTTCCGATGGGGATATCGGCAAGAACGTAGCGTTCAGAAAAGAATTACGGCACCGCTGGGTGCCGCAATCCGTTTCTTTCTTTCCGTGCCGTAATGCACCTTCCTTTCTGTTTCCGCAATGATAAGTCTCGCGAGCTGTTCCGCCTGATATCCGTCCAATGGTACACATGATTTCTTCTTTTTTCTGTTGTCCTTTGCCATATCCTTTATCCTTTTGTTCCGATAGTAGTCTTGAACTCATATTCTGTCATGTCCTCCCTGATGACCGGTCCGTGAACGGTAGCCGTCGTCAGTTCCGGGTACATGTTCGAATAGTAGCTCATGACCATGTCCGGCGAGATGTTCGGATCCGGGTCCTGAAGGGTTATATACTCCGTTCCTTTCTTGAATTTGAATGAGCGTGTCATTCCTTTGATTTCGAGTGCCATGTCTTAAACTGTCTGATAAGGTGAATACTTGGGTTCCAGCATGGACTGCGGGAAATCGATGTATTCCTCGTAGTCCTTCTCACTGTATGCGGGGTGTTCCTGATCGGAGAGGTACGGTTGCTGTTCGTCCTCCTGCATGAACCGTTCTTCCTGCCAGTCCTGAATTTCAGGCTGCGGCGGATATTGAGGTTGGGAAGACTGCTGTCCTCCTGTCCGCTGGACATATTGCGCGTGCGGCTGTATCTGCGGTCTTGCCTGCGGCTGTTGTTGCGACGGCCATATTCCTGGCTGTTGCGGATGCTGCGTGTATGCCTGTTGTGGTCTCTGCGGTGCGGGCTGAGCCTGTCCCGGCATCGGTTGTGACGGTCTCCGCGTGTATGTCTGCTGCGGTGCCGGCTGTTGCGGACGTTGCGGTTGCGGATTTCTCTGTTCCGTTGCCTGTGTGTATGCCGGCTGTTGCTGCTGTACAGAAGGTCCCGGCTGTGCTTCCTGTTCCATCAGGTCGAAGAGGCTTCCCCGGTTCATTTCCGTGTCGGCCGCCTTTATCTTCTCCTCGATTTCCTTCAGCTGGGCGGCATTCGCGTGTGCTTTCGCCTGTGTAAACACGCTGACGGCTTCCCGGTGGTTTCTGGCGGCAGTCAGTTCTTCCGCCTTCTTCATCAGTTTCTCGTACTTTTCCCGTTTCTCGCGCTCCTCCTTCGTTTCCTTGGATTTGGCATCCTTGGCGGCCTTGCTGCTTGCGGCGGCTTTGTCCGCCTGAGCCTCGAACTGTGCCATGTTGGAGATCAGCCCGCAGGCTTTCTGTATCGGTCTTGTGACTGCCTGCAGGAATCCGGTGTCAAGTTCCTGCGGCGTTCCCGTAACTGTCAGCGGCACGATGTGGTTCTGGGCCTCGTCCTTGAGTCCGTTCGATTTGGGCAATGTGGAAACGGTCAGTTGTCCGTTTGTCTTGCGGATGACGATCGTGAGGTCCACGCTTTCCGTCATCATCTGGTGGATTGCTGTAAAAAACATAGTTTCAGATATTAAATGATTAGACGATAAATTTCAATATTCGCTGAAAAATTCTGCCAGCAGCCTGTCCCTGTCAGGATGCCTGCATATTTCCAGAACGGGGTTCAGCAGCTTTGAGATGTGAACCGGACCGGTGGTCCCTCTCGGTGGCAGCTTGATTGCCGGTTGCGGGACGTGTACTTTCGGTCTTCTTGTCACGGGCATCCCTATCGGGGCTGGTGACTGTCTTGTGATGATCGCTTGTTGCATATTCTTTAATTTTTAACTGTGAATACCAGGGCTTTGGCAGCCCGTTGAACTACAAGGGCCCAACGGCAAATGCTTCCGGAAAGGCAGGGTTTTCGGGAAAAATACCGGAGCGCAGCGAGGATGATTTTTTCCGAAACCGCTTGCGGCCTGACCTTGCCGTCCGACAAGAAGCGTTTGCCAACTTTGCCCTGTAGTTCTCGGTTTGCCAATGTCTGTGTTTTAGTCCATTTCCTTTTCTTCCCGTGTCATTTCCGGTTGTGACGGATACAAAAAGAGCCGCCCGCTCCCGGACAGCTCCCTTATGCTGCAATGATAAATTCCGTGCATGTTCCATATCGTCAGATTTCAGAAGACCAGAAAACTCAGTATGCACAGAATGATGGCCAGTGCCACGAGAAAACAGGCTACACGGTAGAGGAACCTGAAGAGTCCCCTGAAACAGATGATGGCCACGGCGGTCCATACAGGCGATATGCCGTGGGAATAGAGCCAGCTGAATATGATGGCTGCTGTTACGGCCAGCGCGAGTGTCCTTGCCCATCTGCTGTCCGCTATCTTTCTGATACGTTCTTTTGCTTTCATAATCTTCATTTGTTTGGCGGGAATGCCATTCCCGGTTTCAGGGGCTTTCTTGCAGTCCGCCTCCACAGGCAAGGTTTTCGGGAAAAATACCGGAGCCTCGGGCGAGGATGATTTTTCCCAGAAACCGTCAGGCCCGACCTTGCCGGTGGAAACGGGCGGGCTGCGACCTTTGCCCCGCGAATCGGGATGGCTTCATCATTTCCTTTTCCTGCCGTTCCCGTTTTTGGGGAACGAGAGTGTCAGGGTGAACCCGGCGTCAAAGGTGACCGAAGCGTCGAAGGCCACACCCTTCTTTCCCTTGAATCCCTTGATGAGCCGTGTGGAACCGGAAGAGAAAAGCTGTTCCAGATGCTGGTCCGTCAGTTCCTTGTTCAGGAATCTGCGGTACACGGTCAGTCCGCACCCTTTATTGTCACAGCGGGCACTCTTCTCCCTGACGATGATGTGTCCGGTCTTGCATTTGGGACAGGTGAATGTGCGGGCGGCTGCTGCCGGAAGGCTGAGGTTCAGGATTTCACGGGTAGCCTTGCGGGTGTAGTCCGTGATGGATGCCATGAACGTGTCCGGTCCGAGCGTGTGCCGCTCTATCTGGAGCAGGGTTTTCTCCCAGCTTCCTGTCAGGGAAACATCCGCCACGAGCATGTCCTTCACCGCATCGTAGATATGGAGTCCCTTTTCCGTGGGGACGATGCTCTTGCCGGAGCGGGCGATATAGTCACGTTTGAACAGTGTGGTGATGATGGCGGCTCTTGTGGCGGGCGTGCCGATGCCCAGCTCCTTCACGGCCTCGCGTGCCTGTTCGTCGGCTATCTCCCTGCCGCAGGTCTCCATGGCCGCCAGCAGCGTGGCTTCGGTATAGAGCGGTCTGGGCACGGTCTTCTTCTGGGCCAGTCCGAATCCTGAAACCGGAACCGTGTCCCCTTCGGCAAATACGGCCGTACCCTCGTCGGTTTCCGGCTCGTCATCCTCCCGGTCCTCTTTCCGGCCAAAGATGCCGCGCCATCCCGGGCTGACCACGGTAGAACCCTTCGAGCGGAAGTCCATCCCCTCCAGACGGCACTCCATGAGCAGCATTTCCTTCTCGCAGTAGGGCGAGAACGCCTCCAGCATACGTCCGGCTATCAGCGTATAGACGGCCTCCTCCGCCTCGGAAAGCCCTTCGGGTGCGATGCCGGTCGTGATGAGGGCATGGTGGTCCGTCACTTTCCTGTCGTCCACGCTGCGGGTGTTGAGACGCGCAAAGTCAAGGATTCCGGCACTTGTGGCGAATCCGGGCATGGCCATAATCCTTTCCAGCAGACCGGGCACACAGGCCATCACGTCGTGCGGGATGTAGCGGCTTCCCGTTCTCGGGTAGGAAATGAGCTTCTTCTCGTAGAGCGACTGGGCGATGTCCAGCGTCTTTGCCGCGGGCAGGTCGAGGTGCACGTTGCAGTCCTTCTGGAGTGCCGTCAGGTCGTAGAGCAACGGCGGCTGTTGCAGGGTTTTCCTGCGCTCCACCTTCGTGACCGTCGCCGAAGAATCGGGAGAGAGACTGCGGTAGGCGGCTTCCGCCTTCTGCCTGTCGTCAAAGGTCGCGGGATGGAAGAAGCGGCGGTGTGACGTGCCTCCATTGAGGGTGACATGCAGCTGCCAGTATGGTGTGGATACGAAACTGCGGTTCTCCTTGTAGCGGCTGCATATCATGGCGAGCGTCGGCGTCTGCACACGGCCGATTGAGTTGTTGGACGAGCCGGAGACGATGGCCAGGGCCCGGCTGGCGTTCATGCCCACCAGCCAGTCCGCCTTGGCGCGGCTGTCCGCTGCGGCGTACAGGCTGTCGTATTCCGAGCCGTCCTTCAGTTCCTCCAGACCTTTCCGTATGGCCTCGTCGGTCAGCGAGGAGATCCACAGGCGGCGGAACGGTTTCTTGCAGTCCAGGAGGGCATATATCCAGCGGAAGATAAGTTCCCCTTCGCGACCGGCATCGGTAGCCACGATGATGCTGTCACAGCGGTTGAACACGCTTTCTATGACTTTCAGCTGTTTCGAGGCGGCGATGTCCGTGACCATTCCACTGTCCGTGCGCACCTGTCGGGAGACCAGGCGGAACGGGTCCGGCAGCATCGGCAGGTCCTCCGCCGCTGTTTTCGTGTAACCGTAAGTGTCCGGCATGGCCAGCGACACGAGGTGTCCCAGTGCCCATGTTACCATATATCCGTTGCCGGAACAGTAGCCGTCATTTCTTGTATCAGCCCCGACTACACGGGCTATGTCCATGCCTACACTCGGCTTTTCTGCGATGATTGCTATCATATTGTTAGGATAAAAATTAAGCCGTTTCCCGTTTTCCGTGCGGAAGACAGGAAACGGCGGTAAGACATCGGTTTACTTGATAATTGCTCTCAGGCTATCTGCCCAGCGGTGTCACTCCCTGGATTTCCAGCAGCGGTGCCTCGCCCTTGCGGACCAGCTGCAGGGTGGCGTCCATCACCACGTCCACGCCGAGGAGCACGAGGCTCAGGGACATCACTTTCGTTTTCTCTCCCCTGAGGAGGGTGTCCATTTCGCCGGAGAGTTCCAGCTCGTCCTTCATGATACCGATACCGGAGAGTTCGTCCCAGTTCACTTCATCAGCCTTGAAAGGCATGTCGTTTCCGTTTTCCTTTTTCATATTTCTTTCTTTTTTTGATTCAACATTCATTTTTCAGTAACCTGCCATCAGGCAATGCTCGCACCTTTTGACTTGCGGTTTCCCTGTTCCTGTCGCTGGCTGTTGGCCACCACGTTTCGCTGCGAGGCGTCACGCTTGCGGTCAGGATTCTCGTTGTAGAAGTCCAGACGCCCCTGGTTGAAGTTCGCCTTGACGTACTGCGAGATGGTCTTCCCGTCATATCCCTTTATGCCTTCCACCAGCACGGCCTTTCCGCTCTGCAGGTCCGCACGCTGCTGTCTGGTCAGTTCCACGTCCCATACCTTGGTTGGAATCTTGAAATCCTCGCGCTGCTCGAAACCGTCCGGCGTACGGGAGTAGCTCAGGCGTCCCGTTTCCAAATCGGCCTTGATGAAGGAGGAGAATTCCTCTCCCTTGCGATTCACCATGTCGTTGAGGAAAATCACCTTGCCGTCACGGAGCTGCTGCTGTTCCTCCGCCGTAATCTTCACCCCGTTGATTTCGTTGGGGATATAGATTTCACGTGCGCCCTCCGGGGAGTCCGGGTTGTAGCGGGTGTATGACGGACGGCCTGTCGCCTCGTCCAGCTTCACGTAGGAGGAGAACACCTCGCCGTCCTTGCGCTGCATGCCCTCCACGAAGATGGCTTTCCCGGCGTTCAGGTCTTCAATCTGTTTCTGTGTCAGTTCCACGCCCCCGAGTGTCTGGCGGTTGAAGAGCTTGTCGTTCTCGAAAATGAACTCGACACCCCTGCGTTCGGCATTTACCTGAATGAAGGCGTTGAACTCGTTGCCGGACTTGGCGATCATGCCCTCGACATAGACCTTCTTGCCTTCACGCAGGTCATTCTGCTCCTGCTCTGTCAGTTCCACGCCCTTGATTTCCCTCGGGATGAAGGCATTCTCCGCTTTCATGGCGACCACCTCGTTGGTCAGCTTGTCGATGCTGATGAAGGAAGGGATATATTCCCCGTTGCGTCCTTTCAGTTCCACGACACGTCCCATGTTGCCCGTTTCGAGCAGGTTCTTCTTGTCCTCGTCGGAGAAGATATGTCCGAAATACGGTCGGTCAAGGTCGGGTTTCTGCCGGATACCGTGGATGCCGAGCACCACTTCGCCTGCCATGGACTGCTGGAATGACAGACGTGCGTCCGTTCTCAGTACGGCCGAGCCGAAGTTCATGCTGATGGGTACTACCTGGTTGGTCTTGTATCCCTTGAGCATCTGTTCGAGCAGTCCGCGTTCCTGGAGGTATTCACGGGAGATTCCAAAATTCTTGAGCTGTTCCCAGTTGATCATGGACTCGTTGTAACGGTACTGTGGGGACTGGGTCTGCGGCTGGCTGTCAGCTGCGGCAGCCTGCTGCTGGGTTTCATTTTTCTTTGCCATTTCTTCTTGATTTTTTTGGTTGATACTTTGGTTTTCCTTGTTGCGCGGAACAATCTCGTACTGCTTGAGAAATTCCTCCACGGCTTTTGTCTTTTTTCCTGCGGCGATGTCCTCGATGGCCTGCTGTACGGCAGGGTCGTCCAGCCTGTCTTCCTTGACGGAGAGGATTCCGAAACGTGTCGGGTCTTTCAGCTGGCTCCAGAAGTTCTTAATGAAGTTCTCGAAGGCGTCTGCATAGCGGTCAATCTTCAGGAAGGAGTTCCGGTTCTGCCTGTCGGCGGCTACCGTGTTGAATTTTCCGTCCTGTCCGATTTGCGACACCGCTTCCAGAATCAGTTCCATCTTGTCGAGGATGAACACGATGTCACTCATCTGCTCGTTTTCGGAGACCTGCGGTTTCGGGGGTTCTTCCCTTGCATTTTTCTTTGCCATAATTTTTGATTTTTAGTGTTGATAACTCATGTTGTCACCGCAAATATATAGGAGAAAAATTGATAAATAATTGATTTGCAATGTGTTAGGATATATATTACACCATGTGTCATCACATTACACCGCAGGCCGGAGAAAACGGAGTGAAAAAACGGGGTAAAATGGCAGGAAAAGGAGAAAAAACGAAAGACGGCAAAGGAAAGGGTGGAACAGGCCGGACAGACAAGGGTATGGCGGTACACGCAGCCGCACGGAAGAAAAGGAAAAACTGTAATTATGCAGAGTTGGGAGCGAGCTGCTTTTGTCCCCCTTGATGTGTCCTTTTGTGACAGGAAGCGGAATTCTGTTTACGGGAATAACCGGATGGCGTAATCCATTGGGATGGCATACGGGAGCATGGTTCTCCCGTCGGATTCTTTTTTATTTTGACCTGTATCTATGCGTCGTAGGTCGCTTCGCTTGCTAAGTCCCGGTCCTTTCCCTAACTCGGACGGCAATACCGGAGCGTTTTTTTGGGCGGAAAATTACCGCAGGGAATTTTGTGTCCCGAAAACCGGAGGCTTGAACGTGGAGGTATTCGCCCTCCGAGTTAACTTCTCTGAAGGGACTTATCAAGTGAAGCGTGGCTTATGATGCCATTTTATAGAAATATGGAGAAAAATTCCCTTTCAACACAAAAAATGCAATAAATCTGCGTAAGTAGTCAAAAAATGACTACTTTTGCAATGTCATTGCAACTAAGTTATGAAGAAGCATATAGAAACTTTGTCAGATTGGATTGAAAGCCGGGAAGTAAGGGGATATTACACCTTCACTAAAGAGGATATAGAAAAGCAATTCCCTTCAGCGGGTAAGGTATATATCAAAACCGCATTGTACCGTTTGGCCGCCAAAGCGAAGATTGTTTCTCCCTGGCGTAATTTTTATGTCATTATGCCTGTGGAATATTCGTTAAAAGGCGTAATTCCGCCTGTTTTCTATATGGATCAGCTGATGTCCTATCTTGGGAAAAGATATTATGTTGCTCTTTTGAATGCGGCTTCATTTTATGGCGCGTCACATCAAAGAGTACAGACATTTTCCCTCATGGTGGAACAACCGAGCATGAGGAATACTTCAAAGAGCGGAACATCCATATTGTTCTTTTCCAAGAAGGAAATAAGTATGGAATTTGTAAGGAAGCACAAGACGCAGACAGGTTACATCAATGTTTCTTGTCCTGAACTGACAGCTGTTGACCTGGTGGAAAACGAAAAAAGTGTAGGTGGTCTGAATCGCGTCTGCACCGTGTTGAATGAATTGGCTGAGACAATGAATCTGGACAGCCTCGATGATTCCTTTTTCAAGACATCGGCCATACCGGTCTTTCAACGTCTGGGTTATATTCTGGAACATGTATTGGAAAGAGCGGATTTGGCGGAAACCTTATATTCCAAAATGGAGGTTGCAGGACTGAGATTTAGAAAGATACCGTTTAAGATAAACAAACCGACAGAGGGTTGTGAGGTTGACAAGAAATGGAAAGTAATCATTAACCAGGAAATAGAAATAGACGAATGATACCGGAATTTGCAATCAGAGAATGGAGCGAACATGTTCCATGGACAGAGTCCGAACAGGTCGAACAGGATCTGCTGATATGCAGAGCCTTGACTGAGATATACAAGGATGAATATCTTGCTTCCCATCTGGCTTTTCGCGGAGGGACCGCATTACACAAGTTGTTTCTCTCGCCCCAACCCAGGTACAGTGAAGATATTGACTTGGTACAGATTAATGCAGAACCGATCAAAGAGACCTATGACCATATAAGAGATACACTCGCTTTTCTCGGGGAGCCGAAAGTGAAGCAGAAAAAGCACAACAACACTTTGATTTTCAGGCTGGAATCAGAATCCATACCAGTGGTCCCGATTCATCTGAAAGTGGAAATCAACTGCAAGGAACATTTCAGTGTACTGCCTATGCAACGTATGCCATTTTCAGTGGTCAACAAATGGTATAACGGAAAATGCGATGTCCTGACTTACCAGTTGGATGAACTGGTAGGTACAAAACTGCGTGCCTTGTACCAACGGAGAAAAGGACGTGATTTGTATGATTTGTACAAGGCCTTGACCACATCAGACATCAACATAGACAACGTGCTGGCTTGCTATCAGAAGTATATGGAATTTGTGGTTGACCACATTCCTACTTACAAAGAATTTATTATCAATATGGAAGACAAAATGCAGGATGATGAGTTCTTGGGTGATACCATGCAGTTGCTTCGGCCGGATGAAGAGTTCAATCCGCAGGAAGGCTATGAGGTGGTACGAACGCTCCTGTTAGACAGGTTACAAAAGTGATGAAAGCCCATTTTCTCATTTACCGGGGTAAATGGGCTTTGTAGGATTTTATCTTCAGGTGTGTATGCTCCATCGTAAGCATTCTATTTTCCGCCTTGACGCACATTATTCACAAACCTACCTTTGCGCCATAACCAAATAACAACAATGATTATGGCGAAAGAAAAAGTAAACTATCAGGAGGTATATGACCTCTACCAGTTATGCAGCGAGACCAAGGATCTTCGCGAGTTCTGTGCGGATTATGGAGTAAACTACGACAAGTTCATGAACTGGCAACGTCATCAGCTTTGGAGCGAGAAGTTAGGCAAGACAGTTCTGGTTGATCAGCCCAAGGTTGCTAAAGTCCAGATAACCGGCAAGCCTTGCAACAGTCCGACTGTAAAGATGGAGGTGAAACAGCCTGAAGGCGAACCACCAATAAAATGGGTTAAGTTACAACTGGCGTCTGGAGCGACACTGTTTCTGAGAAACACCAGCGTTCTTGATCTGAGTCTGTTGCTTAATAAAATGATAGGATGATATGCTTGGACTGAGTGCTAACCTGAACTATTACCTGTTCAACGGTAATGTGGATTTACGGAAAGGCATCTTCCGTTTGTGTGAAAGTATAAGGCAAGAGATGTCACTTGACCCTAGTGATGCGTCCAATGTATATATGTTCATGTCCCGTAACCGGAAGGTCGTCAAGATACTTCATTACGAACGCGGTTTTTATGTGCTTTACGAGAAACGTCCTGTCATGGGAAAGTTCAAGAAACCTGTGTTTGACGAGGTGTCAAAATGCTACCGGATACAGTGGTCTGACATGGCTTACCTGACGGAAAGTATCGTAGTCGACAGAATGTATGTAACTCCTAAAGAATGAATAATAAGGCGTTGATTTACAATGGAATAATACAAAAATAATCGATAAAAAGTTTGCGTAACTGCCTGATTTTTCGTACCTTTATATCATGATTGATGAAAGAGCATACGAGTTACTTTGCTGCCAGCTGGGTCTGGCGAATGAGGAAAAAGCAGGGCTTCGCAAACAGAATAAAGAACTGATTGCGAGGCTTGAGTCTATTGAAAAATCCAACAAGGAGAACTCAAAAACTCTGATTGATACAATCAATGACCTCAAAGAATCCCTCGAAAAGCAATCAACCACGGTTGAACATTACAGGAAAGAAATGGAACTTATGAGGAAGCAGCTTGAAGCAAAAGACGAGGTGAACATGATGCTTGCAAACGAGATATCCAATCTCAGACTTCAGCTTGAAGACAGCAGGAAACACCGTTTCGGCCGTACATCTGAGCAAAGAAGGCTGCTGAACAACCGTAACATTGACAAGTCTGCAATGGAGAAGTCCGAATATGACGGTTCTGACAAGAAAGGTGATGATGATAATAAGGCCAATGGTAACGAAGCTGGTGGCAATACCTCTTCCGATAACGCAACAGCACAGAACAGCAAGCCTTCAAGAAGAAAGGAAACCGCACCACGTGCGGAAAAGACCAGGCTGAAGGTGGACAAGGTAGTGGTACATGAAATAGAAGACTATTACCAACTCCCGGATGGTGCAAGGCTTATGAACCGCAACGGAATGGCTGATGTGTGGGAATACAGGTTTATAGAACATGTGCGTGCCCATAACGTGGAACATGTGTACAAGGTGGCAAGGGTAAAGCTTGCAGACGGCACTTTCACTAACACGATGGAGCATCCCTTGAAAAACCTTGGAGGAATCTTCTCTCCTGAACTGCTTGCCCGTCTGCTTTGTCTGAAATATGACTTCAGCATGCCTGAGAACAGACAGATAAGACTGCTTGCAAGAGAAGGCATCCATATAAGCAATACCACGCTGAACAGCTATATCCACAACGGAATCTCCAGGCTTAGGGAGTTTATGGAAGATGTCTTCAAGAAGTTTGTACAACAGGCAAAATACCTTATGGTTGATGAGACTACCGAACTCGTTGGAGTTGAAACACCGGAAGGTAAGGCTTACAGGAGAAAGTACTTATGGGCTTTCTTTGCAAAGCATGTCAAGTTGGTTTATTATCATTACAATAACGGCAGCAGAGCATCTGATGTGGCAAAGACCTTCCTTGATCATTTTATGGGATCTATATCCTTAATTCCGCAACACTATTACAAATATAACTTTTTAAGTACCTGAGCAACAAAAAGTTGCTCAGGATTTTGCCAT
>NZ_JACSPP010000026.1 GCF_014837065.1 Phocaeicola intestinalis
ACTTCTGCGTTTTTCCTCTAACTCCCTAATTATCAAATCCTGTTGCGTTAATCTGCTGCAATTCGGCGGATATTCCATAGATTTTTCGTAAGTTTGCCTGCAAAACCATAAAAGACATTTACATTCATGCAACGTTACGATTACTTGATAGTAGGCGCCGGATTATTCGGCTCCGTATTTGCCTACAAAGCTACACAAGAAGGAAAGAAATGCCTGGTCATCGACCGCCGACCGCATTTGGGAGGAAACTTATATTGTGAAAACACTGAAGGAATCAATGTACACAAATATGGAGCACATATCTTTCACACCTCGAACAAGCGGGTCTGGGATTTTGTCAACTCAATCGTAGAGTTCAACCGTTATACCAATTCGCCCGTGGCAAACTATAAAGGTAAACTTTATAACCTGCCTTTCAACATGAACACGTTTTACCAGATGTGGGGAGTGACCACACCTGCCGAAGCTCAGGAAAAACTGGAAGAACAACGGGCAGTGGCGGTAGCACGGATGAAAGAACAAGGCATAAGCGAACCGCGCAACCTGGAAGAACAGGCACAACTGCTGATAGGAAAAGACATTTACGAAACACTTATCAAAGGCTATACCGAAAAACAATGGGGACGGAAATGCACCGACCTGCCAGCATTCATCATCAAACGCCTACCGGTGCGCATGGTTTTCGACAACAACTATTTCAACGACAAATACCAAGGCATCCCCATCGGCGGATACAACGTGCTGATAGAACGGCTGCTGAAAGGAACTGACACCCGCCTGGACTGCGATTTCTTCGCCCACAGGCAAGAACTGGAAGCACTGGCAGACAAGATTATATTTACCGGTGCCATCGATGAGTATTACGGATATAGATTCGGCAAACTGGAATACCGCACGGTGCGGTTTGAAACGGAAACGCTGGACACGCCGAATTACCAGGGCAATGCGGTGGTGAACTACACCGAACGGGAAGTGCCCTACACACGCGTCATCGAGCACAAGCATTTCGAAATGTTCGGTGCGGAAGTGTACCAATGTCCTAAGACCGTCGTGTCACGCGAATACAGTTCGGAATGGACCGAGGGAAGCGAACCTTATTATCCGGTGAATGACGAGAAGAACAATGCACTCTACTTGAAATACAAAGAGCTGGCAGACAAGGAAACCAACGTTATCTTCGGCGGACGGCTGGCAGAATATAAATATTACGACATGCACCACATCGTAGAAAAAGCCCTGCTTTTATAAAGAGCCAGTCGTTTCTATACACGGTACAGAATACCTCGAATCAGAAACGCACCATCATTTCCACCACCAGCTTATCCTGTTCCGACTCCAAGGCAAGCGAACGGCCGGCATAAAAATACTTTTCGTAATTTAAGCGGAGGTCTGCCTGAAACGGTTTCCCGAAACTGAACGTCAGACCTCCGGTGATACGCTTGCGTTCATAATCGGTAACCAGGAACTCGCCTTGCCCGTCTAATGTTCCGTCGCTATTATCGCCCATGTAATCGAAGCGGGCAAGGAGAGAAACCTTTTTGAACAGGCTTTTCTTTTTTCGAACAAACCAATCGTAATTTACAAAAGCATTCACCGCCCAAACACTCTTGAACGATGAGTTGACATACTCCTTATACATGGTTTCCACCTCGAAATGCCAGTCATTCCAATTGTAATAAGTTCCTACATCATACATATAAATATTTCGATCTGTAGGACGAATACGCTGTGTACTCAATGTCAGGTTATACCCTTTAAAAGGAGTTAATTCCAACTTTGCCGAATACGAAAGCGCCTTGTGCCAGCCTTTTTGCTCCGTCAGCCCCGAACCGCTGAACAAACCTGCTTCCAGCGAAAAGGGGAACCCTTCTTTACGCACATACTTTAACGTAGCGCCAGCATCACGCAGGCTGCCCATCTGCTTGGCGATAAACGAACGGTTAGCGAAATACTGCAAGTGAGGCGAGCGGTGCGCGTCAATCGTAAACGGCACACGCATCTGCCCGACAGTAACATAAAACCCTTTCAACGGGGCAACCCGTGCGTAAGCATCCAGCATCTTGATTTCTCCTTCATCGCAAAGGTCTATTTCGGCTTTATAGCTCACGATGGGAGTTACATTTCCCGTAACGCTCACCCTTGCGGTACGTACCTGAAAACGCTGTTCTCCGGTAGCGGTCTGGTACTCGTACTTACCTCTCAACGTTCCGTGTACTTCCGGCAAGTAGTCTTTCCAACTCACCTCTTGCGCAGCAGTCCCTATTGCATTAAACGCAACAAGCAATGCAAATATAGCTTTCTTCATAAACCAACTTTATAAAATATATATGAACGTCCTTTAGACCGGATTTGGCTGTAGGGGCGTATCGCATACGCCCTGAAAACGACCGCATGAATCAGTTGACACATTCGGGCATGCGATACCCCCTACAGCCAATTGGGCTAAATGTGGATATTTAGTCATTTATCCCCTCCAGGCTTTACATTCCAAACCAGCAAAGCACAGAGTGTTGACAACAGTGCCGCACCTATCCAGAACCAGTTGATAGCCGTAAAATCATAGACTTCCACGCCATCGGCCACCGCCTTGTTGCCCTCTATCAGAATGCCGCTCATCACGTCCTGAATGCCGGCACCCACGTAGCTGGCTATGCCTACCACGCCAAGTGCCGCTCCCGAGGCGTTGCGAGGCGCAATGTCGACCGCCATCAGCCCGCCCAGAAAACAAAGCAGCACGCCGATGCTGAGACCGAACAATATCATCGCCGTCACGTCCAGCCAATAATGCACGCCGGGAACCAGCAGGAACAGACACAAGGCACAGGTATTCAACAAACCGAATATCAATGCAGGTGCATTACGCTTGCCTTTGAACAAGCGGTCGGACACGAAGCCCGATAAGACCGTGCCCACAATGCCGCACACCGAGCCGATGGAGATAATGAAACTGGCATCCAACGTATCATATCCTTTCTGCGCTTCCAGATAGAACACGCCCCAACTGTTTACGGCATAACGGCTAATATACATAAAGGCGCTTGCCAATGCCAATATCCAAATGGCAGGCATCAGCAGGACCTGTTTCTGTGCCCTGTTATAGTCCGCCGCCTCTGCCTCGGTCAGTTCTTTCTTCTCTTTCGGCTGGCTGACGGGAGGCAGTCCCTTGCTTTGTGGCGTGTCATGGAAAAAGTTCCATACAATTAAAGCTCCCAGCAAGCCCACCAGTCCAGCTCCCCAGAATCCGTAACGCCAACCAAACGCACTCACAATGGAAGCCACGATGATAAAGGTCAACGCCTCGCCAATGTTGTGGCTTGCCGACCAGAATCCGTAGAACGAACCACGTTTTTTGTCATCAAACCAACGCGACAAACCCACCACGCACGAAGCTGCTCCCATCGACTGAAACCATCCACTGATTCCCCAAAGCACAGCAAACAGAATGAACGAATGGGTAAAGCCCAGGCACAGATTCACAAGCGCCGTTACCAGCAGACCTGTCGACATAAAACGCCTGATATTGCTTCTGTCCGCCAAAAATCCGTTGGTAAACTTCCCTATTGCATAGGTGAAGAACAGCACCGATCCGATGATGCCCAGTTCGGTTTCCGAGAAGATACCTTCTTCCACAATGGGTTTCTTCACCACATTCAGGCTCAGGCGGCAGACGTAATACATGCCGTACCCTAACGTGGCAGAAAGGAAAGTGGACCACTGCAGGTGCTTCAGCCTCCGTTCCGATTCAGGCGTCCATCCGTCTCCGCAAGGTTTCGGCTTGGATACTTTATAAAACTCAATTATTGATTTTAAAATCATATCATTTCTTTTTGTTCTAATTCTTTTAATATACAACTCTCCAAATTATCACCCGGCTTATAATGCAAGACGCTCATCCCTAAAGACCGAGCTGTCATGCAATTGGCAAAAGAGTCATCAATGAATAAGGTCTCCCTCACATCTATTCCGGCATCCTCAACGGCTTTATGGAATATAGCCGAATCAGGCTTTGCCGTATGCAACTTATAGGAAAGGTAGATTCCCTTAAAAAAATCATCGGCATTTAATCCTCTATAATCGAAACTTTTCTTGGAAAACGTGTTCCAATGTATAGAATTGGTATTGCTCAAAAGATATAAATTGTATGTATCCTTCAGTATATACAGGAGTCGCAATTTCTCTACAGGAATCCTGCCCAACATTCCATTCCAAACCGATCGACTTCCTCATCCGAAAGAATCACGGAAGCCCTTGCACGTATTTCGTTTCTAAATTCACAATCAGACAGGTTTCCTTTCTCATATTCCAAGAAAAAACCGGCTTTATGGGCACTGCCGACTTCATCATCAGCGAACTGTATCCCGAACGCTTTGCAGGACTTGGCAAAGCGTTCCACAGATACATCTATCAATACATTGCCCCAATCGAATATTAAATTCTTAATCATACCTAACACAATGTTTGGAGACTGAGAAACAGTTTCTGAGAATGGCTTATATTGTCTGCATGGCCTTACGGAACCATGCAGACAATTATAAAAGCTCCATTCAACCTTTATTGATGCAACCCTTTATCCCTCAGATAGTCCAAGAGAAGAGCCGGACGGTCTGTCTGAATAAGCTTGGCTCCCTGATTGATAATCCATCCCCAGCTTTCCTCCGGTTCGCCCAATTCCACCGCACGGTCATCATCGTGTCCTCCACAGAGTTCAGGCCACAAAGAATTGATGAATATCTTAGCCCCACTGTCTTTTACCTTCTTGATGAGACGCAATACTTCGGGCGAATCATTATTGAAAACCAACTCAAAAGCTTTGGGTTTCATATGCTCCAGGTAACCATCGATAAGGGCTTCTGCCCCCTCCTTATGCAAGTTTACCACCGGCATAAAGACCATCTTGTCCAAGACTTCCCCATTTTCGGCCTTCACCTTTTCATACGGATGGTTCGACTTTATCACACACTGGTCTACCGTAGCTGTTTTTTCCAATACGACGTATGCATCCTTAAAGTAATCGTATCCCTTGTCTACGTTCACCATTATCTTACCTTTACAAAGCATCATCACTTCTTCGAAGGTAGGGATTTTGTGACGGGTCTTCTGACCGTGCCCTCCTTTCAAGAAGAATTCCCTCAACTCTGCAAGCGTATAGTCTTCAGGTTTTCCTTTGCCTGTTGTCGTACGGTCAATGGTCTTGTCGTGCATCAAAACCAAATATCCGTCTTTTGTCTTTTTCAAATCTATTTCCACCATATCCACTCCCATGTCTATGCAATTCTGAATAGCCTGTAACGAGTTCTCAGGAGTGTTGCGCCAATCACCACGATGTGAAACCACTAAGATTCCTTCGGACGCTAAATTTTCAGTAACAGATACACTCTTCTTTTCAATGACTGGTTTCTCAGCAATTGAATTATTCTTCTCTTTCGGTCCGCAAGATGACAATGTCAACAAGCAGACACATACCATATATATAAAATACCTCATATTGAAAACCTTTTTAATTTGAACGACGACCGTTTCTCAAACTGTTACCTCCCCGCATTGACCAGCCTTTCATTGCCCCGGTAGCGGTTGTCCGGAATGCGCACAATCTGCCCGGCTGCTGGTTTGTCTCGACATTCACACAAATATAAACCGTACCGTCACTGCCTATTGCCGGCGATGAATAAATCTCATTGCCCAGCTTGACTTCCTTATATACTTGCTTGCCTTCTTCATTCAAGATGTAGAAATAGCCGGCACCGTCTCCGAAACAGATATTTCCGTTATCGGTTATGGCAGGTGTACAACGAATCCTTCCCTGGCTGCGGAATGTCCAAACCATATCTCCGTTCGATTGGCTGTAGCAAGTCATCACGCCGTCACTATCACCGACATACAGACGCCCGCTCAAGTCAAGCGCAATTCCGCTATTGTCGTATTTCGATACACTTGGCGACTGCCATTTGACAATTCCGTCGGCAGCATTTACAGCCATGACGATGCCTCCGTCAGACGTGTTGCCGCACATATAAATCGTTCCGTCTTCGCCCAAAGCCGGTGCAGCCGTACAAGACGCTCCATATTCTATTTCCCAAAGTTTAGAACCATCTGCCTTGGCGAAAGCCAGCATCTTGCCACTGTTGTTGCAGACATATACGGCATCGTCACCGATAACCACCGGAGACTGTATGTCACCGCCGCAATCCGCACTCCACAATTCACTCATCGAAACAGCTGAAAGAGCACATAACTTTTGATTGTCACCTCCATAATATACAGTTCCGTCCATATCCACAGCCGGAGAAGTATATTTCACATTGTCATTCGTATCGTATGTACCCAAAATGGTTGAAGACTCCGCTTTGAACGCATACAAATTATCATCATAACTGCCAATGTAGAACGTTCCGTCATCAGCAACAGCCGGCGTACTTCTTACCACATCACCCGCCTTATAAGTCCATTGTTCTTCGCCGTTATTATTCAGCACCGCAATGTTATAATCACCGCGGCTGTTATTGGCATCGCAACCGAAAATGATGTTCCCTTGATTATCGACTGCCAAAGAAGCATCCTGGAATCCCGTAGTGGTAGCATATTCCCATATCAGTTCCGGTTCCTCATCTGATAACGATTTTTCCTTGACAGCAATGGTCTTATCAAAGGAATTTGCATTCTGCTGCCCCTGATTGTCCCATACAGTCAACACCACCTTGTAATCACCTGGCTCATTGTAGGAAATGGTAGGATTCTCTTCTTCCGATGTTGTTCCGTTTCCGAAATCCCATTGCCAGCGGCTTATCTGCCCGTCTTCGTCAAACGACAGATTGGTAAACGAAATGCTTTGTTCCACTTCCACTGTAGTAGCCGTAGCCTTGAATGCAGCCACCGGCTTAGTATTCACTTTATCATCATCTTGGCAGGCGGTTATCAATACAAACGCCGCTGCCATCCATATTAGTTTTTTCATACGCTGTTAATCTCTTTTTAAGTTGTCAAGATATTTTTTTAACTCGACAGGAAAATCCGTCTGTGCAACAGTTCCTCCCAAACTGACAAACCTGTTTACTTTCTGATAGTTGTCCGTATATGGAGTATCATCGTCATTGACATAGACATTCATGAATCCGGCTATCCCGTTACTATATGCTTTCTCCAAAATATCGTTTTTCCAAGCCTCCGAATTGAATTGAACGATAGCAAGTTTATCAACTAAAGACATAAAGCCGTCTAAGTCATCCATTGTGTAAACAACCGGAAACACATTCACCGTCTTGTCAATGTTCAACAAATTAGACGCATCCTGCAACTCGTAAACAGTAAACATACATTGAGACAGCATACCGCATTGTTTCACTATATTGTAAACGGAACGGTAATCCGAAATCTTCATGTCAATATCCACATATATCTTCCCTCTTGCCGCCATCAGCGCCTCTGCCAATGAAGGTACATGTTCCATTGTCTGTCGACCGTCAAAATACAAATAGTAAGACTTTATCTCTTCGAATGTCAAGTCAGAAACCTTACCTGTTCCATTAGTGGTTTCATCTATCGTGGCGTTGTGCATCAACACAAGCTCATTGTCTTCCGTCATCCGCACATCAATCTCGATGAAATCAATGCCGTTCTGTATAGCCTTCTCGATAGCGGAAACCGAATTTTCCGGAGCTTCCTTCCAATACCCACGGTGTGCACATACCTGATAATGCCTGTCTGTCAAAGATTCAGGAATAGAAAGACGGACTGCCGAATTTATTTCTTCGGCAAAAACCTTTACCAAAGTCTTATATTCTTTCACCTCTCCAGTAGACAAGGTTACTGAAGCCACTACCGTATAATCATCAGGAATACGATAAGCATGTGACGGAGCAAATGCATCAGACGTTTCACCGTCACCGAAATCCCAACAGACAGAAGCTACATCTGATTCCGTCACATTCTGGAGCGTAAATGTCACGCCTTCTCCATAACCGACCTCATTGGCAGAAGCCTCAACCGCTATGGATGCAGATGCCGCACCTCCTTCTATCGAATCGGAGCCACAGGCATAGAAAGACATGACAGATACGAGCATGAAAAACTTAAAAGCCTTTATCATTGCGTTTCTCCTTTATTTGTCCCAATTCGGGTTCTGTTCCAAATTCTCGTTCAACAATAAGTCGCCTGTTGGCAGAGGATACAGATAATCACGCGATTCATCGAATTGTTTTGTATTATCCTTAAAACCGATTAAATTGCCGTGGTCACCTTCCGTAAGCTGAAGCACACCTCCGATTTCCACACTTTGCGCAGCGGTAGTCGAAGGGGCAGTACCCGTGTACAACATCAAATCAGGTGCACCGTCTCCATCCAAGTCAAACTCGCCTAATGACGGGAAATACATACCGATAAAATGAGGTTCCAGCAATTTGCCGGCTTTCCACCTCACGAGGTCATCCCAACGGAAACCTTCCATTACCAACTCAATCCGCCGTTCTCTTCTGATTTCCAATATGATTCCTTGGTTGCTTCCCGATACATTCGGATACAAGGCTGCCAATACCGCATCGGGCGACTGATTAGCGGATGTCATATCTAAATTAGGCATACTGACCCGACTGCGTATCAGCCGGATAGTACGGTCTATATCATCTTGCGTAATAATGCCCAGTTCAGCTTTTGCTTCCGCATAGTTCAACAAGACTTCAGCATAACGGATAAACGCAACATCCTGATACGAAGCTCCGTCACCGTCTTGCGTTTCGTCAGACAAGAACTTACATAGCTGATAACCTGTCATCGTAGCTGCAAAATCAGGAAGCAAGGTCGCTGTTCCGCCTATACGTTGATACCCCAAGGAACGGATTGTCTGCGCCAAACGGCGGTCACGGCTCTGCATTTCATCATAGAATCCCATTGTGGCATATCCTGTCTTGCTTGTAAAAGGCATTCCGTTCAGTTGGAGGTAGGAGTCTACCAAGTCTTTTGTCAGGCCGATGTCACGTTGGGTACGTGATGTCAAGTAATAGTTCACATTATGCATCTGGTTCAAAGTCAACGAATAACGGCGTCCCAAAATCACTTCATCCTCTTTTAATGTAGAAGCGAACAAATCCCGATAGTCCGTATCCGGATTGCCTGTACTATACAAGGTATAGCCTGATTCGTCCATCACTCTTCCTGCAGCTTCGTAAGCTTTCTGTAGCAATGTATCACTTCCTTGTATACCCAACTCTGTATGATATTTACGGAAAGTACCTTCATACAAACAAACACGGGAGAGAAGGGCCAATGCCGTCCAGCGGGTTACCTGATCAGAAGCACGTTCGTCCCCCAACTTGTCTACGGCTATCTCCAAATCCTGTATAATCTTGCTTACAACAAATTCACGGCTATCACGCGCTTTATACAATAAATCGATGTCACCGGTCTGAATAACCGTTTCATACCAAGGCACGTCGCCGAAGCGTTTTACTTTGTCGAAATAGAACCACGCACGGAAGAACCGGGCTACTCCTTCATACTTATCGCGCCCCGCTTCATCGGTACAGCGTTGGTAATTGTCGAAAAACAAGTTTATTTCACGCAGATCTTCCCAATCCCAGCCTCCGCTTCCTGTTTCGGAAGGAAGAATCCGTTCGTGGCTGCGCTGCTCATCCGGTATGCTGGAATACAGCACATTATCCGTCTTCAGGTCTGCATCGATAATGTTACGGATAGAAGGAAGCTGTTCATAAAAACCGTTTGTGTACAGTCTCAGGTCATCTGCCGTCTTAAATGAATTTTCCGGCGAGATTTCCGCAATGGGATAACGGTCCAGAAAGGAATCGTTACAGGAAACCGTCAATATGCTTCCCACAAAAAGGGAAACCAATTTGATTGTACTATATTTCTTTTTCATAACTGATATTCTTTAGAATTTAATGTCAAAACCAAAGGCAAATGTCTTGCTGAAAGGATAAGCATTGCCATTACCCAATTGTTCAGGGTCGACAGTACGGTCTGGATTATTCTTGTACAGCGGAGAGAATGTCAGGATATTCTCGCCGGACACATACATGCGGATGCTTCTGATAATCTTCAGCTTCTGGCAAATCCGTTCGGGCAAGGTATATCCAAGAGTAATGTTTTTCAAACGCACGTATGCTGCATTCTGAAGATATTTATCCGAAACAACTCTTAATTGTGAGCCTTCGTAATCGCCACCTTCATTGGCTGCATAAACAGCCAGACGCGGGAAATAGGCATCCGGATTATCCGGTGTCCACGACATGGATTCGATGCTTTTCGGATAGAAGTTCAGGTACTGTCGGGTGAAAGGTCCCCAGAAATAACCGTTGTCATCGCCCGGCCACCAGTCTTGTTTTAATACACCCTGGAAGAATGCGGAGAAATCGATACCCCGATAATTGAACCCTAAATTGACACCCAAGGAATATCTTGGTGTGGTATTTCCAATCCGACGCAAATCGCCGTGATCGCTCAATGTCTGTTTTCCCGGAGTGATTGAACCGTCTTCATCAATGTCCTTGAACTTCAAGTCGCCCGCTACAGGATGGTTTACCAGATAATAGTTGCGTATGCGCTGGTTCACCAGCAGCTGGTCGGCATGAGTCAGATATTCGTCATCGGTCTGGAAGAAACCTTCAATCGTATATCCCCATACTTCTCCCAGTTCTTTTCCTACATAGAAATCATCAATGTTCCCGCTCGGATTGTCGAACCGGGTAATAACCGTACGGTTATCTGCAAGGTTTACCCCGATATTATATTCGAAAGGAGCATCCCATAAGGTAAAGCGGTCTCTCCAGTTTACCGACAACTCAAAACCTCTGGTACGCAAGTCGGCTGCATTTTCTTGCGGTTCTTCCGTACCGAACACGGCAGGAAGCTCCTTGCCTTGCGTCAACATATCGCGTGTGTCACGCTGATACCAGTCGAACGAAGCCGAAAGACGGTTGTTGAAGAAGGACAGGTCAATACCGGCATTAATGGTTTGGGATTTTTCCCAAGTAAAATTAGAAGAGATAGCATCGGGAGTACTCAAGTAACTCAAGTTTGCCCCATTTACAATATAATTTCCTTGGCTCACTTTCATTTTAGCGATATAATCGTACTCGCCTACATTCTGGTTGCCCAATGTACCGAATGACAAACGCAGTTTCAGATTGTCCATCCACGAACGCAAAGGTTCGAAGAACTTCTCTTCGCTTACTCTCCAAGCTACTGATCCAGAGGGGAATATACCCAGACGATTATCATGAGGAAACTTGGACGACAAATCGAAACGTCCGTTGAACTCAATCAAATACTTCCCTTTATAATCGTAATTGAACCGATAGAAAGCGGCACGGATGGCCCATTCTGCTTTCGAACCCAGCAGCTCGATATTCTCGCCGGTCGCCAAATTAAATGAACCTAAATCTTCCGAGATGGGTCCGCTGCGCATAGCTACCGTACGCTCCCAGTGTCTCCACTCCTGATTAAACCCGACCATCGCTTTCAGGTTATGCTTATCATTGAAGGTATGGTTATAAGTAGCAAATGCATTGATGGCCTGATATTGCGAATGCCAGTGTCTTTCCTTGTACAATTCTGTATTGGGCTTATAGTCGGTCACTCCCTCTCCGCCCGGCTGGTTCGTATGAGGAGTAGATACACGCAACTGGCGTGAGAACGGACTTTCCTTACGGAATGTATAATCAGCGTTCAAGTCCAGTCCTTTAATAGGAGTGTATTGTATACTGAATGTATTCATCAGGTCATATTCCGAATCCGTTCCGTGGCTCTTTCCGTAAGTCAAATCAGCGAAAGTACCGTCGGCAATATCACGCCCCGGTGCATACGGACTGTTTATCATAATGCTTCCGTCAGGATTGTGAGGCAAATACAACGGCGAAGCATGGTAAGTGTATTTCCGCCAGTCTTCATCGTTATTGTTTCCGCTCATATCGCGGGCGTTGGTCACCGGATAATCGTAATCGCTCATATAAATATTGGTAGAGTTGGTGAACTTCAGGTTATCCAGTATCTGAAAATCCACCTTCGAGCGCAACGTGTAGCTTTTCATCTTGTCGGGATTGATGCGGTAGATACCGTCGCGCGAATAGAAGCGTCCCGACAAGTAATAGCGCACGCGGTCGGAGCCTCCGGAGATGTTCAGGTTATGTTCCATCGAAGGCTGGTTGCTGCGGAAAATATAATTCCACCAGTCCGTATTACCGTAATGCACATACCGTTCTACACCATCTATGGTCTTTATCAGCACACTGGGAAGCGACGGGTCTTTCTTACGCGCCTCCATATAAGCATAATCTTCTTCGGTATAGCCTAAATAGGTACTCGTGTTTTCCATCAGGCTCAGCTTATCACTCAACCGTGCCCATTCCAACCCGTCTGTAATGAAATTGTCGGTATTAATGGTCGGATTGCTCCATGCAAAATGATTGGAGTAGTTCACCTGTATCTTCCCTTTCTCGGGATTCTTGGTCGTAACCAATACCACACCAAATGCGGCGCGTGCTCCGTAAATGGCAGCCGAAGAAGCATCCTTCAGAACCGTAACCGAAGCGATGTCCTTCGGGTTGATGTAGTTCATATCCCCTTCTACACCATCAATCAGCACCAGCGGTTCGCCTCCGTTGATAGAACCTTCGCCACGCACATTGAACGAGGCTTTCTTGTTAATCGCACCGTCGCTGAACGACACATTGAAGTTGGGGATAAGTCCTTGCAGGGCAGACCCCGTATTGGCGCTGATGCGGTGCTCTATCTCCTTGGACGAAATCTGCGCTACGGAACCCGACAAGTTCGCCTTCTTCGCCGTACCATATCCTACAACCACCACTTCTTCCAATACTTCGGTATCTTCTTTCAATACAACATTCGCCAACGCTTTGTCTGTAGCCTTGAACGCCAGTGTCTTGTAACCAATGTAAGAAATATCTATCATCGCATCTTGAGGCACATCGGCAATAGAGAAATTACCGTCCATATCGGTAATGGTTCCGTTTGAACTTCCCCTTACCAATACACTGGCACCGATAACGGGAATGCCGGTTTCATCGGTCACCACCCCCGATACAGTAAGGCTTTTGTCGCTTTTAGATGTTTCCTTAACCTGCTTCTTTGAAATAATAATCATCTTGTCCTGTACAATCCACGTTAATTGCGGTCCCAGGATTTTCGACATTACTTCATCCAAAGAAGAGTTCTGGAATGATGCATTCACTTTCCGGTTCACATCCACTTCGTCTGTCTTGTAAACAACAGACAATCCCGTCTGGCTTTCCACCTCTTTCAATACGGTCTTCAGCGGCGTGTCATTGAAGCTCTTGCTCACGGTCTGAGCATTCAATGCCAAAACACCCCAGCCGAATGAAAGGCACAGGAACAGCCTGAGAAAACATTTTCGGTTGTTCATAGTTTAAAATTTTAATGATTAATTGATGTTATATGATAACTCTGATTTTCTTTCTTTACCGAAAAGGGAATAATCTTTTGAAGAGCATCAAACACTTGCTCCAATGTTTCTTCATTACGTAAGGAAACACTAAACGTCTGATGACTCAAGACCTCATCATCTACATAAATCCGGACATCGAAACGGCGGGAAAGCCGCATCATCAATTCCTGGAAAGTTATGTTATCATCTACCAGCTGATTGTTCGTCCAGGCATTCGACTGAGCGGCATTAACCCGCGAATGTTGCAATTCTCCAGTACTCTTTATCAGCTTCATCTCCTCGCCTGGCTGCATATCGACTGATTCGTCCTTATAATTCACTGTTACTTTTCCTTCTATCAATGTAGTAGAAATAAAAGGGTCCTCCTCGTATGCCGACACATTGAATTTAGTACCTTTCACCACGACATCATACCCATGTGTATGGACTGTAAACGGAACACCTCCGTTTTGTTTCACTTCGAAATATCCTTCCCCATCTAGCACGACCACACGGTTTTTCGCATTGAAGCCGGTAGAATACTTCAAGGTAGACCCACTGTTCAACCAGACCGAAGAACCGTCTGCCAAAAGAAGCCTTGTCTTATCGCCCAAGGGAGTCTCATTCACAAAATAAGATACTTCCATTCCGGTATGGACATTGCGGTAAAGTATGGCTACTGATAAGCAAACCAATACCAATACTACAGCAACAAAAGAAAACATACGCCGGAAAGTGAACCGATGTTTCGGAAACATAGGCATTGCGGCCTCATTGGCAAGCATCCGTGTATGAAGACGCTTCCATTGTCTCTCCACATCGGCATTTGTCTGCCCTGAATTCAACCACTCGCGTTCCCATTTCCGAAACAACGTGAAATGACGGGAATTTTCATTGATGAAATCAAACAAAACACTTTCTGCATCCCTCGGAATTTTCCCCTCGAAATACAAAAAAGCCAAGTTACGTATATAAGAAAGTCTATCCATAAAATTCGTTTTCTATAGATAGAACAATCTGAAAGATAATTACCCAACCCCCCCAATGCATTTTTCTCAAAAATTTTTTTTGAATCAGTACATCAGAAATTGTTTTGAATTTATCGTGTACTTATACTATGCGCGGTATGCATTTGTGCATTTTGTTGATGTCACAATTCCTGTATGCTGTCTCCGTTCCGTTCACCGCGCATTACTAAACTGTACTTTGTCAGACTCAGATGATTTAAAAGGTTGTCGTTATTATCTTCTTCTCCCAGCGCAGATAACTTCGTCTGGTATAAGATTAATAATCTTCCGCTTGTAAGATTAATAATCTTGCAGCCTGAAGATTAATAATCTTACAGCGGATGGACTTATTGCTTTCTTAAAAACAGGCTCTACTTGAAAAGCAAAAAAGACATAATAATAAGGTAGTGACTGTAAGACGTGTTGTCCTTCAAATAATCAGAAATAACCTTAAGAGACTTGGAGATATGCTTCTCTACCGCTGTTGTAGATATGCCCAACATTTCAGCTATCTCCCGATTTTTCAACCCTTTAAAACGGCTAAGCAAAAATATTTCCCGAGAACGGGGAGACAATTGTGACAAGGCTTTATCTATCTGAACTTTCAAGTCTTCATATAATATAGGCTCGTCGGCACTCAACATCAGGTCGGCAGAATATAATCTTTCTTCGCCATCCAATATGTTCAGATAGTCAATAGAAACATGATGCACCAACGCTGTATGTTTCAGATAATTCAAACAAGCATTACGAACCATTAGGAAAAGCAGAGAACCTAGAGATACCGCAGACAACATTTGCCTTCTCTCCCAGAAAGTCATAAAACATTCTTGAAGAATATCTTCCGCAGTCTCTTCGTCACGCACAAACCGTATAGCATATCCTAGCAATCTCGGATAAAACCGCTTGAACAGATATTCAAAAGCTGCATGATCACTTTGCTTTAAGTCACTCAGCAAATCTTCTTCTGTAGAAAAACGATAGATATTCGGTTGATTCAGTTGTACTACCATATTATATTTCCTAATTTATACAAATTCGTATGTCACAAAGTTAAAGAATTAGTTTCATTCCTTGTCTAAATTTCTACAAATATTTCTCCATAATCCCGCAAAATTGCTATCATCCATCATTTTTGTTAAAATTCTGTTTCACTCAGAAAGTATTTTGAATTTGTCATGTAATGATTGGAAATGAGTGTCCGAGACATTTTTGCTTTTGCGATATGACAAACCCTATAACCCGGTAACGAAAAAACAAGCAAAAGACTCTCCACTTTCCGAAAAAATAGTATCTTTGTCACAAGATCAAGGTATCTTTATTTTTCACAAAAAGCAAACTATAATCTATGGCATCGTCTATACTGATAGTGGAAGATGATTTGGTTTTTTCAACCATGATGAAAACATGGCTGACGAAAAAGGGATTCGAAGTAGACACGGCAAGTACCAATGCACGGGCACGGAAGCTGCTTGCCGAACACAGGTATGACCTGATTCTGTCCGACCTGAGACTACCCGACCAAGACGGCATCCACCTGCTGGCATGGCTGCGGAACCGGTCTTGCCATACCCCCCTCATCATCATGACCAGCTATGCGGAAATACAAAGTGCCGTAGAGGCCATGAAGCAAGGAGCAAGCGACTACATCGCCAAACCCGTACAACCCGACGAACTGCTGAAGAAAATAAAAGAAGCTGTCGAAAATGCGGAAGCGCCTGCCGCCCCGGGAAGTGAAAAAACGGCTCCACCTGTCACACAAAACTTCCTGGAAGGGGAAAGCGAAGCGGCACACCAACTGTTCAACTATGTACGCCTGGTAGCTCCCACGCAAATGTCGGTGCTGATAAACGGCGCAAGCGGAACGGGCAAAGAATACGTGGCACACCGCATCCACGAACTGAGCAAACGTAACGGCAAACCGTTTATCGCCATTGATTGCGGCTCAATCCCCAAAGACCTGGCAGCATCAGAGTTTTTCGGACACGTAAAAGGCTCATTTACAGGAGCACTGACCGACAAGGTGGGTGCTTTCGAAGAAGCAAACGGAGGCACACTCTTTCTGGACGAAATAGGAAACCTGAGCTACGAAGTACAAATACAGTTGCTGCGTGCTTTGCAAGAACGGCGCATCCGCCGCATCGGTTCGACCAAAGAAATCGAAGTGGACGTACGCCTTATCTGTGCCACCAACGAAAACCTGAAAGAGGGCATTGCCAAAGGGACTTTCCGCGAAGACCTGTACCACCGCATCAACGAGTTTACCCTACGCATGCCCGACCTGAAAGAACGCCGGGAAGACATCCTGCTCTTTGCCAATTTCTTCCTCGACCAGGCAAACCGCGAACTGGAACGCAACCTGACCGGATTTGACGCGGCGGCAAGCGAAGCACTCCAACGCTATCCGTGGCCAGGCAACCTGCGCCAGCTGAAAAACGTAGTAAAACGTGCCACACTGCTGGCACAAGGCAACTTCATCACTCCACTGGAACTGGGGGAAGACATACTGAATCCGCCGGCAGAAACCAACGACACACCATTCAGCCTGCACAATGGGGAACAGGAAAAACAGCGCATCCTGCACGCCCTGCAACGTACCGGAAACAACAAAAGCAAGGCGGCACAACTGCTGGGCATAGACCGGAAAACGTTATACAACAAAATGAAACTGTATAACATGATGAATAATGAATGAACTTGAAGCCCGCATATGTGTGGAATAATTCCACAATATTGTGACAGATTTCCACACATTCCCCACATCCCTCTTCAAGCCAAATCCGGGCACAAGGCTCATTATCAGCACCCTGGGAAAGTCCAACGGACCTGGCACGGCATTTGCCCTACATTGGGTGTAAGAGAGAATTGAAACAAGAAAAAATTAAAGGAAACTGGACTAAACAAAGGCTAAACTATTACCCAACCCCATAAATAAAACAAGTCAAAAATTAGTATTTCAACATACTATCTTTTGATAAAATGAAGATGCCTATGTGTTAATAAGGAAAGAGGATGCTGTGAAGCATCCTCTTTTTGCTTTCTTGTGTAGCCTGCGTCCGATGATAGCTCCAGACTTTCCTTTCCACCATGCCTTATACCGACAATACCGATTACGAAGGGTATTACCAACAGGTGCTTTACATCATCTTCACCTTGACGGGATATTATGTAGACGTAGAAGCGCACACCTCGAAAGAACGGATAGACGTGGTAATGCGCACCGCACATATAAATTATTCCTGCCCCAAAGGATTGCCATACCGGCAAAGATTTATTAACTTTGCATCAAACCCTATAAACAACACCCATGAGATACTTAGATCCTAAGGCCGACCTGACTTTCAAGAAAGTATTCGGCGAACATCCCGACCTGGTCATCAGCCTGCTCAACGCATTGCTGCCTTTCGATAAGCCTGAAGAAGAAATAAAGGAAATCGAATACCTGACTCCGGAACTGGTTCCGGAGACACCGCTGAAGAAAAACAGCATCGTAGACGTGCGCTGCAAAGACAAAGCGGGCAGGCAATTCTTGGTGGAGATGCAGATGCTTTGGTCGACCGCCTTTATGCAACGCGTGCTCTTCAACGCCTCGAAAGCATACGTGCGCCAGCTGGGAGGAAGGGAAAGCAAATACGAACTGCTACAGCCCGTCTATTCACTCAACCTGGTAAACGATATTTTCCTACCGGATGTACCGGACGCTTACCACGACTATCAAATCGTTCAAGTGGAGCATACAGACAAGGTCATCGAAGGACTGAGGTTTATCTTCGTGGAGCTTCCCAAATTCAAGCCACAAAATTTCAAAGGCAAGAAAATGGCGGTGCTCTGGCTGCGCTACCTCACGGAAATAAACGAACAAACCCGCCAAGCCCCCAAAGAACTGCTGGAAAATCCGGAAATCAGCAAAGCCGTAACAGAAATCGAAGAATCCGCCTTCAGCGATGCGCAACTCTGGTGGTACGATGACTTCTGGGACGCCGTACGGGTAGAGAACACCCTGATAAGCGATGCCTTACGCGAAGGTATGGAAAAAGGCATGGAAAAAGGAATGGAGAAAGGCAGACAAGAAGGAATGCAAGAAGGCATAAAACAGAGTAACATCCAAAATGCACGCGGCATGAAAGCAGAAGGCATTCCAACTGAAATCATAGCTAAAATAACAGGTCTCACACCTGATGAAATTGCAAAGCTATAAAAGAAAAGAAGAAGCGAGACTTATCTGGATAATTCACACTGAGACAAGCCTCGCTTCTTTTATCTATACCATACGCACTTGGGACCTTACATCTATTTCATGCGAAGCATTACAACAAAAGAGTTATTTCAATGATTCAAAAGGAGTAATAATATAGAAGCATAGGCTTCTACCCCCTTTAACACCTTATAATTATAATCCCTGAAAGGCTTTCCACAGATTGCCGTCGGGCACGGGAGCCGTAACCACTATCTGCTCTTTCGACACCGGATGAACAAAACATACCTTTCGGGCATGAAGGCAAATACTTCCGTCGGGATTGGAGCGCGGAAAACCATACTTCAAGTCACCCTTTATCGGGCATCCTATTTTTGCCAACTGACACCTTATCTGATGATGACGTCCTGTCTTCAGGTCAACTTCCAGCAGGTAATAATTTTCCGAATGCCCGATAAGGCGGTAATGAAGTACCGCCTTTTTCGAGCCATTCACCTCTTTATCATAAGCATACGACTTGTTCTGTTTTTCGTTGCGCACCAGATAATGCACCAATTCACCTTCTTCGACCTGAGGACATGTCTTGACAACTGCCCAGTAAGTTTTTTTCACCTCACCTTTGCGGAACATCTCATTCAGACGCGCCAATGCCTTACTGGTCTTGGCAAAGACCACCAATCCGCTCACAGGACGATCCAGCCGATGTGTCACTCCCAAGAAAACATTGCCGGGCTTGGCATATTTCTCCTTGAGGTATTGCTTTACCGTCTCCGACAGAGGCACATCCCCCGTTTTGTCGCCCTGCACGATTTCAGAAGCAGTCTTATTGACGATAATGAGATGATTATCTTCGTACACTACGGTCATACACTCGGTCGGGGCAACATTACATGTTCATACCGCCATCTACCTGAATCACCTGACCCGATACGTACGACGACATATCCGATGCCAGGAACAAAGCGATGTTTGCCACATCCTCGGGCGTACCGCCACGGCGCAACGGAATGCGTTTGTTCCATTCTGCCTTTACTTCATCTGACAATTGTGCAGTCATATCGGTGATGATGAAGCCCGGAGCAATGGCATTGGCACGGATGCCACGCGAACCCAATTCCTGAGCAATAGACTTAGCAAGACCAATCAAGCCAGCCTTCGAAGCTGAATAATTACATTGTCCGGCATTGCCATGTACACCTACCACCGAAGCCATATTGATGATATTACCACTACGCTGGCGCATCATAATCGGCGTGCAGGCATGAATGAAATTGAAAGCCGATTTCAAATTGACGTTAATAACAGCGTCCCATTGCCCTTCGCTCATACGCATCATCAGACCGTCTTTGGTAATACCGGCATTGTTAACCAAAATATCAATAGAACCGAAGTCGGCGTGAATTTGCTCTACCACCTTGGCGGTATCTTCGAAATTGGCAGCATTCGAGGCATAGCCTTTTGCCTTGACTCCCAAAGCGGCGATTTCGGCTTCGGTCTTCTTTCCATTTTCATCAATAACCAAATCTGTAAATGCAATGTTTGCTCCTTCAGAAGCAAATTTCAATGCAATTGCCTTACCGATACCGCGTGCAGCACCGGTAATGATAGCTGTTTTTCCTGTTAATAATCCCATAATCTTTAAGTTATTTAGTTTTTTGGTTTGTAAGTTTGTTAGTTTATAAGTTTTTTCAAGTTAAACGTAGTTACTTGAAGGACAATAATCCTGCTGCTGAAACCGATGCTAAAAGTATTGACATCTAACTCCTCATTGGCATTTTTACAATTTTCTTCCCAATGCCCCGTAGACAATCTTTGCTACGTAACGCCAGCCGATTTCATCGTCAAGGTCTTCGCCTATCTGACCGCGTATGTAGGGCACCTCAATCCCTTTTATGCAATAATGCAGAATGTCGGCAGTTATCTCCACATTGTCGATATCAAACAGTCCCTGCTCTTTTCCTTCCTTCAGCACAGTACGGAAAAGCTTCATTTCATTGGCATCAAAATGCTTGCGCATTGCTTCCACACGCCAGATATCGCGAAAGAAATTGGCACGCAGCGTACCGTTGCGATATACCGCCAGCTTGACAATATCCAAATGGGTGGAAATAAGTTGAAGAATCTTTTCATCAGGAGGAATATCTTTCTGGGCAACTTTCTCCATCGTATCGGAAAGCATTTCCAACTCCGACTTGACTACAGCCATATAAATCTGCTCCTTATTTTTAAAATAAGTATACAGCGTACGGCGTCCCTTTTTCGAAGCCACGGCAATATCGTTCATTGTCGTAGCATCCACTCCTTTCTTGGCAAAAAGCTGTCGGGCTACGTCTACTAATTTTGCTCGGGTCTTCAGTACGGTCATCGTTAATCCTTAAAATTGCACAACATCTACATAACGTGAGCAAAAGTACAGTTTTTCTTCCGACTACACAAATTTTTTTTATTGTCTTTTTGGAGTTAAAAGAAGTCAGAAGGAGCCAGAGGGAAAATAAAAATGCAGACATGCATATTGTCTTTTTATAGTCCTCGAAAACAATTCGCAAAATTAACCTGGGCAAAGAAACTGTTTTGAATTTATCGTGTGCTGGTTTGAAATGAATTTTTGAGGCATTTCCGTTTGTGTGATGAGAAAGATAGCGGACTATCTGACGAAGGACAGAAGCGGAAAGGACAAAAAAAACCGCCCAAAGCACACACGAAAACGAATACATCAAACCAAGAAAAACTTTTTGGAGAAATTCAAAACAGTTAAACAAGCTCCATATAAAATCTGCTGCAAATCCGAAGAACAAGCGAAAAAAATCTGCAAATCATTTGCATATTTAAAAAAAAGTCTCTACCTTTGCACTCGATTTAAGAAAACAATGATTAACATCGCGGAGTGGAGCAGTTGGTAGCTCGTTGGGCTCATAACCCAAAGGTCGTCTGTTCGAGTCAGGCCTCCGCAACCAGAAGCAGGAGAGGAACGGAAGTTTCTCTTTTTTGTTTTATACGGATATAGGAACATGCCTAAAGAAACAAAAACCCCTCTTTCCCTACTGCTTCCCTACCGAAGTCTAATTTTCAACTGAACACTATGGCACGTATCTACAACCAACTGACCGAACTTATCGGCAACACTCCTCTTCTAAAGCTGAACCGATTAGGAAACGCACATCATGTCCAAGCCTCCATTATGGCAAAACTGGAATACTTCAATCCGGGTGGAAGTGTGAAAGACCGCGCCGCGCTTGCCATGATAGAAGATGCCGAACAGAAAGGGCTTATCGCACCTGGAGCCACCCTCATCGAACCGACCAGCGGAAACACTGGTATCGGAATGGCATGGATAGCCAATATCAAAGGGTATAAAACCATCCTCACCATGCCCGAAACCATGAGCGTGGAACGACGGATGCTACTGAAAACAATGGGAGCACAACTGGTACTCACACCGGGAGCAGAGGGTATGAGCGGAGCCATCCGAAAAGCAGAAGAACTGCACCGTGAACTACCTAATTCTATTATCTTAAAGCAATTTGAGAACCCTGCCAACCCACTTGCCCACTTGCATACAACGGCTGAAGAAATATGGCAGGATACCGATGGAAAAGTGGACGTGTTTATAGCCGGGGCAGGAACTGGAGGCACGATAAGCGGAGTAGGAAAAGGACTGAAAACCCATAATCCCCACATCGAAATCATCGCTGTAGAGCCAGACAGTTCGGCTGTATTATCGGGAGAAAAAGCCGGAAGCCACCGCATTCAGGGCATCGGTGCCGGATTTGTCCCGAAAAACTATTATCCGGAAACAGTAGACCGCATTATCCGCATCAAGGATGATGACGCCTTTCGTATCGAAAAAGAACTTGTCATAACCGAAGGTCTGCTGACAGGTATCTCATCTGGAGCCGCCGTATGCGCTGCCCTTCAGCTTGCTGTACAACCGGCTTATACCGGTAAAAACATTGTGGTGCTTCTACCTGACACAGGAGAAAGATATCTTTCCACCTTTTAAGAGCCTGTTAGTTAGAAGGAGTTAAAAGCCTATTGGTTTTCAACTCCTTTTAACTCTGTGAAATAACTCCTTCTAACTCCTTAGTCTTAAAAAAGCTTCTCTATATCTTCCTCTTTCAGCACAGCCAGTACGGTCTTGCCATCGGGAGTATAATTAGGGGTAGGAACGGCAAAAAGTTCGTCCACCAGATTATTCATCTCTTCTGCCGTCAAGACTTGTCCCGGCACAATGGCCGAAGCTTTTGCCAGCGATAAGGCCAGCGCCTGCTGTATTTCTTCTTTCACGTCCTTACCTTTCTCCATCGCAGTCTGAACCAAGTCGGTCACCAACCGCTCTGGATTCAGTCCTTCGATGCCTGCGGGTACACCATTGATGGCATACGAGCCTCCACCCAAATTGCTCAAATCGAATCCCAAAGCTTTCAAATCGTCCATAATCGTTTCCAACACCGGTATTTCGGAGACAGAGAAATGTACCATCTCAGGGAATAACATGCGTTGTGATACGTGCCGCTTGTCGGCTATCTGCTTCATATAACGGTCGAACAAGATGCGGATGTGCGCCCGTTGCTGGTCGATAATCATCAGCCCCGATTTTACGGAAGTCAGTATATAACATCCTTTATACTGGTAATGCTGTGTAACGCTCTCTTTCACGGTTGCTTCGGGATGTGTATCGTAGAGTGTAGGAGAAGCCGGCTGTATTTCTTCCGTATGCCAGCTATCCTCAGAAGCGGGTGTTTCCGCTTCAGGCTGCCAGGCATTGCTTTTCCGCTCCAGTCCCTCGAACAAAGGCTCCCATTGCGTATGCTTCTGGCGAGAGGAAGAAGGAGAATACGAAGAGGGAGGAGCCGTTGAAGTCTTTACATCAAACGGATTGTAAGAAGGATCATACGATAGTGACGGCTGCACAACCCCAGCTTGCTGGTCGGGCTCAAATGCCGGAATATCGGGCATCCCTTCGGTATCGAAATCAATGGAAGGAACAGCATTGAAACGTCCCAGTGTCTCTTTCACCGCCGCCGAAAGGATTTGCCAGATAGCCTGTTCGTTTTCAAACTTGATTTCAGTCTTGGTAGGATGGATATTGACGTCAATATTGGCCGGTTCCACCTCAAAATAAATGAAATAAGATACTTGTTCGCCCACGGGTATCAAGTGTTCGTAAGCATCCACCAATGCTTTATGAAAATAAGGGTGGCGCATAAAACGTCCGTTGACAAAGAAGAACTGGCGGGCGCCTTTCTTACGTGATGTTTCAGGCTTACCGATAAACCCGTGTATTTGCACCATACTGGTAGTAACGTCAAGCGAAAGCAATTCCTGATTCAGTTTTTTGCCAAACACGCCCATAATGCGCTGGCGCAAAGGCAAGACAGGGAGATTCAACATTTCCGTGCCGTTATGATGCAAAGTGAACGAAATGTCAGGATTCACCAACACGATGCGTTCGAATTCGGTCAGGATATTACTCAGTTCTGTCTGGTTCGACTTTAAGAATTTGCGCCGTGCCGGCACGTTGTAAAAAAGATTCTTCACACTGAAATTACTTCCGCAAGGACACGCCACAGCTTCCTGCCCTTCTACTTTCGAACCGGAAATAGTCAGCAGTGTTCCCAGCACGTCCCCTTCCTGACATGTACGCAATTCCACCTGTGCCACTGCAGCAATAGACGCCAGGGCTTCTCCTCTGAATCCCATTGTGTGGAGGGCAAACAAGTCGGATGCCTCACGAATCTTCGATGTCGCATGCCGCTCGAATGCCAGCCGCGCATCTGTTTCCGACATTCCTTTCCCGTCATCAATTACCTGTATACACGTTTTTCCAGCATCCGTTATCAGCACATCTATATGATGCGCACCTGCATCCACTGCATTCTCCACCAATTCCTTTACCACGGATGCAGGACGCTGTATCACTTCGCCCGCCGCAATCTGATTAGCTACGGAATCGGGCAACAAACGTATCACATCGCTCATATATTCTATACTCCTAAAGAAATTTCATCTGTCAACTATCTGGTATGGAAGAATCGGCTTCCTCCACATTCTCCTTTTCCTGGTTTCCAGCCTCTGTTTTTCCGGCATCACTTTCCGACGGAGCCTTTTCTTCCACTTTCTTTTCTGGTTGGGCCAACTTGTCAAACAAGTGCTGGTTCGGAAGTTCTATCGGACCACGTACATTCTTCTTCAACTGATCTTCTGCTTTCTTGGCACGCCAGTTGAAAATATCCTCCTTATTCAACGGACGGATGTAATCGAACCACACAAAGTTCTCCAATTTGTCTTTCCCTTTCGGAATCATCAACATCGGATACAAAGTACCGTTCGACTGGGGGCTCATTACCATCCGTTCCAATTTCTGGTGCTCCAGATAGATTTCCAGCTTACTCGTCTCAGACACATTCATACCAATCAGCGTACTGTCCGAATCCATCGGATAATAGACCAGGCGTACCGAGCCGATAACTTCAGTCTTATGCATTTCCCCATCGCGGAAATAGGCTTTCATCTCCTTTCCCGTCACCTGATTATACATTGTCGAATCCAATTCTTCTACCGACAATGCCTGATTGATGATATGAGCCCAGTCAATGGTGCTGTCATTCATATAAATGCATATCTTCTCTCCTACCAGTTGTTGATTCTTGTTCCACAAAATAGGATCCTGGTACATTGTCAGACAACTGTCTTTGGTAGAGAATACCAGCGAATCTGCGACTCCCTGCACATCCGTACGATAGAAACGCACCTTATGAAAAGCCTGCATCTCCCTGAACATCGTATCCGTATCCAGATGGAAAGTGCGCATCATCAGCGTATCACCGTGAAGAAACAAACTGTCCCCCTGCGAATAATCAATCCCCACCGCCTTATCGGTAGCAAAGGCAAACTTGGTCTTCTCATTATAAAAGCCATATTCGCCGGTCATCATATTCTTGTTGATGGTATCGGTCATCACCATGTTGCGGAATGCTTCGCCCGTTCCTGCATCACGGTCATAATACAAGGTATCACCAGTCAGCTGTTTCCCATCATTGGTCAGAATCGAGCGGTTGTACAAATAGGCTTTTCCGGTCATCGTATTATATGTACCCAGCTCGGAATAAATATGGTTATTGTCACTGTCTATATCCGACGGCCCCACGATGTTGGCTATCTTCGTCAGCGTATTATATTCCAGCGTATCCGAAGTCAGCGTAAACTGCGGGTTAACCAGCTGTACGTTATAATTGAACACCGATTGCTTCGTACTGGGATTGTATTCACCCCATTCCGAAGTCAAGACGTTCTGTTCGTCCATCAGTGTTCCTCCGTCAAAAAAATAGCCGAGATTGTACACACGGTCATAGTTCAGACTATCAGTCAGCAACGTAGTATTCTTATTCTCCATCCGTACGTTCATACGTACTTCAGCAATCTGCGTATTCCCGTCATAAAACAATCTGTCTCCATACAGAAAAAGCGTATCTCCCTGATTCATCTTGACATTGCTGAAGGCTTCAAACGAACTTATCTTGTCATAATAATAAGCACTGTCGCAATACATATACACACTATCGTGCCGGAAAACGACATTGCCCACCACGACCTGTGCATCAGGATGACGGGAATCTTTCCGCAACAAGTCCGAATGTATCAGATAAACCTTGCTCTTGGGTTGCTGTTTTTTGGGAGCTGTCTGTTTCTGAGGCATTTGCCGCTTTTGCGCCACCGAATCCTCCTGCGTCCCGGCTATCTGCGAACGGAGCGGTTTCTGCGCCAAAAGACAAAAGCCGAAAAGGCATAGGACACTCACCAAAAGCGCCCTATGCCCGTTTATCCTATATTTCCTGTTCTTTTCTTTTTGCATCATAACTTTTTCAGTTCATCGCTTAATCCATCCCGGATATTTGAATTCGCAATTGCGCCATTTCGGACTGATACGCACATAAGTGTTCTTCTGCTTGTCAACAATCCATTTCTGAAGCTTCTCTTCGCTCCTCTTTGAAGTTACCATCGCCTTCAGACGCTGATAGTCTTCCGTAATGGTAGCCTTATGTCCGTCAATGCGGTTCTTCAGTTTCACAATGGCACACACCTGCTTGCCGCTTGAGTTAATCATCGTAAAAGGTTTTGAGATTTCCCCGATCTGCATGCCTTCCACAACTTTCGCTACATCTTGCGAAACCAGTCCGGCAAGTTCCTGCATCTCGAAACGGGAAGTATTCGATTGCGGATTGGCAAGCAAACCATGATTGTTTCGGGTATCCTTATCCATCGATATCCACGTGGCGGCATCATCAAACGAGAATTTTTCTTTCCGGATGTCATCGGCAATGGAATCCAGACGCGCCAAAGCAGCATCAATGTCTTTTTGGTCTACTTTGGGACGCAACAGGATATGACGGTAGTTCACACGGTCGCCTCGTTTTTCTATTAATTGTGCAATGTGAAAACCAAATTCCGTTTCGAACACCTTCGACACCTTTTTGGTATCTGTAAGGTTAAACACCACATTGGCAAATTCGGGAACCAATGCACCACGGCCCGTAAATCCACCTTCACCACCACGGCGTGCCGTACCAGGGTCTTCCGAATAGAAACGTGCCAAGGTAGAAAAAGAAGTCTCGCCTTTATTTACCCGGTCGGCATATTCACGCAACTGTGCTTTCACCCGTTCTATCTCTTGCTCCGAAATTTTGGGCTCCTGCGTAATAATCTGCACCTCTACCTGTGTAGGTACGAACGGAATGCTGTCTTGAGGCAGTTTGTTGAAATAGTTACGCACCTCGGCAGGAGTGAGCTTGATGTCGCCCACGATTTTCATCTGCATTTCTTGCACGGTCTTGCCGTCGCGGACATTCTCACGAAGCATTTCACGGATCTGCGTGTAAGTCTTATTATAATATTCTTCCATTTTCTCCCGCGAGCCGATTTGTTCAGTCAGCCACGAAATGCGTCGTTCCACCTCTTGAATCACATCCTGGTCGGACACCACGACACTGTCCAGTTCTGCCTGATGCAAGAAAAGCTTCTGCACCGCCAGTTCTTCTGGAATCACACAATAAGGATCACCGTCGAAATGCCTGTTTTCGTATTGTGCGTTCAAACGTTCGTTTTCTACATCTGATTTCAAGATAGCCTCGTCACCCACTACCCAGACGACCTCATCTATTACATTGTCTTGGGCATAAGCAGAAATCCCTGCCAGCAACAACAGCATGCATACACACCATCTGATTACTCTAAACTTATTCATTGTCAGGTTTATAATAAATTATGTCATTAGCCTCCGAAGCCTCTTTATATAAATCATGCTTCATCTGATTTATAAATTCCACACGCTTCAGATTAATTATCATTTCTTTTATCTCATTCTTGGCATATTCCAGCGGCAGGCGGTCACCCTTCGGAAGAAACTTTTCCACATGCAGGAAATAACAGAAAGCCGTATCACGTACCTCCACATTCTTGTTCCGGTTCAAATAATCGGGATCTGTATCCAACGCATCAAGGGGAAGTTTCAATGAAAATTCCGACACCGGACGCCAACGGTCGTAAAAATAATCATAACTCACTGCATGGGCAATGCTGAACTTTTCCAACCTGTCCACAGCCTCCTGCGTATGTTGCTTGTACCATTTCCGCACCAGATTCAAGTTTTGCGTATGCAAAGGAACTTTGACAAACACACCTTGTATGTAAGGTTGCTCTGCTTGAAATTGTCCGGCATGCCGCTCATAATACGCACTGATTTCTTCCTCACTCACCTCGTTGCCCAACTTCTGTCTTACCAGTTCTTCCTGATAAGCATGCATAATCAGTGCCCGCCGGTAAGCCTCCACCTGCTGGTCTATCTTTACATTGTCGGGAATATTCCCCTCTGCCTTACGGTAAAGCAAGTTATCTTCCACCCAATTACGGATATACGCCTCGGCAAATTCTACGCTGTCTTTCCCTTTCACACCTATCGGCATCGCCGCATCCACGTCTTCTTTGTACAGAAACGCATCCCCCACCTCCACCAGCGGGGTTTTCCCCTGATGGTTGAGCGTCTTGGTGCAAGCAGTCAAGACCAGCAATCCTATGGTCAAGAAACATCCTTTATTCATCTGTGACGTTTTTCGTCTGAAAGAGCGAACGAAGATACAGTTTTAATCGATTACTTCCGCTACAATTAACGGTTTTTATATATCAAAGTACGCAATTTTTCGTCATTTTACGATTAGAAAAAACATAGAAGAAACTTACACATTTATGAACCGCATAGCTGCCTTGCTTGTAAGATTATTAATCTTCACGCCGAAAGATTATTAATCTTCACGCTGTAAGATTAATAATCTTACAAACGATGCAGCTATATGGCGAAGAGAACAAAGCTTGCTTGTCATGCCGGATATGTGAGCCGGCGTAACGGAAGAAGCGGATTGGCTATCCAGCATGACACTGGAAAACAGGAATAACACCGGCTGTGTGTATTCCATAACAACTCCCCTTTAACTTCCTGGTGACTAAATGCCGACATTCAGCTGATATTTTCTTCATTTTCCAACACGCGTCCTTAATTCTTCCAATTGTCTCATTTTCAAAGTTCTGACAAAATCCGTTTTCACTTGTCCATACACATCTGTATAATTTTCCGGTCCCTTCTTCAACCGTTTACCTACCACAATAGCATACGGATAACGTGGGTCATGCGGCATCTCTCCACACTTGAAAGCCAACTTATCGATATACGGATTCTTTCCTATCTGAAACAATCCTACCTGTATCACAGCATCCACCTCGGGATGTTCTGCCTGCCACATCCGAAACACCTCTTCCATCTGCTCCATCGGAACTTTTTTCAAACATTTGCGAATGCGTGAAGCGCTTTTTTTATCTTTGCAAAGCACTACAGCCCCTTTGTAATGTGGAAATTCCCATGCATAAGCCTTCTTGTTAGCTTCGAAAAAATGCTTCAATTCATTTTCATCGCTAACATCAGGCAAAGGATGACGAACATCCCACCATGCCGCCAGCATACAGTTCTTTACCTCCGTCAGACAACGTTCCACTGCAACATCTTTTCTTTCACCGTGTTGCCATTGCATATAACGCGACCGGTTAAGTGCCGGATTTTTCTCCCCCAACCGGTCCAGATAAATCTCCAGAAAAGGACTTGCTTCCTCATAACTGATAGCCGGCTTCCGGTCGACTAATTTGATAATATGCACGCCCAACGGCGACAAAAACGGTTTCGTATAGGTTCCCTTCCGCATTGTATCCAAACGACAAGAGAACTCCTTCAGCAAAGCCACCGACGGACACCATTGTGCTTCGCATCCTTGTTCCAGATATATCTCGAAAGGCATTCCGCCCTGCAACGAAACATACACCGAATCCATTTGCCGGCAAACCTGCCCTACTTCGTTCCGGGTAGCACGTTGCGGAAGCAACCGGACAATTTCTTCCAGTTTCACCCAGCCTTTCGCCGAATAACGTTCCACACTTTCACGGTAAAGCGCATGCAGTACAGAATCCTGGCGACCTGCATCAAGCAACACCGCCCGCAATGCCTTTCCTTGTTCCACCTTACAACGGTGACGGAAAGCAGGCACGGTATCCCAGCCACAACGTTTGGCATCTGCCACCTTCAGAAGAAACAATTCATCATCCAATTTATCGGCATAAAGAAAAGAAGCAGCCTTCAAAAAACAAATGAAAAGAAGCAAGATTCTGGACAATTTCATACGATATGCTTATAAAAACGAAAGACACAAAGACACAAGATATTTACAGTTCTATCTACGAAGTACAACCGCTGTAAATCGTAAACAAGCAGTAAATAAAAACTTGGTGTCTCTGTGCCTTTGTGTAACAATATCTTATCCTTATTGCGGACGACTGTAGTTAGGAGCCTCGCTGGTAATCGTCACATCGTGAGGATGACTTTCCAATACACCTGCATTGGTAATACGCGTGAATTTCGCATTGTGCAATTCCATAATGTTATGCGCACCACAATACCCCATTCCTGAACGCAAACCGCCTACTAACTGATAAATCACCTCATACAATGTACCTTTGTAAGGAACACGTGCCGAAATGCCTTCCGGAACCAGTTTCTTTACATCGGTGGTCGAACTCTGGAAATAACGGTCTTTCGAACCATTTTCCATAGCTTCCAAAGAACCCATGCCGCGATAAGACTTAAATTTACGTCCGTTGAAAATAATGGTATCGCCCGGTGACTCTTCGGTACCAGCCACCAATGAGCCAATCATTACGCAATAACCACCTGCAGCCAATGCTTTGACTACATCACCCGAATAGCGCAAGCCACCGTCAGCAATCAAAGGAACACCTGTACCTTCCAATGCTTTTGCCACATCATAAACAGCAGACAACTGAGGTACACCTACACCAGCAACCACACGTGTAGTACAGATAGAACCCGGACCAATACCTACCTTCACAGCATCAGCACCAGCCTCCACCAGCATCTTTGCCGCATCACCCGTAGCCACGTTTCCTACCACGATATCAATATCAGGGAAAGCCTTCTTGGCTTCTTTCAACTTTTCGATAACATACTTCGAGTGTCCGTGAGCCGTATCAATCACAATAGCATCGGCACCAGCCTTTACCAACGCTTCCATACGTTGCAACGTATCATTGGTTACACCTACACCCGCAGCCACACGCAAGCGACCTTTAGCATCCTTGCAAGCCATCGGTTTATCTTTTGCTTTGGTAATGTCTTTATACGTAATCAGACCTATCAGTTTACCATTCTCGTCTACTACCGGTAATTTCTCGATTTTATTCTTCTGAAGGATATCCGATGCCGTTTCCATATCCGTACCCGGAGCTGTAGTCACAATGTTCTCCTTGGTCATCACCTCGTCGATACGCTTATTCATGTCACGCTCAAAACGAAGGTCACGGTTGGTCACGATACCTACCAGATAGTTTTCGTCATCCACTACCGGAATGCCGCCAATCTTATATTCTGCCATGATATCCAGCGCATTCTTTACCGTGGAACCACGTTTAATGGTCACCGGATCGTAAATCATACCATTCTCGGCACGCTTTACGATAGCCACCTGACGTGCCTGCTCTTCAATAGGCATATTTTTGTGAATAACACCAATACCTCCTTCGCGGGCAATAGCAATTGCCATCTGCGCTTCGGTAACGGTATCCATGGCTGCCGTCACAAACGGAATCTTCAATTCAATGTTGCGTGAAAACTTAGTCGTGAGATCGACTGTTTTTGGTAAAACTTCTGAATAGGCAGGAATCAACAATACATCATCGTAAGTCAATCCGTCCATCACTACTTTATCTGCAATAAATGACATAGGGTTTATGTTTAGATTTTATTGCGTGCAAATGTACGAATTTTATTTGAATCTAAAAAATAGCAAGACATTTTTTCACTTATTTCTCCTGTTTTTTTAGGTTTCAGGCTCTTCCAAAGCAGCAATTTGCTTTTCATGATACTGCCACCCTATGCCGTTCTTACCTCACTACTTTTCTTTTATAAATGCTAACAACGTTTCGATATTTCCACAAGCCACAGGCTCTCTACCTGCGGGATGCCATACAAATAAATCTGTTTCTCCAGAACCGGCATCAATATATGCTTCCGATTCCACTTCACGGTCGGCATAAATGGCATAACGGCGTAAAGCTTTCTGCACCATGTCATATCGATACCCCTCTCCTGTCAGCCTGATGCTTCTTACATATTCGGGCGCAATACGGAACAATCCGCTCCGGCGATCGAATGCAATACCCTCGCGGGTAAAGAAAGTCTCCAATGTACCGTCCAACGAAAGATCTTCGGGAGTCCCGACAACTACCCCCTGCCGGTCCATCAACCAAAGCTTATCAGCTATCTGAAGTGCCAGCTCAAGGTCGTGCGTAGAAAGAAATACGGTCTTATCCAAACCATGTGCCAGCGTGCGCAGCAAACGCATCATTTCTACCTTGCTGGGAAAATCAAGAAAGGCGGTCGGCTCATCCAACAAGATGACCGGAGTCTGTTGTGCCAAAACCTTGGCTATCATCACCTTTTGACGTTCTCCATCGCTCAAAGTATGTATCATACGGTCAGATAATCCGGCAATACCTACCTGTTGTATCGCCTCTGATACGATACGCTTATCTTCTTTGCCCAGTGTTCCCCAAAAACCTGTATACGGACTTCTTCCCAAACCTACCAGTTCTTCCACACTCAGATTGGTCACTTCGCACCGTTCTGTCAATACAATGCCTATCAGTCTGGCAAGCTCCTTATCTGCATAATCCGACAAACGTTTGCCTGCTATCCATACTTCCCCAGCCAAAGGAGGTTGGGAAGCCGACAAAGTGCGCAATAAAGTAGACTTTCCAGCCCCGTTCGCCCCCAGCAAACAAGTCAGTTCACCATTATAGACAGATGCATTAATATCCGATGCCACACGTATCACACTGTGTTTTCCAGTATAACCGGTAGAAAGGTGCCGAAGCTGAATTACAGGTTTTTCCATCATACATGCCAAACATAAAAAAGAGAAGCCACCCTTACAAGGTGACTTCTCCCATTGTTATCATTTATTAATCAAAACACGTCTTATGACCGATGATTAATCGTTTACTGATGCCATGTGAGCAATCAGATCCAATACTTTGTTAGAGTAACCGATTTCGTTGTCATACCAAGAAACAACTTTAACGAAAGTATCAGTCAAGTAAACACCTGCGTTTGCATCGAAGATAGAAGTCAACGTGCAGCCCAGGAAGTCAGAAGATACAACTGCATCTTCAGTGTAACCCAGAACACCTTTCAATTCGCCTTCAGAAGCTTCCTTCATAGCAGCGCAGATAGCTTCTTTAGTAGCCGGTTTAGCCAAGTTTACAGTCAAGTCAACAACTGAAACATCCAAAGTCGGCACACGCATAGAGATACCAGTCAGTTTGCCGTTCAGTTCAGGAATAACTTTACCTACAGCCTTAGCAGCACCTGTAGAAGACGGGATGATGTTGCCAGAAGCAGCACGGCCACCGCGCCAGTCTTTCATAGAAGGACCGTCAACAGTCTTCTGAGTAGCAGTAGTAGAGTGAACTGTAGTCATCAAACCGTTTACAATACCGAACTTGTCGTTCAATACCTTAGCAATCGGAGCCAAGCAGTTAGTAGTACAAGAAGCGTTAGAAACGAACTGAGTACCCTTAACGTAAGTCTTTTCGTTTACACCGCAAACGAACATCGGAGTAGCATCCTTAGAAGGAGCAGACATAACTACGTATTTAGCACCAGCCTGAATGTGAGCTTGAGCTTTTTCCTGAGTCAGGAACAAACCAGTTGATTCAACAACGTATTCAGCTTCTACTTCGTTCCATTTCAAGTCAGCCGGATTCTTTTCTGCAGTTACGCGGATTTCCTTACCGTTAACAATCAATTTGCTATTTTCAACGTCAGCTTCGATAGTACCGTCGAATGCGCCGTGCATTGTATCATACTTCAACATGTAAGCCAAGTAATCTACCGGGCACAAGTCGTTAATACCTACGATTTGGATATCGTTTCTTTTTTGAGCTGCACGGAATACAAAACGGCCAATACGACCGAAACCGTTAATACCTACTTTAATCATTTTGCTTAATTTTTAAAGGTTTTATAATAATGTTATAAACACTCTCTGTTTTCGGTTGCCCCAGCAAGAAGTCTGTTCTTTCTTTCTGACTGCGTTGCAAAAATAAGCAATTCTTTCATAAGTTGAGCACGAAAAGTATTAAAATTAAGAAAAAAACAAGTTACATTTTACCACTTCTTCCTTAAAAGCTCTGCTTTCCACCTCCGAATATATCATTTTGCAATCCCTACTTTACATGGCAGGATTTTTCCCATCAGAATGACAATCGCATTGTACAACGCACACCATGCGTCTGTATATCGGGATTATCACGATAATTCAAACGCCATACATAATCCAGACGGAGAAACTTGAAGATATTCTCTATACCTACACTGGCTTCCATATAAGGAGCACGCCCCAGCTGTGAAGTCTCTTCCGGAAAACGGAACAGACCTTCACCATTTTTTACAGGATTGTTCTTATCTGTCAAGTGTCCCCATAATCCACGAAAGCAAAACACCTCACGCCACTTCAATTTCTTAATCAGCGGAATGCGGTTGAACAAATTTCCATTCATATAATAAGTAATGTCCCACGAAGCATACTCATCATTTATAAACTCCATAGCATTCATGTTCGTATAAGTTTCGGGTTGGATGGTATAAGTAAGGTTGGCATTAGGCAATATCAGAAGCGGATAAGGCACCTTGTTCCATACCTTGCCTGCTTTAAGAATAACATCCAGATAGCCGAACGCCGAAAACCAGAAACGTTTCTGCATGCCGACATCCGTACGCTGATAAGTGTACGACGACCCCAGTACCCCTTTCTTTGCCATCACGTGACTCAAATTGAATATCAAGGCATCAAACGTAATCGGAATGCGCTGCGTACGGGTCTGGTAATATTTCTCGTCCTTACCATAACGCAATTTGATTTCCAGTTCCGTCATATCGTAATGGTTACGTGGCGTTACGCTTCCGTCTGTCCCGATGCAATCGAAAGGAGCATATGGCGTGGCATATTCACGCCGGTTACGGAGAATCACGTTATACGAAAACCCGTTGTAATGTTCGCGTGTATAAGTCAGTTCGGCATTCCGCAAGTATGTGGCACGCGTGTCTTTCTTCCGGCGGATAGCAAGCATTACATTGTCTTTGCTGGTATACATGTAATTCTGCCCCAGCTTGTTGATATCATACATATACTCCAAGCGAAGGGAATGCATGGGATATTCCATGCGGTACGTCTGGCGAGGATTGAACGAATATTCCACCATGGCATCGTATTTTATCTTCTTGTCGCGCGTGCCATACGCAGCATAGCCTTCAAAGAACCAATGCTTGTCGAAAACAGGAGTCGTACCTCCACCTACACGAAAACGTGCACCTTCGATGGCATTGCCGTTAATGGTACTGTTCATCGGTCCTAAATCGAACCGGTTCTTCCGGGAATCTTTATTAGTAGGAATATAACCTGAAACCAAAGTTGTCACCACCTTTTCGGTCACATAAAAAACAGGAATCGACCGAAGCCTCTTCATCAACTGTTCTACTGAATTGGGATTTTTCTTGCGCGCAACTTGCGGGCGATGTTCTTCCCAATAATCCTCCGAACGGCTATAAGCCTCTTTTTGCGTAATAACCGGTGCACTTTGAGCAAAAATCTGCCTTTGTCTGTCATCGGGAGGAAGAAATGAATGATGATCGTATACTATCAGCCGCTGGGCATACATGCCTTTCGATTTCTCACTCAGTTTAAAGTTTACCCGGATATCATCTTTCTTTAAAATACGGATATTGGCAGAATCCCGTTCGAACACCTGCTCAATAGTCATACCTGATACAAAATTCAGGTTGATGTCTTTCGGAACATTAAGTATCACTTTCTTGACAAAATAGGTAGAATCAAGCGTAACGAACAAATGCCCCGTAAAACCGAACGACTCGGAATTGAAGGGCACAAATCCCAAATCTACACATTTACGACCTTCCACCTGAAGCGTATCGAGCAAATAATACTTATAAAATCCCGGTCCGAAAGTAGATAGTGGACTGACAAAACGCTGAAGAAACAATGAAACATTATTCTGGAAAATATCCACTTCCTGAAAAGCTTCGCTCAGGAACTGCTGTACCCCGTCACGCGAAAACACTTCATCTACTCCCGATGACTTACTTCCCATCAGCAAACGTTTCTCCGACTTGGGGGACTTCCGGTAATATACCTTCTCCAAGCGTTCTTTTTCTGACAAAGGAAGTACCGTAGTCCCTACTTCAAGTGTATCAATAAACTCGGCAAGAAAATCAAATTTTCCTATTTTCCCACTCTTTTTGGGCTTTGGCTTATAATCATTCATAGCAAAGACCATTTTCTCATATTGGTCATAACTGAAATAATCTTGATTACGCGGGTCATTGCTCTCGCGCCGGTCAATCACTTGTCTGGCAAACCGCACTGCAGGATTATCCTTTCTCCTGTATCGTTCACGTTTCGGCTTCACCACGATATCGCTCAATGTGACACCACTCGGTATCAAGGCTATGTCAATCCGGTTGATTTTCCCCAGCTGAACCGTAATATTACGGGTATCGTATCCCAAATAAGAAACCTGCAGGCGGTTGACCGATACAGATGTAGCCAAGCGGAAACGCCCGTCATCTCCGGTACGTGTACCGGCAGAAGTACCTTCGAGCATCAGCGAAGCGTATGGCAATACTTCTCCGGTCACCGAATCGCGCACGGTTCCTTCGATAACGGTCTGTTGCCCGTAGGATACTACCGGGAAACACAACATCATTACAAGCCAGACAATTTTCTCCTTCATATTCTCCTTATTATAAATACTTCACCTGCCAGGCTTCGAAATAAGCAGGCTTTTCCACCATCAGTTCCCCCTGTGCATCGATAAACAACTGCACCGTGGTGCCCTCGGCACAAAGCGTATGGTCGCTTGCACGAAAGACCTGATACATATAATCCAATCTTGCACCGGGCTTGTACACATAGCGGGTATGTATTTCGACACCATCGTTCAACAAAAGCGGAGCATAATAGCGGACACGTAAATCATATACAGGCGCATAAATGCCTTCCCGCTGCATATCGGCATATCCGATGCCCGGATAATGCCTGCCGAAAGACTCTCGTCCGTCTTCGAAATATGTCACATAAGAACCATGCCATACCCGGCGCATCGAATCGATTTCGCTAAACTTCACTTGCACCTGGCAAATGTCCAACAACTCTTTTTTCATATCTTATGGAAGTTGAAATGCTGTATCCGGCACATGGGCATCCAGCATAAAACCGGAAAAGTCATAACGGGTATAGTTCTGCCCCCGTTCATTCATCTGCAAGCTCTTACACTCTCCTTTCTGCAAGTCGACGGTCAGTACAAAAGAAGAAAACAACAATCTGCGGCGCACCTTGTTTCCTCCATCTACCCGAGGTGTTACTGTCAAGGTACAAAGACCATCTTTCTCTTCCATTTTCACCTCTGCCAGTTCTTCGGGACTAACCGAAATATCCATGCCCAGCACCATTTGCTTGAACACCTCTACCAGCGATTCGAATTGAGCTTGTGTCTGCCCTTTTGCCACGCTTTTACGTCCCGATTCTACCATCGTAAATTCATTGCCTTCCATCAGCAACATATCCTTATCTCCTTCGAAACGCATGCACATCCGTCCGGGAGCCTTGAAATAAAGTTTCCCATCCAATCTGGCATCTTCTGCAAAAGCTACATTGTGCTTGATACGCACCACAGAAGCCGTAAGCGTATGCACACTTCTATACTTCTTCATGACTTGTGTCATGCCGGCACCTTGTGCCCACATAAATGTAGTACATGCCAGCAAAAATACCGATAAACATACCAGCCATCTTTTCATCGTTGTTCTCATGTATAAAGTCCTCCATCAATTGATATTACCTCTCCCGTAATGTATCCGGCTTCGGGCGAAATCAAAAAGCCGACCAATGCCACCACTTCCCGGGTCAAGGCATATACATCCGTCTGTAATTCCATATATGTTCTGTCTTTAAATTAACTATATTCTATTTCTGTATCACTTGCTTCCATATCCAATCCCGTCCTATAATTTCCGCACACGTGAAAAGCGCGGTCATAGTTACACCTTGCACACCATGCACCATCAGGCTTTGTCCTGTGAGGAACAGGTCGGGAATGGGCGTACGCACCGGAAGCATCCCTCCAAACGGACTGTTGAAATCTTTCCGCATGCCGTAAGCCGACCCGTCGGGAGTATGCACATAGTCACGGTATGTAAGCGGAGTACTGGTATAACATTGCACGACCGCTCTCCGCAAACCAGGTATACACGATTCGGCCAATGTCATACAGGCATCTGCCATACGGAGTTTCATTGCCTCATACTCCGGTCCTCTCTTACCTACTTGGGTAAATATCCATGGACGGCACAGACTCCAGTCCATCGGAGCCAATAAATCGATTTGCCGCACATACTCTCCTCCATCGTCCGGAACATGACTGGCTGCCAATACTCGGTCAATTTCTCCATCTGACGGATATGTCCAAATATCAGGATGCCGATATACATAGTAATTCCAGTTCGCATAAGGCAATGCATGAGGTTTCAGGCACAACGATACCGTAAACATCCCATTGGTGTTTTCCTGCCGGCATATCCGGTGACGATACACATTCTTCAGCAATCCCCCTTGCTTCAACATCCGGCACATCTCTGCCGGATGGGTGGCACAAATGAATTGTATCCCTTCGTAAATTCTTCCGTCCTTACACCGGACTCCCGTCAGTTGACCTTCCTTTTCCAGTAATTCATCTACTTCCGCATTACATATCACCTCGCCTCCCTGCGAACGGATTTGTTCTGCCAACGCCTCTGCTATCAGCGAACCACTGCCTGCAATCCGCCAACTACTGCCCACATAACCACAATAGCCATGAGCAAATGTAAACAACGGCAATGTGTCTTTTCTCAGTTCCATCTTCAGTGAAGCACCACTCAGCACGTCGACCAGCAAAGAATCGTCAAACTTCTCCTGCAGATACCGGTACGCATTGGTCTCCAACATCCAAGTATGGAAATCCATATCCGATGAATGAGGGTTCAAGGCATTCAGCTGCATTTCTTCCGTCCGCTTCAACAAATCAGCATATTGGTATAAGGCATCTCTTTTCGCCGGAAACTCATCGGCAAGCATTTGGGCAAACCGGTCATAACCTTGTGCCAGTGCAAAGGTACGCTTTCCTATCATCACACGGTCGACCACCTCATCCATGCGCTTCCACGGAAGTTTCATCAATCCCAAATAGTCGAATACCCGACGCAAGAGTTGTCCTTCCTCCAGTCCTCCCACATAATGGAACCCTGTATCAAACTCCATTCCTCCCCGGCGATAACTCTGGATACATCCACCTGTATGCTTTCCTTTCTCCAGCACGAGCAGGCGTTTTCCCGCCCGTGAAAGGATACAGCCACACACCAGTCCCCCCAGTCCGCCTCCTATTATTATAATGTCGTATTTCATTTCTTCTTCTGAATCATTCTGAACACAGCGGGCTGTAGCACATAAGAGATAATAACAGCCGCCAGCAATCCGACCAAGGTAGAGAAGCCCACCGAACGGATTGCCGGATGTACCGCAAACAACATCGAGCCTACAGTTACCACTAATATAACCGCACTGAAGAAAATAGCGGTTTTATGGTATCCCAGCAATCGCGTGTCGCGTTCTTCTCCTATCAGTCCACTCATAACAAAGATGCTATAATCCACTCCGATACCAAAAATAAAAGTAGAGATAATGATGTTGATAAGATTAAAACTCATATCGAACAACACCATCATTCCCAATACAATAAGCCAACTGAATACAATCGGCATAAATCCCAGTAACGTATACCGGATATTCCCCCTGAAGCTGAAAAACAAGACCAGCAAGACAAAAAGCATAGAAACCCATTGCAATACACTGAAGTCATCGTTCAATTGCATCAAAGTATCCGTAGTATAATAATAGGTATCCAACACCAACATGTGAGGCTGTGTTGCAATAGCATCGCAAATACGATGATAATCGCTCGTCTTGCTACGCACCGTATCATTGGCGCATCTCACCGACGTAAAACACAGGTATTCGCCATTATACGATTGCTCCATTAATGTAGACTGATATCCTGCAGGGATGATACCCGCCTCATACAAGGCATCCGGATGATAATCGGCAGTAGCATATTCGAAAAACAAGTCAAAAGCTTCGGGACGCAAGCCAACCTGAGGTGCCGTACGGGTAATCAACTCGTGCACCCGTTTCAGACGGTCTTCGTTCCAATATGCTTTCCAGGCATCTATACGTTCTTGTTGCACACGTAAAGGAACGAATATCCGGTCGGTACGTGTATAGCCTTTCACCAGTCCTGCCTGCTGAAGCGAATCCAGTTTCCGGGCCATTCCGGCAAAACGCTCCACCGCCTCTTCCATCGTAGCTCCAGAAGTGGCGAAATATTTCTCTTTATCGCCCGTATACGTCTTGCTTCGCAACAATTCTTCCGAATAGGTGGTAATATCTGCCTTATATCCCAGGTTATGCATATCAGCATCAAAACGTGTGCCTCCGGCCAGGTAAAGTCCGATACAAGCCACAGTTACCACCAGAATAACAATCAATAAAGGTTTGCTTCTGTCGAACGGCACTGCATTGATACGGTCAATTAAGGCAAAGGCACGCCGGTTCAACTTATTTCGCTTCGGACTTAAGAACTGCGGCAAATAGATCAAGCTGAATGCCGTAGTGCCCAGAATGGCGAAAGTGGCAAAAAGTCCGAAGTCCTGCAACAACTCGGTACGAATAAATACTACTCCCATAAACGAGCCAATGGTTGTAAGACAACCCAGACACACCGGCTTGACTTCGTCACGCAAGACCTGTTCGGGATTACCAACATACTTATAATGGGTGATGATGTGTAACACATAACTGAATGCCACACCCAAAATAACCGCTCCGATACCCAATGCCAACAATGAAAATTGTCCCTTGATGAAATACATCAAAGCAAGTCCGAATAACGTTCCGAACAGGACGGGCAAGACCAACAAAGGAAGTGTATCCCAATTGCGATAGCAAACAAAAATAAAAGCCAATACGAAAAGCAACGAACCGGAAAGGGTGCCAGCCAAGTCCGACTTGATTTGTTTCGAATTATAAAAGCCACTGGCAGGCGTACCGTGATAAGCTATCTTGATGTCAGGAGCCGTCTGGGCAAATTGAGCTATCTGTTCATTCAACATCGTAAACAAAGCAGAACCTTGACCTGTATTAGTTGCCGAATAGCGGGGCGTAATAAATGCCACACACACCGTAAAATCACTTACGAAAATATGCCCGTCAAGGATTTTATAACCTCCTTTTTTCTCTCCAGCTGATGCCGGCAAGAATTGCTCCTTCAGAAGCATACGCATACCTAGCGGATCCATCTGGATAAGTTCGGGATATAACGTGCCTATCGGGCTGAGCAAATCCTTCCGGTTCATCTCCATCTGCCGGCGAAAATGCTTTTCGGTCAGCATCGTGTCGATGCAGGCATAAAAGCTTGTATCGATATAAGCAGGGAAATGTCCACTCAGGTAATCAATGGCATCCGGCAAGAGTTCTTCAGGCAAACGGTAAAACACATCCCCTATCACCCGGTGTAATGAATCGGACAAGGCATCCTTAGCCTGCAACGAATCAATAAAGGCATCACACACCTCTGCCATACGTTCGGTAGAAACACCCTCTTTGCCTTCGAACACCAAAAATGTCTTGTCCTTAATACGCAAGTTGGCAAAAGCCAGCTTGGTCGTACCATCTTCGTTTTTCGAAGAAGGCATCAGTTTATTGATGTCCTCCTCCAGATGAATGCATGAAGCACAATACCCAAAGAAAGCAAACGACACAACCAGAGATATCCAACACACCATACGATGACGCCGGAAAAAACGATAAATTCTGATGCAAAGTTCTGTCATTTCTCTATCTCTCCTTTAAATTCCATATACGTAATACCTGCATCGGATAGAGTAGCGGTCAACAGGAACCTCCCTTCCCCCAATACCTGAAAATGCAGACGGAGATCCAATTCGGGACACACATCGGGAGATGCCAGCGAAGTAAACCGGCATTGTTTAATGAAAACAATAGATACACATTTGCCTACCGCTTCTTCCACACATTCTTTCATCATCTCGATATTACATGCCCCCGGACATACTGGTCTGCCGGGGAAATGCCCCCGATATACATCGCATCCGGGCAACAAAGCAACATGAAAAAGAGCGTCTTCGGCTCCATAATGTGCACTATATACCTTATAATAATTGTTTCTGAGTAACATGTCTCAACTCTCTTAAATGGATATTTTCATCTGAGTATCTGCTACCGGAGTACCGTTGCCGGAAGTCTCTCCTCTTACCAGAGTGATGCCTTCCGCTTCGGCTTCTATTGTAATCCGGGTATGCAGGATTTCTCCCGTTTGCGGACAACGGTAGCAATGGAATTTCTTCACTTCACCAATATATCCTACCGGAGGTTCGGAAGCTCCGGCCTGCAAAGCCCAATAACCGGCAAATGCCAAAGCCGACTGAGCAATATGCTCAATGATTCCCGCCTCTTCCAATCGTCCGTCCGGAGCAACAAAAAAATTGTCCGGACGGATTTCCAACGAAGTTTCCGCATACGCATGCTCCACCTTATCCAGCCTGTCGACCATGATTATCGGCTCACGTTGTGGAATCAACGCCTGTATATCCACTTTCATCATGCCGCAGGCAAATGTGATTCGATATAATCATACAAATCGGTAAACGTCTGTATCTGACGCAAGTCCGAAACAGGAATCTTCACCTGATAAGTCTGCTGGATAAGTGCCACCAGGTCTACCAGACTCAGACTGTCCAGCGAAAGGGTTTCCTTAACATTTGCATCGGGAGTCAATGTAGATGCTTCTACTTCAAATTCTTCTGCCAACAACGTGTTGACTTTTTCAATGATTTCTTCGCGTGTCATAACTTAGTTTTTATTTATTTACTTAATTTATAAATCATCATACAAAACAGCTCCATCGTATCCGTCATCCCTCATTCCGGACAATCAACGTCGAATTTGTACCTCCAAAGCCGAACGAGTTCGACAAGAACATATCGAAATGTATGGGACGCGTCTCCGGAAGCACATGAATACGGGCTGTATCTTCATCGGGATGCTCGAAATTGATGTTTCCGGCTATGAAATCATTCTTCATCATCAGAATGGAATAAATCAGTTCGCTGGCACCAGCCATCCACATCTCGTGCCCTGTCTGGCTCTTGGTGGAAGTGACCGGTACCGGAAGCTCACCAAACACCTGTGCTATCGCCAGTGCCTCCCGGCTATCACCGATACGTGTGGAAGTGGCATGAGCATTGATGTAACCTATCTCATCGGGAGACACGTTCCCATTCTTCAGACACAGTTCCAGCGAGCGTGCCGGACCTTCTACATTGGGAGTAGATATATGCGCACCGTTGCCCGAGAATCCCCAGCTTACGACTTCGGCAAGGATAGGAGCACCTCGCTTTACAGCATGTTCGTAACTCTCTACAATCAACGTAGCTGCCCCTCCTCCAGGCACCAGACCATCCCGGTTCTTATCGAACGGACGACTTGCCTTGGCAGGTTCGTCCTCACGTATGGAGAACGACTGGATGCCATCGAAAGCCGCCACGCCATACATATTGGCTTCTTGCGCTCCACCGCACACGATACAATCCTGCAAGCCATTTCGAATAAGCAAATACGCAAGTCCTACCGACTGGGAGCCTGAGGCACAAGCGGCGGATGCTGTCAGATTGATACCTTTCAATTTAAACAGACAAGCAAGGTTCATAGTCACGGTAGAGTTCATCGACTGGAAAATGGTACCGCTTCCACATGCCGCCGTATCGTGAAACTCACGAAACTTGTCAAGCCCGGTCATAGTAGCTTCAGACACCGAATCATTTCCATAAATGATGCCTATTTCATGCTGCTCGATATAGTCAGGCTCCAGTCTGGCCTGCTCCAGTGCCGCACGTGTAGCCATATAGGCATATTGCGCCTCTTCGGGCATAAACTGACGCAGATTGCGCGACACAAAAGGTTTCAAGTCGGGCTTGGCTATCTGTGCACATAAAGCCGAACGGAATCCTGCATCCTTACGTTCAGGGCTGAATACGATTCCACTTTTTCCTGTATACAAAGACCGGCACACTTCATCCAGTGTCGTACCCAGACACGACCAGATACCCATACCGGTTATTACTACTCTTCTCATATTCTATCAGTTTATTATTTTATTCCAACACTTTCCGATAACACCGCCTCCTTTTCACGATTTCCGGATGTAGAGGTTTCCATTGCGAAAGTTCCTTTACGTTTGTTTCCAATTGCGGCCCTGTTTCTGCCCAGGTGAAACCATACTTGTTATAGACCGGTATCAGATCAGCAAAAAACAAGGCATTCACACCCAATCCCTGGTAATCAGGGCGGACAGCTATCAGAAAAAGTTCTGCCTTCTCTTCCCGTTTCCATTTCAATGCACGCAGCAACGGATACCATCCCCACGGGAAAAGTCTTCCACCTCCCTTCCGTAACGCATTCGAAAGACTGGGCATCGTTATCGCTACGCCTACCAGCTCACCTTTCTCATTCTCTATCACAGGAAGCAACTGCAAGTCAAGCAAAGGCAAATAACGTTTCAGATAGCCATCTATCTGCCTGTCCGACAATTCGGTATATCCGAATAAAGGAGAATAGGCAACATTCAATAAATCGAATACTTTCTTACCATAATTACGTTCTGAAATGTCGGCCGAAGTCAGCTTCCTTACCTGCAAACCAAACATTTCTTTCGACAATTCCGCCACACGGGCATATTTAGGTGGAATCTCCTCGGGAACCTGTACACGAATCTGAACCCAATCGACTTCTTTCTCATAACCCAATGCTTCCAAATGACGGGGATAATACGGATAATTATAGATGGTAATCATAGAACTGACCTGATCGAAATCATCCACCAGCATACCTTCCTTGTCAAAGTCGAAAATTCCCATCGGTCCCTGTATCGCATTCATTCCCCGTGTCCGCCCCCATTGTTCTACAGCACGAAGCAAGGCTCCCGCCACCTCAATATCATCGACAAATTCAATAAAGCCGAAACGAACGTTACGCGTATGCCACTTTTCGTTGGCACGATGATTAATGATGCCGGCAATCCTCCCTACCGTATCTCCATGACTATCATAAGCGATGAATGGCTGAATATCCGAGAAATCAAGCCCCGGATTTTTCCGTTTGTCGAACGTCTCACGTATATCCATATCCAAATCAGGCACATAATAAGGACAATCCGCATACAACCGATGGGGAAACCGTACGAAATCGTCCATTTCACGCCCGGTCTGAACCTCTTTTACTATCAATTTTTCCATAACGATGACGAAATTATAAAAGGTGAACCTAACCGCCAAAACCAAGTGTGATATTGACGAACTTTAGTGAAAAAAAGAACAAAATTCATCCGGAAAGCCTCCTTATTCCGATAGTTGCAAAGAGGATAGGCTTACATTTTTCCATTTCAGAATAACGATTCAAAACAAATTAATATGAATACGGACACTTATACTATATGTGGTGAGAAAAGGCACAATTTCATACCACGCATGGTATAAAAAACATACGTGCCGGAAACGATGTCCTGCAAAAATAAACCTCCGCAAAAATTAAACACGTTTGCGTTGGAATTTTCAACACCCTGTTTTCAATTCTCAATTTAAATGAGTACCTTTGCCCAATCTTTCAATTTTATACAGAACTGAATATGCAGGAAAAGATTATTATTCTCGATTTCGGCTCGCAAACCACGCAGCTCATCGGACGCCGCGTGCGCGAACTGAACATGTATTGCGAGATTGTTCCCTACAACAAGTTCCCTTTCGGCGACCCTTCCGTCATTGGTGTGATTCTGTCGGGAAGCCCTTTCTCGGTTTACGATGAAAAGGCTTTCAAAATCGATTTGAGCAATATCCGTGGCAAATATCCGGTTTTGGGCATCTGCTACGGTGCACAATTTATGGCATACACCAACGGAGGCAAGGTAGAACCTGCCAATACCCGTGAATACGGACGGGCACATCTGGCTAAGTTCGACCACGATAACCCGTTGCTGAAAGATGTCCGTGAAAACTCGCAAGTATGGATGAGCCATGGAGACACCATTACGTCTCTACCCGAAAACTTCAAGATTATCGCCTCTACCGACAAAGTAGCAGTTGCCGCTTATCAGGCAGAAGGAGAAAAGCTATGGGGGGTACAGTTCCATCCTGAAGTGTATCACACTGAAGACGGCACACAAATCCTGAAAAACTTCGTAGTAGACATCTGCGGAGGCAAACAAGACTGGAGCGCGGCGTCATTCATTGAAACTACAGTTGCGCAACTGAAAGAACAATTAGGTGATGACAAAGTAGTACTCGGGCTGAGCGGAGGTGTTGACTCATCAGTAGCAGCCGTGTTGCTCAACAAAGCCATCGGCAAAAACCTGACTTGCATCTTTGTCGACCACGGTATGTTACGCAAGAATGAATTCCGCAATGTACTTCATGACTATGAATGCCTTGGTCTGAACGTCATCGGTGTTGATGCCAGCGAAAAATTCTTTACCGAACTGGCAGGCGTGACCGAACCCGAACGCAAACGCAAAATCATCGGCAAAGGATTCATTGACGTATTTGATGAAGAAGCGCACAAAATACATGATGTGAAATGGCTGGCGCAAGGAACCATCTACCCCGACTGCATCGAATCGCTCTCCATTACCGGAACAGTAATCAAAAGCCACCACAATGTAGGCGGATTACCCGAAAAGATGAATCTGAAACTTTGCGAACCGCTCCGTCTCTTATTCAAGGACGAAGTACGCCGCGTAGGCCGTGAACTGGGTATGCCCGAACACCTCATCACCCGTCATCCTTTCCCCGGACCGGGACTTGCCGTACGTATCCTGGGCGACATCACCCGCGAGAAAGTACGCATCCTTCAAGATGCCGATGATATTTTCATCCAAGGTCTACGCGATTGGAAAACAAAAAATACTGAAGGCAAAGAAACTGCGCTCTACGACCAAGTATGGCAAGCAGGTGTCATCCTTCTACCTGTGCAGAGCGTAGGTGTAATGGGTGATGAACGCACCTACGAGCGTGCAGTCGCACTACGTGCCGTAACAAGCACTGATGCCATGACCGCCGACTGGGCACACCTTCCTTATGAATTTATGGCAAAGGTATCGAATGACATCATCAACAAGGTGAAAGGCGTAAACCGAGTTTGCTACGATATTTCATCGAAACCACCTGCCACAATCGAGTGGGAATAAAAAAAAGAATGTCCATCAGCCGATACATATCTTCGTTTTCAGGAGATATGTATTGGCTAATCAGGACATTCATTAAGAAGATGTTTTGAATTTCTCCAAAAAGTTTTTCTTGGCTTGATGTATCCGTTTTCGTGTGTGCTTTGGGCGATTTTTTGGTC
>NZ_JACSPP010000027.1:0-2317 GCF_014837065.1 Phocaeicola intestinalis
ATAGAGGTAGCTTTGAGGATTATGAGGCAAAGGTAGCAAATCTATATGATATAAACTAATTATGAACATCTACTTATATCTTCGTTTTTGAACGTAATTGTATGGGCGGATTGCGGCACCCGTAAAAAGAATAAGTCTATCGTTTTTGCAGGTGTTTTTCCATGTTTTCATTTGTGGGTTCCGCCGAAAATCTGTACATTTGTTCCCTGAACTAGGATTAATCTGTACGCAATGGGAAAAGGAAAACTAGCGAAATTTGCAGACATGGCGGAATACCCGCATGTATTCGAATATCCGTATTCACAGGTGGCGGATACGCCTTGTGAGATGAAAGGAAACTGGAACCGTGATTTTTTTAAGAACGAACATCCGATCGTGCTGGAGTTGGGTTGTGGAAGAGGAGAATATACCGTAGGGCTGGCACGCCGGTATACCGACAAGAATTTCATCGGGGTCGATATCAAAGGAGCACGTATGTGGACGGGAGCGAAAGAGGCTTTTGATGAAGGATTGAAGAATGTAGCCTTCTTGCGCACGAATATTGAAATTATCGACCGATTCTTTGCTCCGGGTGAAGTGAGCGAGATTTGGCTGACTTTCTCTGATCCGCAGATGAAAAAGGTGACCAAGCGGCTTACTTCGACGTATTTCATGGAGCGTTACCGCAAGTTTCTTGTGCCCGACGGGCTGGTGCACCTGAAGACGGACAGCAATTTCATGTTCACCTATACGAAATATATGGTTGAAGTCAATCATTTTCCCGTTGAGTTCGTTACGGATGATTTATATCATTCGGGGTTGGACGATGATATCCTGCGCATCCGTACCTATTACGAACAGCAATGGCTGGACCGTGGGCTGAGCATTAAGTATATCCGCTTTCGTCTTTCCCAGACGGGTGAACTACAGGAGCCGGATGTGGAAATCGAACTGGACGATTACCGCAGCTATAACCGTAGCAAGCGGAGCGGACTGCAAACAAGCAAATAATACTCATTTACGATTTGACAATTTACGATTTACTATTTATTGTTAGCCATGAATCATAAACCGTAAAATGTCAAATCGTAAATTGTAAATAGTCAAATCGTAAATTTCATTTATATGACATTGTATCCGAAATTGATTTTAGACGCGCTGGCAACGGTGCGTTATCCTGGCAACGGGAAAAATATTGTCGAAGCAGAAATGGTGGCGGACAATATGCGTATCGACGGGATGAAGGTCAGTTTCTCGCTTGTCTTCGAGAAACCGACCGACCCTTTTATGAAATCAGTAGTGAAGTCGGCAGAAACGGCTATTCATACTTATGTGTCGAAAGACGTGGAAGTGACAATCACGACCGAAAGCCGTCAGGCGGCACGCCCTGAACCGGGCAAGATGCTTCCGCAGGTGAATAATGTCATCGCCGTGTCATCGGGAAAAGGCGGCGTGGGTAAGTCTACCATTGCTGCCAACCTGGCTGTGGCACTTTCGAAGCTGGGATATAAGGTAGGATTGCTGGATGCTGATATCTTTGGTCCTTCTGTTCCTAAGATGTTCCAGGTGGAAGATGCACGTCCGTATGCCGAAACTATTGGAGGGCGGGACTTGATAGTTCCGATTGAGAAATACGGCATCAAGCTCTTGTCTATCGGTTTTTTTGTTGATCCTGATCAACCTACGCTTTGGCGCGGCGGCATGGCAAGCAATGCTTTGAAACAGCTGGTGGGCGATGCCGACTGGGGAGATTTGGATTATTTCGTCCTTGACACGCCTCCGGGCACGAGCGACATCCATCTGACGTTGTTGCAGACTCTTGCCATCACAGGAGCGGTTATCGTCAGCACTCCGCAGGAAGTGGCTCTTGCCGATGCCCGCAAAGGTATCAATATGTATATGAACGATAAGGTGAACGTGCCTATTTTGGGGTTGGTAGAAAATATGTCATGGTTCACCCCTGCCGAGTTGCCCGAAAACAAGTATTACCTTTTCGGCAAGGAGGGCACACGAAGACTGGCAGAAGAACTTCATGTGCCTCTCTTGGGGCAGATACCTATTGTGCAGAGTATTTGCGAGCACGGTGATGAGGGAACTCCCGTAGCTCTTGACGATGATTCGGTGACGGGGCAGGCTTTTCTGGAACTGGCACGTAACGTGGTTGCACAGACAGAGAAACGCAATGCCGAGCTGGCTCCCACCGAGATTGTGAAGACGCATAAATAATGTGCAAATGTGGTAATGTGCAAATGTGGTAATGTGCAAATGTGGTAATGTGCAAATGTGGTAATTTGCCAATGAATAGTTTGTTAATGTGTGAATGAATTATCACATTGCC
>NZ_JACSPP010000027.1:2417-47391 GCF_014837065.1 Phocaeicola intestinalis
ACATTATCACATTGCCACATTATCACATTGCCACATTATCACATTGCCACATTATCACATTGCCACATTATCACATTGCCACATTATCACATTAAAATAAGGAGGAAAGCTTTATGAGAAAGAATTTTGGAGCAAAGCCGTGGACGTATCCACAGCCTGTATTTATCGTTGCTACTTACGATGGAGAAGGAAACCCCGACGCGATGAATGCCGCTTGGGGAGGCATCGATTACGACGATCAAATCAACCTGTGTCTGAGTGCAGGGCATAAGACCGTAAAGAACTTGCTAAAGACAAAAGCATTCACCGTAAGTATGGCAACAGCAGACCAGCTGACGGCTTGCGATTATGTAGGCATCGTTTCGGCAAACGATGTGCCCGACAAGTTTTTCCGTGCGGGATTCCATGCCGTAAAGTCGGAGTTTGTCAACGCCCCGCTCATCGAAGAATTGCCGATGGCAGTGGAGTGCGAGCTTGTTTCTTACGACCCGGAAATGTGCCATCTGGTAGGTCGGATTGTGAATGTATCTGCCGACGAGCGCATTTTGGACGAGAAGGGCAAGATAGACCCTGCTAAATTGCGCCCGATTTCGTTCGACCCCGTACACAATGCCTATCTGGAAGTAGGCGGGCATGTGGGCAGTGCGTTCAAGGACGGTATAGCATTGAAAAAATGATGATGTGCACCAAAGACAAGATACGCACGGCGGAAGATATGGAACGGCAGGTATTGGCTTTGGGCTTCCTGCCGTTTTTCCGATGCGGCATTCCCGGTTTCTCCATCGAAGAACGGACGGCAACTGAATATTGGTTCTCGGACGAAGAAGAAGGTCCGTGGGAATGGAAAGGCCCCGTCATCCGCGAGGGACATTGCGCCTATGGCAAGCTGTACAATAAGAAAGCGGGTTATGTCAGTCTGGAATGGCTTCCTCATCTGATGAACTGGCGGCGTTCACGCCGTTATGCGAAAGACGAAGATACTGCTGCACTTGATGATGTGGTGCTTCAGGCTATTTGGGGAGAAGGCAGTGTGACGGTGAAAGAGTTACGCTGCTTACTCGGTTTTGCCAAGAGGCGTGGGCGTCGATGCGAGACAGATCTGGTGGATGCAATGCAGAGTGATGGCAAGATTTCGCTTGAACCTATACTGACACGGTTGATGATGGGGATGCATGTTGTTATTTCCGATTTTGAATACAATATTGATCGTCACGGTCGTCCTTATGGTTGGGGAGTTGCCCGTTATACTTCTCCTGAAGTGCTTTATGGCAGGCAGGATGCCGGATGCACACCCGAAGAGTCGTATCGGCAGATATATGGACATCTTCGTAGTTTGCTGCCTGGCGCTTCTGAAAAAAAATTGCAAGAACTGATAGGTTGATAGCTTCTAGAGCATTTTTCAACGTTTTTCCGGTTGATTTTATCCGTCAAGATATTACGGTTGGAAGAGGCACACAGAACGAAGAAGTTTGTCTCTGTGTGTCTCTGTATGTGGGTATTAATGCTGCTTCCAGTATGCTTCCAGTGCATCAGCTTCGGCAGGAGTGATTTGAATTACAGTGCCGTGCTTGGGTGAGATGAAGTTAACGGCTTTCATTGCTCCTTCGTTGAAATGCCCCAGGTTGGTGAAATGTTTGAAATCGCTGGTTTCGCAGAACCCGAAGTTGTGTGGTTGGATGCTGAAGATGTCGTACATCACTACCCATTTATCTTCACCGATACGTTTCCACACGTTCGGTGCTTCACATGCTCCCGGTTCAAAGTCTATCCATTTATCTATGTAGCGGTAGGGACCGGTTACGTTTCCGTTATTGCTGATAGCCATGCGGATTCCTCCGGGATTTTCTTGGGCTACATACATCATGCAGGCACGTCCGTCGGGCAATAGGGATATGTCGGCATCCAGTATTTGGATTTTGGGGTCAGGATATTCGAAGAGTTGTTTGGGTTCACTGGTGAGCTGGGTGAAATCATTGTCGGTATAGGCGTAATAAAGTGTACTCCTTCCGTTGCCGTGACGCATCGTGAAATAAATCATCATTTTACCTGCCTGAGGGTCATAGATGGTTTCGGGTGCCCAGGCACATCCGATATCGCCGAATTTATCGGGGTAAGCTTTGTCTACCCGTATGTTGCTGTGAGTCCAGTGGATAAGGTCGTGCGATTTCATCAGTACCAGTCCGCGGTTATTCCCCCATCCGTACTGTTTTCCGTCCCGTTCCCATTCGGTTTCGCGTATGCCTTCCCGTTGGGCAAAGATATGCAAGTCGGTCATGGCAAGATAAAAAGCACCGTCTGGTCCGCGATAGATATGTGGGTCGCGTATGCCTCGTTGTTCGGCGATGGTATCTCCGCTGATGATTGGTTGTCCATCGTTGACCGCAGTAAATGTATAGCCGTCGCGGCTCGTAGCCATGAACAGGCTATGTGTCGGGTCGCTGAAAAATACAAATAGATACGCTCCCATGTTTTGCTCTGAGGTGCACAGGCGTCGTCCCAGCTTGAGTTTGTCACCCGATAAATCCACTTCGAATAACTGAGGAATGCGTATGTATCTTCCATTGTCGTTGTTGTGGCTATGTACAGACATCAGCCAGCGTCCGTTGAAGTCTTTAAACAGCATGCCATGTCCATAGTTTGGAGGTGTAATCGGTTCGGTTTCTTGTATCCACGGGCCTTCCAGGGTTCCGCTTTCCGAGTAGGCTACTCCTTGGGTATATACGTCTTCTATCCAGCTTGTCCATAGCATTCCCAGTCTTCCGGTTCCGGTGCGGAAGAGCCATGGCCCGTCTGTCACACGATTGGGTTTGTCTGTTCCTGTCTCGCGGCTCCAGGGTGAATCGCTTGCACGGAACAGCACTTCGCTTTTACCCGTTGTTCCGCTGAGGTCTGTCTTGAGTGCTATTTTCTCGATTGTGCCGTTCCAGTTCTGGAGCCATTCGCCGCAATATATCATGTAAGGCTTTCCGTCGGTATCTTCCCATAGTGTACCGTCTAGTGTGGGGACATTAGCGGGGAGGTAGACTTTATCTTTCATTGGGCGGTAAGGTCCTTCAGGACGGTCGCTTTCCAGTACGTGGCAGGCGCGTCGGGGAATGTCGTTTCCCCGGTAGTTCCCGATAAGAATGGAGTCGTTGGTAAAAGTTGCGAAATAATAATACTTTCCTTTGTATTTATGGAGTTCGGCTGCCCATATTTGTGGCTTGTGCCCCATCCATGAGTCTGGATCTGTTTCGGCTACGATGTAAGGTCCGTCCCATCGGTCAAGGTCTTTGCTTTTCCATAATAATCCTCCTGTTCCGGTCATGTAATAGGTGCGGGTTTCATCATCGGCCAGAATGCAAGGATCGCTGAGCCGGATGGAATCACGTGGGATTGCAGTACGGAATGTGGGGTGTTTTTTGTTTTGTGCCATAGAGGCGGTGCATGCCATTACGGCAAGCAGCAGGGTAAGTGCATCTCGGGTGAGTTTCATAGTCTTTGTTTTGATTGAATGAAGATGAGTGTTGTCATAAAGACGCAAAGGTGAGGTATCTTCTGTATCCTTTGCGTCTTTGCGTTTGGCTTGAATCGCCATTTATCTGATGTTGCCCACCTTAATCAGGTATTCGGCAATCTGTACGGCGTTTAGTGCTGCTCCTTTCTTTATCTGGTCGCCTACAATCCAGAAGGTCAGTCCGTTTTCGTCACTTAAATCTTTGCGGATACGTCCTACGTAGACAGGGTCTTTGCCGGCAAGGAACAACGGCATCGGATATTCTTTCTTTTCCGGATTGTCCATCAGTACCAGTCCTTCTCCTTCTGCGAATGCTTTGCGGGCTTCTTCTACCGACACGGGGCGTTCTGTTTCTATCCAGATGCTTTCCGAGTGCGAACGAAGTGCCGGAACGCGTACGCATGTAGCGCTTACCTTTACATCGGAGTGCATGATTTTACGCGTCTCGTTGTACATTTTCATTTCTTCTTTCGTATATCCGTTGTCGGTAAAGACATCGATTTGCGGAATCAGGTTGAAAGCGAGCTGGTAGGCGAATTTCTCTACTTTCACCGGCTCATTGTTTAATACTTGACGGTATTGTTCGTAAAGTTCGTCCATGGCGGCTGCTCCCGCACCGCTGGCAGCCTGGTATGTAGAAACGTGTACCCGCTTGATATGGGTCAGGTTTTCGATGGCTTTTAGTGCCACAACCATCTGTATGGTGGTACAGTTGGGGTTGGCGATGATGCCTCGCGGACGGTTCAATGCGTCTTGGGCATTGACTTCGGGTACTACCAGCGGAATGTCTGCATCCATGCGGAATGCACTTGAATTGTCAATCATCACTGCTCCGTATCGGGTAATGGTATCTGCGAACTCTTTGGAAGTTCCTGCTCCTGCAGAAGTGAAAGCAATGTCAACTCCTTTGAAATCATCATTGTGTTGCAGCAGTTTCACTTCGATTTCTTTTCCGCGGAAGGTGTATTTTCGCCCGGCACTGCGCTGGGAACCGAACAACAACAGTTCGTCTATTGGAAAATTTCTTTCATCGAGCACACGCAGGAACTCTTGTCCTACGGCTCCGCTTGCACCAACAATTGCTACTTTCATGTTTTTGTAATTCTGTTAAGTTAATACTTTTTCTGACTATATCTTGTTATTTTTAATCGGACTGTATCGTTTATGACGATTTCGACTGCAAAAATAAAACATTCTGTCCGATTAATATGGAAACTCGGAAGTTTTTTTCTACTTTTGTTCGATGAATGCAAAATGACGATACCGGTTTATGAAAGAATTGCTTGATTTTTTTTGTCTTGATATCCATTTTCCGATTACCGATCCTACGTGGATTTTTTTTCTTGTACTGGTGATTATTCTTTTTGCTCCTATTATTTTGGAGCGGTTGCGTATACCACACATCATCGGGATGATATTGGCTGGAGTAGTAATCGGCGAACATGGGTTCAACATCTTGGCCCGTGACAGCAGTTTCGAATTGTTTGGCAAAGTGGGGCTGTATTATATAATGTTCCTTGCCGGATTGGAAATGAATATGGAGGATTTCAAAAGTATCCGTGCCAAGGCGATGGTATTGGGCTTGCTGGCATTCATCTTTCCGCTGGGTATTGGATTCTGGACCAATATTCATATATTGGATTATGGTGTTGTTACTTCTGTCTTGCTTGCCAGTATGTATGCATCACATACCCTTATCGCATATCCTATTGTAATCCGTTATGGCATCAACCGTCAGCGGGCGGTGGGTATTGCTGTAGGTGGTACGGCTGTGACCGATACGTTGACTTTGCTGGTGCTGGCAGTTATCGGTGGCCTGTATAAAGGCGAATCGTCGGATATGTTCTGGGTATGGTTGGTCTTAAAAGTGATTATACTTGGCTCTGTCATTATGTATACTTTCCCGCCCATAGCCCGTTGGTTTTTCCGGCGGTATAGTGATAATGTGGTGCAATACATTTTTGTGATGGCGATGGTTTTCCTTGGTGCCGGATTGATGGAGGTAGTCGGTATGGAGGGAATTCTGGGAGCCTTTCTTGCCGGATTGGTGTTGAACCGGCTTATTCCGCACGTGTCACCGCTGATGAACCATCTGGAGTTTGTGGGCAATGCCTTGTTTATCCCTTATTTCCTGATAGGTGTGGGGATGCTTATCAATGTCAACGTTCTGTTCGGGCATATCGATTCGATAAAGGTAGCGGGCGTTATGATAGTGGTTGCCTTGGTGGGAAAATGGATTGCTTCGTGGCTTACCCAGAAGATTTACCGGATGCGTGCTGTCGAACGGGAATTGATGTTCGGTTTGAGCAATGCACAGGCCGCTGCTACACTGGCTGCGGTATTGGTAGGTTATGATATCATTCTGCCTTCGGGCGAACGTTTGCTGAACGAAGATGTGCTGAACGGTACGATTTTGCTGATTTTGGTGACATGCATTGTCAGTTCTTTTATAACCGAACATGCAGCCAAGCGGATTGCGACGAGTGATGATATTGGAGTGAACGAGGAAAAGGAGCAGGAAAAAGAACGTTTCTTGGTTCCCATCGCCAACCCCGAAACCTTGGAAGGACTGATGAGCCTGGCATTGGTATTGCGCGATGAGAAGATAAACGATAATCTGGTAGCACTGAGTGTTATCAATGACAGTAATGATTCGGTAAAGCAGGAAATGCGCAGTAAACGTAATTTGGAAAAAGCTGCGCAGATTGCTGCATCTACCAATGTACAGTTGAAGACGGTCAGCCGTTTTGATTTGAACATTACAACCGGTATCTTGCATACAGCCAAGGAATACGAGGCTACGGGCATCATCGTGGGGCTACATTATAAGGCGAGTATTGTGGATTCGTTTTTCGGCAATCTGACTGAGAACCTGTTGAAGAATACTTATCTGCAGGTAATGGTGGTGCGCTTCCTGATGCCGGTCAATACATTGCGCCGCATTATTGTGGCAGTTCCCCCGAAAGCCGAGTTCGAGCACGGGTTTACCAAGTGGATAACTTATATGTGCCGGCTGAGCAGCCAGTTAGGGTGCCGGGTGCAGTTTTATGCTTCTTCGCGGACATTGGGGTATATCAGTGGCTTTATCCAAAAGAAATACAAGGATACGCGTGCCGTCTATTCGGAGCTGGAAGAGTGGGACGACTTGCTGTTGCTGACCGGACAGGTTAACTACGATCATTTGCTGGTCATCGTGAGTGCACGGCGTGGCTCGATATCGTATGATTCTTCGTTCGAGAAACTTCCGATGCAAGTTTCGAAGTATTTCAATAACAACAGTATCATGTTGCTTTATCCCGAGCAGAAGGGTGACCCGAATGAGAGTCTTTCTTTCTCTGACCCGCGTGGATGGGCGGAAACGCAGTATTATGATAAAGTAGGAAACTGGATTTATAAATGGTTCAAGAAAAATTCATGAGCATGACAGGCAAAGAGTGGCAGCAACGTACGGAATTGCTGTTGGGCAAGGACAAGACAGAACGCCTGCGCCGGGCGCATGTGTTGGTAGTAGGATTGGGAGGAGTAGGAGCGTATGCCGCCGAGATGTTGTGCCGGGCAGGAGTGGGACAACTGACCTTGGTGGATGCCGACACGGTGCAGCCATCCAATATCAACCGTCAGCTTCCGGCACTGCATTCTACATTGGGACAGGCTAAGGCTGAAGTTCTTGCGGCACGTTTCCGCGACATCAATCCCGATATACAGCTGAAGGTATTACCCGTGTATCTGAAAGACGAGGCGATACCCGCACTGCTGGATAGTGCGCGATTCGATTTCATCGTAGATGCCATCGATACCGTTGCCCCTAAGTGTTATTTGATTTATCATGCTTTACAGCGTGGGCTGAAAATAGTAAGCAGCATGGGGGCAGGTGCCAAGAAAGACATAACCCAGATACGTTTTGCCGACTTATGGGAAACCTATCATTGCGGGTTGAGCAAAGCGGTGCGCAAGCGGTTGCAGAAGATGGGAATGAAGCGGAAATTGCCTGTTGTGTTCAGTACCGAACAGGCAGACCCGGAAGCTGTGATGCTGGTAGATGGCGAGCAGAACAAGAAGTCTACCGCTGGTACCGTCAGCTATATGCCGGCAGTGTTCGGCTGCTATCTGGCAGAATATGTCATACGTAAATTATAATAAGTAATGTACAAATTAATTGATATGACGGAGAAACGCAGATATTCGCGGATTTACGCAGATTGAATTAGAAGCTGTTTTGAATTTATCGTGCGATGATTTGGGATGAGTTTTTGAGGCATTTTCGCTTCTGTGATGAGGAAGATAGCGGGCTATCTGACGAAGAACAGGAGCGAAAAGGACCAAAAAATCGCCCAAAGCACACACGAAAACAGATACATCAAGCCAAGAAAAACTTTTTGGAGAAATTCAAAACAGCTTCTTAATAATTAAATTATTATCCGCGTTGATCCGTGTTTCAAAACAGACTCGTTAATACAAACTAATTAAGATTAGTTATTTAATTCGGAAATTATGATTCAACTGGAAGGAATAACGAAAAGTTTTGGTTCGCTGCAAGTATTGAAAGGAATCGACTTGACAATAAATAAGGGAGAAGTGGTCAGTATCGTGGGACCGAGTGGGGCTGGAAAGACTACGTTGTTGCAGATAATGGGCACCTTGGACAAGCCTGACGCCGGACGGATTGTACTGAATGGTGTAGAGGTGAACCGTCTTAAAGATAAAGGGTTGGCGGCGTTCCGCAACAAGGAAATAGGTTTTGTGTTTCAGTTTCATCAATTGCTTCCCGAGTTTACGGCAGAAGAGAATGTGATGATTCCACTTTTGATACAGGGCGTGTCAGGAAAGTCTGCCCGTAGAGAAGCGGAGGAGATGCTTTCATTTTTGGGGTTGGGAGAACGCGCTTTGCATAAGCCTGCCCAGTTATCGGGCGGCGAGAAGCAACGGGTAGCTGTGGCGCGTGCCTTGATAAACCATCCTTCTGTAGTCTTGGCCGATGAGCCTTCGGGCAGTCTGGACACGCAGAACAAGGAAGAATTGCATCGTCTCTTTTTCGAACTTCGTGACAAGCTGGGGCAGACGTTCGTTATCGTGACTCACGATGAGGCACTTGCCTCGCAAACAGACCGGACCATTCATCTGGTGGATGGAAAAATCAGTGGAGAAAGTGCTAATCCATTCCGATAAACACTTTCTCCGCCCGAAATCGAACGATTGATACAAGCAGCTGAACATCTTTGATTTATTTGAATATCCGCCAGTTCCTTTTGGGGATACCGAGTGCACTGCGCAGCGCAGCTATATCCGTCCGCATGTGCATATATGTGTATCCTGCATCCAATATAGTTGCATCACAACGGGCAATGACAATTGCTTTTGTTTATCTATGGCATCGAAAATATGGACTTGTATGATATATTATTTTTTTTGATTCCGTTATTTGCTTATTTGCAGCTACATACGGGGTAAAACAGAATGCTGTTAATAGATTTTCAAACCAACCGTTTCCAAATCCATTGCCGTATGGAAAGGATTGCGTACTTTTGCAGCATACAGGTACTAGTTGGCTAGGTTCTGAATAGTTTTTGTAGGCGCCAACCAAAGCTATCTGAAGCCTAGTACCTTGTCAACTCGTCACCTTGTCAACTTTCAAATGTTGAATCTACCAGTTAATCGGTGTCTTCCCATGCTGGATGAGGTATTCGTTGGTACGGCTGAAGTGTTTGTTGCCGAAAAAGCCGTGATAGGCGGATAGGGGAGAGGGGTGGACAGAAGTAAGTACGAGATGCTTGTTCCGGTCGATAAAGGCACCTTTCTTCTGTGCATACGACCCCCATAAGATAAAGACCAGGTGTTCGCGGTTTTCCGCCAAGGCACGGATGGCTGCATCGGTAAATTCTTCCCAACCCTTTTTCTGGTGCGAACCTGCCTGATGTGCACGTACTGTAAGTGTGGCGTTGAGCAGCAGCACGCCTTGCTGTGCCCAGCGGGTCAGGTTGCCGCTTGCAGGTATAGGGCTTCCCAAATCATCGTGTATTTCTTTGAAAATGTTTTGTAGTGAAGGAGGAAACGGCACGCCGTCATTGACGGAGAAGCATAGTCCGTGTGCCTGTCCGGGTCCGTGATAAGGGTCTTGTCCGATGATGACTACTTTTACTTTATCGTAAGGGCAAAGGTTGAACGCGTTGAATATCAGCTTGCCCGGCGGATAAACGGTTGTGTTGTGGTATTCTTGCCTGACGAAGTCGGTCAGACGGATAAAATAGTCTTTTTCAAATTCGGGAGCCAAAATTTGCTTCCACGATTCTTCTATCTGTACATTCATGAGTTATTTTTTTAGGTGACTAGGTGGCTAGGTACTAGGTGACTAGGGACTAGGTTTTAGATAGATTTACTAAGGTATTCAAAACCTGGTCACCTAGTCCCTGATTAAATTATATCAACTGCATTCCCCAATCGGCACATTCTTTCCGCATGTCTTCGGGCCAGATGCTTGCCTGTATTTCTCCGATATGTGCTTTTTTCAAGTAGAGCATACATAGGCGTGACTGTCCGATTCCACCACCGATGCTGAGGGGCAGCGAACCTTCGAGCAGCCGTTTGTGGAAATAAAGCTTGGTACGTTCTTCTTTGCCTGTCAGTTCCAGTTGTTTCAGCATGGCGGCTTTGTCTACGCGTATACCCATGGAAGAGAGCTCAATGGCGCGGCCTAATACCTCGTTCCATACCAGCAGGTCACCGTTCAGTCCCGGAAGTCCGGTTTTGGGGTCGATGGTTGTATAGTCATCATAATCCGGGGCACGGAGGTCATGAGGCTTTCCGTCACTTAGTTTGCCTCCGATTCCTATGATGAAAACAGAGCCTAACCGTTCGGTAATCAGGTTCTCACGTTCTTTGGGGGTCTTGTCCGGGTACATGTCCAGCAGGTCTTGTGCATGGATGAAGTGGATATCATGGGCAAGAAAGGGGGTAATCTGCGGATATGCTTCGCAAATCATGAATTCAGTGCGGCGCATGGCGGCATAGATGCGTGTCACGATGCTTTTCAGAAATTCTACGGTGCGTTGTTCGGGCGTGATGACCCGTTCCCAGTCCCATTGGTCGACGTAAAGCGAGTGCAGGTTGCCCAGTTCTTCGTCGGCACGGATGGCATTCATGTCTGTGTAGATGCCATATCCCGGTTCGATGTGATAGTCGGCAAGGGTCACTCTTTTCCATTTGGCAAGCGAGTGTACCACTTCGGCCTGTTGGTCGGCAAGGTCTTTGATGGGGAATGTGACGGGACGTTCCACACCGTTCAGGTCATCGTTGATTCCCATACCTTTTAAGACGAACAGGGGAGCTGTCACCCTTCGCAGGCGTAGTTCGGAGGATAGGTTTTGCTGGAAGAAATCCTTGATTTGTTTGATGCCAAGCTCTGTCTGTTTCATGTCGAGCAGGGGTTTGTAGTTTGCTGGTTTTATCAGATAGCTCATAATTTTTGCGTGATTAATTATTTGTAAAGTTATGCAAAGGTATAAATGTTTTGTAAAATTGCAATGCTTTTATTGATAATATTGTCATAATGTAAATGGATTATTTTTGTTTATGGGAAAAATGACATGCTTTTATTCCTTGTTTTCATAGGCTCATACGAATTTTTTATCCGAATCATTAGGATAGAATGAAGAATAATTGTATTTTTGTGCCGCAATTAAAAAAACAATGCACCCGTAGTTCAATGGATAGAATATCGGATTCCGGTTCCGACGATTGGGGTTCGACTCCCCACGGGTGTACTACTGCCAAGTCATAAACGGATAAAAACCCACTAAATAAGTTACTTTAGTGGGTTTTTTGTTTTCTTGCTCTTGCTATCCCGAAAATCCGTACACTTTTTTGGGGTGACATAATCGGTGACTTCCGCTTTCTTTGTTTCTTTTTATGAAGCTGTTTTGAATTTATCGTGTGATGATTTGTGATGAGTTTTTGAGGCATTTTCGCTTCTGTGATGAGGAAGATAGCGGGCTATCTGACGAAGAACAGGAGCGAAAAGGACCAAAAAATCGCCCAAAGCACACACGAAAACGGATACATCAAGCCAAGAAAAACTTTTTGGAGAAATTCAAAACAGCTTCTATGATTCGCGATATTTGTGCCCTTGGTGCCGGCGGGATGTTTTTCATGCTGTTATCGGTTATGAAAATGTGATAAAACCATGCAGGATGAGGGGGAGTTTCACTTTTTCTCCTTATCTTTGTGCATTACCAAGGAAAAAGAATATGTTTATGAACATACGGATTTTATGTTGTTGTATGCTGGTGGCATGGGGATTTGCATCGTGTGTGTCTGTGCAGACCCTTTCGTTCGACCAGCTATGTCCGGCAGAAGTCAGCTTGCCGGGACAGGTTGAATCGGTTGCAGTAGTCAATAATATGCCTTCGATACCGCTGGCAAAGAACAGTGTGGCTACACTGGGCAGCTTAAACGGTGACGGAAAGCAGACGGCGGAAGCATTTGCCGCTGCATTGGCCGATTCCAGATATTTCAATCAGGTGATAATATGCGATTCGGCACTGAATGACAAGGTTGCTTCGGATAATGCCGAAATCCGTCCGTTGTCGAAGGAGGAAGTGGGCAGATTGACCCGGGAATTGGGTGTGGACATGCTTTTTTCATTAGACCGTGTGTTTGTGCAGAACGTTAAGCGGGAAGTGATGTATCCGGGACTGATTGAGCCTTGGCCTGTTGTACTGACACAGGTCACTCCGGTATTGAGTATTTATTCGCCGGTGCGCGAACGGCCGCTCCGTGTGGTGGCTCCGGTAGACAGTCTGGACTGGGATCTGGACCAGATGCCTTCCGATAAGGTCTTGCTGAAATATGTGGCAGATTTCTCGGCACACTTGCTGGCACGTCAGGTTGCACCTTATTGGGAGCGTACCGACCGGGTTTATTTTGCCGGAGGGTGTGTCGAAATGCGCGATGCGGCGGTATGTGTCAATGAAGGTGACTGGGAAGGAGCCAAAGCGTTGTGGCATTCGCTTTACGGGAAGCGCAAATCGGGTAAAGTGAAAGGGCGTGCTGCTATCAATTTGGCTTTAGCCTCTGAAATGTTGGGTAAGCTGGATGAAGCAAGGAAATGGCTGGATGATGCAAAGAAGTATGTCGGATCCGGATCGGAAGAGGAGCAGGTATGGAAGTTCTCGGCTCTGCAACTGGAGAAACGGATGCGGCAGTTCCCTCATCTGAATATCCAAATGGGGCGTTTTGGAAACAATTTGTCGGAATAAAATTGTTGTTATTGAATTTTTTTGTACATTTGGTCAAGATAATAACGTAGATATGATGGATATTAGTGAACAGTCGCATAAGGCTATTGCTTCGGCTCTGAAAGAAGCTATCGGGAGATATCGTGGTAACGGCGAGGAATCGGTGCTGACAGACATACATTTGCATCCGGGACAGGAGAATGGAGAGTTGGTGATTTATGACGATGATGATGAAGTGCTGGCACGTACGGTCATTGCCGAATGGGTGAATTATGAAGGAGACGATTTCTATACGGAAATAGAACCTCTACTTCGTGCTGAAGTGACGGCATTGAAGGAACAGGGATTGCTGGACAAGCTTTCGCTGATGAAGCCGTATTCGTTTGTGCTGGTGGATGACGAGAAGGAGACTGTAGCAGACCTGTTGCTGATGGATGACAATGAAACCTTGTTCTTAAACGATGAATTGCTGAAAGGACTGGATGAGGAACTGGACGCATTTTTGAAAGACTTGTTGGAAAAATAAGATGTGGATGAAGTACGTTGTTCTTCATTGGCTTACGCCGAACGTTGTTTCTTAATTTTTCATTCTTCATTACTAAAAGGCTTATGGGAGAGCGCATTTCATTTCGCAGAAACGAGCGGTTGCGCACGGTCAATCCACATTGGCGTGGCAATCCTACAGCAGGGGGAAAGTTTTTTAACCGCCAGCACCGTTGGCGGCCGGGGATGGGGAGTGTATTGAAATGGCGCCTGTCTCCCAATCCGCAACGGAAAGAAAAACGCACCATCAAATGGGATCCGAAAGTGCATTTCCTTCGTTCGCTGGACGCCGTAGTGGGCAATTCGTTGATTTGGCTAGGACATAATTCTTTCTTTCTCCAGTTGGGGGGCAAGCGGTTTATGATAGACCCGGTGTATGGAAGCATTCCTTTCGTGAAACGCCGGAGCCCGTTTCCCGCCAATGTATCTGTTTTTAAGGACATCGACTATTTGCTTATCAGCCACGACCATTTCGACCATTTGGACAAGCCGAGTGTGGCACGCCTGTTTGCCGATAATCCGCAGATGAAGTTGTTTTGCGGCATTAATACAGGTACGTTGATTCAGAGTTGGTTCCCGGCAATGGAAGTGATAGAAGCTGCCTGGTATCAGCAATATGAGGCAGACGGGGTGCGGCTCACTTTCCTGCCTGCCCAGCATTGGAGCAAACGGGGCGTGAATGATGGGGGAATGAGGCTTTGGGGGGCTTTTATGATAGAAGCGGGCGGAATTACTATTTACAACAGTGGAGATACCGGTTATGCGCAACATTTTCAAGAATTGCCCGACATGTTTCCGCATATCGATTATTGCATGATCGGCATCGGTGCCTACAAGCCTCGCTGGTTTATGAAACCGAACCACATTTCTCCGTACGATGCGTTGACGGCTTCTGCCGAGATGCATGCCTGCATGACTATCCCGATGCATTACGGTACGTTCGACCTCTCGGACGAACCTTTGTTTGACCCTCCCCATGTGTTTAAGGCGGAAGCAAAGAAGCGTAACATGCCCGTCATTGTTCCCGAACTGGGGGAGATTGTCAAGTTGAAGCCTTTGCGGTAAATCTATGTATTAAGCAAGTGTGCAAAATGAAATAATATTATCAGAAACACAGATTTTCGCAGATTCTTTTGATTTACTATTTTTCGATTTACGAAGTACGATTTAATGCTCAAATAGTAGATAGTAAATTGTCAAATCGTAAAATTAAATATAGCTTCGTCTGGTGTAAGATTAATAATCTTCCGCTTGTAAGATTAATAATCTTGCAGCTTGAAGATTAATAATCTTGCACCAGATGAACTTATATGTAACTAAAAATATGAATGCCTTCATTTTACCCAATTTGCCTACAGGGGCTGTTTGCTTTTCTTTTGCCATTCCTATCAAGATACCGGCTTTGTGCCAGTAGGGTATTCATGTTTTTCCACGAAGACTTAGAAGCTGTTTTGAATTTCTCCAAAAAGTTTTTCTTGGCTTGATGTATCCGTTTTCGTGTGTGCTTTGGGCGATTTTTTGGTCCTTTCCGCTCCTGTTCTTCGTCAGATAGCCCGCTATCTTCCTCATCACAAAAGCGAAAATGCCTCAAAAACTCATCCCAAATCATCGCACGATAAATTCAAAACAGCTTCTTAATTCTATCTCAATAAATGTAAGGAAGATAAGTGCCAATGGAAAAAGGTGGACTTTTACCGGTTTCACGAAATAATGGAAAAGCAGAGGAAAGCAATCAGTTTATTTCCGGCGGAAAAATTACAAGTTTTCTTCCATATCTCCGAAAAAATGTGCGACTAAATTGCTGAACGGATTAAATCCTTTCTTACCAAATCGGGGAAACAATGCTGTCTTCCCGATGGATGGTGATGGTACGTTGTTTGGTTGAATCTGCGTGGATGCTGGTTACATCTCCACGAGTCGTGAAATATACGTAGTTTCCTCTGTCCCGGAAACGGTATACTTTTACTCCGTCGTGCTGGAACAGGTAATCTATCGTATAGGTATCGTTATTGCTTGGCTTTTCGTATCGCAAAGGGACATTCAGGTTGCAAGCAGAGATAATTAAGGTACTGCATACGAGCAGGCAGAATTGGAAGCGTTTTTTCATATTGGTAAGGTTGAAGAGTTAAGAATGAAGAAGAGAAACTTATCAGTTAACCTTATTCTCATTCTTCATTCTTAACTCTTCATTCTTCATTCTAAAAAAGTTATTTCTTCAGTGCGGCGATACTTTCTTTCAGTGCGGCAATCTTAGTTTCAGCATCTGCCTGCTTCTTGCGCTCCATTTCAATCACATTGGCAGGCGCTTTGCTTACGAACTTCTCGTTGCCTAACTTTTTCAGCACGCTCTGCAGGAATCCTTCCTGGTATTTCAGGTCGGCTTCCAGCTTTTTCAATTCTTCTTCTACATTGATGAGGTTGCCCAATGGCACGGCATATTCGGTAGTACTTACCATGAAGGCCGCTGCGCCTTCTGCTTTTGCTTCTACCGTATGGATATCGGACAGGTTTCCCATCTTTGCCAGGATAGAATTGAATGCGGATACCGGATTTGCTCCAACCACTTCCAAAGCCAGGGTTTCTTTCTGTGCAATGTTCTTTTGCAAGCGGATGGTGCGGATGCCTCCGATGACTTCTTTTACCTTCTCGAAATCGTTTACCAAAGCTTCGTTGAACCCTTCCGCTTTGTCCAGCTGTTGCGTCATGATGCTTTCGCCGGGCTGGCGGTCGTAGATGTGTTGCCACAATTCTTCGGTGATGAACGGCATGAACGGATGCAACTGCATGAGCAAGGCTTCGAAGAACTTCAGAGTCTGTTCGTAGGTGGTGCGGTCGATGGGTTGTCCGTATGCGGGCTTCACCATTTCGAGGTACCAGCTTGAGAATTCGTCCCAGAAGAGTTTGTAAACTGCCATCAGAGCTTCGCTCAGGCGGTATTTGCCGAATAAGTCTGTCACTTCAAGGGTGGTTTTTGCCAGCATTGCCTTGAACCATTCCGTGGCGATGCGGGCATATTCGGGCTGTTCGATGTCGGCCACGTTCCATCCTTTCACCAGACGGAAGGCGTTCCATATCTTGTTGTTGAAATTACGTCCTTGTTCGCAAAGCGCATCGTCGAACAGGATATCGTTTCCGGCGGGAGCCGAAAGCATCATACCCATGCGCACGCCGTCGGCACCGTATTTGTCAATCAGTTCCAGCGGGTCGGGCGAGTTGCCCAGTGACTTCGACATCTTGCGTCCGATTTTATCGCGCACGATGCCGGTGAAGTATACGTTGCGGAACGGCATATCGTGTTTGTATTCATAACCTGCCATAATCATGCGTGCCACCCAGAAGAAGATGATGTCCGGTCCGGTCACCAAGTCGCTCGTCGGATAGTAGTAGTTGATTTCCTCATTGTCCGGGTCGAGAATGCCATTGAAGAGCGAGATAGGCCAAAGCCATGAAGAGAACCACGTATCGAGGCAGTCTTCGTCCTGACGGAGGTCGGAGATGGTTAAAGCGGCGTTTCCAGTCTTCTCTTGTGCCAACTTCAATGCCTCTTCCGGCGTTTCAGCTACTACGTATCCGCCTTGGGGAAGATAATAAGCCGGGATGCGGTGTCCCCACCAAAGCTGGCGGCTGATGCACCAGTCCTTGATGTTCTCCAGCCAATTGCGGTACGTATTCTTGTACTTGGCAGGATAGAATTTCAGTTCATCGTTCATTACCGGAGGCAATGCCATATCGGCAAAGTGCTGCATTTTGAGGAACCATTGCATCGAGAGCTTCGGCTCGATAGGCACGTTGGTGCGTTCCGAAAAGCCTACCTTGTTGGTATAGGCTTCCACTTTCTCCATCAGTCCGGCTTCTTCCAGGTCTTTCTCGATTTGCTTGCGCACCTCGAAGCGGTCCATGCCCACATATAGTCCGGCGGCTTCGCTGATGGTTCCGTTGTCGTTGAAGATATCGATGCTTTGCAAGTTGTGCTTTTCGCCCAGCATATAGTCGTTTACATCGTGTGCCGGCGTAACCTTCAAGCAGCCTGTACCGAATTCGATATCCACATAATCATCTTCGATAACCGGAATCACACGGTTCACCAGCGGAACAATCACTTTCTTGCCTTTCAGCCATTGGTTTTTCGGGTCGTTGGGGTTGATACACATCGCCGTATCACCCATGATGGTTTCGGGACGGGTGGTGGCTACTACGGCATAGCGTCCTTCGGAATCTCCTTCTACCTTATAGCGGAGATAATAGAGCTTGCTATGTTCTTCCTTATAGATAACTTCTTCGTCAGAAAGTGCGGTCAGGGCTTTCGGGTCCCAGTTCACCATTCGCACACCGCGATAGATAAGTCCTTTATTGTATAAGTCTACAAAGACACGGATGACGCTCTTGCTGCGCGTTTCGTCCATGGTGAATGCCGTGCGGTCCCAGTCGCACGATGCGCCCAGCTTGCGTAATTGCTTCAGGATGATGCCTCCGTGTTCGTCTGTCCACGCCCATGCGTGTTTCAGGAATTCATCGCGTGTCAGGTCGGTTTTCTTAATGCCTTCTTGTGCCAGCTTGTTTACTACTTTGGCTTCGGTAGCGATAGAGGCATGGTCGGTTCCCGGCACCCAGCAGGCATTCTTGCCGGTCATGCGTGCGCGGCGCACCAGGATGTCCTGAATGGTATTGTTAAGCATGTGTCCCATGTGGAGCACGCCGGTCACGTTGGGCGGCGGGATGACGATGGTGTACGGCTCACGTCCGTCGGGTTTCGAACTGAATAGTTTGTTGTCCAGCCAATACTGGTACCATTTCCCCTCCACATCTGCGGGATTGTACTTACTTGCTAATTCCATCTTATTTTATTCGTTTTTAATGTTTACCTTATTCTGCTTCAGCGTGCAAAGGTAATAAATTCTTTGGAATATGCATATAAAATCAGCAGAATCAAATGGCGTGACATGATGTGCCGAGGCAAGCGGATGAAGCTATGGAGCTGTACGGGAAGGAATGCCGGTTTGTATTAAAGGTTTTATCGGGTGAGAACGGTAGTTTTAGCCTGTTGAAACCGGTCTGAAACTAAGCCGCTCCGCCAGATGCATCTGCACGCATCTGGCGGAGCGGTCAGGTATTTGTTTGCAGGAGTAAAGAACTGGGAATGTGTTATCTCAGTTCGTCCGACGTGTAGCCTTTCGGGAGCGGTCGGCAATTGTACCCGGATGCCATGATTTCTCCGTATGCGCCTGCAGAGCGGATGGCAAGAAAATCGCCACGATGTGTGCGGTTCAGGTCGATGGCTTTTCCAAAGACATCGGACGATTCGCAAATAGGCCCTACTACATCGTAGGTTTCCACCGGTTCTTCGGAGGAAATGTTTTCTATCTTGTGGTATGCCTGGTAAAGGGCAGGGCGGATGAGGTCGGTCATACCTGCATCGGCGATGGCGAATTGCTTGTTGGTGCCTTGTTTCACGTATATGACGCGTGTGATGAGGCTTCCGCATTGTCCTACTACAGAACGGCCCAGCTCGAAGTGCAAAGTCTGTTGCGGGCGAAGCTTCAGGTGCTTGTGGTAGGTAGCAAAGTATTCGGCAAAGTCGGGGATGGATTGACGGTTGGGATGCGCGTAATCGATGCCCAGCCCTCCTCCTACGTTGATATGTTCCACGATGATTTGGCGTGCGTAGAGTTTTTCCTGCAATTCGTTTACACGGTTGCACAGGGCGATGAAGTCTCCCATGTCCAGGATTTGCGAACCGATGTGGAAGTGCAGGCCGACGAACTTCACGTGGTTCATTTCGAGTGCCCGGTCGATAACCTTATCCATATCCTGCATGCTGATGCCGAACTTGTTTTCGGCAAGGCCTGTGGTGATATTGGCATGTGTATGTGCTCCTACATCGGGATTGATGCGGAAAGCTACGCGTGCTATCTTGTTCTTGCCGGCAGCCAGCTGGTTGATGACTTCCAGTTCGGGAACAGACTCTACGTTGAAGCAAAAGATGTCGTGGTCGAGTGCAAGGTTGATTTCCTTGTCGGTCTTGCCTACGCCGGCAAATACGATCTTGCTTGCGGGAAACCCTGCTTGGATAGCCGCTTCTATCTCCCAGCCGCTTACGCAATCCACTCCCAGTCCGCTCTCGCGGATGATGCCTAAGATTTTAGGATTGGCGTTTGCCTTGATGGCATAGTGCACACAGAATTTGTTGTACTTTCCGGCTTCGGTGCGGATAACGTTTAAGGTCTCGCGCAACAGGTCGGCGTTGTAATAATAAAAAGGAGTTTCTACGTTTTGGAATCTCTCTACAGGAAAAATACCTTTCATAATCGATTTGTATTAAGTATTATAAAAAAAGCGGACGATGCGGTTTGTGTTACAACCGTACCATCCGCTTTTCGTGTTATATAAAAGTTATGAAGAAGATTTCATTACTTGCCGGCATTGAACAGCACGTCGCTCAAGGATTGCAAGGCTTTCTTCTTGTCGCATTCCCGAATCAGGAACGAGATGTTATAGTTGCTGCCTCCGAATGAAATCATACGTACCGGAATGTCACGCATCGCATCGAGCGCTTTGGCTTCGAAGCCCACGTTTTCCCATTCCAGGTCGCCCACAACACAGACGATGCACATGTCGTGGTCAACGGTAACGGTGCCGTATTTCTTCAAGTCATTGACAATTTCATTTAAATGTTTGGTATTGTCTATCGACATCGATACGCCTACTTCCGAGGTGCAGACCATATCAATGGCGGTCTGGTAGCTTTCGAATATTTCGAATACTTTCCGCAAGAACCCGTAAGCCAGCAGCATACGGCTCGACTTGATTTTAATGGCTGTTATGTTGTCTTTGGCAGCTACGGCTTTGATTTTCCCCTTTTCGGTATCATTTGAAATCAAGGTACCGGGGGCGCTTGGTTCCATCGTATTCAGCAGGCGCACCGGAATATTGGCATATTTGGCAGGCTGGATGCAGGTGGGGTGCAGGATTTTAGCACCGAAGTATGCCAGTTCTGCGGCTTCTTCGAAATGCAGCTGGCGTACGGGCGATGTTTTGTCAACCACACGCGGGTCATTGTCGTGCATGCCGTCGATGTCGGTCCATATCTGGATTTCAGAAGCGTTGATAGCGGCTCCGATGAGGGATGCGGTATAGTCGCTTCCGCCCCGTTGCAGGTTGTCGATTTCGCCGTATGCGTTGCGGCAGATGAATCCTTGGGTGATGTAGATGTCTTGTCCCGCATGTGCTTCCAGCTGTGCGGCAAGTTTCTCGCGGATATAATTCAAGTCAGGTTCACTGTTTTTGTCCGTGCGCATGAATTCCAGTGCAGGAATCAAATAGGCTTTTACGCCTTGTTCGCACAGGTAGTTGGTAACCATGTTGGTAGAGATGATTTCTCCTTGTGCCAAGATTACCTTTTCTTCGAACAACGTAAAAATATCTTTTGTAAACGACCGGATGTAATCGAATACCGATTTTACAAATTCCAGTGTCTTCTGTTTGTACTCCTCTGTAGAATAAAGTTCATCAATGTGTTGTTTGTATTTGCTTTCCAACCTGTTGATGATTTCATTCGCACCTTCTGGGTTTTTCTTGTACAGATAATCTGAAATTTCGACCAAGGTATTGGTTGTACCCGACATGGCAGACAGGACTACGATTTTCTGTTCGCCGTCGGTAATCAATTTGGCAACGTCTTTCATTCTCTGTGCCGAGCCTACCGACGTTCCTCCAAACTTTAAAACTTTCATTTTCAGTTTCGAATTTTTAATTGTTCTGTTTAAATACTTTTTTCTTTTCTGTGCGCAAAGATACGAATATTTCACGGTCTTTTTATGATTTGCCGCTAAAATCTTGGTCTCTTTGTTTTTTTTAGGATTCGCCAATGCGTTGCAAATGATGCTGTTCGCAACGGTAAACGATTCCCGGATATTCGGAGAGTAGGTGAAGGTTATGGGTAGTCATAATGATAGCCGAGCCTTGATTGCATATTTCCTTCAGCAGTTCCACGATGTTTCGTCCGGTTTCCACATCCAGATTTCCCGTCGGTTCATCGGCGAGGATAATATCTGGACTGTTCAGTATGGCGCGCGCTATCACGATGCGTTGCTGTTCGCCTCCGGACAGTTCGTTGGGCATCTTATAGCCTTTGTTTTCCATGCCTACCCGTTCGAGTACTTCCGCAATACGGTTTTCGATGGCTTGCCGTTGTCTCCATCCGGTGGCACGCAACACAAATTCCAGGTTGTCGTGTACGGTCCGGTCGATAAGTAGCTGGAAGTCTTGGAACACGATACCCAGTTTACGCCGCAATTCGGAAATATTCTTTTGCTTCAGTTTTTTCATATCATAGCCCAATACGGTGGCTTCTCCTTTCGCAATGTCCAGTTCTCCGTAAATTGTTTTCAGGAGAGTAGATTTTCCGCTTCCCACTTTGCCGATGATGTAGACGAACTCTCCTTTATGCAGTTCGAAGTCCACATCATGCAGGACGCAGAGAGCCTGTTGGTCGATTTCCACTCCTTTGTATCGGATTAGCGGTGTTTCGTCCATAAGTCATCAATGTTTTTTCCAGGTTGCGCTATGACGTTCTTTCAATTCCCGTGCCAGGTCTTCGATGCGGTATCCTTTTGAGGTGAGTAGTACAATCAGGTGATACAGCAGGTCGGCTCCTTCGTAAATCAGACGTTCATCAGTACCGTTACAAGCCTCGATAATGGTTTCTACAGCTTCTTCGCCTACTTTTTGTGCCATCTTATTGACTCCGGAGCGGAACAGGCTGGTAGTATACGAGTGTTCGGGCATTTCTTCGTGGCGCTTGTCGATGAAGTCTTGCAATTCTTTCAAGAACATGATGTCTTGCTCGTTTTTTTCTCCCCAGCAGGTGTCGGTGCCCGTATGGCATACAGGACCGGTCGGGTGTGCCTGAATGAGCAAGGTATCATTGTCGCAATCGCTCTTTATGGAAACTACTTCCAGAAAGTTCCCGCTGGTTTCGCCTTTCGTCCATAAGCGTTGTTTGGTACGGCTATAGAACGTGACTTTGCCTGTTGTCAAGGTCTTTTCGTAGGCTTCTTTGTTCATGAATCCAAGCATAAGCACTTTTTGGGTGTAGCTGTCTTGGATAATGGCAGGGACTAATCCGTCCATTTTATCAAAGTCGGGTTGCATAGTTTTTTCATTTTAAGGGTTATGAGATATATAATCAGTTAAATTCTTACGTTAATGCCTTCCGTATGGAGGTATGCTTTCAGTTCGGGTATGGGTATTTCGCCGAAATGGAATACACTTGCCGCCAGTGCCGCATCGGCTTTCCCTTGCGTGAACGCGTCTTTGAAATGCTGTTTGTTCCCGGCTCCTCCCGAAGCGATGACCGGAATGGTTAATGTGTCGCTCAGTATTGCCAGTGCCTTGTTTGCGTATCCGTTTTTCACTCCGTCGTGGTCCATGCTGGTGAAAAGTATCTCTCCGGCTCCCCGTTCGTTGGTTTCATGCGCCCAATTGAACAAGTCCTTTTCGGTTTCCACCCGTCCTCCGTTCAGATAACATTTCCATCCTTTTTCCGTTTGGCGGGCATCAATGGCAACCACACATACTTGAGAACCGAAATGCTGGGCTATGTCATCAATGAGTTGGGGATTCCGGATAGCGGCAGAATTGACCGATACTTTATCGGCACCGGCATTCAGCAGGCGCTCCACATCGCTTAGCTCGTGAATGCCTCCGCCTACGGTAAACGGGATATTGATGCAGGCAGCTATGCGTTTCACTAAGTCGGTAAACGTTTTCCGTCCTTCGTGGCTGGCTGTAATGTCCAGGTAGACCAGTTCATCGGCTCCTTGCCCGCTGTAGAGTTGTCCCAGTTCCACGGGGTCGCCTGCTTCGCGCAAGTTGATGAAGTTGGTTCCTTTTACGGTTTGTCCGTTCTTTATATCCAGACAGGGTATGATTCGTTTTGCTAACATGCGCTCTACTCCTTATTATATTATATAGTGGCTAAGTTCTTTTAGTGAAATCCGTCCTTCGTAAATGGCTTTCCCGAATACAACGGCTGGGATGCCTGCTTCATCCAGTTTCAGGATATCATCCATACAGCTGATGCCTCCGCTGGCTATCAGGTAAAGTCCCGGACAGGCTTTCAGTATGTCTTGATAGAGCGGGAGGGAAGGACCGTCCAGCATTCCGTCATGGCTGATGTCGGTACACAATACCTTGGTGATTCCTTTTTGTGTGTATTGCTCTAAGAAGGGCATCAGTTCCATCGGGCTTTCTTCTTTCCAGCCGTTGATGGCGATTTTGCGGTCTTTCACATCCGCTCCCAGAATGATTTTCTCGTTCCCGTAGGTTTGCAGCCATTCACAGAACCATTCGGGGTGTTTCACGGCTACGCTGCCCAGTGTGACCATTTCGGCACCGCTCTCGAATGCGATTTCGATATCGCCCGATGTCTTGATTCCTCCGCCGAAATCGATGATGAGCGAGGTATGAGTGGCAATCTGTTCCAATGTGCGGTAATTCACGATATGGTGGGATGCGGCTCCGTCTAAGTCGACCACATGTAATCTGCGGATGCCGTATGCTTCGAACTCTTTGGCTACTTCCAGCGGATTCTCGTTGTAGACCTTCTTCGAATTGTAATTGCCTTGCGAGAGACGGACACATTTTCCATCAATGATGTCGATGGCTGGGATTAGTTCTATCATGTCAGTATGCTATGTTTAAAAAGTTCTGTAATATACGTTCTCCGGTTTTCCCGCTCTTTTCGGGATGAAACTGGGTGGCATAGAAGTTGTCTTTGTGCAGGGCGGCACTGAAGGGCAGGATATAGTCTGTCCGGGCTGCCGTAAAATCGTTTAGCGGAACGTAATAGCTATGCACGAAATAGACAAATTCTTCTTGTTCGAAACCGTTGAACAATAGCTTGTCTGTGCATTGGATGGTATTCCAACCCATGTGGGGCACTTTGTCTTCGTGGCGGACAGGCTGGAAACGCTTGACATCTACATCGAAAATGCCCAAGCACGGGACATCACCTTCTTCCGAATGCCGGCACATCAATTGCATGCCCAGGCAAATGCCTAAAACGGGTTGTTTCAGGTCGGTGATCAGCCGGTCCAGCTGATGCTCCTGAAGGTATTCCATGGTGTTCTTGGCTTCTCCGACGCCCGGAAAGATGACTTTATCCGCTTTTCGGATAAGTTCCTTGTCGGCGGTAATGACCGGCTCTATCCCTAACCGGCGCAAGGCATAGTCTATCGAGAAGATGTTTCCTGCATTGTATTTGATAATCGCTACATTCATGCTTTTTCTCTTGTTTCTTTTTTGTTTTTGCAAAAATAGCGAATTATTGTTGAATTCCTATTATTTGTAGCAGAAAGATGTAGTTTTGTTTGGAATGTGTTGCATTTAGAATAAAACGATACCGGCTTCGAAAGTCCCTTTGTGGTCTAAGGTGTGTCCCTTGCTATACGGGCGTGTCCAGGCATAGCCACCCGAGGCGAAGATGCCCAGTCTTTTCGTTATGCGGAACTCCAGATTCAGGCGTGGTTGAAGGGCATAAGTCCGTGCAGGATATCCTTTGTGTTTGTTATCAAGTGTTTCGATGTGGTAAAATCCTGCATCGGCACTGATTTCCAACAGGCGGCAAAGCGGGAGGTATATACCGGCGCGGTAGAAAGCAGAAGCCGAGAGATCGTGGTCAAGATCGAAGTACCATGCACCTCCGCCCAGTTCGGTGTAAGTGAACCGGTTCTTGAAGCGCACCGCCACGTTTGCTTTATTCAAGTTCCCGCTCGAAACTATCAGCTGAATGTGTGTGCGTGGTGAAATATTGATGCACCCTATCTGGTGAGCAAGGCTGTCTGAGCTGAGGTTGAAAAAGCCCAGTTGCAGGCTTTTGTGACCATGGCTGGAGATATTGGCTATTCCAAGCTGTACTCCTTTGTTTTCAGCACTGTAGTTTCCCAGACCTAGTTGCACGCCTTGGTTCGTGACCGCTACATTACCTAACATTGCTAGTTGTACGCCTTGGTTGGCACTGCCCACTACATTCAGTAAAGAGGTGAGTTGCATACCGCGTATGGTGTCTTTACAAGCATTCATCAGTCCTCCCAACATCAGTCCGTTTTGGTCTTGTCCGGTAATATTGGCTATTCCTGCAAGCTGCACTCCCGATGAATTTCCATTGCTCATATTCAGCAACCCGCTGAAAAGAATGCCGCGCGTGTTTCTTGCACTCATATTGCCAATGCCTGACAATGCGAATCCGTTTATCGTTCCTCCGTTTACATTGACCAGGCCGCCCAACACGATGCCGGATGTGTTCCTGCCCGTTACATTGGCAATGCCTGCCAGCTGGAATCCTGCAGCGTCCACCCCTGTGATATTGGTCAGTCCTGTTACCTGAAGACCTTTTGAATGGTGGTAGGTTACGCTGGACAAGGCGTTGATGCCCATACCGTTCAAACATGGGTAGTTACTCAGTAGTCCAAGGTTGAAGTATGTGCGCGAAGGCTGCTTTTTCTGATTTGTAATGTTCAGTGCAAGGTGGATGCCCTTTTTCTGTCCTTTCTGGGTGTGTAGTTGGGCGTTTGCCGGCAGCACTGTGGCTATAAGCAGGCAGGTATATAAAATACCTGCCAATAGCGTGTTTGGTTTCATATAATTTGAATGTTGTCTATCACAGAGTATACAGTTGCGGAGAAAACCGGACGTTGAAAAATAAAAACCTCCGTGTGAATCTGCATACTCCGTGATGAGAATAAATGACATACATTGAATCCGTTCTCTTTACTTGACTTCCTGATACAGGAAACGCTTGATACTTTTCTTCGGGGTTTTCTCAAATTCCTCGGGATAGATGCGTACGGCGGCTATCTGCGAGTACGAAGGGAGGGCGGCGTTCAGCATCGTCCGGTTTTCTTCCATTTTTGCTTCAATGTCTTGGTCGGTCATCCCCTGAGCATAGGCAGCTTCAAAGTCAGGATATATCAAGGCTGCCAGCCGGTTGTCGCGTTGTTGGATGACGATGCATTCTGCTACGAACGGAAGGTTGTTCAGTTGTTCCTCGATTTCTTCCGGGTAGATGTTCTGTCCTGACGGACCGAGCAACATGTTCTTGCTCCGTCCCTTAATAAAGAGATTGCCTTCTGCATCGATGATGCCTAAATCGCCCGTATGTAGCCATCCGTCCTTATCAATTGCCTGGGCGGTAGATTCGGGGTTCTTGTAGTAACCTAACATTACGTTGTCACCCCGCACCAGAATTTCGCCCACCGTATAATGTGGTTCGGGGCTATCGATACGTATTTCCATCCGTGGCGCAGCTTTTCCACATGAGCCTGGGCGGAATCGTTTCCAGTCTTCGTAACTAATGATGGGACCACATTCTGTCATTCCGTAGCCTACGGTGTAGGGGAAATCCAGCCCTTTCAGGAAAGTTTCCACTTCACTGTTGAAAGCGGCGCCGCCTACGATGATTTCGTAGAACTGTCCTCCGAATCCCTTCACCAGTTGTTCACGGATGGCTTCGTTTATCTTTCCGTTGATGATGGGGAGTTTCATGAGCATTTTCATCTTGAGTGTTTCAGTTTTTGGCTGTACACCTTTTTTGATGATTTTCTCGATGATGAGCGGCACGGCAATAACGATGTGTGGCTTCACGTCAGTAAATGCCTGAGCGATGATTTTCGGACTGGGCATACGCGTGAGAAAGAATACGTGGCACCCGGCGCATAACTCGTAAAGAAACTCGAAAGCCAACCCATACATGTGCGCCATAGGAAGCATTGACACTACGCGGTTACCCGGCTGGAGGGGAAGTACTTCGAAGGCGAACTGGGTGTTCGACCAAAGTGAGCGGTAGGGTAGCATAACTCCTTTTGAGAAGCTGGTAGTACCTGATGTGTAGTTGATTACTGCTAGTTCTTCTTCCGCATCGCGACGGTAGGTCACGTGTTCGCGGCGGAAATTGCGGGGATATTTCTTACCGAACAGCTCGTTCAAGTGCTCGCGTGCGTATTCCAGTTGTTTGCTCCGGCATACCAGCAGGGTGAAGTCGGTCATCAGAATGATGCCTTCCAGCCGGGGCATCTCAGCTTCGTTGAGGCTTTCCCATGCCATGTCACCCACAAAGAGCAGACGCGCGTCCGAATGGTTGACGATGTTATGGATATTGTCTGCCTTGAATTCGTGGAGGATAGGTACTGCCACTGCGCCGTAGGTCAGTGTGGCGAGGAATGCCACTCCCCAGTGCGAACTGTTCCTGCCGCAGATGGCCACCTTGTCGCCGGCCTGTATGCCGCTTTCCTTTAGCAGGATATGCAGCTTTTCTATTTTTCGTGCCAGATCCTTATATTGCAGGGTGGCACCTTTGTAATCGGTCAGCGCATCAAGATCCCAGTTCGTTTTGATGCTCTGCTCTATGAGCGCTAAGAAACTTTTTTCCATAATTAGGGTATATTGGTTGCACAACTCGTGCGATATTGTGCAAATATATCCTTTTATTCTTACCTGTGCAATGATACGGGCGTTTTCTTTGCAAAATATGTGTTTCCCTGCGTCATCGTGACTTCAAGCATGCATTTTGATGAACATAAGTGAGTTGGCCGTTTCACATAAGTAAGTCGGGCGTTTCACATAAGTGAGTCAGTCTTATCACTTATGTTCGTTTAAGGGGGCTTTTGACGATTTGTCCTGAATTTATTTATTCGTGGTGTTCGCTGTAATATTTCATAAATTGCGTGCGCTCGAAAGGATTGATGTCGCCTGCCACTTGTGCGTTGAGTTTGCCTTTGTATTGCGCCAGCGTATCAAAACCTTTGTTGTCCATCCATTGTGACAATTCATCAAGCATGGTAGCGATGACAGGGGTACCATGACGGTATACAGCCGTACAGACTTCAGCGGCTGCAGCTCCTGCCAAGATTGACTTAGCGAGGCATTTCCCGTTGTGTACGCCTCCTGATATGGCGTAGTCTAGTTGGGGTACGGCAGCGGAAGCTATAGCGGTCCAACGCAGGCGGGAGGCTAGTTCGCCCGGCTGGCTCATCACATCGGTGCTACCGATGGTAAGTCGGTCGATGTCGATGTCGGGCTGGTAGAGCCTGTTGAATAAAACCACGGCATCTGCACCGTTAGCGTAGAGTTGGTCGATAAGAGTTACGGGATTGGTGAAGTTGTTTCCCAGTTTCATGATGACAGGTATTTTCACTTCCTTCTTCACACGGCGTAGAATGTTAAGGTGACGTTGTTCGAAGCTGCCGGGGATATAGTTCTTTTCGGTCTGTAGAGCGAGAATGTTGATTTCCAAAGCATCGGCGCCTGCCTGCTCCATCAGCACGGCAAAGTTGGTCCACTCCTGATCGCTGTAACAGTTGATGCTGGCTATAACGGGAATGGTGCAATGTTTTTTTGTTTCTTTCAGGAGGCTTATGTGCGCATCAAGCATGTGCGAACGGACGTAGGTGTTCAGATAATCGTCGGCTTCGGGTGAGCCATATCCATGAAGAGTTCCAGTCTGGGCATGGATTTGTTCTTCGAATACCGATTTCAGTACAACGGCTGCCGCACCAGCATTTTCCAGTTGTTTGATTTTGTCGGGGGTGTCGGTCAGTCCCGAACTGCTGATGATAACGGGGTTTTTCAGTTTCAGTCCCGCAAATGTGGTTTTCAGGTTTGCCATGGCTTTGTATAATTAGGTTAATGGATTGTTGGCAAGTTGTCAACTTAATAAACTCTTTCTCCGAATATTTTGGTGCCTACCCGCACCAGGGTTGTACCGTTTCGGAGAGCGATTTCATAATCGTGCGACATACCCATCGAGACTTCCTTAAAAGTCGGTTCTTCGGCGAAAAAAGCCTGTTTCCATTCATCGAACAAGTCTTTCAGGGTATGAAACTCGTGTGCTATCTGTTCCTCATCATCGGTGTTGGTCGCCATTCCCATCACACCGGCTATGCGGACGTGGTCCAGTTTTTTCCATTCACCTGCTTCCAGCATTTCCCGGCAAGCTTGGGGGGTGAATCCGTACTTGCTTTCTTCGCGTGCAATATGTATTTCGAGCAGACAGGGGATGACACGGTTATATTTTGCTGCCTGCTTGTTGATTTCCGCCAGCAGCTTATACGAGTCTACGGCTTGTATCAGGGCGATGTAAGGAGCGATATATTTCACCTTGTTGGTTTGCAGGTGCCCGATGAAATGCCATTCGATGTCATTGGGCAGTGTTTTCTGTTTTTCTGCCAGTTCTTGTTCCTTGCTTTCACCGAAGATGCGTTGCCCTGCTTCGTAGGCTTCGCGGATGGCTTCGGCGGGATGGAACTTGGATACCGCCACTAACCGTACGCCGTCGGGCAGTTCGGCAAGCACGTTTCGTAAATTTGTCTGGATGTCCATAAATAGATACGTTTATTAGAGTTTGTACGTTTTTTAGTTTTTAAGCTGAAGTATGTCAAAACTGATAAACTTACAAACTCAAAAACTAAAAAACAGGACATTTATAGGTCGTTTTTATCTTTTGTCAGCATCGGGAAACTCTGGCTTCACGTCAGGCTCTGCCGAGTAAGGGTATACATCCATGATAGCAGTTTCGGCGATGGATGCGATGACGTAATCCGCCATAGTGCCTTTCATGCCTTCATCGAGTTTTTTCACGGCATCGCGCAGGTCGGCCGCTTGTACCAACATGTTGGCAGATGTTTTCTTTTCCGCTCCGCTCTTTTCGTCAAGGGTGATAAAATAGAGCTTGCACTTGAACCAGCGGTCGGCGGCTTCTTCTTCAGAAGGGAAAAGTTCGCTGTAGTTTGCCCGCTTGATGTCGGCAACGGTAAATTCTCCACTGATGAACGGGGTTATTTCTTCGATGATGCGCGATTCGGCTTCTGTGAAGCTCAGCGCATCGACCAGATAGGGTTCTGTTACTTTCTTGTTCATGCCATTTTCTGCCACTTTCTCGTAGCGGATTTTGCATTCGAACCAATTATGCATCATAATTTATGTCTTTTTTCTGTTTTGAAGATGAATATATTTGTTTTCTTTTCGTGCAAAGGTACGCATAAATTTGATACGGTAATGCTTGGCGGGGTGTAAATTTATGGGTTGACGGAGTATCGGTTGGCAAGTTGACCAGGTTTTGGATAGCATTCAGAACCTTGTCAACCGATACCCTGTCTGCTGTGTTTAATCCCTCAGTTTACACCGGTTTTGTTGCATGAACTCCTGTATTATGTCGCAATAGTTCCCTTGAATGAGGATGTGGTGATTGCCCAGCGGATTTCTCAGGAAATACTCTACAGGCTTGCCCAGTTTTACCAGCAGTTGTGTGCGGCATAAAGAGATGATGTTGGTGTTTTCGGTCAGGTAGCCGGGCGACACATAATATTCGTCCAGACATTCGCTTCCACATTTGAATACGGTTACTTCTCCTTCGTGGAGGATGCCTTGTACAGCGATGCCCTTTTCGGTGTCGAAATGACTTCGGAGGATGAACCGTTCGGCCATTTTTGTACCGATGGTGTCGTGTGCCAACAATACTTCGTTCTTTTCAACATCGATGAACGATGGATTGGCGATGAAGCCCTGTTGTCCGGTTAGCACTTTCACCATCAGCAGAGTCATGATGGCTTGCAGGTCGCCTTCACTTCCGGCTGGTATGCCTTCATCATTCAAGAGTGCCACCGCCAGGCAGCCCGTACTTTTTAAATCCTGATACATCGAGAAACTGGAAAGGGTCACGGCATCCAGCTGGTATTTTTCGCATACTTGCTTGGTAGCATAATACAGACGCATTTCCCGGAGCAGGTCTTCAGGGGTGGTGTCTTGGCAGGCTTGGGCTCTGTTGGCAAGTATCGAGGCTTCCACGCCTACTTCTTCATCGGTGATGTCGTAATAGAGCTTGTACACTTCTTCGGCCGGTATGTCAATAAAATTTACTCCCCACCGGCGGTTGGTCAGCAGATAGTCGGCATGACTTGCCACTAGCCACGGGGCAGGTGTTCCTATCAGTCCGATGCGCTTTCCTTTCAGCTTGTGTTTGGCGGCAAAAGCCTGGTAATGAAACAATACTTGACGTACCATGTCGGATACTTTTCCGTAAATGATAGTCGCCCGCATGTCTTTTGTCCTTATCCAGGCTGCTATTTCGAGGGCTGCTGCCAGCGAATTGTTCTGTCCGTCGCTCAATATGGTGATGGGATAGGGGAATATGCTGAAGTTGCGGATTACGACATCTGCCACACATCCGTCGGCGATGAAAGGCATCTTGTAGGCTCCTGCCGGAATGTGGTCTACTTCGGTGTAGGGTACCAGATGGAGGGTGAAATGCTTCTCTAATGCCATGAAAAGTTCTTGATGGCACTTGTAAATTTGTTCCGCGCGGTAGTCTTCAGATGTGAATATGAGCAAATATAAATCCATAATCGTTAAGTTAAAACAGAAGAGATTATTAACGTGGACGAATATAGGGCTTTTTCCTGATAAGCGGGCAAACGGGCAAGGGCTTTTTATGTTTTTTGATAGAGTTTAGTGTCCTTTTATTCAAGGGCAGAAGTGAACTGCCTTTTTCTTTTTGAGGGGATACCTTTATCGTTTCAGTTGTCTTCATGGGCTGTAGCAACCAACTGAAATGCCTTATGAAGATATCTTCGTTTTGCACGCAGATAACTTCGTCTGGTGTAAGATTAATAATCTTCCGCTTGTAAGATTAATAATCTTGCAGCCTGAAGATTATTAATCTTACGGCGAATGATCCTTTATGTATAATGGGGCGGATACGGGTGTTCTTGTATTCAGTATTCAACCTCTTCCTGTCTAAAAAATAAAAAAACACGGTGTCTTTGTGTCTCTGTGTTCAAAAATAACTATCTTTGCGAGCACATTTAATAAAATTTGTATTTATGCCACATATATCCATCAGAGGAACAGAAATGCCCGAGTCGCCTATCCGGAAATTGGCGCCGTTGGCAGAAGCTGCGAAAGCGAGAGGAATCCACGTCTATCACCTGAACATTGGTCAGCCAGACCTTCCTACCCCGCGAGCGGCCCTTGATGCGATTCGCCATATCGACCGCACGGTGCTGGAGTATAGTCCGAGTCAGGGATATCGCAGCTATCGCGAGAAGCTGGTAGGCTATTACAAGAAATACGATATCCATTTGGATGCCGATGATATTATCGTCACCACAGGCGGGTCGGAAGCCGTATTGTTTGCTTTTCTGAGCTGTCTGAATCCGGGCGACGAAATCATTGTGCCCGAGCCGGCGTATGCCAATTACATGGCTTTTGCCATATCAGCAGGGGCGGTAATCCGTACGGTGACTACTACCATCGATGAAGGTTTTTCGTTGCCCAAGGTGGAGAAGTTCGAAGAGCTGATTAACGAACGGACGAAGGGTATTCTGATATGTAATCCCAATAATCCGACCGGCTATCTTTATACACGTCGCGAGATGAACCAAATTCGTGACCTGGTGAAGAAATACGACCTGTTTCTTTTTTCCGATGAAGTGTATCGCGAGTTTATCTATACCGGCTCTCCTTATATTTCTGCCTGTCACCTGGAGGGGATTGAGCAGAACGTGGTGCTGATAGACTCGGTGTCGAAACGCTATTCGGAGTGTGGCATCCGTATCGGTGCGTTGATTACGAAGAATGAAGAAGTGCGTAAGGCGGTGATGAAGTTCTGCCAGGCACGCTTGAGTCCTCCGCTCATCGGGCAGATAGCAGCCGAGGCTTCGCTCGACGAACCTGAAGAATATGCACGGGAAACGTACGATGAATACGTGGAACGCCGCAAATGTCTGATAGACGGGTTGAACCGCATACCGGGCGTATATTCTCCTATCCCGATGGGGGCATTCTATACCGTAGCAAAGCTTCCGGTGGATGATAGCGAGAAGTTCTGTGCATGGTGTCTGAGCGATTTCGATTACGAAGGCGAGACTGTGATGCTGGCTCCTGCTGCAGGGTTTTACACCACACCGGGGGCTGGAGTGAACGAGGTGCGTTTGGCATACGTCTTGAAGAAAGAAGACTTGCTCCGGGCGTTGTTTGTATTACGTAAGGCATTGGAGGCTTATCCCGGACGTGTAGACGACTAATCATGAACTGGAAGCTTTTCATAGCCCGCCGGATTTATCAGACCAAAGAAAAGGAAGGTGACCGGAATGTTTCGAAGCCTGCCGTACGCATTGCGATGGTGGGCATTGCCATCGGGCTTGCCGTGATGATTCTTTCGGTGGCAGTGGTTGTCGGCTTCAAGCATGAAGTGCGCGATAAGGTCATCGGGCTAGGGGCGGATATTCTGGTAACCAGTCTGGATGTAGTACAGTCGTATCAAGTCACTCCCGTGGTAGGTGACGATAGTCTGATATCGGCATTGGGAAAGATGCCGGGTGTAAAACATGTGCAGCGCTATGCCACCAAGCCGGGTATGATTATGACTTCCGATAATTTTCAGGGAATCGTATTGAAAGGTATCGGGCAAGAATATGACACGACGTTCCTCCACCGTCATTTGGAGGAAGGGCATATTCCCGCTTTTACCGATTCGGTTTCTTCCAATCAGGTGTTGGTTTCGAAAACGATAGCCGACCGTCTGGGGGTGAGAGTGGGAGACAAACTTTATACATATTATTTGGAAAACAATATTCGTGCCCGTCGGCTGACCGTAGCTGGTATCTATCAGACTAATTTTTCTTCATACGACGACCTTTTCCTGCTGACCGACCTTCGCACGGTGGAGCGGCTGAACAATTGGGAGCCTGGGCAGGTGGGTGGCTTGGAAATACAGGTGACCGATTATGACTTGCTAGATGAAACAAACGGGTATATACTGTCTTCACTCGATAAGAAGACCGACAAGTATGGAGGTCGTTATTATGCACAAACCATTGAAGAGGTATATCCGCAAATTTTCGCATGGCTCGACCTGCTTGACATCAACGTATGGGTTATTCTGGTCTTGATGGTTGGTGTGGCGGGTTTCACAATGATTTCAGGGTTGCTTATCATTATTCTGGAACGTACCAACATGATTGGTGTGCTGAAGGCATTGGGTGCAGACAATACTGCTATCCGTAAGGTTTTCCTTTCGTTTGCCGTGTTCCTTATCCGGAAAGGGATGTTGTGGGGAAATGTCATTGCCCTGACCTGTTGTGCCGTGCAGTATTTTTTCCGTCCTGTCAGGCTCGACCCTGCGGTATATTACATCGATGCCGTCCCTATAGAGTTGAATCTATGGATATGGTTGTTACTCAATGCCGGTACGCTGGTAGTATCGGTTCTGATGCTGGTGGGACCTTCTTACCTGATTAGCCGTATCCATCCGGCACGTTCCATCCGTTTCGAATAATATATATGGTGTACGGTAATTGTCTCATGGCATACAGATGACCCGGAAAGGCATAGAGAAACACAGAAGAGTAAATGAAAATCTGTGTCCGTATACGCCTTTCCGGGTCATTTGCCTGTTATGATGGTTGACATGTCTCCCAATCAATAAAGGTCTCTTGTTACGATGTCATCGCTCCAATGATGGTCCTTCGGGAAGGGTTGGCCGCTCCATGCTTTCTTGCTGGTCCAGTCTTGCGGAGCATCTGTCCAGAAGGCATCGCTTGCCGGAAGTCCCAGCGGAAGGAAGGCGAGCGAGGTCATATACAAGCTTCCGTTATTCGTGTACCAGTCGGCTACGTTAGGTTGGCGTCCGGTAAATCCGATGGTAAGGAATCCGCCTTCATTAAAGTTATCCCCATTGGCAAACATACGCTTCAGTACGGCAGTAAGTCCGCAACGCACTTGGGCTGGAGTGACACTGGCTGGTAATTCACGGTACCATGCCATCAGAGCCAAAGGTTGCATCGTAGCCATGCGGTAAGGGATAGAACGGCCGAAGACTGGGAAGGTTCCTTCGGGCGAGATAAACCGTTCCAGTACCAGGCTGTACTTTTGCGCACGTTTCAGTGCACGGCGGTAATACTTCGGATAGTCAAGGCGTGAATGTTTATTGGCGTCAATCAGTGCATCAAGGGTTTCGAGGTACATAGGGTGGAATACATAGCTGCTATAATAGTCGAAGGCAAATGAAGGTCCGTCGGCATACCAGCCGTCGCCTGTATACCATTCTTCTACCTTGCGGATGGCAGAATTGATGCGGTAGATATCAAAAGGTGCACCGGCCTTGGCGAGGAAACTCTCGATAGTAGCTGAGAAGAGCAGCCAGTTGGTATAAGGCGGGTCGATACGCCGAAGCTGGGTAAACTCTTCGATGTAACGTTTCTTCGTAGTTTCATCAAGTGGCATCCAAAGCTGGTCGAAGGCACGGAGGAAACTTTCTGCCACGTATGCGGCATCCACTAGCGGCTGACCTTCGTTGCGCCATAAGAGATAGTCGGGCGAATCAGGGTCGACTGCATGAACGTAGCTCTGCAATGCCCATTCACGCAACTGCTTGCGCATGGCTCCTTCTTCGGTCTCATCATCGGGCAGGGCAAGCCATGGGGCAATGCCTGCCATCAGGCGTCCGAAACATTCCATATAAGTGACTCGCTTGTCGCGTCCGTCCCAGGTAGGACTGACTTCCACTTGCATGTTTTTCTGCAGTTCCTCTTTTGCCATGTTGCTTAATACAGGAGCTGCCATGTCATAAGCCAGCTTACACCAGTAAGCACGGTCGGGCTGGCTTCCAGCTTCCAGATAGCGTACGTACTCGCATGCCGCCAGCAGGAAAGCTCCTACACCGAAATTGGCGGTAGACTTGGCATCGACCACCTGTCCGGGTATCGCCTTTTCACCAATGGGTTGCACGTAACCTACTGAACCGTCTTTTTGTAATGCGGTTTCTGATAGATACGTCCATGCCTTGCTAATGACAGGCATGTAGGTGGTTTCGTCCAGATAACCATGGTTTACTCCCCATAATAGTCCGTAGGTAAAGAAAGCTGTACCGCTGGTCTCAGGTCCGGGAGCATGTTCGGGGTCCATCATGCTGCGTGTCCAGTATCCTTCGGGTTGTTGGATTGCTGCTACCGCTTGTGCCATCTTTTGGTATTTTTCTATAAAGAACCTGCGGTGTGCATAGTCGGCGGGTAAGTCCTTTAACACTTTCGCCAGTCCGGCCAATACCCATCCGTCGCCCCGTGCCCAAAAGTCTTTTTTCCCGTTCAGGCTTTTATGTTTGGGATAGACGTATTTAGCATCGCGGTAATACAGGTTCTCTTCGGGGTCGAACATGATACTGTCTGAGTAGGTGATGTATTCGTACAGCTTGTCCAAGTACAGTGGGTTATGGGTCAGCTTGTAGAGTTTGGTCATGACGGGCATCACCATGTACAGTCCGTCGCTCCACCACCAGTAGTCATGCCGGGGGGTACTCATTTCATATTCCATTACCTCACGGGCGCGGCGTATCTTCCGGTCGTCTGGGTCGAGCTGGTATAGGTCGATGTAAGTTTGGAAACACACTTGCCAGTCACCGAAGAGCACATACTCATCAGTCTCGCCATACGAATATTTCCATGTGGAGCGGTTGTTGCTTTTTGCTCCTTTCCATTCATTATGTGTAGCCCATGCTTCGGAATAAGCTCGATAAGCAGGGTTTCCGGTCAGGTAATAAGCTTCCATATTGCCAGTATGGTAGGCGGCATTGTCCCAAAAGGCACGTACTTCGGGCGGATTTTTCGCTTGCCAGTGCTGATTCACTTTGTCGATAATTTGGCGCACCTTCTCTGCCTCAGAGGGCTTGGCGAAAGCGCAAGTAAGGGGTAAGAGGGCGAGTAGGCATGCCCTAGCCAACAGGTAAAGTTTTTTCATGGGTCTTATTATTTTTATGGTTAGTGTTTGATTGAGGTATCGGTTGACAAGAAGACAAGGTCTTAAATGCTTGCTTGAAGTTTTTTACACTCGTCTGCTTGTCAACTTGTAGCCTGCGTTCATTCCAATTCCAGTACATATACCGGTGTAGGAGCCTGGTCGACGGTTTTCTCTCCATCACCCTGGTAGGTGACCTGTACGAAGAGATGCAATTGTTTCCGGCTTTTCCAAAGCTCAGTGTCCAGGCTTGGTTCCCAGGCTTCTACCGGAAAGTCGGTCAGGTCTTTCACTTGCCAGTCATCTTGCTTCAAATCATCGGTGTATGCCATTGAGACTTTGCTTCCTCTTTCTGCATCACGGAAAATAAAGTAAGCCTTGTTTCCGTCTACTACAATGCGCGGGCGTGAAACCGGAATCATCTTGGTTCCTCCACCTTTCAGGGAAAAGGCCAGCTTGCGATGCATCACTTCACGCATGTTCCAGCGGGTACCGTCGTTCCATACCACTCGGTATTGCGGTACTTCCGAGGTGGCATCACGCCAATAAGTGACGATGTAAGGATGTCCTTCGGCATCGGTACACATGCTGGTCTGGTTTATCAGTTCACTGTTCTGAGGAATATGCCAGGCACATTCGGCATTTGATTCGCGGATGGGTAGGGTATATGCATCTCCTGTCGACTTGTACCAGGTTTTTCCTTTGTCGGGCGAATAGGCATAACACAGGTCGTGGTTGGTTTCTACCATCCAGGTTTCGCGCCATACCCACGAGAGGTGTATTGTGCCTTTCGTATCTACATAGAGTTGCCAGTAAGCATTACGCTTGCCTTCACCGTCAATCAGGACATCCTGTATCCGTTCCCACCGGCGTGTCGTCACGTCGTATAGGTTCATGATAAGATTGCCTCGTCCCGATGCTCCGGAGCGATAGACGAATATCAAGTTCCCGTCGGGCATACGGTAAAACTCCGGATAAGTCACGTCTTGTTCATCGGTACCCGTCATGGATTCCTTGTCACCTAGTTCCAGCGAGCCGGGTTTTATGCTTCGGCAATAATTGAGCGGATGCCCGTGATGGTCGAAGGCTACATGCAGGTATCCTTTTCCGTCCACCATCAGGCTGATGATGTTGTGTGCGTCTTCCACATTTCCCTTATATTGGGAACGGTGCAAAGTCCATTCGGTATCACCCAGTGTACGTTTGCCCAGCATCAGGTATCCGTCGGGGGCGTAATAGGCGATGTATTGCGTATTGCCTTGGGTCACCAGCGAATTGTTGCGGAACACCGTGGTGTTGACCGATGTATTGCTATATCCTTCGCCTACCCTCACCAACTGCTGGGCACAGATGGTGCTGGAAACGAAAAGAAGTATCCACAAAATGAATGTTTGCTGTTTCATGATTTCATTTACATTTACCATTATTTCTCGGTTCCCATCGGGATACGGATGACGTTCAGCGAGTATGCTGGCATTTGGTATGCGAATGCATTGTTTACCTCCAGCGTACTTTCTGTAGGTTTTGCCTGTTTGTCATCAGGCTTGCCTGAAAGCATGTACAAGGTTGCCGTTTTTCCATCAATACCTGCCGGAAGGTTTACTTGGGTATTCACCGTTACAGGCAAGAGGTTGACTAGCTTCACGATGATATCTCCTGTGCGGCTATCACGTACTACCGATGAGGCGATGCGTTTATTCACATCAGCGCGTGGATTATCTGTACGGTTTTCCGAAGGCAAGTAACTGTCGCCTGTATGTTGTCCGTAAAGCAGCTGGGTATAATAGCCCACCGTAGGCTTCACTTCCTGGTTGTTGAAGTAAATTAGGTCAGGGTTCCATTGGGTGTGTCCTTCCTTTGCCAGCAGCGGAGCGTATGATGACATCTGTACTACATCGCCGTTCCGTTCTACCGAAGTGAGGTAAAGCGCTTCGGCAAGTGCTGTCTCGATGTTGTTGGGACGTCCAAGCAAGTGCGCGGCATATTCTCCCAGATAAACTTTCGGTTTCGAGCGGTCGTAGCGGTCGTAAAAGTCCTGGTTGTTGATAAACCATCCTGGTGTGTTGTAGTAATGTTCGTCCACCATCGGCACGTTGAGGCGAGTGGCAAGTTCCCAGCCTTCCTCATAGTCAGATCCTTCGTAGAATGGTCCTACCGTACCGATGACGGTCACTTCGGGATATTGTTTCTTTACAGCCTCGTATATCATCGTAAAGCGTTCCTCGAATATGTCGGTTATCAGGTCTTCGTTGCCGATGCCGATGTATTTCAGGTTGAACGGTTCGGGATGTCCGGCTTCGGCACGCATTTTTGCCCACTTGTTGGTTTGGGGATCACCGTTAGCATATTCAATCAGGTCAAGTATGTCTTGCACGTAGGCATCCATTTCTTCCATCGGGATACCTCCTTGCTGGCCTCCGCTCAAGAGCTTGCCCGGGATACATGCCGAGTTCTGGCAGGGTACGCCGGCAGCTACTACCGGAACGGGTTCGGCTCCCATATCCTCGCAGAACTGGAAATATTCGAAATAACCCAATCCGCGTGTCTGGTGATAACCCCATAAGTTGCGCAGAGGCTTGCGGGCTTCCAGCGGACCGATAGAACCTTTCCAGTCGTAAATGTTGGCAATACCGTTTCCATGAGCTACACATCCACCCGGAAAACGTACGAAACGTGGATGAAGGTCGGCTATAGCCTGTGCCAGGTCGGCACGAAGCCCGTTTGTATGCCCGTGGAACGTGTGTTGTGGGAAGAGCGAAATCATGTCCAGTTCATACGTACCGGCTTGCTGGGGTATCAGTGCCAGTGAGCCTGCATTGACATCTGCGTTCACCTTCAGCACTGCCTGTTGCTTCTTCCAGTTTGCCGAGGTGATTTTCACCGAAGTCCTTGCTACTTCTTTTCCGTCCTTATCCAGTAGCAGTACATGTATTTTGCCTCCCTTTTTGCCTGCCGGTATCCGTCCGAACAAAGAGAAGTCGTATTTTTCACCTTTCTTTAATACAATGCCGTCGTAGCCTGTGTTTTTCAGCATTACTCCCGGCTGGTGTATGTCGAGTATGGCATAATGAGGATTGTTGGCGTGTATCGGTTCGGTACCGGCCTCTACTGTAAATTTTCCACCATCACCCTCCAGGGTCCAGGCATACGCTCCGTTCCATTCTTTCCGGTCGGCAGACGAATATTCGAAGTCCCGGTTCTGTATCAGCTCGGCATAAAGTCCTCCGTCGGCTCCATAGTTGATGTCCTCAAAAAATACACCTATTAATTTATCGCTGATGGGGCGTGCCTTGTCAGGATGTACATCTACTTGCAGGTTCACTTCTTTCAGTCCGGCAAAGCGTTCGGCATCTTGTACAGTCTGCTCACCTTCCATTCTTGCTTTATTGGCACGATAGCTTGCAAACCGAATCAGGTGATCCACTTCCGTCCAGGCGGCTTTCTGCACATAGCCTTGTTGCAGGGTACCTTCTACCCATACACTTGCAGGTTGCTCATGGCCGGCAGGAGTAAATTCCGGTTTTATTTGTCTTTCGTTCCCTTTTAGGAAATACGTCTGGCGTTTCCAGTCGGTCAGGTCGGCAGATGCTGCATGTGCCAGTTCTTTTCCCTCTTCATTCAATTGCCATACGCAATGCCATTTGCCATCTGTTCCCCGCATGAGATGTGGGCGAATCATTCTTTTTTCCGAGCCCCATGCTCCATAGTCGCTCTTTACATAGCCATAACCGTCGCCCACGCTGTACCAGCGTTCAGTATCCCGGCTCCACGCCAGTTTCAGTCCGCTACGTCCGGCATCAGAGGCTGTAGCATACGAGAAAATATAAACCGAGTCAAGCCGGTTTGCTACGTCTTGTGCATAAGACATATCCGGCAAAAAGCATAACGCTGCCCCTAAAGCAACCCAGTGTTTCCATTTCATGTTACCAAAAGTTTAAATTGTTTGACAGGTCTTTTCCTGCGAAGATACGGTTATTCCGGCAGAATTCCTAAGTAAACAGGCAAAAACTTGTCATTTGCCAAATACGTCCAATGTCCACTCTTTGCGCCAGGGAATCGTAACCTTTCCGTCCTTGAATACAATTGGAAGCCATACATAGCGCGAGTTGCGCAGATCCGTTTTGTTCCACCGGTCGAACATCGCGATATAAGCATCTTTCTTGCCGGCTACTGGCATTACGAATGTACTTTGGGCATAAAATGTCTTTTCGGCGTCCGGTCCTGTACACGGATTACCGATGGTTTTCCATTCACCCATAATGGAGTCCGCTACGGCTATTTCTGCTACATTCGGGTCCCAACCTGTACATCCCGATGTAATCAGATAATATTTTCCATCGTGCTTGAATACAGCCGGAGCCTCGCGCGACATGCCGATAAAGTTACGTGTAAAACGTCCCGAAGGTTTCAGATAATCATCGGTAAGGAGGCTGATATACATCGTTGCGTTGTTTTCCGAAGAATAAAACTGATAGGCACGTCCGTCATCGTCTACAAACACGGTCTGGTCGCGGCTCATCGCATCGTTGGGGCGGAAACTGCCTAAATAAGTAAATGTTCCCGTAGGCGAATCGGATACTGCTACACCGGCACTTGCCTTGCCATAATCGGCACTGTCTACGTGCATCCACATCACAAACTTTCCCGTCTTTCGGTTATAGATAACCTTCGGGCGTTCCAATACCTTCGATGGATGCAGGTCGTGGTTAGGGTCATCTTTTACCGAAGGCAGTACGATACCCTCGAATTTCCAGTTCATCAGGTCTTTCGATGAATAACATCCCACTCCTGTCACATCCGTACGGTAGCATTCCCACGTAGCTCCTTCGGGCAAAATGGTCTTTCCTTTCTTGTATTCTCCATACCAATAGTATGTACCGTTGTGGTAAAGAATGCCTCCACCGTGTGCATTGATATAGTTTCCTTCCGTATCGTTCCATACTTCTCCAGGACGGAACTCTGTGTATTGTGCTTTACCCACCAGTGGGAAAGCCAGGAACAAGCTTATGATTCCAGCAATCAAAAATGTTTTTTTCATGGTCGTATGTTTTTTATAAAAAAATGTCACACAAAGATAGGTTTTCCCATTGAGAAAGTAAGGCAAAAAAATAAGCAAAAAAGATGGAAAAATCTGCAATCTGTATTTTTTGCCCCTGAATGTTCCATTAGAATGCGCAAATACATGGCGTGAGAATATCCGTAGGTGTAAACAGTCTCCAGGAAATGCTTCTTGGTAATTCCTGATTAGTCTGATTGCGTACATTCAGAAACTGTTTCGAATTTATTGTCCAAAGCGCATACGAAAACGAACACATCAAGCCAAGAAAAACTTTTTGTAGAAATTAAAAGCTGTTTCTAAAATATTCTCACTATTTTTGTGCTATACCAATAAGCCATACGATATGAAATACCCGATAGGCATCCAGAGCTTTGCACAGATAAGAGAGGACCACTACACGTATGTAGACAAAACCGCCCTGATATACCAGCTGGTATCAACAGGGAAGATTTATTTCCTCAGCCGTCCGAGGCGGTTCGGGAAAAGCCTGCTTGTGTCTACCCTGAAGAACTATTTCTCAGGTAGGAAAGAGCTGTTCAAGGGGCTTGCCATCGAGAAGCTGGAAACGGAATGGAGGGAATATCCCGTATTCCATATCGACTTCAACGGAAGCAACTTCACCGTTCCGGGAACGTTGGAAAAGAAACTGGAAGGATACATTGCCGGTTGGGAAGCCCAATACGGGAAAAGCACTTATCTGACGGATGTGGGAGACCGCTTTGCTTACGTGCTCAAACAAGCCCATGAGCAATCGGGAAGACGGTGCGTGGTGTTGATTGACGAATACGACAAGCCTATCCTGGACGTGCTTGATACGGGCATTAAGGGAGAACAGGAGGAAATGCTGCTGGAGGACCGGAACCGGGAAGTGCTGAAAGGATTCTATTCGGTATTCAAGGCTGCGGACGATGACCTGCAGTTCGTCTTGCTTACGGGGGTTACCAAGTTCTCGCAGGTAAGCGTGTTCAGCGGTTTCAACCAGCCTGCAGACATCAGCATGGACATACGCTATGAAGCCCTGTGCGGTATCACCCAGGAAGAACTGGAACACTACTTTGCCGGTCCGATAAGTGATATGGCAGACAGGGAAGGCATATCCAAGGAAGAAATGACCGGTCTGCTCAAACGCCAGTACGACGGATATCATTTCAGTGAGAAGATGACCGATGTCTACAATCCTTTCAGCCTGCTCAATGCTTTTGCTTCCGGCTCTATCCGTGATTACTGGTTCCGTAGCGGTACGCCTTCATACCTAATCCGCCTGCTTGCGCATACCGATGAGAACCTGGATGAACTGACCGGAAAATATTACGACCCGCAGGAGTTTATCGACTATAAGGCAAACGTAGAAAAACCGTTGCCGATGATTTACCAGAGCGGGTATCTCACTATCAAAGGTTATGACCGCGATTTCGGGACATTCCTGCTCGACTTCCCCAACAACGAAGTCAAGAAAGGATTTGTGGCATTGATTGCTTCAGATTATTTGAAGCCCCGGCAAGAAATGGGCAGTTGGGTGCGTAATGTGGTCCTATCTTTGCGCAGAGGAGAATTGGAGAAATTAAACAAGCTGTTCACCTCCTTCCTTGCCGACATCCCCTACACCATGCGTCGCAAGCAGGACGAGAGGGAAAGGGAGCGTTATTTCCACTATACGTTCTACCTGATATTCCGTTTGGTCAGCGTCTATACGGTCTATACCGAAAAGGAACAGAGCGAAGGACGGGTGGACTGCATCGTAGAGACACCCGATTACGTCTACATTTTCGAGTTCAAACTGGACGGTTCGGCAGACGAAGCCCTAAAGCAGATAGAAGAAAAAGGCTACGCACGCCCGTATGCTTCCGACAGGCGACTTATCTATAAAATAGGTTCCAGCTTCTCTTCACAGACCGGGACCATTGACGACTGGAAGATTCAAGGCTAATCTTCCAGACGGAACTCTGCCATTAACAGAATCTTTTCACGATTATCCCCAATCGTGATTTCTTTGAAATAACGGTAACGTCCGGGTTTGTTGGGATGCACATCGGGATAAAGGTGGGCAGTAAGCTTTTCCGTTTCCACAGGTGAGGATTTTACCACCAATGTATCCGAAGAATCGATTCCTCGCATTTGCCTGCCTCCGCACCCGGTCAAAACCAATAACACAAACCATATCAATGTATTTACTCTCATAGCCTATCCATAACTCCATGCCCCAATATACGAAAAATTCTGCGTCCCTAATAAATTTGGCAATATAAAATATTCTCACTATTTTTGTGCTATACCAATAAGCATACGATATGAAATACCCGATAGGCATCCAGAGCTTTGCACAGATAAGAGAGGACCACTACACGTATGTAGACAAAACCGCCCTGATATACCAGCTGGTATCAACAGGGAAGATTTATTTCCTCAGCCGTCCGCGCAGGTTCGGGAAAAGCCTGCTTGTATCTACTTTGAAAAATTATTTCTTAGGCAAGAAAGAGCTGTTCAAAGGACTTGCCATCGAGAAACTGGAAACGGAATGGAGGGAATATCCCGTATTCCACATCGACTTCAACGGAAGCAACTTCACCGTTCCGGGTACATTGGAAGATATACTGGAGGGCACCATAAAAGGTTGGGAACGGGAATACGGAAAGAGCCAGGACTATACGGATATTGGGAAACGTTTTGCCTACGTGCTCAAACAAGCCCATGAGCAATCGGGAAGACGGTGCGTGGTGTTGATTGACGAATACGACAAGCCTATCCTGGACGTGCTTGATACGGGCATTAAGGGAGAACAGGAGGAAATGCTGCTGGAGGACCGGAACCGGGAAGTGCTGAAAGGATTCTATTCGGTATTCAAGGCTGCGGACGATGACCTGCAGT
>NZ_JACSPP010000028.1 GCF_014837065.1 Phocaeicola intestinalis
GATATCCTACCTTAATGGGCTCGTATCTCGAATGGTACCCAAAATAGGAACCGCCGTATGCCGAACGGCACGTACGGGGGTGTGAGAGGTCGGTAAACATGAAAATAGGAGATAAACACCTATGATTAGTGTTTACCTCCTACTCGATTGGACATAGAGGCACAGAGACGCTGAGAAATAAATAGAGACGAAGTTCAGGATGTATTAATATGTAGTAGAGGTGTCATAATGTGACGTTTTTACTGGAATAGATTAAATCGTACCTCGTAAATCGAATAATAGTAAATAAATAATGGATTTATTTGGCAGACTCAGATAAAAGCATTATATTTGTCATACAAAAATGGAGCCGTACTTGCAGAATCGGGAAACTCATCAAATAATATGAAATACCGAGACTACGCTTCATCCTCCAATGGCGGGCCACGCCTTCGGGTAGCATTTATGCCGGTGGATTACAAAGGAGGTGGGCACTCAAATCCTGTCTATCGGAGTTTCGTCACGCCTCGGGTACGGCTCTTCTTTTTTAGGAAAACGAAGAATCTTGTTAGTCACTGTAAACAAACAGGCAAGGTTCTTCGTTTTTTTGTTTATATCATGCCGCTCGCTGTATGGATTGTGTGGCATTTCGCAAGAAGTATAATTGTCAATTATTAATTGTTATGTTGCTTTATTTTTCAGGAACGGGCAATTCCCGTTGGGTTGCAAACTTATTAGGAAAGTTATTGGATGAACGTGTTTATGCTCTGTTGGATATATGGGGTGACGAACTGTTATTGGATTTAGAGGAAGAGGAGGCATTAGGATTTGTTTTTCCTGTGTATGCATGGGGACCTCCCGCACTGGTAAGTGGTTTCCTTTCGAAGGTGCGCGCCAATAAAATTCCTTCTTATGTGTATTTTGTCTGTACTTGTGGCGATGATACGGGTAAGACTGCCGATATTTTCGCACGTGCCGTGCAGGAGAAAGGTTGGATCAGCCCTGCTGGTTTTTCGGTGATTATGCCTGAAACGTATGTCTGTTTGCCGGGATTTGACGTAGACCCTAAAGATAAAGAACAGAAGAAACTTCGTGAGGCAGTGGGCAGGATAGAAGATATAGCCCGCTATGTTGCCGCGCGTACGGATAAGGTAGATTGTAAGGAAGGCAGGTTTCCATGGATCAAGTCTTATTTGATTCGTCCTTTGTTCAATCGGTTCATGACTTCTGCCAAAAGTTTTCATGTGACAGATGCTTGCATATCATGTGGAAAATGTGTTACAGCCTGCCCCTTACACAATGTTCGGTTAGAAAAAAAACATCCGGTGTGGGGACAGAATTGTGCGATGTGTCTTTCCTGTTATCACCATTGTCCCAAGCATGCCATCGAGTACGGCCGTATGACAAAACATAAAGGGCAGTTTACATTGGAAAGGTAAGTGTAAATTCACTGCCTTTGTCAGGTTCCGAAGTAACGGCTATCTGGCCCCGATGTAATACGATGATTTGTTTGCACAATGCCAGCCCGATGCCAGAACCTCCCGGTTTGGTGGTAAAGAAAGGGACGAAGATGCGTTCTGTTACTTCGGGAAGCATACCTTCTCCATTGTCGGAAATGATGAACTTCCATTTTTCATCGTCTATGTGTGCATATATGTTGATGTGTGCTGACGGGTTGTCGCAGCAAGCCTCCTGCGCATTTTTGATAAGGTTGATGAATACTTGTTCCATTTGTCCGCGGTCGGCTTTCCAAGGTGTTTCGCAATCAGGGCAATGGAATGTGATGCGCGTGTCGGCAAACAGTTGTTTCAAGTCTTCAAAGAAATCATTTACCCGGATATTGTTTTTTACCGGCGGAGCGATTTTTGTCAGTTTCCGGTAGTTTTCTACAAATTCCAGTAAGCCTTTACTTCTTCGTTGGATAATTTGCAGTCCTTGTTGCATCAGGGTGTCTGTCGAGGTGGGTGAGTATGTCTGGCAGCGTTCGTTCAAGGTGTCAGCCAGTGAGATTATGGGAGTGATGGAGTTCATGATTTCATGGGTCAATACCCGGATAAGTTTTTGCCAGGCTTCCATTTCGGTATGTTCCAGTGCTGTATGTATATTCTTCAGGCTTACCAGCCAGTAGGCTTTTCCTTTCAGTTGGATGTGAGTGGCAGATACCGAAAGCTCTGTCGGTACAACAGAATGGGGCAGTTGGACCACGGCTTGTCTGCTACGGATAGCCGAAAGTATTTCTTGGGGTAGTTTGTTACGGTTGCCCAACAGTTGCTGTGCCGGTTTATTCATCCATTCAATTCTTCCGTCCGAATGGCAGACGATGACCGCTGTATCTACCTGGTTCAACAGATTTTCGTAGTACAGATGTTTGGTCTCTTCTTCGTTCAGGTGTGTGCGGATATTCTTAAGGGCGGTCGACATATCGGTTGCCAGTTGTTGCATCGTAGGATTGTTGAACGGTGCACACATCAGTTGAGACAAGTCATTGTTTTTCATACATTCTACAATCCGTTGCATCATGCGGATTTGTCGGTTTTGTGTTCGGTAGAGACTGATGCATATACCGGTGAGCAGAACTATACAGGCTGTGGCGCAGAACCACAGGTGCTGTGTTACAGCAAATGCGCCAGCTATGGCAAATAGGGTAATGCTGCCTACGTGTACGGCTAAAGAATAAGTATAGTTTTTCATAATCCGAGTTTTTCCAGTTTCCGGTAAAGGGTGAAGCGGGTAATGCCCAACAGTTCTGCCGCACGGCTCATATTTCCGCAGCTGGTTTTCAATGCTTGTTCGATGGCTTTGCGCTCCAGCTTTTCCAGATTCAGTTCCTGTATGTTTTCGTTATCGTTTCCTGCCGTAGTATGTGGAAAGAAGAAGTCATTGGGGCGTAACAGGTTGTTTTCGCTGAGGATGACAGCCCGTTCCAGTGTATGTTGCAGTTCGCGTACATTGCCGGGCCAATTGTATTTCAATAACTTGTTCTTGGCTTCCCGGGTCAGTCCTTTGGCTTCTTTGTGATATTTCCGGTTGAATTTGGTCAGGAAGTGTTCTGCCAGCAGCAAGATGTCTTCGCCTCTTTCCCGCAGTGGGGGAATGCGCAGCTCGATGGTATTGATGCGATACAACAGGTCTTGGCGGAAACTGCCTTCTGTTACCCTTTTGTGCAGATCGGCATTGGTGGCGCAAATCAACCGTACATCTATCTGAATGGGTTCGATGGCACCCAGCCGTGTGATGCGTTTCTTTTCGATGGCGGTCAACAGCCGTGCCTGCATGGGGAGTGACAGATTACCGATTTCGTCCAAAAAGAGTGTGCCTCCCGAAGCTATCTCCATCCGCCCGGGTTTAGATTTCCGTGCATCGGTAAATGCACCTTTTTCGTAACCGAAGAGTTCGCTTTCGAACAGTTGTTCGGGGATGCTTCCTAAGTCAATAGTGACGAATGCTGCCTCTTGCCGGGGGGAAAAGTGTTTCAGCATTCGTGCTACCAGGTCTTTGCCCGTACCGTTTTCACCCAATATCAGGATGTTGGCATCGGTATCCGAGAGCTTGAAAATGGTTTCTTTTACCTTTTGCATGGCTGGTGAATTTCCGATTAGTTCCGGCAAATCATCATTTCCTTTCAGGGCAAGCACCTGTTCTTGCAACCTGCCTACTTCTTTGCGTGACTGGCTGAGCTTGAGAGCGGAAGAAAGCGTGGCAAGCAGCTTTTCCTTTTCCCATGGCTTTGAAATGAAATCGGTGGCTCCTGCCTTGATGGCTCTTACTGCTTTGTCGGTATCGGCATAGGCTGTCATAAAGACTACCACCGCTTGCGGGTCTATGCGCAAAATCTGTTCCAGGCAGTCGAATCCTTCTTGTCCGCTGATGGCATCGCGGCGGAAGTTCATATCCAGCAAGATAACATCCGGTTGGAAAGTGGTCATGAAATGCCCGATGCGTGCTGGCTGGGTGGTTACCTTTATTTTTTCTGTATAAGGTTCCAGGAGCAGGTTCAGTGCGAACAGCACGTCTTCGTTGTCATCGATAATCAGTATTTTACCTTTGGGTTCCATAGTCTTTAGTTTGCTTCTCTGCAAAGATACGCATTTTCAGCTTGTGCTGTATGTGCGCTTTCGCACAAAATATGTGTGCTTCCGCACAGGGTTTGCCGAGGTGATGATTGGTAAAATTGTTGATAGATAGATGCTTATGTTTGTGGCATGGATTTTGATTGTTATTTTCAGAATCATTTTGTGCAGTAATATGAAACGATTGATAGGAATATTTTGCTTATTGGTTATGGGATGGACAGGAGCAGAAGCCGAGCGTTTAAGTCTGGACGATGCTATCCGGATGGCGCAGGCACATTCGCCGGAAGCGCAGGCGGCGCAGCATACTTATCGTGCTGCCTATTGGAGCTACCGTTCTTTCCGTGCCAATTATTTGCCGGAAGTCAGTCTTACTTCTACACCTTACCTCAACCGGCAAATCAACCGTGTGACCCAACCTGATGGTACGGAACAGTTTCTTCGGCAAAATCAGTTGAGCACAGATGTAAGCCTGTCGGTCAGTCAGAATATATGGTTTACGGGAGGTAATTTGTTTTTGCAGACGTCGGCACAGCGTATGGATGAATTCAGTGACCATACCGAAGCATACAATACTCAGCCGGTCACGATTGGTTATCAGCAGTCGCTTTTCGGATACAATTCACTGAAGTGGGACCGTCGTATCGAACCGGTACGTTTCCGTGAAGCCAGAAAGTCGTACGCCGAAACGCTGGAGCTGATAGCTTCGAGGGCTTGCGAATTGTTTTTCGACCTTGCCACGGCACAGGCCAATCTGGATATCGCCCGTGCCAATTATGCTTCGGCAGACACACTTTACCGTTATGCACGCGGACGGTATAATATAGGTAATATTACCGAAAACGAGATGTTACAGCTGGAAGTGAACAAGTTGACCGAAGAGACTAATATGATGCAGGCTAGTATTGAAGTGGAAGATGCGATGTTGACTTTTCGCTCTTTTTTAGGTATCCGGGAAGACGAGCCGATAGAAGTATTCCCGGCAGATAGCGTGACGGCTTTCGAAGTACCACTTGACCAAGCCTTGGAAAAAGCTTTTGCCCATAGTCCCGACATCGAAATGTATCAGCGGCTGAAGTTGGAAAGCCGTAGCCGGTTGGCTTCTGCCCGTGCCAACCGCGGATTGAAAGCCGACCTGTATGTGCAATTCGGGCTTTCGCAGACAGCAGATAATTTGCGGGCGTCTTATCGTAATCCACTTGACCAGCAATACGTCAGTCTGTCGGTAGTGATTCCTATTCTTGACTGGGGACGTGGCAAAGGTCAGGTACGGGTAGCGAAATCGAATATCGAGCTGGTTGATACGCAAGTAGAGCAGGGATTGACCGATTTTGAACTGAACGTGCGGAAAATGGTGAGGCAGTTCAACCTGCAGGCGCGGCAGGTACAAGTGGCGGCACGTACCGATGAAACGGCACGCAGGCGTTACGAAGTGGCTCTTCGCTTGTATCTGATGGGAAAGTCTACCATCCTCGACCTGAATGCAGCGACCACCGAAAAAGATACGGCACGCCGCAATCACATTGAGGCATTGAAAACCTATTGGACGCTTTATTATGGTTTGCGCAGCATGACGCAATACGATTTCGAACACAATTGTCCGCTTGCGGATAATTTGCCTGAAATATAGAAAATCTGTGGTAAGACCCCGACTATCTTAACTGTTAATTATTAACTAAAGAAATGGATATAAAACTGGAAAAGAAACCTTGGTACGTGCGCTACCGTTACCGCATAGCGGCTGGTATCGCTTTGACGGCAGGATTGGTTTATGTAGCGGTGCTTGCCTCCGGTCCGCGCAAGTTGCGGATAGATACCGAATCGGTGCAACTGGCGGAAGTGAAAGATGATGAGTTCTTGGAGTACGTTGATGTGGAAGGTGTGGTGCATCCCATCCTTACCCTGATGGTCAATACCCGCGAGGCGGGTAATGTAGACCGTATCGTAGCGGAAGAAGGAAGTCTGCTGAGGCGCGGAGATACCATCCTGACACTGGTCAACCCCGATCTGATACGTGATATCGAAGACCAACGGGATGAATGGGAAAAGCAACGCATCTCTTACGAAGAGAAGGCGTTGGAGATGGAGCAGAAGACCTTGACACTGAAGCAACAGGCATTGGAGGCAAGTTATGAGTTGAACAAAATCAGTAAAAGCTATGCCTTGGAAGAAGAAGAGTACAAGATGGGTATCCGCAGCAAGGCGCAACTGGAGGTGTCGGCAGATGAATACCGGTATAAGACCGAGTCGACCCGCTTGAAGCTGCAAAGTCTGCAAAGCGATTCGGCGATGACGGTTATCCGCAAGGAACTGCTCCGCAACGACCGTGAGCGGGAGCGGAAGGAATGGGAGCGTTCGTTACAGCGGAGGGATAACCTTGTAGTATGTGCGCCTGCCGATGGGCAGTTGAGTTTTGTGAAGGTCACACCCGGACAGCAGGTGAGTTCGGGTGAGAATATCGCCGAAGTGAAGGTAATGGATCAGTTCAAGATACGCACGGCATTAAGCGAGTATTACATCGACCGTGTCACCACCGGTTTGCCCGCTTCGGTCACTTATCAAGGTAAACGTTATCCGCTCCGGGTAACCAAGGTGGTGCCCGAGGTGAAAGAGCGTACCTTCGATGTGGATTTGGTATTTACCGGGGAGATGCCCGACAATGTGCGCCTTGGGAAGAGTTACCGGGTGCAAATCGAGCTGGGGCAACCCGAAAAGGCAATCGTGATTCCGCGTGGCAATTTCTACCAGCAGACGGGAGGCAACTGGATATTCAAGCTGAACGCCGACCGCACCAAGGCGGTGAAGGTGCCCATCACTATCAGTAGGCAGAATCCTCGCCAATATGAAATAACTGAAGGTTTGCAGCCCGGAGATTGGGTTATTACCACAGGATATGATAACTTTGGCGATGCGGAAGAATTAATACTGAGATGATGGTTTCACCACAGATAACACAGATTAAAAAATTAATTATTCATCATGAACTATACAGATAATAATTTATCTAATCTGTGTAATCTGTGGTGAAAAAACCAAACGAAATAGCTTATGATAACACTTTATTATTTGAAAATGTCGGTACGCTTTTTGACGCGTGCCCGTTCGTACACGATAATTAACTTGCTGGGGCTGGCATTCAGCCTGGCTTGCAGCATCATCCTGATTCGTTACATCCACCGCGAACTGACGGTGGACGCTAATTGTATTCATCCCGAGACGGTGGTGCTGCCGATGAGAGAGATTTATGGGAAATGTATCCCGAGCAGTATGATGTATATGGATTCGGTTTATATAGCTGACGGACATATAACGGAACGGTGCCGGATAGTTCCAGAAGAAAATGCGAGCATCGATTACGGAAATCGGACCTATACCGTTGATATGCTGGCTGTGGATTCGGCATTTTTCCGGTTCTTTAGCTATCCGGTAACGGCGGGAATGGTTGAGATGCCCGGAGATGACACGGCTATTCTTACCCGTGACTTTGCGGAACGTTTGTTTGGGAAAGAGAATCCTATCGGGAAGGTATTGGTTTATGGTGAGAAGACAGTGGTTGTGCGAGGGGTGATTGATGTTCCTTCTTGTAAGACGACTTGGCGTTTCGGTTTGCTGGTTTCTCATGGCTTGCAAAGGTGGAGCCGGATGGGTATTGAATTGTTGCGTGTATTGCCGGGCATCGATCTGGATGCTATCAATCAAGTGAGCAACGTGTATCGTGAAACGGAGTATTCGGGATTGACGCGGTATAAGTTCATTCCTTGGAAACAGTTTTATTGGGATTCTTCAGCCTTTGTGGAAAAATCATTGATGAATCACGGCAACAGTTCTTATTTGTTTATTTTGTCTGGAGTTGTAGCTTTACTGTTGGCAGTAGGCATTCTGAACTTTGTCAATCTTTATATGGTGATGTTGATGAAGCGTTCACGCGAGTATGGCATTAAGAAGGTATTGGGACTAAGCCGTTTGTCGCTTTTAGGAGAGATTTGGTTGGAAAACTTTGTGTTGGTTTTGGCTTCGCTTTTCGTGGCATGGCTGCTGATAGAAATAACCGTTGTTCCGGTTGAGTGTCTGTTAGGAGAACAGATTAGTTATACGGTTTTTGATGTTTGGTTATCATTGGGCATTTTGTTGTTATTGCCGTTGCTTACCTCTGTTTATCCATACGTAAAATACGGTTATCGTTTGCCCATTCAGTCGATGCGGAATATCGGTATGCGTTATTCGATAACTTCGCGTGTGCTTTTCTTGGGCATTCAGTATGTCTTTACGGTGTTGTTATTGATATTATCTGTTTATTTCGATTGTCATTTCCGTTTTCTGACGGATACCCCTCCCGGATTCCGGACTGCGGGAATCTTGGAAGCCAATTTGTATAAAGATAACTGGTATTCCGATAGAAATAAGCGCAATGAACGCCTCAAAGAACTTAAAAAGTCGTTGGACGAGTGCCCTTATATAAATTTGTGGTTGAGTTGTTCGTATGGTGAAATCAATAGTGGAGTCCAAGTGAAGATTATTAATGATAAAGATACGGTACTATCTATGCGGACAATATTTGTTCCGCCGAAATTCTTCAGTTTTTATGGATTGAAAACGGTTGACGGGAAACTTCCCAGCGAAATAGATGATATTACTCGTTCTGAGATTGTATTAAATCAGAAAGCAATGAAAGCGTTCGGTTACATTCGTTGTGATGAAGCTTTTGTTAGGGCTGAAGCTCCTTTATGGACATTTCTTGACGCGGACGGGAATATTGTAAGCGGTGGTATGGAGTTGATGCCGGTAAGTGCGGTGGTCGGAGATTGTTATTTCGGCAAACTGACTGATGGGATAGAACCTATAGTTTTTGTAGTTAGTCGGGAATTTGTTAATGATAAGCTTTCCATCGCCGTGCAGCCGGGCAAGGAAAAGGAATTGTTGGACTACCTCCGTAAGACGGTGAAAGAAATTTACGGCACCGAAGAGTTCGAATACGATTGGCTCTCGGATGTGGTGAAAGCCCAATACGCCCACGACCGCAAGATAGCTACGGTCTATTCGGTATTCGCCTTTATCGCCATCGTGGTGTCGTGCATGGGGCTGTTCGGTATTTCGCTTTTTGATATCCGCAGGCGATATCGAGAAATTGCCATCCGCAAGGTGAACGGTGCAACGCTGCGCGACCTTTATTGGCTGCTGGGTGGCAGATACTTGAAAGTTTTGCTGGTATCGTTTGTTGTGGCTGTTCCATTAGCTTGGGTGATACTTTACAAATATACCGAAGATTTTGTATTGAAGGCTCCGCTAAGTCCGTGGATATTCATCGTTGCCTTGCTGTTGGTTGCAGTGATTTCTTTGGGCACCCTTTGGTGGCAGGTGAACAAGGCAGCCCGCATCAATCCGGCGGATGTGATGAAGGCGGAGTGATTAAATTAAGAATTAAGAATGATGATTATACATTACTTGAAAATTGCTTGGCGTAACCTGTGGAAGTATAAGACGCAGAGCGCGATTGGCATCGTGGGGCTGGCGGTATGTTTGTTGTGCTTCAGCATTTGCCTGTATGTATGTCGGCTGATGTGGGCAACCGACCAATGCTTCCCTCAGAAAGAGCGTATTGGCGAGATTGCGATGAAGGAACCCCAAGGAGCGAAAGATTTGGCTGGAGTGCCTCCGGAACTGATAGATAAGTTGCGTATCCTGAACGGGATGGAAGCAGAAGCCTTTACATACCTGGGGAATCCAGGCTATCGTTCGTTTGAGATAGAAGTGAAGCCCGACGAGATGTTGCCGTTCGACCCGATGCTATGTATGGAAGTAGATACGTGTTTCCGTCAAGTATTCGGTGTGGATGTGCTGGCGGGTTCGTGGCAAGCTGCCGTGCATACGCCCAATGCGGTCATCTTGTCGGAAACCTTGGCGCGGCGTATCTATGGAAACCGCTTGCAGGATGCCATCGGAAAGCGTTTGTGCACCACGTCGAGGTTCGCCTTTGCGGGTGCGAACAGTGGCATCGGCTATACCGTGCAGGCGGTGATGGCAGACATTCCTTCCAATAATAGTTTTACGTATATGCAGCCTCTCGCCATGCTGGTGTTGAATGATAGCGATGGGAGGCTGCAATGGAAGGGAAAGGACGTGACGGGAGGTATGGGTTATGTATTGCTGAAAGGAGGGAAAGATAGCCGGAAGAAACTGGAAGCAGACCTTCGCACCAAGGGATTGGGTTTGCAGATGTTCGGCAGGGAGTTCGATGTGCATGTCCGTCCTTTAGGTTATGCCTATTGGAAGTACGGTGGTACGATGTATATCGTGTGGATTGCCGGCATTATCGGGAGTCTGGTGCTTTTGGTGGGGTTGCTCAATTTCTTTTATTTCCAAGTGGGGACTTTTCTGGCGCGTAGCGGCGAGTACAGTCTCCGGCGCGTATTCGGGGGAGGCAGTGCACATCTGTTGGGGCAATTATTTGTTCAGGCGGCACTGACGGTGCTGATAGCTTTCCTGTTGGTCTTTGTCTTGATAGAGTTGTTGGCACCCGTATTGCACATCGACATGATGGAGTTCGAACTTAGCATTGATGGTCCGGTATTGCAATACCAGTGTGCCCAATATCTGTTGTTGGTGCTGGCAGGCAGCTTGGGCGTATGCCTGTTTACTGTGGCACGTACACGTCGGATAAATATCCAGACAGGCATCCGCGGCATAAGTATCGGACGGGGCAAGCATCGGGTGCGCAACATCATGCTTGCCATCCAGTATTTCATTTGCTGGATATTTGTCACCTTGTCTTTCGCACTCTATCTGCAGGCAGATAAAACCACATCGGCACTCTTCGGTACGTTGACCCGTCAGGAGAAAAGCAGGATATTGAGCATCCCCTTGGATTACCCGTTTATGAAGCAGGCGGAAAAGCTTGCCTTGATAGAGCGCATGAAACAATGTGCGGGGGTGGAAGATTGCCTGTTGTCAGACGTTGATTATACACAGGGTGCCTCCGGCAATGTGTTCTATATCCAGCCGGATTCCCGGCGCGATAAGGAGGAAACTCCGGTCAATATTCTTAGTGTGCCTCATAACTTTTTCCGGTTCATGCACATTCCTGTCTTGCAAGGCAAGGTTCCCAATACAGAGAATGAACTGGTAATCGATCAGGTTTTCGGGCAGGAATTGCGCACGAAGCACCGGATGGAGCCTTTGGGTGCTACACTTTATGGATATTACGACGAGGGATATAAAGTAGCAGGGATAAGCAGTCCTTTTGTGACCAATGCCTACGGAGGAACGTTTGCTGAGAAAGGGTATGTTTTCCAGCTGGTGGATTTCCGTCAGTATGTGGGGCATTGTTACCTGAAGTGCTATGCCGGAAAGGCAGATGAAGTGCGCACGCAGGTTGACGGATTGTTGCATCAAGCCTTACCCTATACGGTAGAGCCGCGTATCTCTACTTTTCAGGATGACATCGAGGCGAAACAGGGGATAGAAAATGCACTGAAAGGCATCATCTTCTTTCTCGCAGTGGTATGCGTGACCCTTACGCTTTTAGGTGTTTACGCAGCTATTACCATTGATACGGAAAGCCGCAGTAAAGAGGTCGCCATCCGCAAGGTGCATGGGGCAAGCGTGGGGCAGATTATGTGGCTTTTTGCCCGTATTTACATCGGGATAGGTGGGGCGACGGCTTTGTTGGCTTTTCCGCTGCTTTATGGATTTATGGAGTATTGGGAACAGATGTATCGCATTTTTTTCCGCTACGGAGTTTGGTTTTGGGTAACTGTGTTTCTGTTTGTGGCTGCGGTCACAGCCTTTACGGTTGTGTCTCGCATTGTGCGCATTGCCCGCATTAATCCGGCAGAAATGATAAAGAAGGAATGAAACTAGGTGACAAGGAAACTAGGTTTAGAGTACCAAAGCTATCTAAAAACCTTGTCACCTTGTCAACTCGTCACCTTGTCAACTGAAAATATTTAATTAAAAAAATAACGAACATGAGAAAACTGTTTTTAGCCTGTATGCTTGCCGGAACATTGGCGGCACAGGCGCAAGGAAGATTTACAATTGAAGGTACTTTGTCGGGGGTAGACGAAGGAACTGTGTTGGGCTTGTATAAAGACGAAGGAGGAGTAGGTACGGAAGTAGCGGTAGATACATTGCGGAACGGTCGCTTTTTCTTCGAAGGCATGACTGCAAGCAATGAAGTGGAAGAGTACGACGTGATGGCAAAAGACTATGGGAAACTGCCTCCTGTCTGGCTTAGCTTGTGGATAGGGCCGGATACGCATTTGAAAGTGAAAGGCGAGAATAAGTTGCTTAAGACATGGCGTGTGGAAGGCGGGTCGGAATGCCAGCGGTTCCAACAGCAATTGGTTGATGCTTCCCGAAAGGAACTGGATGCTTTTCAGCAATTGACAATGGAGGGTATGGCTTTGGGTCAGGCTTTGCAAAGCGCTTCGGGAGAGCAACGGGAGTCGATAATCGCTAAGTTAAAACAGATGCAAGATGAGCAAGACAGCTTGCAACGGTGTGTCATGGCGAACAATATCCGTCTGATGAAGCAGACGGTGGTAAATAAGGTATGGATGAACAGCTTGAACGGATTAGGGATGTCGCTGAAGTATGATAAAAAGTTCTTGCATCGGGATGAGGTGAAAGCACTTTACGAAAGTTTGCCGGATGAATGGAAGAATACCGATGAAGGAAAGTCTGTCTATACGGCACTCTATCCGCCGGTAGTGGTGAAAGACGGGGAAATGGCGGTTGATGGAGATTTGTATGACCTGCAAGGCAAGGTGCATCATTTGAGTGAGTTCCGTGGGAAATATATCCTGCTCGATTTCTGGAGCAGGGGATGCGGTCCCTGCATCCAGTCGCAACCGGAATTGAAAGAAATCAGCGAGCTGCATAAAGATAGCTTGGAAGTGGTCAGCTTGAGTATAGAGACTGAAAAAGGATGGAGAGCTTCGGTAAAAGACCATCCGTTGGCATGGAATAACTGGAACGACCTGCAAGGGCGGAACGGTATTTCTGCCCGTTATGGAGTGAACGGTATTCCGCATTTCGTGCTGATAGCTCCCGACGGACACATCTTGAAGAGTTGGACAGGATATGGTCCGGGTTTGTTGAAGGTGCAGCTCCGCCGGTGGATGCATCCGCGGCCTCAAACGGTCTACGGCACACACGAAGGCAATCCGACGGTAGACTACCCTGTGTATGGAAGTTCGAATACCGATGCCTTGCAGATAACGCAAGTGGAACGGACTGATACCGCAACCATTGTCCGCATACATGCTTATTATATCCCCAAGTATTGGATTCGGTTGAGCAAGGAAACCCATTTGGTGGCAGATGACGGGACATCGTGTCCGGTACTCCGTTCGGAAGGTTTTCCCTTGGGTGAGCGGTTCTTTATGCCCGAAAGCGGAGAGGTAACGTTTACGCTATATTTCGCCCCACTTCCGGCAGGCACCCGTACCTTCGATTTTACGGAAGGCGATGGGGCCGATTCGTGGCAAATCAAAGGGATCAGGTTGAGAAAATAATTATAGGTAATAAGGGAAAAAGTTGACAAGGTAACAAGGAAACAAGTTGACAAGGTTTAGAATACCAAAGCTATCTAAAAACCTTGTCACTTTGTCAACAAAAAAATAGAAAGAATATGATAAAGACAAACAATTTACAAAAGGTTTTCCGCACCGACGAGGTGGAGACCTGGGCATTGAACAATGTGAGTATTGAAGTGAAAGAAGGCGAGTTTGTAGCCATTATGGGTCCTTCGGGATGCGGCAAGTCTACGTTGCTGAACATCTTGGGGTTGCTCGACAATCCTACGGGAGGTGAGTATTACTTGAACGGGAAGGAAGTGTCGAAGTACACCGAAGCGCAGCGCACGTCCATTCGCAAGGGAATCATCGGTTTTGTATTTCAGAGTTTCAACTTGATAGATGAACTGAATGTGTACGAGAACATCGAATTGCCTTTGCTTTACATGGGTGTTCCGGCTTCCGAACGTAAGCGGAAGGTGGAGGAAGCTATGGAAAGGATGGCGATAGCCCACCGTTCGAAACATTTCCCGCAACAGCTTTCAGGAGGGCAGCAGCAGCGTGTGGCGATAGCCCGTGCGGTAGTTTCCAATCCGAAGATGATACTTGCCGACGAACCGACCGGTAACCTAGATTCGAAGAACGGAAAGGAAGTGATGAGCCTGTTGACCGACTTGAACAAGGAAGGCACCACCATCGTGATGGTGACCCACTCGCAACACGATGCCGGTTATGCCGGACGTATTATCCGTCTGTTCGACGGTCAGGTGGTGACGGAAGTGGCGTTATGATGGTATATGTTGGTTAAAAACGCAGATTAACGCAGATTTTCGCAGAATTTGAATATGGGTGAAAGTTTGTGTTAATCTGCAGGAATTTGAGTTCAATTGATTAGTTGATTCTTATGTCTTATTATCAGTTATTACGGTTGATTATACGAGGCTGGTGGCGCAACAAGTTGTTTACTGTGGTAGCATGGGGCAGTTTGGTCATTGGCATCTTGTGCGTTTCTTTGTTGGGAGCTTTTGTATTGCATGAGTATCGTGCCGATAAAGTGATTCCTGACGGAGAACGTATCTTACGCCTGACTCAACAGGTGTCAATGGGAGAGCAGGCAGCGACTACTTTTATATATGGACCGGATGTGCCGCAAATCGTGTCTGCTTTTCCCGAAATAGAAACTTCTACCCGTGTGTCGAAACGTAGTAAAGTTTCGGTTGTATATCGGGATGAGACGTTTTCAATAGAACGGTTTATGCTGGCAGATTCAACGTTTCTTGACTTCTTTCCTTTGGAGGCGGTGCAAGGCAGTTGGCAAGAAGTACAAGTACAACCGGATGCGATTGCTTTGGAAGAAAAGACGGCGTTGCGGATATTTGGCTCATCGGATTGCTTGGGAGAATCCCTTGCCATGACTGTTGACGGAGATGTTCGTCCGATGGTTGTGAAGGTGGTGTTCCGCAATCCGGCGCAGGCTTTATTGTCTGTAGGTGCTTTGAGTCTGTCGGCAGGTTCTGATGACGGAGAAGCTTGTTTCATCAAGTTGCGTGAAGGGACGGACTTGGATAAATTCCGGCAGAAGTTTGCGGAAACTCTTCTTCCTACGGTATTGGGTAAAGGTCATTTGGATACACAAACTTTACACGAGTCTTATTTTGATACCAGTGTGCAGGACCTTGTTTTGCGGCATCGTTCGCTTGTCATTCTGGTTATTGGAGGAGTCGTGGCATTGCTTGTATTGTTAGTCGCTTGTTTCAATTACCTCAATTTAGGGCTTACCCGTTTGTTGGACCGGATGCGTATGTTGCATATTGAGGTTTTTGCCGGTGCGTCGCGGAAAGACATTTATCGCCAGTTGTTTTTAGATACGTGCCTGATGATTGGGCTGGCGTTCATTTGTTCTTTTTTGCTGATGAATGACCTGTTGCCTTTGTTCAACCGGTTGATGGATGTCGAGTTGACGATGGGGTACATACTGTCTTATCAAGTATTGCCTTGGTTGTTGTTGGGAGGTATTGTCCTTGCGGGGATTCCTGCCTTTTTCATCAGCCGGAAGTTGCAGTCGCTTACCGAAAGCGAGTATCGTTGGTTCTATCAGGGTAAGATAAGACGTTTGCTGGTGTCTTGCTTTCAGGGAGGACAGTTTGTCGTGACCTTGGTTTTATTCAGTGTGTTTTTGATTATCCATAGCCAGTTGGAACTGATAAAGAAAGACAACCTGCGGTTTGAGGGAGTAATTGATGTGTATGTAGAAAAGGATTGGGGACCTCCTGTTTCTGCGTGGATGGAAGAAGCAAGGCATTGGCAAGGAGTAAAGGAGGTGACCTTGTCCGAAACAGGGCTTTTTGAAGAATCAATGGCCATTATCGGAAAATCGGGAAATCCGGAAGACATTGTTTGGATAGATATGGTTTCGTGCCGGAAAGACTTTTTGGACTTTTATCGGCTGGAACTGATAGACTCGGAACAGACCGCTCGTTTGCTTCCTGCTACCGCCTATCCCGTTGTGGTGAACGAAACATTTGTGAAGAAGTTTGTTCCTGATGGCATCAATCCGATTGGTGAACAGGTGTCCAAATACCTTCCCGATGAACCGTTGTTCGATAACCGGACTATCGTAGGGGTAGTGCGTGATTTCAGGAAAAGGTCGTTATCCGAATCGGTTTGGCCGTTGTTTATCAGCCTGAACGATGTATCGTCTGCCGATGTGCAAACACTTTCGGTAAGGGTAGAGGAGGGCAGGAAAGCGGAAGTCTTGAAACAGTTGAGACGGAAATGGGAAGAGGTTTATCCCGACCGGACGTTTGTATATCAGGATATAGGAGGTATATTGGAAGAAGCCAATCGGGATGTCGTGATGTTGACGGATATCCTGTCTTTGTATGCGGCAATCAGTTTGTTGCTGACTTTTTCTGGTTTGTTCAGTTTGGTGCGTTATACCGTCCGTCTGCGTCAACGTGAAATTGCCTTGCGGAAGATACATGGAGCTTCTTTGGGACAAATACAATGGATATTATCTTGCTCGTATGTAGCGGGGGTGGCAATTGCCTTCCTGATAGCCGTGCCTTTGGTGTATGCTTGCATGCTACCGTGGCTGGAGCATTTCCGTTATTATGCTCCCATCTCCGTTTCACATTTCATGATACCGTTGGTGATTACGGCTGGAGTCATTTTCCTTACCGTGTGGCTAATCGGTTATAAGGTTGCGAAAATGAATCCTGCTGAAGTCATCAAGCGGGAATAACCGATTTTATGCGTATATTTGTTACATTATTCAATAAAAACAGCTTATGAAAAACAGTACATTTGTTGCATCGGCTTTATTAGCCTTGATGCTGGCGGCTTGCCAGACAGGACCTAAAGTCGTAGAGAACCCACTGATTGAGAGTGCCAACAGCATGACACTTGATATCGCGAAAGTAGAATTGACCGACACCGCTACGGTGTTGCATGTGGATGCGTATTTCCGGCCGCATTATTGGATTCGCATCGATTCGAAAACTTATCTGCGGGCAGAAGGTAAAAACTATGCTTTGACTGATGCACAAGGTATTACACCCGATTCGCTCTTCTGGATGCCTGAGTCGGGAGAGGCTTCGTTTGTGCTTTCTTTCCAGCCGTTGCCCAAACGGACAAAGTCTTTCGACTTCATCGAGTCGGATTGTGCCGACTGCTTTAAGCTGTTCGGCATAGACCTGACCGGGAAGAAGAGTTATGATACTCCTGAAGGCATTCCTGCCGAAGCTTTGCAGATAGACGGGAATGCAACCATGCCTGCACCTGTCTTTAAGAGTGGGGAAACGACGGTTGAAGTCCATTTGCTTCATCACCGGAAAGAACTGGGAAAGGAACAGGCTATGTATGTCAACACTTTGACAGGCGGGCAAGAGGAATATACGGCAGCCATTGATTCGGTAACCGGAGTAGTGACATTCAAATTTAGCCAATATGGTCTGGCTGAGGCTTTGTTCCCGATGGCTGGTTCGGTATTGCTTGCTCCCGGCGAACATGTCACGGTGTATATAGACCAGCGGTTCAGTGGCCAACGTATCGTTGCCAGTCGAAAAGGTTCGGAAATACAGTCGTTCCGGACATTGTATGCAGATGGCACGTATGCCAATCTTAATAACCTGGTTAATAGCCGGACGGATTGGCCCGCATGGTCAATGAATCTGTATAGCGGCAAGTTTGGGGATTACAAGATGAGTGCGGAAGCGTATGAAACGTATGTGGTAAATCGGTATAAGGAGTTGTCGGATAGCATTGCGTCGGATAGCCTGCCATCTTTGATGAAAGAATGGATGCTGTTGTCCTTGAAAGGCGAAGCAGTTGTGGCTATGATGGATGGAGACCGGGGACGTGAGTTCAATTACCGCTACTTGCATAACGACTGGGACAGGCGGAATCCCGTGAAAGGAATCGACCCGATGAAGCCTGAAAGCATCTTAGGGCTTACCAAGTTATTCGATATAAACGACCCGCAACTGTTAATGGGGGCACGAAGCTCTGATTATATCGGTAGTGTGGCGTATGCGGATGAAGCTTGGATAAAAGCTGCCGGCATTCAGACCGGACTGGTACCTTCGTTACGGAAGTTTATTCCGCTTGTCGGGAAAGCACAGGCCGGGACGTTGACCGAAGCCGATATGAAAGTATTCGGTGCGGAAGACAATCCGTTTTATGCGGATGCATTGAGAGCGATGCAGCAAGAGACGTTAGCCCAATTAGAAGCTGTAAAGGATAAGGCGGTTGTTGAGCGGACTCCCGATGTACCGGTTGAGAAGTTGTTCGATGCCATTGTATCTCCCTATAAGGGCAAGGTGGTGTTGGTGGATTTTTGGAATACGTGGTGCGGTCCCTGCCGTGCGGCTATCAAGGCTACCGAGCCGCTGAAAGATACGGAGCTGAAGAGCGATGACTTGGTATGGATTTACATTGCCAACGAGACATCGCCCATTGTTAAATACAAGACCATGATTCCTGATATCAAAGGCAAGCATTTCCGCCTGAACGATAAGCAGTGGGAGTATCTCGCCAAAAAGTTCAAGATAGACGGCATTCCTTCTTACGTATTGGTGGATAAAGACGGATCGTACCGTTTACGTAACGATTTGCGCGACCACGATTTGTTGTGCAAGACATTGGCAGAGAAAAGCCAGTCTGAATAATAAATCGGTGTAAAGAGTTGTATCTGGCGGAAAATGATGTAAAGGGAGTTCCGCAAAGTACCGGTAGATACTTGTTAAGAAACGAATATATACTTCATTTGCCGATGAAGTATATATTCGTTTGCAGTTTCAGTATATATGAAACTGCTTTCGGAGATATCTTCGTTTTTCAACCCTGCTTACTGGCAGCATGCAGCATTGTCACTTATTTTCTGTGCAATCTGTGGTGAAAGCAAAATGCCGTTAGAAGGCAATGCCTTCGGGCACGATGCTTTCAATGCGGTTCTCCACTTCGTCGGGCACTTTGGAAAAGAAATCCAGTCCGGTTTCTTCTTCTACCTGGTCTACCTTGACCATGTAGTTCTTCAGATTCTGGTGATGTGCTTTGTTTTCGAACAGGAAGCCCATGGCAATGGGTTTTTTTCGGTTGTAGATGAGCACGACTTTAAAGAAACGGTCGGGTACAGCCACCTGGTGCTTTCCGATTCGTTTGGGTGAAGAAGTGTCGTAGATGGGACCGCAGGCGATGTATACGGTGCCGTATTTCTTTGCCCATTTGCGGCAACTCTCTTCCAGGTCGCCCCAGTCATCGCGGTTCAGTTTGCGGTTTTGCGGGCAGATGTTGCTCATGTAGAACGATTCTTTCATGGCCTGTTTGCTCCATTTCATGTCGGCTGCCGGGGCCATGTGTCCGCGGTCGTAGCCCGAATGGGTGTAGTCGGAGGTCTCCACGCGAGGTTCAGGCAGACTGGGGTCGGGCAGGAACTGATTGGTGCGTCCTTCTTCTCCCGTCGTTTCCTGGCGCGTAAGTTCCCATGCCACCCAGTTGGGGGTTTTATAATGATGGTTGTAAGACACGGTATATCCGGTATGGGTGATGATGGTTTCGTCTCGCTGGCGGATGGTTTTCGGTATCTCCAGTTGTAAGGAGTATCTGCCATCTGGCGCTTTGGCATTTGTGTTTTCAGTGACACTTGCTTTATCCGTCAGTGTTCTGATTGTTTCGGAGCTGAATATTTTTCCATCGTTCTGGTAGAGGTAAAGAGCTCCGATAATGATTGCTGCCAGCAGGATAAAGCCTTTCAGTCCTCCTCCTGCTTGTTTTTTACGTTTTTTTGCCATATTACAGAAGTTTGAAACGCATCCGGAAGATGCCGTCTTTATAGTCGTGGCTGATGATTTTGAACATACCTATTTCGGATGTGTTGGCTACGTGCAGTCCGATGCAAAGGCATTCATCGTAATCGCCCACTTTCACAATGCGTACGGTGTCCGAAGCTCCTTCGGGCAGGCGTTTCAGGTCGAATCGTTCCTTGGCTTCTTGCTGGGTGATGAATTCGGTCGTGATGGGCAGGTGCCGGGCTATGACTTCGTTTACGGTTGTTTCGATGTGGGTTATTTCTTCATCGGTCGGGGCTTGTGGCAGGGCAAAGTCGAGTTTGCTTTTCTTGCGTTCAATGTGCGCCGATACGGCCCGGCCGCATCCGAAGAGGTTGACCATGGTGCGGTTTACGATGTGTTCGCACGTGTGCATGGGCGGATATTCCGTCTTGTTATGTCCGTTGAGTTGAGGTTGTTCCATAATTCTTTTTTTGCGTGGTGTATTTTTTTTGATGTATCATGACACACAGATTACCCGGATAGCATAAAAATGTCTGTCTGCGTTATCTGTGTGTCATTAAAATGCACAAATAAATTATAATTACTTGTTCATGTTGCTGTTGGTCAATGTCTTGCCTTCGTATTCACCGGTCAGTGCATTGAGGAAAGCTTCTATTTTTTGTGCTTCTTCGGGCGATAGTTCTTGTCCTACCTGGTATTTTGCCATCATGGTAATTGCCTGGTTAAGTGTTTCTACACTTCCGTCGTGGTAATACGGATAGGTCAGTGCCACGTTGCGCAAGGTTGGTGTCTTGAAGCGGTATCGGTCTCGTTCTACCTTGGTTTGTGCCCATCGTCCGTTGTCTCCATCTGTCAGTCCCGACTTTTGGGTCAGTTCCCGGTCTTCAAAGTAGTTGGCGCGTTGTCCCATCAGTTCATAACTCAGCCCACCCATGCTGGCACCGGCATGGCATGTGGCGCAGCTATATTGCTTGAACAGGTTATAGCCTGCTATCTGTTCGTCGGTCATGGCAGACTTTTCACCTTTCAGATAGCGGTCGAAAGCCGAATTGGGTGTTACCAGCGTTTTTTCGAATTCGCTGATAGCGTCAGTGATGGTGGCTTGGCTCAGTCCTTCGGGATAAACCTTTATGAAGTCTTTTACGAACGCTTTGTCTTCGGAAAGTCGTGCTACGATTTCATCGAATGACTGGCATCCCATTTCTACGGGGTTCAAGGGAGGTCCTCCGGCTTGTTCTGCCAATGTCTCAGCACGTCCGTCCCAGAACTGTGCGAAATTGAAGCAGGCATTATATACCGTCGGGGCATTTACTCCGCCCAACTGTCCTTTGATACCTTCCGAGTAACGTTTGTTGTCTACTCCGGCGGTGTTCAGGCCGTGACAGGTAGCACACGAAACGGTTCCATCGGCAGAGAGCCGTGTGTCGTGATAGAGCTGTTTGCCTAAAGCTGCCTTTTGCGGATGATAAGCGATGCTGTCGGGCAGAGGGCGTACGGGTTCGTTGACAAATTCGGGTGCTGCCAGCGGGTTGTGGAAATACCTGGCACGGATGCTTTTGATAGCTGCCAGCATCCGGTCGCGCTTTTCAGGGGTGATGGACGAGCCCCAATGTACGAGGTAATACTCTTTCATCGGCATGGAACCGTCGATGATGCATTGCTCTACTTTGTTGAGGTCTACTTCATTGGGTACCGATTCGTCTTTCATGGTGCGCATGAAAGGCAGGATGTCGAATGTGGCATAACCTTCTTGCACATGCTTGTTTATCATTCCTTTGATGACAGGGAAGTGGGCATAGAAAGGCAAATCCGGTGCCATTGAATGGCAGGAGGCGCATCCGCCGTCTGTCAACACTTGGACCACTTGCTCGTTTGCCGTTAAACTGGCAGACGGAGCATTGTTTACAGCTCGGTAGATGACGGCGAGCAGGGCTATTACCGCCACCACGGTTAAAACAATGATTGAACTTTTTTTCATGTCGTTTTTTTATGTTATTGAGTTTTTATATTTATGGGTTGTTTCCTATAGGCTAACTATTTTGTTATTCACGGGACACAGCTGGCAATCTGTTATGCTTTTGTCAAGTATATACGTGCATACTGTTTTGTGCCGAGGGCAGGTAGTTGACACCATACCAACACATCTGCATGCACAGGAAGCCGGTTGCCAATAACAGGACGTTCCACTTCTGGTGCCGGGGCTTGCCATAGAGACGGAGGTGAAGGTAAAGCAGATAGATGCTCCATGTGACGGCGGCCCATGTTTCTTTCGGGTCCCAACTCCAGAAATATCCCCATGCTTCTTTTGCCCATAGGGCACCGCTTAGCATGCCGAAGGTCAGGAAGGCCAGCCCGATACATGTCAGGCGGTCGATGGTGGGTTGATAGCGGCCGGTATGTTTTATCACACCTGCCAGGGCAAGCAGGAAGGCACAGCCGAACACGGCATAGGCAAAGATGTAGACTGTTACATGGGGCACGAACCAGTAACTTTGCAAGGCAGGCATCAGTGAGCGGTCGTGCTGTTCGGGGTTCATCAGATTCATGATGACGAATACAAGGGTGAGTAGGGTGGAAAGGGGAAGTATCCACCTGTAGTGCCAACGTCGGTAGGTAAGCAAGCCGCATAGCATCAGGAAGAAAGAATACCACAATCGGGTTTCTCCTTGGGTACGGAGCGGCGGACGTTGCAACGAAATCCAAAAGCAAATAATGAAGGCTGCATAGATACACAGTCCGGTACAGGTCAAGGCGAAAGCTTTCTTGCTGAATTCCGTGCTACGGAATGCCGCGAAGGCACCTCCCACCCATAGCAGTGTTGCACTAAGGGCAAATCCGATAAATTCGTCCCATGTCAGCATGTTTCATCACCTCCTTTCTTTGGCAGGGCAGGTATCCCTTGTGTAAATAAGAGTACGCAACCAGCTATCAGCATCCAGATTCCTGTCCATAAAGCATACTTCCAAGGCTCTTTCACCAGTTGCAACACGCAATAATGTGGTTGTTCGTTTGCCGGTACGTGTTCGTAATCTGTCAGGTAAAGATTGTCCGTCCACGAAAGTGTGCAAGGGTGATTTACTTTCAAGGTAGCACTTTTGTCTCCTATGATTACTTGGGCGTTGTAGCTTTGTGGGGTTCCATCGGGATGATAGGCTATATCGAATGTCTGCAACTGCATGGAATCTTTCAGCAAGATGCTTTTTCCGTGTCTGTCGAATGCTTGCCGGGTCGGTTGGTCTTTGGTGACCAGTATCCTCCATTCATGTGTGTCGGCACTTCCCGCCATTCCACCTCCTAATGCAAGTAGCAGTCCGATGTGGGTCAAGGCAAAGCGCAGCTTGTGTGCCCGTTTTCTGCACATGCCCCGGTAAATGACGATGAGCAGGTGGGCAAGTAAGGCAATGAGGGTGAATACCGTCCACCATGAATCGGGGGTCAGTAACGTACCGAGGCCCATCAGCAGGCATGAAACAAAGGTTATCCCCAATAACAAGAATGTGGTGGCAGGTGCTGATAAAACCAGATAGCCAGCCGACTGAGGTTTTTCTTTGTGAAGAATCCACAGGCTTGTCACCCCCAATAGCAGGAGGGCGGCATTTACAGGGAAGGCGAAGAATGCTATCTGGCATTTACCGAATGTCAGCTGGCAACCGAGTGCCACGGCGAAGTATGTACCCCAATATCGATATAACGTCGCTTTTTTCATAAATCCGTCTGGCTTTATTTGTTCCGATGCAAAAGTACATATTAATGTAATAGGTTCTTTCTTTGCCGATGATTTATTTTAACGGATATCTGCCAATATCCCATGTAGGGGCGGATGCGATATGCCCTCTACCATGTGTCATATACAAAATGCTCAATTAGTACCGCGGGAAGCATAGACAGTTTCTTAGAATCTGTCGTTTAAGGTATATTTTGAAGTATTTTTCTAGTTGAAGAAAAAATTTTTTGCCGAAAATTTGTTGTGAAAGAAAAAAAGACTTACCTTTGCACCGCAATCAGGAAAATAACGGTTGCAAGACCAAGTTGGTGCCATAGCTCAGTTGGTAGAGCAAAGGACTGAAAATCCTTGTGTCCCCGGTTCGATTCCTGGTGGCACCACTTTTACAAAACGAAAAATCATGAAAACCGCTGAAATAACTGTATTTCAGCGGTTTTTTCTTTATGTACTATCCGCAAAAATATGCAATCTGGTGCAATAAAAAATTGCTGATTCGGTGGCTTTTTTTGAGTCCCATGAAAAAACCACCGATATGTACCATACTTCACTTATTCTCAACGATTTGCGTGAATCATTTTCAGGGATGAAATTCTACATTTGCATACCCTACTGAATGACGGATGAAACACAACGTCTGCTAAAGGCATTCATATCAGACGATAATAATTGTACCTACAGACGGATAATAGTAAGAGAAACAAAAATCGGTGTTTTTTTAGAACCGGCAATAATAAAAGCCACCGAATTTAACATTTCTCTCCAGCCATCCGCTCAATTCAGGATTGACGAAATAACCGAATGTGCAACTTCAAAAAGAAAATGATCATGAAACAAGGAACAATGAACATTCTATTTTTCGTTCTGAAAACAAAACTGCTGAAAAATGGCGAGGCTCCAATCCTAATGAGGATTACCATCAACGGGCAATATGAAGAAATAAGAATACAGAGAAGTGTTCCATTAAAGAACTGGAATCCGGCCAAGGGATGCAGTAAAGGAAAAGACAGGGCTTCCATCGAATTGAACAACTATATTTCCGCCCTCACTACACGCGCATACGAAAAACACAAGGAACTAACCTTTGAATCGGCACTGATAACTCCAAAGACGATATTAAAGCGTGTGTTCGGAAAGGATGAGACTGTCCGGACGTTGCTTGGAACAGTCAAAGAAGAAATTTCCTCTATGGAAAAGGTTGTTGACATAGACTATTCTCCCGTCACCATCAACCGTTATAAGAATGTGCTCAGAAAACTTGAAATGTTTGTGCCACGTTTTTATGAGAAGGATGATATTACATTCCATGAACTTTCTCCTGATTTCATCAAGGCTTTTGATGTTTTCCTGAAGACAGAAGCCGGACTGTGCCGCAACACAATAGTCCGCTACATGAAATGCCTGAAGAAAATCACCAATATGGCAATAGCCAAAGAATGGATGCGAAAAGACCCGTTTTACGGATATAAGATGGAACAGGACGAGACAGATCCGATATTCCTAACAAACAACGAGCTTCAGGCTATAATGAACAGGAATTTCGATATTCCGAGGCTGGAGCTTGTCAAGGACATCTTTTTGTTTGCGTGCTTCACCGGTCTGGCGTTCGCTGATGTATCCACATTAAGACCGGAACATCTGGAGCAGGACAATAACGGTGACTGGTGGATAAGAAAAGGACGTGTAAAACTGGAGAGAAGAAGAAAGTCAAGTTCCATAGCCAATGTTCCGCTTCTTCCTGTTCCATTGGCAATCCTGAAGAAATACGAATCACACCCGATATGTCTTAAACAAGGGACTTGCCTTCCTGTTGTCTGCAATCAGAAGGCAAACAGCTACCTGAAGGAAATTGCGGACTTCTGCGGCATTAAAAAGAATCTGACCACACATGCAGCCAGACATACGTTTGCTACGACCGTCACGCTGGCCAACAACGTGCCATTACAGGAGGTGTCTGCCATGCTCGGACATGCCTCCACAAGAATGACACAACATTATGCAAGAGTCATGGACAGGAACCTGAAGGACAACATGAATATAGTAAGGAGCAAGATGGGGTTATAGAGATAAACCTATCTTATACCTCGCATAACCGTCTGTAATAATATACAGAGACCAGGCGCTTTCAAGATGAAGTCATCCTCATTTCTTGCAGCAAAGATAGTTGTTTTTCCGAATGATCGCGCAAGGCGGCCCCTGAAGGGGCTTGGTTGCCTGTGAAAAAATCTTCCTCTTGCTGGCGCAAGAGCGTATTTTTTCACGGCAAGCCTTGCAGCAATCATCGGAAAACGAACTGGGGAACGCACAAGAAATAAGAATGCCTACCCACGGGCAGGCCATGTATAACTCAATAAATGGAAGATTATGGAAGCGAACAATGTGGAAAAAAGGTTCAATGACTGGTTTACGGTGTCTTATGACAGGTTAAGAAATCTCGTTGGCAGATACGGGGCACTGGATGAGGACAATTTTCATGACACTTATCTGTTTGTAAGAAAGCAGGTGCTGAATCCGGAAAGGGAAATAACGGATTATGAAGCATACTTTATCGGGTGTTACAGGAAAGCGTTCATGGCCAAGTTCAGGCTGGAAAGCAAATATGCCCATCCGGATGAATATTTCTTTCTTCGATGTGGGGAAGATGAGGATTTCCTTTCTCCGGATGACCTGAACAGCTGTGAAAAACTGGTGAAGGACATTCTTAACTTTATCAGAAGAAAGTTCTCCTATCAGGAATACAGGATGTTTACGTTGCGTTTTTATGAATCAGACTTTTCATTCAAGGCGTTGGGTGAATGTATGGGTATATCGGCAAGTACCATTTCAGGAAAAGTAAACACGATCATGGATACAGTACGGTCAAACCGGGGATTTTCATGGAGAAGCCAGATGCTGGCAGTAGAAGGATTCATATCCTAATCCGTTAGTTTATTTTATCATCTTTAAAATAGAAACTTATGGCACTGATAGTATACAACAAGGAGAACTCACGTCCGCAGCAGGTAGTTTATCAGGGGAAGCGGACAATTAATATGGACAGCAAGGGAACGGTTTACCTGTCAAAGACAATGTCTATTGAACTGGGGATTCTCGGTGGAGGACGGGTTAATTTCGCACACGATGAGGATACGGGAGAATGGTATATCTGCCATACGACAGACAAGGACGGGTTCACTGTATGGAAAGATAAAAGGTGTGCCAGATTCTCTGCCGGATTCATCGTCAGAAGAATCATGCTTCAGGCAAAAGTGGAAAGGAAGACCGTACAGTTTATGATTGCCAAAGCTCCCATAGAGGTGGGAGGTACAGTATATTACAAGATTCTGCTTTCCAATCCGATTTTCAAATAGGCAGAAGAAGGTGGCTCAGAAAGATCCATTATCAGATAATGGTGATGGATTTTTCCAGGCTATGTTGTTCAGATTTTTACATCATACTATTTGGAGCATTAGGATATTGTTTGGTCAGGGCATTATGTTGTTGTGTTATCATGTTATTGTAATGTTATGTTATTAGGGTGGTATGTTGTTGTGTTATTATGTTATCAGGGTATTACACTATTGCAATATCACAACAGAGTTTATTTTATACACACGCTGATTATCAATATATTACAATTTTCATTAAGCAGCGCATACAACTTTACTATAACAATCTACATACTATTATATGATACAGATTGATATGTAATATCTGTAAATCAGGATGCCATAGTACAATACAGCATAAAAACTTTCAATATTGAATATTTAAATTTCGGCAAATAACTAAATATCAGGCACTCCATTCACACAATATTCAACTCTGCATACAGGTTTGTCACAAACAAACTGATATTTACATTTTTCATCAGGTAAATACGACTCTATTTTATAGCTATAAATGGGCATAGAGCCACAATCCACTTTAAGTGGATTTTCTGTTCAAACGAACAGAGCAAGTTGTGTTTTTGTCCGACAGAAAGTATTCTGTCAGACAAAAACCAACTTGCCCTCCCTCACGTTCGGGGGATTTTCCTCCAAAGTCGGAAATTTCAAACTGTTATCTATATACCCGTAAGCTATTAATATAAAATTATAGGAACAATAAAAAGGAATGATTTCAGAAAATATGAGACCAAAAACTACAAACTATTGTACAAGAAATGTTAGTTGTAGCGACTTTAAGGAAGTAACAATTTGTATTTTTACACAACACTGCCGAGGAAGAAGAAAACAAACGCCAGTTCAAACTCTTCGGTGAAGAGAATCAATGATATTCATTATAGTTTTTGAATCTGTAACACAATCAATTTAAGATTGGTGTATACTTGGATATTTCCTTGTATACCTTTTTTTATGTCCTTTGCTTTCTTTTCCCTTCTATTCCATATAAACATGATTCTTCCTGATACCTCCAACATTTACTACAAATGTTGGTGATACCCCTAATTGTTATTGCTTCCTCTGCAGGATTGTATGTACTAATTGAAAATAGGGCCACTTTAGATTTTTTAAGATTACAATAAAATTGGACAACTATCCATTTTTCTGAATAATTTTTTGTATTTCTTTGAGCCTGTATAACTGTCTGTTCATATTTACAAAAAAGCCTTATGTATAAGCCAGTTTACCATTGTAGCAATCAATACCTTAGTGTATCCTTTAACCATGTACATACTTATTATCTTTTTGTTTTTATACAATAGTTTTCATTGTTGCCTCTTCTTTTTATGCAATGGTCTGTTTTTTTTATTCTATGGTGGCTCACTTTTCAGTTATTATATACACCGTCAGAAAAGAGGTCTTGAAATATAAGAAGCTGGCGATCCGGACTTCACATACCAATGCCTGGCTAAGACAGATTGCAGACGCAGATCCAGAGAAGTCACTGTATAAAAACCATATCACGACAGGAACCACCATTGACGGAAAATGTATCAGACTGAGCACCATCGAAAAGTATTGCGGCTACATGGTGATGGAGTGTTTCAGGGAAGCCTTCAAGAAGAAGGAGAAGTATTCAAGCTGCAGATTTGACTTTTGCGGCTATGACGGTACACTATGGTGTGAACCTCGTGAGGACGGTGACATGGCAGCAGGCTTTATGAAGGAATACCGAAATACCGGGAACGGCTATTATTACCTGCTTATCAATGACAATACCATGATAGGCTATGACATTGACAGACTCATTTTCCCTATCCTTTGTATCAAGGTATAAAGGATAGGGTATGATAAACCCAATTATACAACACTAAAATTTCTATCTTATGAAACCGGAAATAATTATCCAGCAAGGCTTGAAAAGCGCCAATATATTGCTTAAGAATGCACAGCAGAGAGCTGCAGAACTTGACCACCTGAAGGGAGAGCTTGTATTAATCACAGATGCAAACGGCAAGGCCTTCAAAGGCTTTTTCAGGAATGTTGAGTTCATCATCTTGGGCAACAGGATTACCGCCAGATATACAGTCAGCCATATTCTTGAATGTAACGGCTTTATAATGCCATCTGAACATACTGACGAAGTATATGATGCGGTGGATATACGCAAGACATCCTACAAGAACTACAGATATAAAGTTTAACCCTATAAATCACATTGACATGAAAACAAAACTCTCACCTTATACAATCGCTTCAAACTGTACTGACCTTACTGACATCCGCGATGGTATCAATGAAATCCAGGATGAAATGAAAAGGCTTGTTTCAGAAGGAAAGAATGTTCCGTCTTTCTTCTACTCCAGGTTGTCAAAACTCCAGACCAAGAGAAAAAAATATGAACAGAAAACCAGGTTCACATGAATGTGACCATCCGTTTCTTCATAGACGAGGAAACTCTTACAATGGCTGTACGCCATTGCCTGCACTTCCAGATAGAGCCATCTTTTCCGAACGTAAAAAAAGGCCATCAGGAATGCAGTCCTGAACAACGGCAAATCCATCATAGATTTTCCGGAATCCTGGAGTGATGACCTCATGGATGTTGAGAATGAGAAGGTAAATGAGGTATTGAAGAAGATACGGACACAGTTTGGTCTCTAGCAATTTTATTTCCCTTTGGTGAATCTGTAAACTATTATTCAATAGTTGTTGATTTTGACTACATCTGTGAAATCAGCATGGTATCTGTACATGCCACAGAATCGACAAACGAGGAGTGTATCAGCTTTATCGATGTCCTTAAAGATTCAAACCGTCATAATCTTAAGGAAGCCGGCAGCTACTACAATGCCAAGAAAATCGTAGCTACTTCTTGAATATGCTTCAGGTCATAAGGGATAAAATAAAACAACTTTAATATTGAATAGCATGGCAAGAGACGCACAGAAATATGCAGGTTGCTGGTATTGTGACAATATAATTGCCCCTCCTGAACAGGTAAGTCTGCTGCATCTTGGTTACCCCAGATGTTTTGTTCTCGTTTCTAACAGTGAGGATTTCTACTTCTCCACCTTTGAATAATTTCTTCACTACTCAAAGGTCAACTGGCTGAATCCCTCAGGCAAAGGGACTCCTGAAGAACAGCGTGAGGTTCTGGAACTACTCTGGGACTTTTCCATAGAACAGGAAGAAGAGGAAGATAGACTTTCTAAAGAACGTGGTTATGACCTATAGAGCGCATAGTTCTAAAAAAACTACTTCTGTTTTTATTTGAATATTAATTATAGAATCCATTGGTTAGCCTAATTACTTTTACCCATGGCATTCTATGTTATTCCTTGTTTTTAGCTATTATCCTTTGTAATATTCTCATGTCACCCTATTGGTTTTCATCTATAATGTTATAATTGAATGCTTTTGTTCTTAGATAATGTTAAAGCCTATTTATAAGGTCAGTTTAGATTAAACATGGTGTGTTAAAACTTCATATATAGTATATGGTTTTAAATATATTTATTATATCTTTAGATTATGATATACAATGATAGCTTTTAAATTTCTATTATGTTAGATCTTAAAATAGGACAAAAGATAGAGCTGTCAGATGGCTCTTATGTAAATGTAGTGAAGAAACTTGGTGAAGGTAGCCAGGGTGCTGTGTATTCTGTAAAGAGTATTTCAGGAGAAATGTATGCTCTGAAATGGTATATTTCTCAGGATATTATTAATAATCAGGATTTCTATAGAAATCTCGAAAATAATATCAGACTGGGTTCTCCAGCACCTAGTTTTATATGGCCGCTTAAATTGGCTATTAGGCAATTGGGAAGTTATGGATATATAATGGATTTGTGTCCTTCTACTTATATTGAGTTTAGTAAGTTTTTCAAGAACTCATTTTTCAAGGATGCTAAGTTCTCATCTCGTCAGGCTCAGATTCATGCAGCTTTGTGTATTGTTGATGGATTTCGTCATTTACACATTAGGGGATTCTTTTTCTCTAATATTAGTGCTGATATTTTCTTAGTTAATCCAAAAACGGGTAATGTTCGTATTTTTGCTGATGACAATGTTACTGCAAATAATATTGAGGGTTTTATAAGTGGTACGGTAAAATATATGGCTGCAGAAGTTGTAAATGGTTCGAGGCCAAATATCAATAGTGACTTCTTTTCTTTAGCGATAATATTATATCGTATTTTTATGATAGATCATCCTATGGAAGGTAAGCGAACCTTGCAGCCTTGTCTTACAGATGAAATACAGAAGAAAGTTTATGGGAATGATATGGTCTTTTGTTGGGATGTAGATTTGGATGTCAATCGCCCGGACAAAATCAATCATAAAAATTCTATCTATAACTGGTCCCATTCTCCTCTTTCTTTGAGGCAGATTTTTTCTAAAGCTCTTTCTCAAAGAGCTGTTCTTTATCCGGAACAAAGGGTAAGTGATATTGAATGGAAAAACTATCTTCTAAAGCTCAGAGCAAATAGCATCTGTTGTCCGTCGGGATTGCATGATATTTTAGCGGATGAATCAATAGATAAATGTCCACGCTGTAATCATATCATAGATATGCATAAAATTCCTAGAATTGAATTTAGGGATTTTAGTTATGCTATTACTGATAAGAAGATTTTTTATCTGAATGATTCTCTTATACCATATGGCTTAGGTGTTGTTTATAAAGGGAAAAACGGTCCTGAAATAGGATTGAAAAATTTATCAGGTGTAACCTGGAGTTTGGAAACTGCATCTGGTAATATATTGCAAATTAAAGAAGGTGAATGTTTCCCATTACGAAATGGAATGCAAATAGTTTTTAATGGTGTAACTCGTTGTAGGATTGTTTTGGGTAATTAATGTTTTGATATATTCACTTATTATAATTACAACTGATAATATTTTTCTTTTATTTGTTTCACTTTGTATATTTATGCTTTTAAAAAGTTGAATGTATGTAAATTATGCAGAAAAAACTTTGTTTTTGTAGTTGTTATAGTTAACTATATATAAAAGAGTAAAATAGAATGAATTCTTTTTGTTATTTATATTTTATTACATATCTTTATATGGTATTAAATCTTCAAATATTAGTTAATATAAAAATAGTATGTTATGCCTTTCCCTAAATTAGATAAAATAGCCGTTATTTTGCCTGCTTATTGTCAAAAAACTGGTAAAATGTTTGGTATACGTACCGAACAAATTTCTACAAATAATTGGTTACAAACATGGGCTTTTAAAATGGATGAAAATGTCATTCAAAATGAAAAGCTAATTGCAAAAAAGATAAATGGTCATATTGTTTTTGAACAAAATTATAATGGATGTCCATATTGTGGATCAAAAGGATGGTTTGAATGCAATAATTGCCATAATATTATTTGTTGTGACGATTCTCCTACGGGGTCTTGTCCAAAATGTGGTATTAAAATAAATTCCTTTGTTGAAGGTTCTACATGGAATTTAGAAGGTGGAGAACATTAAAAGTTTGAAATTATGTCGGATCTTAAAATAGGACAAAAGATAGAGCTGTCAGATGGCTCTTATGTAAATGTAGTGAAGAAACTCGGTGAAGGTGGCCAGGGTGCTGTGTATTCTGTAAAGAGTAATTCAGGAGAAGCGTATGCTTTGAAATGGTATATTTCTCAGGATATTATTAATAATCAGGATTTCTATAGAAATCTCGAAAATAATATCAGGCTGGGTTCTCCAGCACCTAGTTTTATATGGCCGCTTAAATTGGCTATTAGGCAATTGGGAAGTTATGGATATATAATGGATTTGCGTCCTTCAAATTATATTGAGTTTGGTAAGTTTTTCAAGAGCTCATTCTTCAAGGATGCTAAGTTCTCATCTCGTCAGGCTCAGATTCATGCAGCTCTGTGTATTGTCGATGGATTTCGCCATTTACATATTAAGGGATTTAGCTATAAAGATATAAATGATGGTAATTTCTTTATAAATCCCAAAACGGGTAATGTTCTTATTTGTGATAATGACAATGTTACTGCAAATAATATTGAAGGTCTTATAGGTGGAAAGGCAAGATATATGGCTGCAGAAGTTGTGAATGGTGCTAAGCCAAATATCAATAGCGACTTCTTTTCTTTAGCGATAATATTGTATCGTATTTTTATGATAGATCATCCTATGGAGGGTAAGAGAACCTTGCAGCCTTGTCTTACAGATGAAATACAGAAGAAAGTTTATGGGAATGATATGGTTTTCTGTTGGGATGTAGATTTGGATGTCAATCGCCCGGATAAGGTTAATCATACAAATTCTATCTATAACTGGTCTCATTCCCCTCTGTCTTTAAGGCAGATTTTTTCTAAAGCTCTTTCTCGAAGAGCCGTTCTTTACCCGAACCAAAGGGTAAGGGATATTGAATGGAAAAACTATCTTCTAAAGCTAAGAGCAAATAGTATCTGTTGTCCGTCTGGGTTACATGATATTTTGGCGGATGAATCAATAGATAAATGCCCACGTTGTAATTGCACCATAGATATGCATAAAGTTCCTAGAATTGAATTTAAGGATTTTAGTTATGCTATTACTGATAAGAAGATTTTTTATCTGAATGATTCTCTCATACCATATGGCTTAGGTGTTGTTTATAAAGGGAAAAACGGTCCTGAAATAGGATTGAAAAATTTATCTGGCGTAGCCTGGAGCTTGGAAACGGCATCTGGTAATATATTGCAAATTAAAGATGGTGAATGTTTCCCATTACGAAATGGAATGCAAATCGTTTTTAATGGTGTAACTCGTTGTAGGATTGTAATGAAATAATTTTATAAAATGAAAACAGATGATATTGTTTTATCTGGTTCTGATGAGCATACATTAGAATTTTTGCATACACAAGGTTTTATCCATTTAATAAAAGGTGCAGAAGAAGGAAAATTGTTGCTACCTTGCAGTCTGCGTGCTCTAGCATGTATGAGATTAATTAAAGTTGTTAATGAAATCTCAGATAAAAATTATGATGTGTTTATTAAACCGGAGAATGGAGATATTAAAGTTGTAATAAGGAATTTGGAAAATGATACCATCCCTTTTAAAAGCCCGAATGGAACAAATTGGTCTAAAGTTGGATATGTCCTTGCTATTAATATGGCATATATCTTAATAGGTTCTCACCCTTATAAGGGTCGAAAATGGTTCGAAGCTCCTCTTATTACAAGAAATATAGAGGAGAACTTATTTATAAATAATCCGGAGTTCATATTAGCCACTGATAGTAAAGCTCCTAATGCTCCTCATGAAGTAGTACAATCTCATGTTAAATTGTTATATAATTCACTTACTCCATGGTTGCGTGAACGGTTTAAGAGCGCATTTAATATAAGTATCGGTGAAGTGTGGTTCTCTGCTGATGGTAAGAATGATGAATTAATAAATATGTATAATCATCTTTGGGAAATTGTTTGTACTTCTGTAGCTAAAGATAGGAAATCTATTTCTATCAAGATAAATGGTTACCCATATTTTATTTCATCAGGAAAGAAGATTGTTACTCCTGACATTTTGAATGTAATAGCTCATTGTGAAGAGTATAAAAATAAACTTATAATAGTAAATGACACATCTATGAAATGGAGGATTGAATGTGTCAATAAAAGGCTTTCTTATCATGGCAAGCAGTATTTAGAACCTAATAAAAAAATTTATGCTGAAATAGTAGATGAAATTTTATCTGAAGAGAATAATATAAAATTAAAATATAATAACATTTAATTTAAAAGTAATCGTTATGGATATAAAAAATGATCAAAATTTCGGTCCTGAATTTGAAGATAAAGTACCGTCAAAAGATTCTGTTAGAAGAGTTATGAATCTATATTATCTTGTTGATACTTCTGGTTCAATGGTAAGCAATGGAAAAATGGAAAGTGTAAATCAGGTTATGCCTGAGGTAATTGAGCTGGTCGCTGATATTAGCAATAGTAATGTAGATACTGCTGAAATTAAGGTTGCTTGTCTGACATTTAGTACAGGTGCACATTGGATGTATTCTGCACCTATAAGTGCCAATGATTTTAAGTGGACAAATTGTACTCCTGCAGGTCTTACGGATTTGGGGCAAGCTTATGAAGAATTGGAAAAGCATCTTCATAGAGATAATGATTTAGGTAACAACCAAGGACACTTTGCTCCTGCTATTATTCTTCTTACAGACGGTATGCCTAATGATGATCATAAAGGTGGTCTGGAGATCTTAAAGAAGAATAACTGGTTTAAACATGCTACTAAAGTTGCTATAGCTATAGGTACGGATACAAAAAGTCAAGTTCTTCGCGATTTTGTAGGTGAAAATGCAGCTGATGAAGCTATTATTAGGGTCCATGATGTTCAGACTTTAAAAGATATAATAAGACTTGTTTCATGCTCTGTTAGTAAAGTAGGTTCAAGTAATGTCTCTACAGAGAATAAAGCAAAAGAAGAGATTTTAGGAGAGGAAATTAAAGGTGGCCTCTCTACTCAGGATATAAAACAAGTCGATGGTGCAATAGATGTTGCTCCTGTTGGCGATGACTTATTTAACTAACTCTATTTCTAAAGATGGAGAAAACAATTCTTTTCCTTTGTGAATGCTCTCAGGCTCTAAATCATTACCCTGAGGCATTAGATGCTATGAGAGTGTTCATAGAGGAAGGTGTTGGAGCTGTTGAGCATGATATTAGAATCGGTATCTTGAATTATGGGAATAATGCATCTGGTATAGACTGGTTTACTTCTGATACATTTAGTATTAATACAGCCTTTGGTGAGTCTTGTCTAGGCGCATCTAATTTATATTCAACATTAAATAAAGTTTCTGAGTATATTAGAAATGATGAACATCAAAATTGGACTATAATTATCTGTACATATTGCGGCCCATCTGATAATGAGCTCATTCTGTCCAGTGAATCTAAAGATATTCTATTAGGTTGCAAATTCGCTGTTATTTATGGTAATGAGTTAATTAAGGTTCCAGTTCTAGGTGTACCTATTATGCTAGATGCAGTTTTTAAAACTGGCTCTGAAACTGAGTTGTCACGTTTTAATGAATTTTTAATAAGTTCATGGTCTAATCGAGTATATAAGTCTCATGATGTTGAAGATTCTAATCATCAATCTGAGATAAAAGATATTTCTAATATTGATATTTATTCATAATGAGTATATTAACAACCGCACTATATAGAAAAGGAGCAAGTCATGTGAAGAAAAATGTTGTGTGTCAAGATTATGCACAGCTTTTCATTTCAAATGATGATGTATTTATATTGGCTCTTTCTGATGGACATGGGAGTCCTAAGTATTTTAGAAGTGATGTAGGTTCAAAGTTCGCAGTTGAGATTGCTATTGAGGTCCTTACAGAATTTGTAAAGGAATTTGAACCTAATAAATATCTGCCTAATATTATTAATATAAAACAAGGTCCAATTAAAGATGGAATAGAATTAAATTCTATAGAATGTGATAATATATTTAGACATTTAGGTTCCTCTATCATTTATAGGTGGTATGATAAGATAATGTCTCATTGGGACAATTATCCACCAACTGAAGTTGAATTACAAAAATTGTCGGTTGAAGATAAACAGTATTTTCAAACAAATGAGCTAAGTAAGAGAATTCCTAAGGCTTATGGTTGTACTTTACAGTTAGCTGTAAGGGCAAATGATTATTGGTTTGCTATTCATATAGGTGATGGTAAAATTGTGGCGATTAAGGATAATGGAGATATTTATGAGCCGGTTCCATGGGATGAAGACTGCTTTGGTACTAAAACTACATCTATGTGTGAATTAGATTCAAATTTGATAAGATATTGTTTCAGTAGAGATTTATCTGATTCAGCTGCTATATTTCTTGCTTCAGATGGAATGGATGATTCATTTGCTAACTTTGAAGAATTGGCATCTATGTATGGCGTAAATATTATTAATGAGATATATAATAAGGGCTGGAGTAATTTTAGTTCAAATTTACCTGATTTGCTTGATTTTGTGTCAAAAACTCGTAGTGGTGATGACATGTCGCTAGCTTGTTGGATTGATGAAGATAAAATAAAATATATGTTGCCCAATATTCTAACTAGTGATTTTAATCGAATAGAAAAAGGAATTCTTTTATATAATAATAAAATAGAGGTTGTAAAGAAAGAGTTATCTCAATACGAACATAGATTATCTGAAATCTCCACACAAAATGAAGAATTTGAAGCTGCAGTAGGTGTATTAGAGCAATGTAAAACAAAATTATCAGAAAGTATAGGTAAGGTTTTATCGTATCTAAAAGAAGAATCAATCTTTTCTGCATTTATTAAAACAGAAAGTCACATAAATAGAGTTCTTTCTGTAAATGATAGTGAAAAAACAAGATTGGAGGTTGAAATTAAAATAAGAAAAAATGAAATGAAACAATGTTCTAATCTTTTACAGAATCTTAAAAGAGAAAAGAATACAATTGTAGAGAATATTAATAGAATAAACAATAATTAATGAGATGAATAAAGAATTTTCTGGGCATATATGTGGGGATAATATGATAAAAAGTAAAAAATTACCTATATCATATTGTCCTTTATGTTCATCCTTTATTATTGATAGTAAAGGACAGAGTATAAATGAACATTTATATTCTGTCCTAAGAATTATTCATGATATATCAGGTGATGATGCGATATTGCGGGCATCTATAATACCATTATTAGTTGGCCTGTGTAAAAATCAATATAGTCCTATTTTACACATTCTTTTTAAGTTAAGTAATTCAGATTTATCTAATAGACTTTTAATGGAAATCAAATCTTCTTCAGGTTTATGGAATGAATCGGATATTGAGCGATGGGCAGACCATATTTGTGTAACTTTGGGTACAGAATATGCAGATGCTTATTATTTAATTAAAACTATAGCTTTTGCATGTTATAAATGTAATGATATAGAAGATTATGACAATTCTCAAGATAATTCTATTAGTAATAAAGATGAGAAAACAGATAAACTTTATATAAATGTAGAGCCCTCGATTGTTCAACGAGGGGGACAAATTAAAGTAGAATGGTCAAGCGATTTCTCGAAAAAGAGGAAGCAAAAGAAATATAATAAATATTCTTACACTTTATTGGCATTAAACCAGGAAACTGGTGAGAAAAAATCCATTTCTATAAAATCATATGGAAATTTAATTCTTTATCCTACTAATAATACATTATATACAATTATATGTAAGAATAGAGCTGGTTCAACATATAAAGTTAGTAGTTTAGTTACTGTTTTAGATGAGTTGGCTATAAATAAGTTTTTTGCTTTTCCTAAAACAATTATTGAAGGTGATAGTTCGACTTTGGTTTGGAACGTTGATGGTTTTACTTCTCTAAAACTAAAAATAGATGAATTTATGGGTGTATCTAAAACAATTGATGTGTCAAACCAACCAGATAGCAGATATGTTATATCTCCTCAAAGAAAGGTTCAATTAACATTAATCGCTGAAGGTGTAGGAACATCAAGAATTCAGGCTATGACTGAAGTCGGTGTTCGTCGTTTACCAAGATTTCCTGTAAGTCAATTGCCCAAACTTTCACCTATTTCTATAGTTGTGAATACTCCGGATCTTTCAAAAATATATTCTTTCAGTGGTGATTTTCATATTCCTTCAAAGAGGTCAAGGTTATCGTCTTTCTTTAATATAATCTTTAATCTGTTTAAAATTTAACTTTGCTATTCTATGGCTGGAGATGTCTCTAAATGGCTTCATGATTTATTACATGGTATGAAAGAAAAAAAATGTTTCATTTGTGGGGAATACATTAGAACAAGTTATTATTCTGATCATAATGGACATTATGCTTGTGGTAATCACGATGTTGGTACTTGTTTTGTGTGTTTGTCTATTTGCGATAAAAAGAATTCTATCAATGTTCCTAATTATGGATTGATTTGTCCTGAATGTACAAAAAAAAATATTGATGAGAACTTAGCATTGCGATTAATTCAATATGTCAATAATTTTTACATAAAGCTTGGTATGAGTTTCCCTGGTCATAAGTTATACTTAGTTAGTATCGATGAGATGAATAAGAGAATTGATGAAGGGGATTCTGCATTGGGGCTGGCTTATAATAATTATGATGGTATATATAGAATCTGTGTTTTGAAGCATTTGTCTAAAATTGCTTTTGCAGGAGTATTTGCTCATGAAATACTTCATTTATGGCAATACGGAAAACAAATTAATGCACCTAAGCATATTTGTGAGGGATTTTGTAATTTAGGAAAGTATCTTGTTCTTAGTACAATCAATAAAGAAGAAGCAAAGCTAAGAATTTCTGGTATGTTATCTGATCCTGATCCTATATATGGTGAAGGATTTAGAATAGTGAAGGAAGTATATGATAAAACGGGATGGAATGGAGTGATAAATATGATGAAACAATATAAAGTATAATGATAAACAAATTTATATTTCGCAAGATATTATTAAACAGTGAAAGGCAAAAGAAAGCTTTTTATAAAGTTTTCAAGGTTTGCTTTGACTATAATAAACTTAGGCATACTAACAAAAGTTATTCTATTGCAGAAGATTTGGTATTACCGATAAGATATATAAATTGTGTCGTTCTGAGAAGAATTTATTTAATTGCGTTAAACAAGTATATAGATTAAATTCAGATATTATTTTTAATGTACCTGTTGATATTATAAGAGAAATAGAACTTACATTTTCATTTTTTAATGTGGTTCTTTTCATTTTAATATCATGTTCTATTTCCTACTCAGGTATAGTATTAAAGCAAATAGAATCAATTTTATATTTTATGTCCTTATTGAGTTATTGTTTTTTCTTAAAAAAAACAATAATCTATTCGCGTAAGAATAATATTTTTTTATTTCTTAAAAATAGTGTGATATCATATTTGTTTTTGATAATAAGTCTTATTCCTTCTCTTTTGTTCTTTGCAGGAGTATCAGATATTATATTTTTGATATCATCTATATATAAACAAGTTATATCATATCATGATTTGATTTTATCATTTTGTTTTTTTATTTTTATTTCTATGTGTTATACTATAGAATTGGTAGAATTGTTTAAACTATATAAAAAATATAATTATCTTTATGACAACAAGATTTGAAAGGATTCTTTGGGCAATAGCTGGCGCAGAAAGACATATACTAGAGAAATGTAGAACTGATCATAAAAAGTTTTCTGCAATAGGAGCCACAATATTAATGACAAGTATTATTGCTTTTGTTGCTGGTTCTTCAGCAGCCTGGTATTTTACAAAAAATGGAGTTGATGCATCTGGGGATTTTTTAGGTGCCGTAATATTTGGTATTATTTGGAGTCTTTTGATTTTCTGTATAGATAGAAGTTTGGTAATAACTTTAAAGAAAAATCCTACTGCTATAGCATATAATTTTAAAGAAAAAATTACTCTTTTCATTAAATTATATTTTACTCCATTATTTACACGCTCATTGTTGGCTGGTATAATTGCTTTTATGGTATCTGTCCCTCTGGAATTATTTATTTTTGAAGATTATATTTTATCTAATAAAGAGGATTTTGAAGCTAATGAGCAAAGGATTCTTGGTGAACGACTAAAAGAAAATAGTGGCGAAGAACTCTTTAATGATAGAATAAAAAGTGCAGATGTAACATTAAACAGATTAGGGCAGGAAAAAGATCAGCTTAAAAGTGAAGTAGAACAATTCGAGGCTAAAATTGATAAACTGAAGAGAGAAAAGCAAACCCCTAATAGTAAAGAATATATTGCCGCACAGAACAAATACAATATTGCTAGAAAGAAATATAATGAATTACAATTAAACTATAGAGCAGAAAATAAGAAAAAGGAACCATCTATTAGTCTGCTTAGTAGCTATGAGCGTCAAATTAAGATTGCAATGAATGATATGCAAAATGCTCAAAAACAATTAAATACAGCGAAATTGGCATGGGAGAACAGAATACAAAAGGAAATAGATAGTAATCAACTCGTTTTAAACGAAAAAAAATCTGCGAAGGAAAAAACTGAAGAATCATATAATAATACATTACAGAGTCAGCTAAATGACAAAAATCATGTACAAGAACTTGTAGACGAAAGAAGAACAAGAGAAGAGACAAAAGGTAATGCATTATCGAATGGTAATCAATTTATTACAAATTTTCAGATTTTAGAGTATTCAGTATGGCAAAGAGATAAAAATGGTAACCTTACTGATATTACTCAATTATTATTCCTTTGGTTAGTAAGAACTTTATTTTTTATTATTGAGATTTTGCCTACGATTGTAAAGATTGTATCTCCTATTGGCTCTTATGAGAGAATGGTCTATGCTGAAGAACAAGCAATAAAAGAGTATGTTAACTCTGGAGAATTTAAGGATAGTATCTTTAGAATTCAGCAATTAAAGCAAAACGAAAGAGAGAATGCCATTAAATGTCAGACAGAGGCAGAATTAAATATACGAAATGAAATAGCAAAACAAATAGAGTTAGCCCAAGTGGATGTTTCTAAAACTTACATTGATCGTTGGAAACAGAAAGAGTTAAAGAAAATAGAATCTATGCATAACGAAAATAGTGGTAATTTAAATGAAGTGTAATTGACCACATTTTTAAGATATGTACTCTTATGGGTAACGTAAATACAACTGTGTCAACCCTTTAGTCTATCATCTCTTTAGTTTAATATTACTTTGGATGTATTTGATTTTCAAATATTTATCCGAAAGTAAAATTAGAGATAATTTGGCTTGTTAGGGATTGACACAGTTTGAATTAAAGTATCATTTTCCAAATAACTTCTTTAAAATGAAATTCCCTAATTTTCTTTCAATACCTGATTGTGTTGTAGGTATTCCTGTTTTGCGAGCTATATTTTGCTTTAGCTTGGAGATACCTAAGGCCCTCTTTAGCGAGAATGTTAGTCCTGGTATAGGTGTGGAGTGTTTTCTATTCTGGAAAAATCGGAGTATGCTGTTACATCAAACGAGCTGAAGAATCAGTTCGATATACCCATTCAGTTGTTTTTATCCTGCATTGGATATCAATAAATTACGGAATGCCCTATATCGGCTTTCGCTTCAAAATCGGAGCATGCTTGCCGAAAACGGAGCATACCCACCCACTCAGAACGGCTTAATCCACCCACAATTATTGCTAAATTGGCCTTGAAAAGTGCCTGAAAAAACGGAGTATATCCGTTCATTTCAGCTAAAAACGCCACAAAACGCCATAAAAAACGGAGCATATCCGTTCAGTGGTTTGGATATTACGATAGAATCTCCGTTTTCTCTACAGAAATCGGAGTATATCCGTTCACTAATGAGAATGTAATAATACTATAATCAGTTGTTTACATACGGAAAACGGAGTATATCCGTTCACCTTCTCACAGAAACGACAATGCCTGCATAAAAAACGGAGCATGTCCGTTCACTTGTTACTCTTTTCCCGTATCTTGTATGCAGAAAACAATCTTCATACGATACGACTATGGCAGGAAAAAGTAAGAATATGAGCCAGATCAAACAACTTCTTCTACTAAAGAAGAGCGGAATCTCCAACCGCAAGGCTGCTGATATAATCGGCATGAACAAGGAGACAGTGAACAACTACATGAACAAGGTCAACGCTGACAGTCTGAGCCTTGATGAACTTATCAGGTTGGATGATCCCATTCTTGAGCACCGTCTCAAGGGCGGCAATCCTGCATATAGCGACAAGCGTTTTGAAACATTCAAGGCCCTTCTTCCATATCTTCAGGAGGAGATGAAGCGCAAGCATGTCACGCTGAAGCTGCTTTGGGAGGAATACCGTAATGAGCATCCGGATGACCACTACAGCCTGACACAGTTCCGTTTTCATTACAATCAGAACACAAAGGCCGGAAAGGAATCGCCATCCACCATACTTGCCGACATGCGTACTGGCGGTGAAAAGCTTTTCCTCGATTTTGCCGGTGATACCATGGGGTACGTTGATATGGAAACCGGTGAGGTAGTCCAGTGCCAGGCTTTTGTAGCCACTCTGCCTGCAAGCGACTACGGTTATATCCTCTTCGTACGTTCACAGCGCACGGAAGACTTTGTATATGCCATAATGCAGTGCCTGAAACATCTTGGCGGCGTACCAAAGATGCTTGTCCCTGACAACCTTAAAGCTGCCGTTGTCAAGACAGACAGATATGAGCCTTCGCTAAACCGTGTAATGGAGGATATGGCCAATCATTACGGCACGGTCATCATACCGGCACGTCCCGCACACCCAAAAGATAAAAGCAACGTGGAAGGGACCGTGAGGCTTGTCTATATGCGTGTGTTTGCCGAACTCCGCAATGAAACCTTCCATTCACTGGAAGAGCTTAACCGGGCAGCCTCGCTCAAAATGAAAGCGCACAACCAGAAACGCATGCAGAAGCATCCTTACACGCGTGAGGAACGGTTCCTTGCCGTAGACAGGCCTAATCTTATGCCGCTGCCTGACAGGGATTTTGAGATTGTGTCATATACCGATTTGAAGGTGTCAACCAACTGCTGTATCTATCTCGGACGTGACCAGCACTATTATACAGTACCCTATCAGTATATATCCAAAACTGCACATGTTGCCTATACACGCACATTGGTAAAAGGTAAGCATTCAGCAAACCCCGTATTGTGAAAACTGCTAATGCCTGTATTTACATGTTTTTTAAAAATTTCAACTTGTCTTTGAAAATGTTGAAGATATTCGAAGATTTCTATCAAGGTCTATTAAAGGCTGGGAATTTTCTCTGAATAAGTCAGAGACATTAGTAGATGTCTGTGACTTTTTCAGAGATTTCTCAAAGAATCTTCCTGTCTTTTAAAGATGATGGCAGTAACTCTGCAAGATCCCTGGAGTAATCACTATCGTATTCATGTACGTGGTTAAGAAAATAGTTCATCCAGCCCTTGAAGTCCACATCGGCGGCCTTGCAGCAACCCATGAAGGAATAGATAACTGCAGCATCCTCAGCCGCGTTATGATTGCCACAGAACAAATAATTCTTTCTGCCTTATGTTGGCATTATATTTATGTTGGCATCATAATTAAAGTCCATAATTAACAGTACTTTTACCTTTTTTGATGCCAACATAAAATAT
>NZ_JACSPP010000029.1 GCF_014837065.1 Phocaeicola intestinalis
CTCATCACAGAAGCGAAAATGCCTCAAAAACTCATCCCAAATCATCGCACGATAAATTCAAAACAGCTTCTAAATCTTACTTGCCCGTAATATCTCACGTTTGCCTTCTGGAGGACCGGGCAAGCGTTCTACGGTAAAGCCTGCAGCTTGTAGGGTACGACGCACGATACCTTTAGCACAATAGGTAGTGAGGATACCTCCAGGATTCAAATGGGTAAAAAGACGGGTAAAGAGTTCCGGACTCCACATCTCAGGTTGTTTTTCGGGAGCGAAGGCATCGAAATAGATTATGTCGTACAAATCGGGGAAAGTATAGGTAGTAAAGTCGGTTTGTACCTTGTGTAAAGTGAAAAAAGGGGTAAGCGGAACGTCTTTTTCCCATGGTGCAGTATGAAGTGTACGGAAAGCTGTGGCATGTTCGGGAGAAATCTGTTCGGGATAAGCAAGACAGTTTGCCAGTTCGGGTGTTATAGGGTAGCGTTCAAGGGTGGTATAATATACGGTACGTCCGGATTTTCCGGCTGCAAGCAAGGTAAGGAAGGCATTCAGTCCTGTGCCGAAGCCTATTTCCAATATGTGGGGAGAGGGAGAAGGATGGTGTTCCAGTCCCATTCGGATAAAGATGTGTTCCGATTCGGTGAGTGCTCCTTTTACAGAATGGTAGTGTTCATTCAATTCGGGGACGAAGAGTGTGTTGCTTCCATCAGCGGTTTGTTCGAGTTCTATCATCTTTATTTGTGGTTTAGTCAATATATTTCAAGTTTAAGCCAGATTTTTTCACTTCTTACATTAAATCAATTACCCCTAGCGTTGCAGCTACCAAGATAGTATAACGTGCCAGTTTTCCAAGGGTCATCGAGAGTGTTACTATCCATACGTTGGCGCGCATCCAACCCAGCACAATGAGGATGGCGTCACCTATCACAGGCAAGAAAGAAAACAATGCCATCCACGAACCTCGCCCACGAATAAAACGTTCGGCACGGTCCATCTGTTTTTTATCTACCTTCAGGTATTTCTCTATCCATTCCATTTTGCCCAGATGCCCTATCCAGTAGCAAGTAATGCCTCCTAATGCATTGCCACTGGTTGTAGCAATTGTAGACCATACAGGATCCAACCCTAATCCTACACATGCCAACAGAACAGCTTCAGATGAGAATGGCAAGACAGTTCCGGCAAGAAAGGCGGAAATAAACATCCCGATGTATCCCCAGTCTGTCAGAAGTTGAAAAAATGCATCCATAGATTAAATAAACAAAGTGAAACCCATAAGATAAGGGTAGTATTGAACAGGATATGCGAAACCCGGTTGAACGTCAGGGCAAAATAATGTGCACTTATCAAAGAGGCAGGAATCAACATCAATGGTAACAATGCCTGGAAATATTGTGGCTGTAACACACACAAAAGGTTAAGCCAAAGCATCATCCATACAAAGATACGCAACAGAATACGTGTCTGTACTTTGTCTTTGAAGGCAGACCGCAGGTAGAATGTGCCGTAAATACCGGAGAATATCAGAACAATGCTCCATGACACATAATGAGTGAGCGTCAGTGTATGATAGTTGATGGGCTGGAATTGGAACAGACGCATCAGGTAAGGATAAACCGCTTCTAAGTCGTCTGTCCATACGTAGTATCCGAACAGTAGCCAGTAGGGTAGTGTAAAGCCGATAATGCCGGCAAAGAAACTACGGATATTGAGTGAACGCAGGCTGATAGTGTGTATATATAATAAAGGTGTAAGCCAGGCCAATGCAGGAAGTATAAAACTGCTTAGCCCCAGACAGAAGAATGCTTGAAACAGGGCTCCAGAAGCATAAGGAGACTCGTAGCTCCGAAAAAGGAACAAGAGCATCAGTATAAACAAAACTGGCAAAATACATGTCAGCGAAGTTTCGTGTAAGAACGGCATAGCTGCATAAAGCAACAGGAACAGAACTGCGGGAAGTGTAGTGCGGGTACGTATTAAAACGAACTTGGTTTCTGTTTCAATCAGCAGGTAAGAGGTAAGTCCATATGCCAGCAACGAACTTATGCTTGGCCAATCATGAACCGAAGAAAGTGTCCAAACGATCAGCGTAAGAATAGCAGCTACAGGAAGGGTCAATCTTCCTGTAGCTACTTGGTATTGGAATCTGTTTCTTGATGAAAACATAATTAACAGTTCATTGATTTATGACACACAGATAATATAACGAGTATCATTTATAAATCAAATCCGATGTCGGAACGGAAATATTTCTTCTCGAAATGAATCTTTCCGGCATTGGTGAACGATTGTCTTAAGGCTTCTTCTTTATTGGTTCCATACGAGCTGACGGCAATGACACGTCCGCCGTTTGTTACCACTTGCCCGTCTTTTATTGCCGTTCCGGCATGGAACACGATGCTTCCGCCTGCTTTGGCTTCTTCAATGCCGCTGATGGGGAATCCTTTCTGATAGGCTTCGGGATAACCGCCGGATACCAGCATGACACATACGGCTGAGCGCGAATCGATTTCCAAGGTCTTTTCATGGAGGTTTCCGTTTGCCACGCCTTCGAAGAGGTCTACCAGGTCGCTCTTGATGCGAAGCATGACGCTTTCCGTCTCGGGGTCGCCCATACGTACGTTGTATTCGATGACCATCGGGTCTCCTTTTACGTTGATAAGTCCGAAAAAGATGAATCCTTTGTAGTCCAATCCTTCAGCAGCCAGCCCTTCTACCGTGGGACGGATAATGCGGTCTTCTACCTTTTGCATCCATGCTTTGTCGGCAAACGGAACGGGAGATACCGAACCCATACCGCCAGTATTCAGTCCTTTGTCGCCTTCGCCGATGCGTTTGTAGTCTTTGGCTTCGGGCAGAATCTTATAATGTTTTCCATCGGTCAGTACAAATACCGAACATTCGATGCCGCTCAGGAATTCTTCGATGACAACGGTTGCCGAAGCGTTTCCGAACATTCCTCCCAGCATTTCTTTCAATTCTTTCTTAGCTTCTTCCAAAGTGGGAAGGATAAGCACGCCTTTGCCGGCACACAAGCCGTCGGCTTTCAGCACGTAAGGTGCCTGCAGGGTTTCGAGGAATGCCAGTCCTTCTTCCAGGTTGGCAGAAGTTATGCTTTTATAGCCTGCCGTAGGGATGCCGTGACGTTGCATGAACCCTTTAGCGAATTCCTTGCTTCCCTCCAAGGTTGCTCCGGCTTTCGACGGACCGATAACCGGAATATTTTTCAAGGCTTCATCGTTGCGGAAGAAGTCGTAGATGCCTTTTACCAGCGGGTCTTCAGGACCCACTACCAGCATGTCGATGCTGTTTTCAAGGACAAAACGTTTGATGGCTTCGAAGTCATCGGCTTTGATGGCTACGTTTTCGCCTACCTCTTGCGTTCCGGCATTGCCCGGAGCGATGTACAGCTTTTCTACTTTCGGACTTTGTGCGATTTTCCATGCCAATGCATGTTCGCGTCCGCCTGAACCTAATAACAGTAGTTTCATATCCGTTCGATTTAAGTTGATGTCTTTTATTATATTTATTCACCACAGAGGACACAGAAGCACACTGCGTTTTTATTATTTCCTCTGTGGTGAAATCGGGTCATATCGGGTTATTTTAAATAATCAAGGAAATAACGCGTGATGTGTTCATGCAGGTGAACGCGGTCACGTCCCATCATGTTATGCCCGTCTTCGGGATAGATGAAGAGGTCGGGATGCGTTCCGGCATCGATGCATGCACGCAGGAAGGTAATCGTATGTTGGGGAACGCACGTGGGGTCCATTCCGCCGATGATGATTTCCAACCTTCCTTTCAGATTGCCGGCTTTGGCTTTCAAATCCCGGCTTTTATATCCTTCGGGATTGGTTTGCGGCGTGTCCATATAGCGTTCGCCGTACATCACTTCGTAATATTTCCAGTCGATGACCGGACCTCCAGCCACGCCTACCTTGAAGAGGTCAGGGTAAGTCAGCATCAGGTTGGTGGTCATATAGCCGCCGAAACTCCAGCCGTGTACGCCTATCTTTCCGGCATCCACATACGGAAGTGATTGCAGGAACTTGACTCCTTCCACTTGGTCTTTGGCTTCTTCTGCGCCTAATTGGCGGAAGGTGCAGTTTTCGAACTGAATGCCCCGGTTATCACTTCCCCGGTTGTCTACCGTAAGCATTACATAGCCTTGTTGTGCCATATAAAGGTCCCATCCGCGTGCATCATAGAAGCGTGTGTTGTGAATCATCTGTGCGTGCGGACCGCCATATACGTAGATAATGGCAGGGTATTTCTTGTTCGGGTCGAAGCCCACCGGCTTAATCAGGCGATAATACAGGTCGGTCTTTCCGTCGGCGGCTTTGATGGTGCCGATGCTGATTTCGGGCAAGTTGTATTGTTCTTTCATCGGGTCGGTGGCAGTAAGCAATGTAACGCCTTTTTTCCCGTCGGTAGGCAGGATGCTGATTTCACGTGGAACATCGTTCGAAGTGAAATTGTCTATCAGGAATGTTCCGTTTTCCGAGAGTTGCGCGCGGTGCATTCCGTCCCGTTTGCCTATCAAGGTACGTTTCCCGGCCTTTACATCGAGGCTGAAGACATTGGTCTGGAGCGGAGAGATTTCCGTGCTTCCGATGATGACGGTCTTCATCTTCTTGTTAAAACCTAAGATTTCCTGCACCAGCCAGTCTCCTTGGGTGAGCGGGGCGGTCTGCAGGTATTCGCAATACGTGTCGTCCGCATCCTTTCCGATTTTCCATTCGCCTGCCTGAGGCTTTTGGGTATCCATTAGATAAAGGTGGTGATACCCGTCGCGTTGGCTCCAGTAGATGAACTTGGTTTCGTCCCAGGGCAAGAAAGCCAAGGGGTGTTGCGGCTCTACGTAACGGGCATGCTTCTCTTCGTAAAGCACGCCTTTCTTCTCGCCGGTTTCGGCATTGTATTGCACCAGTTGTGCGTGGTTCTGGTCGCGGTTCAGTTCGATGACATAGATGTCTTTCTCGTCGGGCGACCAGCTGATGTTGGTAAAGTAACGGTCGGTTGGGTCACCTGCCTGCAGGTAAATGGTTTTTCCCGTCTTTACATGATAGATGCAGACGGTCACCTTGTGGCTGGTCATGCCTGCCATCGGATATTTGTCGGGCACGAGGGTTGCGATGCGGGTGGTGGTGTTCACCTGCGGATAATCGGTCACCATGCTTTGGTCCATCCGGTAGAAGGCCAGATACGTGCCTTTCGGGCTCCAGAACGTACCTTTCATGATGCCGAACTCGTTGCGGTGAACCGCTTGGCCGTAAACGATGTCGTTATCTATTTCCTTTCCACCCGTTGGGTGCGGGCTTACCGCGGTGGAAAAATCCCCGTGGTTGGCAATATATAAATGGTCGCCTGCCGTATAAGCAAGATAGCCGTTCTCTTTGCAGAAATCAAAGTTGGTGGCGTTTGCTTCTTGGATGCGGAACATGTTGGTTAACTTCTTCTGGATAAAGTCATAGAAGAAGACATAGCTTTCACTTTTTTCTTCATCTCCCACATAGTCCGAAAACATCAGGAGGTTCCGGTTTTCCCAAGGCAGGGAAGCGCCTTGCAGGGTGTGAAGCGGCTTGATGGGAGCTAAAAGTTTGTACGGCTTTTCTCCGTTTTGCAAGGCTTCGTTCACTTCTTTCAATGTCACCAGTATAGTTTCTTCTCCGGTACGGTTATCTATTTGCCTGATATCGTCCACATCTGCACGCACACATACATCTCCCCACCATTGCAACCCTGGTAAGTTTTGAGGAGTCAGGTTAAAATAATTGCTTCCACCGGGAATCACATCATCCAGTGTGAACGCTTTTTTTTCTTGGGCGCACAAAGTAACGGTCATGCAAAGTGTTATAATAAATGATAGAAATTTTTTCATATAGGTTGTGATTTTAGTTTTTGAGTTCTTTAGTTTGTAAGTTTTTCAGGCTCTTGAGTTCTTGAAACTTTAAACCAAAGAACTTACAAACTCAAAAACTTACAAACTTACAAACTTACAAACTTACAAACTTAATTTTCTTCTTCCGGTTTCCGGCGGCGATGCATATAGCGCAGGTTTGCCGGGATTCTGGCCAGTTTATCACTTTCTTCATTGCGTGAGAAACGTTTCGGTTCTTCGCGATTGAAAGCTTGTTTGCGTTCCCGTGTAAACTCTTTGCCGTCTTCAGCCCTGCGAGGACGGAACGAACGACGGTCATCTTCTTCCCTGCGACGGTCTTCACGCGGACGAAATCCCGGTTTATCCCATTCCCGACGGGCGCTGTCACGGAAACGTTCTTTACCTTCGCGCCGTCCGTATTCCACTTTTTCACCGTGATGACGCGCACGTACTATCTTTTCTTCACCCTTTGGCTTGAATTCTTTGTCAGGATTCTCACTACGGAATTCACGATATTTACCGTCAAATAGTTGGTATTTGCGGAACTGACATTCCAAAGCACCGTTGAAGAGCGGAATTTTTACTGATGCTTTCAGTCCGATCTGGTCGAAACATTCGTCCCGATAACTCAATATCCACGCATCATTACCTGTAAATGCGTGTTTCAACCGTTCGCCTATCATCTGATACAATCCTAACAAGTCATCTGAAGAGATACGTTCGCCATAAGGCGGATTCATAATGATAAGACTCTTTTCTTTGGGTTGCTCAAATTGTTGGAACGCCTGTACCTTCAATACGATGTCTTTGGTCAATCCGGCTGCCTTTACATTATGAGTTGCTATTTCATTGGCTTTCGGATTGTTGTCGTAACCGTAAATTTTGTGGGTAAATTCACGTTCCTGTGAATCATCGTTGTAGATGGAGTCCAGCAGTTCCTTATCAAAGTCTTTCCATTTCTCAAAAGCAAATTCTTTACGAAACACGCCTGGAGCTATATTTCTGGCTATCAGTGCCGCTTCAATGGGGATGGTGCCCGAACCGCACATCGGGTCTATCAGGTCGCATTCTCCCCGCCAGCCTGTCATTAGAATCATTCCGGCCGCAAGCACCTCGTTCAAGGGTGCCTCTACTTGTTCCTGCCGATAACCGCGGCGATGAAGCGATTCGCCCGAACTATCAAGTGAAAGTGTGCATTGATCTTCAGCAATGTGAATATTCAGTGCCAAGTCAGGGTTATTGATCCGTACCGATGGACGACTTCCGGTTTTTTCGCGGAAATAATCAACAATGGCATCTTTTACTTTATAGGCTACAAATTTGGAGTGACGGAAAACCTCCGAAAATACCACTGCATCTACCGAAAAGCTGGTCGTATTATCCATATAATTCTCCCAAGCTATGGCTTTTACGGCATTGTACACCTCGTCGGCATTTGTCGCCTGAAAATGTTTGATGGGTTTCAGCACGCGGATAGCAGTGCGCAAGTTGAAATTGGCGCGGTACATCATTGTTTTGTCTCCGGTAAACGATACCATACGCCGTCCGATCTGGATGTTTCCTGCTCCCAGTTCGGTGAGTTCTTGTGCCAATATTTCTTCCAATCCCTGGAAGGTTTTGGCGATCAGCTCGAATTCTTGGTTCATCTTATAGTAAATTACGTAATTTCAAATAATTGTGCAAAATTAGGAATTTTCATTCAGTCAATCAAACGTTTGCGTGTGTTTCTTGCGCACCTTGCTGTTATTTGTGCGGCTAGAAGGGGGAGTACTATAAAATAAAATCCCTAAGTTGTAACAACTTAGGGATTCATAAGCGAATATTTTTTATTTTTATTGCGGTGCGTACGGGACTTTAACTTACACAATCAAGAAATCTCATAAAACTGCAATATACTGATAATAATCAAATTATTATAAATCGGCTATATTACTAAATATCATTAAATACCTTTTGCTATTTCAATTATTGGGTGTATATTTGGGTGTTGAATTTCAAACGCACCCAATTATGAATATCAAACGAAACATCATCTTTTCATTGGAAAGCCGGAAGAAGAACGGAGTGCCAATCGTGGAGAATGTCCCTATCCGTATGCGTGTGGTTTTCGCCAGCCACCGCATTGAGTTCACAACGGGCTACCGCATTGATGTCGCCAAATGGGATGCCGACAAGCAGCGGGTAAAGAACGGATGCACCAACAAGCTGAAGCAAAGCGCATCGGAAATCAATGCGGACTTGCTGAAATACTACACCGAAATACAGAATATCTTCAAGGAGTTCGAGGTGCAGGGATTCATGCCCACTACCGAACAGGTAAAGGATGCGTTCAACAGATTGCACGATGGGAAAAAGGAAGAGGAGGAAGCCCCGGTGGTGTTTCTTCCGTTGGAGGTATTTGATGAGTTCATTAAGGAGTGCGGCACGCAAAACGGTTGGTCTGATGCCACCTATGAGAAATTTGCCGCAGTAAGGAAACATCTTGAAAAGTTTGACAAGGGACTGACTTTTGAATCGTTGGACGAACCCAAGCTAACAAAGTATGTGAATTTCCTGAAAGACACCGAAGATATGCGGAACACGTCCATCATGAAACAGGTTGCTTATCTGAAATGGTTCCTGCGCTGGTGTACCAAGAAAGGGTATTGCATGAACAATGCCTATGAAGATTTCAACCCCAAATTACGAAGCACACCGAAAAAGGTGATATTCCTCACTTGGGAAGAACTGAACAAACTCAAAAATTATCAGATACCCGACACAAAGCAATACCTTGAACGGGTGAGGGATGTCTTTCTGTTCTGTTGCTTTACCGGACTCCGGTATTCGGATGTGCATAATCTGAAGAAAAGCGACATCAGGGACGGATATATAGAAATTACTACCGTAAAGACCGCCGAAAGGCTCATCATCGAACTTAACAACCACAGCAAGGCAATACTCGACAAATACAAGGGTGTGGAATTTGAGGGGCACAAGGCTCTCCCTGTCATAAGCAACCAAAAGATGAATGACTATTTGAAGGAACTGGGCGAACTTGCCGAAATCAACGAACCTGTAAGTGAAACCTACTACAAAGGAAGCAGCCGTATAGACACCATTACACCCAAATACGCATTGCTGGGTACCCATGCCGGGAGAAGGACTTTCATCTGTAACGCTCTGGCTCTCGGTATTCCGGCACAGGTAGTGATGAAATGGACGGGACATAGCGACTACAAGGCTATGAAACCCTACATCGACATTGCCGATGATGTGAAAGCCAGTGCGATGAACAAATTCAACCAACTATAAAAACAATCAGCAAGTTTCACGGGATGCCTGTTATTGGGCTTATCTTTGTAACTTTCAATACATATAACAATGAGCAACAACGATAACAATATAGAGAAAAGGAGTTTCGAGGCTTTTGTCAATGCCATTGGGTCAGAAATAGAGCAGGCGCAAGTCCGGCTCATTAGTGCCGCCAATGCGCAGATGCTGTTCCATTACTGGAAGATGGGCAACTACATATTGTACCACCAGAACCGACAAGGCTGGGGCGGCAAGGTCATCAAGAAACTGGCGCAGGCGATACGGTTCAATTATCCCGAAAAGAAAGGATATTCGGTCAGGAACTTGGCTTATATGTGCCAGTTCGCACGTTCATATCCATTGACCGTATTACGGAGTTTCATCGAAACCGATGCGAAATTGATTACTCCAAGTGTGCGGAAAATCACGGATGAAATCCAAAGCCTGAACAATGTGCCATTTACGCAAGAACCTCTTGCGCAAATACAATCCTCAGACAACAAGGAAGTTGCAATTGTGCAAGAACCTCTTGCGCAAATTCAGGATGTAACCCAGACAGTAGCCGTCGTTTACCGGATGCCGATTGAGGACATGGAAAAACTGTTCCTAGCATCACCTGTTGCAAGAATCAATTGGGCAAGCCATGTGATTCTGCTGAACAGTTCCCTTCCGTTAGGTGTCGATTACTGGTATATGAAGCAATCCGTGGAAATGGGCTGGAGCAGCAATGTTCTTAAAATGCAGATTGAAAGCAAATTGTTTGAACGGCAAATCAACAGCCGCAAAATCAATAATTTTACCGCCACGCTTCCCGCACCGCAAAGCGACCTTGCCAATTACCTGTTGAAAGACCCGTATATCTTTGACTTGGCGGGAGCCAAAGAACGTGCGGACGAAAGGGACATAGAAGAACAGTTGGTGAAGCATGTCACCCGTTATCTTTTGGAAATGGGCAACGGATTCGCCTTTGTCGCAAGGCAGAAACATTTCCAGATTGGCGACAGCGATTTCTATGCCGACCTAATCCTGTATAACATAAAACTCCATGCCTATGTGGTCGTGGAACTGAAAGCGACCCCGTTCAAGCCGGAATATGCAGGACAGTTGAACTTCTACATCAATGTAGTGGATGACAAGCTGAGGGGAGAGAACGACAACAAGACCATCGGGCTGCTGTTGTGCAAGGGTAAGGATGAGATTGTCGCACAATATGCGCTGACCGGCTATGACCAACCTATCGGCATCAGCGATTATCAGCTTAGCAAGGCTGTGCCGGAAAACCTGAAATCGGCACTGCCGAGTATAGAACAGGTGGAAGAAGAACTGACGATGCTTCTTGACAATGAAAGGAACAGACAAAAGTAGGACACCTATGGCAGACAATATACAGACGATGATTCCCCGATACGGGGAACTCAACAGAATATATAGGGACTATATAGACAATAGAGTTTTCTCTTTTGACAGGCAAAAATTCATTTCCGATTTCTGTCAGGAATACAATGACATGAAGTCTTTTGAAGCCGCCATCCTTGAACTGGTGCTTGACAGGCAAAAAGAACAATACACCTTGATACTCAACAGCCTGAAAACCGAAATAGAAAAGAGCATACAGGCTTATGAAACACACCCCATAAGTGATAGTGCCGTAGAGCGTGCTTGCTATCAACACATGGAAAGGTATTCCCTTGAAATTGAAGCCCAACAGGATGTAACAAGGAGCCTAAGCAAGCCGCTGAATGAAGCCAACAACAGATATGATTCCATTGGCTACAGGGAACATACTGCCGAAGAGGAAAAACAGGCTGAAAAAGAATATGAACGCTGCAAGGCTGAATATGACAAGGAAAGAGCCAAACTGAATGAACTCTATGACCAGCAAAAGGCAGCAAGGAAAGAGGCATTCCAATATATGAAGAACCGTTGTGAGGACATGTACCGTCAAAGTTGCCTTTTTCTGGATATATTGAAGAAATACATTCCTGACGGGAAACGACAGGACGAGCCGAGCAAGCCAATCAGTCAGCAGGAAACGGCGGATGAACAACAAGAGTATTTCAGCATGAAATTGCTTTCGCTCATTCATGAGGTATGTGTTGGAGAACAGTTCGATGAAATTTCCGCACCGGATTTTTATGCCAATATGAACTTGCACCCCTGCAACTGCAAGTTGAGAATTAAACCGAGAGAGAAGATACGTGTATGTTATCTGATATTCCTCATGAGCGAAAAACTCTCCAAACAGGACAAGGACAAATGGAAAGCCGGGATACTGAAACTGCTGGATATTGATGACAGCTACTACAAGTCCAAGTACAAGGAGCCAGTTTCTGATTTCCCCAGTGACAGCAACCAGAAATTCGCCAAAGAAATGGAGCATATATTCAGATAATCGGTGACATATCCTGATATTTTACGAAAGTTCCACTTTTACCACTCAAATTAATTTTTGAGTGGTATTTTTATTTTCTGATATTCAATAAGATACAGCGATGCTCGGATTATACCGTCCCCATCCTTACCACCCATAACCCTACCTAATTTTGCACCGTTCGAGAACAGAAATAACAGCCAGTGCGCAGGGCTGATTGTTGAATCAAAAAAGTAGAACTATGCAAAATCTACAAGAATTATTATCCAAACCCGTCTGGCAGATGACGGGTGAAGAGTTCATAATGTTAAGCAGACACGCTTCCGTTCAGACGGAAGCGCAGCCACAGCCCGTAACGGACACAAACAGAAAGTATGTGTACGGAATACCCGGCATAGCCAGACTGTTCGGATGCAGCCTGCCCACCGCCAACCGCATAAAGAAAAGCGGAAAAATAGACAAGGCTATCACCCAGATAGGGCGCAAGATTATCGTGGATGCGGAACTTGCCCTTGAACTGGCAGGGAAGAAAACAGGCGGACGCAAGTAACGGGAGGAATTGCTATGGACTATATGAAAGACATCCGGGAAATATCGGACGAACAGGCGGTAATCCTCTGGCAAGCCTCACGGTTGAGCCTGTCGGGAAAATACGAGAAAGCGCCAGAAATCCTCAGCGTGAAAGGTTCTGTAATCGGCACGTTGGGAAATTTCAGTGCATCCATCGGCAAAGCCAAAAGCAAGAAGACATTCAATGTGTCGGCTATCGTGGCTGCGGCTTTGAAGAACGGCACGGTGCTCAGGTATGCGGCTGAACTTCCCGAAGCCAAGCGGAAAGTGCTGTATGTCGATACGGAGCAAAGCCCCCACCACTGCCTGAATGTGATGGAACGCATCATGCGCATGGCAGGGCTGCCCGATGACAGGGACAACGAGAACCTTGAGTTCCTTGCCCTGCGGAAATATACGCCGGAGCAACGCATAAGGATTGTCGAACAGGCAATCTACCATACACCGAACCTCGGTATGGTGGTGATAGACGGTATCCGTGACATGGTGTATGACATCAACAGCCCCAGCGAATCGACACGCATCATATCGAAACTGATGCAGTGGACGGACGACAGGCAGATACATATCCACACGATACTCCACCAGAACAAGGGGGATGAGAACGCAAGGGGACATATCGGCACGGAACTGAACAACAAGGCTGAAACCGTACTGCTCGTTGAAAAGGACAAAAGTAACGGGGACATCAGCAAGGTTTCCGCCATGCACATCCGTGCGATGGACTTCGAGCCGTTTGCCTTCCGCATCAATGAAAGGGCATTGCCTGAACTGATGGAGGATTACCAGACAGAAGCCAAAGCGCCCGGCAGACCCCAAGGCGAAAGGTTTGATGCCTGCAAGGACATTTCCGAGCAACAACACCGGATAGCACTGGAAGCAGCATTTTCGTTGCAGGACGAATACGGATATAAGGAACTGAGCAAAGCATTGAAAGAGTCGTATGCCTTGGTGGGTGTTCCGTTAAGCGACAACAAGCTGGTTAAACTCATCACAGTGTTGAAGAACAAGCGGATGATAGTGCAGGAAAATGGCAGGAAGTACAGATACGAACCGGATTTCCACTATTGACACGCTTCCTGCAATCACTTCACTTTATTCTCCGGGTCTATATATTAGGATAAAGCGAAGTGGTTGCAGGAGCGCATCAAACCGCTTCACTTTAAGCCGTATCCTATATATACGACAATAAAGTGAAGTGGTTATACAGCCAGTAACCTATAAACAGATACTGGCGAAAAGAAAAACAAACAATAACCGATAAAGACAATCATTTATGGACATACAGACAGCAAAACAAATCAGGCTGGAAGAATACCTTCACAGCTTGGGATATAGCCCGGTGAAGCGGCAGGGCATCAATCTTTGGTACAAATCACCGTTCAGGGAAGAAACCGAAGCCTCGTTCAAGGTGAACACCGAGCGGAACCAATGGTATGATTTTGCGCTCGGCAAGGGCGGCAACATCATTGCGCTGGCTTCGCACCTCTATGCAACGGACAGCGTGCCGTACCTTTTGAAACGCATAGAGGAACAAGCACCGCACGTGCACCCCGTTTCTTTCTCTTTTCGCAAGCAGTCATTTACAGAGCCGAGTTTCCAACAGTTGGAAATCGTGCCGCTTTCTTCTCCTGCCTTGCTCGCTTACTTGCAGGAAAGGGGGATAAATCCGGCACTGGCGAAAAAAGAATGTAAGGACGCGCGGTTTACGCACAACGGCAAACGGTACTTCGCCATTGCGTTTCCCAACATGTCGGGCGGCTATGAAATCCGAAACCGATATTTCAAGGGCTGCATTGCACCGAAAGAAATATCCCATATCAGGCAATCGGGAGAGCCAAGAAACGCGTGTTTCGTTTTCGAGGGATTTATGGACTACCTCTCATTTCTGACCCTGCGGCTCGAAAGCTGTCCGCAATACCCTGATTTCGACAGGCAGGACTACATGGTTCTGAACTCTGTTGCCAATGTTTCCAAAGCACTTTATCCGTTGGGAAGCTATGAGCGAATCCACTGTTTTTTTGACAATGACCGTGCAGGAATGGAAGTCCTTCAGCAAATCCGCAAGGAATATGAAAGCACACGGCATATACGGGACGCTTCACAAATCTACTGCGGATGCAAAGACCTGAACGAGTATTTGCAGAAGCGCATGGCGGATAGAAAGGAACAAATACAGTCCGTCAGAAAGAAGAATGATACGCTATCCAAGAAACCGAAAGGCTTCCGGTTATAGCCCACTATAACTACACGCTCCGCTTGCGTAGTTGTGGGCTCTCCCGAGGGGCTTAGGACGCTGCCCTAAGAACCCGGCAAGGGCTTTCAGCCCTATGCAACCCGACCAAAGAGTGACCCTCTCTTTGGAAACTCCGCTCATGGGTTGCACCCCTAAGAACCTCTTGCGGATATGAGTGGAAAGCAACAAACAGATTTAGTAAACAACCCAATCAGAATTAAAAAATGGCAACAAAATCAAGCATACATATCAAGCCTTGCAACGTGGCATCAAGCGAGGCTCATAACCGGAGAACTGCCGAGTATATGCGCAACATCGGAAAATCCAAAGTATATGTGGTATCCGAACTCTCTGCAAATAACGAGCAGTGGATAAACCCGGACTTCGGTAGTCCCGAATTGCAGGCGCACTATGAGGACATCAAACGGATGGTCAAGGAAAAGACAGGTCGTGCCATGCAGGAAAAAGAACGTGAGCGCAAAGGCAAGAACGGCAAGATTATCAAAGTGGCAGGATGTTCACCCATACGTGAGGGAGTGTTGCTCATCAGACCTGACACCACACTGGCAGATGTGCATAAGTTTGGCGAGGAGTGCCAAAGACGCTGGGGCATCACACCGCTCCAAATCTTCCTGCACAAGGACGAAGGGCATTGGCTGAACGGACAGCCTGACCCGGAGGACAGGGAGAGTTTCAAGGTAGGCGAAAGGTGGTTCAAGCCGAATTACCATGCGCATATCGTATTCGACTGGATGAACCACGATACAGGCAAGAGCCGCAAGCTCAATGACGATGACATGATGCAGATGCAGACCTTGGCATCCGACATCCTTCTGATGGAGCGTGGTAAGTCAAAAGCCGTAACAGGCAAAGAACATCTGGAACGGAACGATTTCATCATTGAGAAGCAGAAAGCCGAACTGCAACGCATAGAAGCCGTAAAGCGGCATAAGGAGCAACAGGTGAATCTTGCCGAACAGGAACTCAGACAGGTGAAATCGGAGATACGCACGGACAAGCTCAAAAGTGCAGCCACCGATGCCGCTACGGTTATAGCAAGCGGAGTGGGTTCTCTCTTCGGCAGCGGGAAAATGAAGAAACTGGAACAATCCAATGAAGAATTGCGTCAGGAAATTGCCAAACGGGACAAGGGCATTGATGACTTGAAAGCCCAAATGCAACTCATGCAAGAGCAGCATGGCAAGCAGATACGCAATCTTCAAGGAATACATAATCGGGAACTTGAAGCCAGAGACAAGGAAATATCACGGCTGAATATCCTGCTTGAAAAGGCTTTCAAGTGGTTTCCGATGCTCAGGGAGATGCTGAGAATGGAAAAGTTGTGCGCTGCCATCGGCTTCACCAAAGAAATGATAGAGAGCCTTCTGACAAAGAAAGAAGCTATCAGATGCAACGGCAGGATTTATTCCGAAGAACACAGGCGGAAGTTTGACATCAGGAATGATATTTTCAAAGTAGAAAAGAATCCGACAGATGACAGCAAACTGGTACTGACCATAAACAGACAACCGATTGGCGAATGGTTCAAAGAACAGTTTGATAAATTACGGCATAGTTTACGTAAATCAGCAGAAGAGCCAAGAAAAAGTAGAGGATTTAGGATGTAATTCGATGGTACTTGATTGGATTTCAATAAAATTCTGTATTTTTGCAAACGGATTGAGGCAACTCTTTCCAAGACATAAGAGAAAAAGAAGAAGCGTTATGCTTATCTTGTACTTGAAAACGTAGGAAATTTTCAAATTAGATGCAAGGATAGCATAGTGGTTCTCACGCTATAGCGTGGGCTGCTATTGTTACATCTGCATCTATGGTTTCCTACGACCTTCAAGTTAAGACGTAGCATAGTTGGCTCACGTTTTCTGCTATTATTAACTTAACATCTTGACAGGGTCAATCAAGAACATAACAGTCAGAATATGAATAAACTTATCACTTCATTTCTGTTCATCACAGTTTTTCTGTTATCAGCTTGCAGTGATGATGAGCCCCAAGATTCAGTCAAAGAGATTAGAATGCTGGTTTCAGCAGAAACAGGCGTAATGTATGCATGGGGCGACGACAAAAAGGAGAATCCCATAGAGTGCATGCTCGTCAAGACGGAAGGTGATTCCGAAGAATGGCAACCTCTCGGATTCAACAGCATTGAGGGCTTTACTTACATAAAAGGACACGAATACTATCTATCGGTAAAGCGGACAATTCTCGCCAATCCACCTGCGGATGGTTCCGACCGTACGTATTCGCTTATCCGTATTCTCCAAGACAGACTTGTGACAGAACCGGAAATTCCGGTCGATGAGGAGATAACATCCGAAGAAGATATTGAATATCAAGATTTGTGTCCTTTTGAGAAATATGCCATCAGCAAAGGGTATATTGTTGATGAGAATGGTAAAATAGTCTATGACGATGGGTATGATTCAATGCTGCCATCCTACAGTTCAGCGCGTATATGGCTGGAAGATGTCCTTGACAAAGAAGACCCGAATTGGGTGAAATTTGAGTCCGTGCCTTACATGGCTATTTATTCGTTTGTTCTGTCTCCGTTTACAGATGAAATTCGTTTGGTACGCAACGAATCACACGGTCCGATGTTCAAAGATGTTGTACCCGAAGATGAGTTTACCCACATTACACAATCCATGCAGTCCGGCGAAGAAGTTCGTTACGCACTCATCCTTGCCAATGTTTATAAAAAGGGACTTCAAAAGGTGGAATTTACCATAAAAAAACAATAACACATAGTCATGATGAATAAACTTATCGCTCCCTTTTTTATTATCATCAGTCTATTTATCTCTGCATGTAACGATGACAATAATGAAAATGAACCAATGTCCCCGTTCAGCCTTGAAAAGACCTATTATGAAGTAAGATTGTGGCGCGGCATCACTGAGATTCCCATTACCAATGGAAGCGGCGACATCAGCCTGTCCGTAGCGGACGAAACGATAGTAGAAGCCAACAAGGTTCAGAATGAAGGAGGAAGTACCTATGTTGCCTTGCAAGGCAAACAGAAAGGAACTACTACGCTTACTCTGACGGACAATGTGACAGGCGACAAGGAAACAGTCGAAGTGAAAGTCACAGACTGCTACATTGCATACGGCATTGCTGAAAGCAATCATCCCACGCTGACTTCAAACCTTATGCTCTATCTGGTTAACAATAAAGCGCGGGATTGCTATTTTTTTACAATGGACAATATGCAGCACCAATTGAATAATACACCACTTGCCGAAGGCACTTATGAGTTCTTTGTCAAGCAGAATGGAGAGGAAACAGTTTCTTATTTGCGTCTGAGTTATTCAGCCGATTCATCCGGAAACTTTGCACAAAATGCTCCAATGGAAATCCACGACTTCGCCCTATCGTTTAGTGATTCTCAAGCAGTACTGGAAATTATCAAAAGCTATTTGGATGTGGATTGGGTGGAACTTATCAGCAATGCCACGACAAAAAGCGTTCCCCCAAGAGACTACACCATGATACTGACCGTTCCCGAAACAGACTATGAAATAATAGGAGCATTTGCAACAGCATCCATTCCTGAATACATCCTGAATTGATAATGATATATTAAGCAGATAAGCCTGCATATCATATAAAGCAAATGAAGAAAACTTGGTTGTTCTTTTCGTTTGCTTTATTTTTATCCTCTACCACAAAGATGATAAATTAAATAATACAAAAAAACACCCGACTTTACATTCTTGGGTGTAAAGTCGGGTGTTTGTTCTGTAAAACATTGATTTTCAATGTTTATTGCGGTGCGTACGGGACTCGAACCCGTGACCCCATGCGTGACAGGCATGTATTCTAACCAACTGAACTAACGCACCATTTTGTTTTTCTTTCGTTGCTATCTCTCTCGATTGCGGTTGCAAAGGTACAACTATTTTTTAAACCTGCAATACATTTCCCTGTTTTTTTTCATTTTTTCTTCATTTTAGGGGAAAAAGGGGAGAATTTCAGCTGAAATCTCCCCTTTATAACAAGCTTCAAGTGATTTTTTTCATTTAATACGCTTATATCCGTATACTGCCAAGTCACCCAATTCTTCTTCGATACGGAGCAACTGGTTGTATTTCGCCATACGGTCCGAACGGCTCAGCGAACCGGTCTTGATTTGTCCGCTATTCGTTGCTACAGCTATATCGGCTATGGTGGCATCTTCGGTTTCACCCGAACGATGGGATGTAACCGTAGTATAACCATGGCGGTGTGCCATCTCGATAGCATCCAGCGTTTCGCTAAGTGAGCCTATCTGGTTTACCTTTATCAATATGGAATTAGCACATCCCATAGCGATTCCTTTCGAAAGGAATTCTACATTGGTTACGAACAGGTCATCGCCTACCAGCTGGCAACGTCCGCCGATACGTGCCGTCAGTTTCTGCCAGCCTTCCCAGTCGTTTTCACTCATACCGTCTTCGATAGAATCAATCGGATACTTGTCAATCAGTTCTTCCAGATAAGCGATTTGTTCATCCGATGTACGTTTCTTTCCTTTTTCCCCTTCGAAAATGGTGTAATCATATACTCCATCCTTATAAAACTCAGATGACGCACAGTCCATACCGATTTTTACATCCTTGCCTGGTTCGTAGCCTGCTGCCCGGATAGCGGCAAGGATGGAGTCAAGTGCGTCTTCCGTACCATTCAATGTCGGAGCAAAACCTCCTTCATCACCTACCGCCGTACTCAGTCCACGGTCGTGCAAAACCTTCTTTAAGGCGTGGAATACTTCTGCCCCCATACGCAAGCCTTCACGGAACGAAGAAGCACCTACCGGACGAATCATAAACTCTTGGAATGCAATCGGGGCATCGCTATGCGAACCGCCATTGATGATGTTCATCATCGGAACCGGCATTACATACGTATTTACCCCTCCGATATAGCGATAGAGAGGAATGTGCAGGTAATTTGCAGCAGCTTTTGCCACGGCAAGCGAAACGCCCAAAATGGCATTGGCACCCAAATTCGATTTTGTCTTGGTGCCGTCCAGTTCCAACATTTTCCGGTCGATGGCACGCTGTTCCAGTACAGACCAGCCCGTCAAAGCCGGAGCTATGACCGTATTGATATTCTCTACAGCCTTCAATACACCCTTACCGCCATAGCGTTTCGGATCTTTATCGCGAAGTTCCAACGCTTCGTGCTCGCCTGTAGAAGCCCCGGACGGAACCGAAGCACGTCCCATTATACCAGATTCCAGCATTACATCCACTTCTACGGTAGGATTGCCACGCGAGTCGAGCACTTCACGACCTATGATTGATTTGATTTTCATACATTTATTGATTTTAAAAGTTATTTTCTATGTCCGCAAAATTGCAAACTTTCATCTGTTTTGTCAATACCTGAAAGTAGGTATTTTAAACCGCAAGGGACACAGAAATACCCCTGTATCCCTGTGTCCCCTGTGATGAATTACCGAGCTGTCAAGCAAGGCTTAATAATTCGTTTTCTGCACTTCAAAGTAAGCTTGTGGATGCAAGCAAGCCGGACAAGTTTCGGGAGCTTCCGTACCTACATACAGGTATCCGCAATTACGGCATTGCCATACCACTTCGGTATCTTTCTTGAATACCTTACCTTCTTCTACATTCTTTGCCAGTGCAAGATATCTTTCTTCGTGCCCCTTTTCGGCAACAGCTATTTCACGGTACATCTTGGCGATAGCAGGAAATCCTTCTTCATCGGCAATATCAGCAAACTTCGGATAGTCCAGCGACCATTCCTCGTTCTCACCTGCTGCAGCAGCCTTCAGATTTTCCAGCGTAGTTCCGATGACACCCGAAGGATAGCTGGCTGTGATTTCCACCATTCCGCCTTCCAGCCATTTAAACATCCGCTTGGCATGTTCTTTCTCCTGGTCTGCAGTTTCGGTAAAGATAGCGGCAATTTGTTCATATCCTTCTTTCTTTGCCGCACTTGCAAAATAAGTGTAACGCATTCTTGCCTGTGATTCGCCAGCAAATGAAATACCCAGATTCTTCTCTGTTCTTGTTCCTTTAATACTTTTTCCCATAATCGTTAGTTATTTAGTGGTTAGACATTGTTTTCTTTTCAACATTACAAAGATAGTATTTTTATTCAAATTTGTAATCATTACAATCAATCTTTTATGTTCTATTAAGACTTTCTTGCCTTTTCTTGAAAGATTAACGGGAATGTAGTCGTTTATGTTCGGATAAATATATACTTTTGCACTTCTTTTTTATTATTTTAATTATTTCAATAGGTATATGAAGACATTTCAGTTTAAGCCGAAGCTGGTAGATACGCTTCGGAACTACACCCGGTCGGACTTCTCTACCGACCTGATGGCAGGCATCATCGTAGGCATCGTAGCCCTTCCGCTTGCCATTGCTTTTGGCATCGCTTCGGGAGTAAGTCCCGAAAAAGGCATCATCACCGCTATCGTAGCGGGATTCATCATCTCGCTTTTGGGCGGGAGCAAAGTACAGATAGGCGGACCTACGGGAGCCTTTATCGTTATCATCTACGGCATTATCCAGCAATACGGACTGGAAGGCCTGATGATAGCGACCTTAATGGCGGGCATACTCCTTATTATATTAGGAGTGTTCCGGCTTGGCACCATCATCAAGTTCATTCCCTACCCCATCATCATCGGTTTCACAAGCGGTATCGCCCTGACCATCTTCACCACACAGATAGCTGATGTATTCGGCCTGCAATTCGGAGGTGAGAAGGTGCCGGGCGACTTTATCGGCAAATGGATACTCTATGCACGTCATTTCGATACCGTCAACTGGTGGAACGTAGCGGTCAGCATAGCCAGCATCCTGATTATCGCGCTCACGCCCAAGTTCTCGAAAAAGATTCCCGGCTCGCTGGTAGCGATTATCCTTGTGACCGTAGCGGTATACCTGATGAAGATGTACGGAGGTGTGACCAGCATCGACACCATCGGCGACCGCTTCAGCATCCAGTCACAATTACCCGAAGCTACCGTACCTTCGCTCGACTGGGAAGCGGTGAAAAACCTTTTCCCCGTAGCGATAACCATCGCCGTGCTGGGGGCAATAGAGTCTTTACTCTCCGCCACCGTAGCCGACGGAGTCATCGGAGACCATCATGACTCAAACACCGAACTGGTGGCACAGGGCATTGCCAACATTATCTCACCCATCTTCGGCGGCATTCCTGCCACGGGAGCCATTGCCCGCACCATGACCAATATCAACAACGGAGGCCGCTCGCCGATAGCCGGTATCGTTCATGCCATCGTGCTTCTGCTCATCCTGATATTCCTGATGCCGCTCGCCAAGTTCATCCCGATGGCGTGCCTTGCCGGCGTGCTGGTAGTAGTATCCTATAACATGAGTGGCTGGAGAGTATTCAAAGGGCTGCTGAAAAACCCGAAATCCGATGTCACCGTATTGCTTATCACCTTCTTCCTCACCGTGATATTCGACCTGACCGTGGCTATCGAAGTGGGGCTGGTCATCGCCTGCGTATCGTTCATGAAACGAGTGATGGAGACCACGCAGATATCGGTCATTACCGATGAAATCGACCCCAACAAGGAATCGGACGTGGAAACGCACGAAGAACACTTGGTTATCCCCGAAGGCGTGGAAGTATACGAAATAAACGGACCTTACTTCTTCGGCATCGCCACCAAATTTGAAGAAATCATGGCACGGCTGGGCGACCGCCCGCAGATACGCATCATCCGCATGCGCAAAGTGCCTTTCATCGACTCTACGGGCATACACAACCTGACTACCCTGTGCGAGATGTCACAAAAGGAAAACATCCACATCATCCTTTCGGGTGTCAATCCGCAGGTGCACGCCGTATTGGAACGGTCGGGCTTCTATACTTTACTGGGCAAGGAAAACATCTGCAGCAACATCAACGAAGCACTCGATGTGGCACGGAAAGAGCTTGGCGTAAGCTGATGCCTTAATCTGTTAAAGACTTTTGAATAAGAAGAAACGTTTCTTAAAGCATGTTATAAAACACGTTTTTATAACCCTAATGCTTGCATATTTCCCAGAAGTCCGTACCTTTGCAATGTGTTTTTCATAGTATTAGATTTAAGGTTAACAAAGGTTGGAGTACAGCGGTACTCCTTTTTTTATGTCCGTACGTTTCGTATGTCCCGATTCTCCAGACTATAAAATAAACTTCGTCGACCTTCGGTTCCTCATACTCAATACTTGCGAATTGCAAGAGTTGTTGAGCGAAGCGAAAAAATCCGCAAGAACAGATATGGGATGATTCATCAAAGTGTTGCCTTGCCTTGATGTTCTTTCAAGAACTTGTCACGAATCAGCAAACCGATTATGTGGAGGTAAATCTGTACTGACTTCCCGTGCTGATAAGCAAAATCTTTTATCCGGATGATACTATCCGCATCGAAAAACTTTTCGGGTTCTACAGATGCTGTCATAAAACAATATTCTTGTACATCGTATGCCGTATTTACTCCCGACAGTTCGATATTCTTCCGAATCTTTTCCCAGTTTTTGCTAATAATGCCATCTGCATCTATCTGCGTGGCAATTTCTTTACCCTCATTTGTCAACGATATGGGGCTGTGGCTTTGTATCAGGTTTGCGCCACCGTTGCGCAGGAAATCCATGTTCCCTTTGATATATGACATATCTCTTCTTATCTCATCGATTTTGTTTTCTACGCTCTCAAACCGTCTTCGCGTATTATCCTCATTACGGTCAAGCGTGTTCAAGACGCGTTGTTCCATTTCCTGTTCGTCTTTCTCCAGCTCGGCATGTCTGGCATGTATCATCGTCACTTTTTTCGTGATGAAATACACCAACCAAAATGCGAGCATGATAACGGCAAAGGTGATTGCTGCCGATATTCCGAATGTGGCTGAAATGAATTTAAAAACCTCTTCTTGCATACTACAGACTATTTGATTAATGGTATTGCAAATATAGATATAATCTGCGAGATTCTACACCGACAGAATAAAGAAAACGTTTTTCTTTAGAGGAAAGATATAAAATTTCTGCCGGAAAGAAAAACGATGGTGTTGTTTTATTTGTTATAGTAGAACCAAATCGGTTTGTGGGAAATGGAACGCAGAGACACAGAGGTGCAAAGTTCTTTTCAATTGACAATTGATAATTGACAATTGCGATGTCGCACGGTTCATTGTCCATTGTCAATTGTTCATTGTCCATTGTCTTTGTGTTCAAAACCTAAATGCGTTATTCTGTAGTTGTTGGAGTGACTGCATAACAATAAACCATATTAGCCGAGGCATCTCCTCCGCCAGTGTTTCCCCGCATTCCCAGTTTTAAATAATATTGTTCCACTTCGCGGGCTACGACCGAAGAGTCAGCAACACGATAAATCCACCAGGAATTTTCTTTCACATGATGTTCCTTAAACAATCTGTTCCGGGCATCGCTTGATATGCCGATATAGAAATCGGAATAATAACTTCGTCCGCTTTTCTGCAGATGCTCATTTATGTCTTTGATGATTTGTTCGTAACTATTTGCCATATCCTCAATGCTTTTATAACTTTGTCATTACTATTAAAAATCATGCTTTTGCAAACTTACGAATAAAACAAGAAAATATCAATAAATCAATAGCCGATTTTGTAATGGTCAAGCCAATACCAAAGCAATACAAGTACTCGAAAAAATCCCACCACATAAACCTTGGTATTGTTTAATATAAAGGGAATATTCGTTTACTCGGTGACATCACGGACGCAGCGGACATTAAAATTCCATGCACCTCCCCAGCTGTTATAACTTCCAGATTCCTCCAAAGAAATATTTCCTCCTTCATACTTATATCCATACCTATATTGATTGTTCAATGGAGAAAGATAGTTTGAACCATTTCTACTATCGTTTGCATACCAATAAAAAAGGGTACGGCTATGGTAGTTATGATCAGTAGTAGTAGGAAAATCTGACAGTATTCCGCCTTTTACATATGAATTCAAAGCTAAAAATAATAATTCTCGAAGATTTGGCATTCACCAACTATGTCCATCTTGTTGATAATTTTGACATATATTCGCATATAAGGCATGCGCTTGTGCAGCATTAATATGACCAGTAGCATCAGCTGTAGCATATTCAAATTTAGAGTAAACACGATTATGTGTACTGCGATTGGTGTGAGTATTACTTAATTCTCCATGGCTTAAAGCTACACCTTTTACTGCATCATTATCTAAATAAGTAAAAGATATAACGCGTTCATTTCTTTCCCAATAATTCTGAGGCACTTCATTTTCATTATCTATAGTTGTATTCCCTAAATTACGGACACACCGATAATAACGATAAATAGGAGTTTCACTGCTCGTTGTTTTCCAAGCAATGGTTTGCCCGTATGTGCTGGTAGAAAAACCTTCCTCTGACCAAAAAGTCATTACTTCATCACTTTCTATTTGATTATATTCTGGATTGGGAATGACATCATCTTTCTCTGTTGTAATAGTTTTTGAATCTACGTCATTGTATGTACTGCTATAAAAATGTTTTAACCGCCAATCAGAATGTGTATAGAAACGGCTTTCTTGCGTTAAAGCGTTTTCACCCATATATAGAGCGGCATATTGATTCAGAGCCGGCAAATACCATTTAATTTCATCCTCATCTATCTTGCCATCTCTATTTACATCACGGTTTCGTTGCAGGCAAGCTATATATACATTTCGGTAATTGTTTTGTAGACCAATATAAGCAGTTTCTGTTTCTGTCGGTACAATGGCAGGAGGAGTTGTATAGCCATTATCAGCCGCATCAATATAGTTATCCCACTGAGAGCTACCCCAACTCATATTCCCACCATTATTGTTTGCCCACATTGCTTTGGTATTGGTCAATCCTCTCCGGAAGTCTTGCGGATAATCTGAAGAGTTATTAGCAGAATACCCCATAGATGTTATTTCACTTCCTGTTTCGCTGATAGTTTCCACCCCTAATGCAGAAGTCAATCCTGTCAATGAAACATCTGTATTATAAAAGGTTTGTATGGAACGCTGGCTAATGACATAGGCTGCATCCACAATGCTGCTTTCGCCATCCGCGCTGGAGCGCACATCACACAACAACTGTAGAGTGCGGTTAGGTTGATTTACGGCATACTTCCAAGCAGGAACACTTCTGTCAACATTGGTAGCAGTGGCAGGTATAGCATATTGTGCACCGTTATCATAATCATCTTGATATCCGCTTTCATTTGCATCATGGGTATAGTAATATTCATTCACGAAACAAGTAACCACAAACACATCGTTCCTCCAACGTGAATCGTGTTCATGGTCTGCAAGATATTTAAGTATTTCTATTAATTCATCTACAGTTAATAACTCTTTCTCATTATAAGAACCGTTATTGTATATTCCTTCACTTGCATTTCCTTCGCTATAACTCTGCAGGTCATCGCTATATATTCCTCCATTGTCTATCTTGTTTACAGCAAAACGCACCCAGTTAGCATCTGCTGCTCTGTTTTCATCCGTGTCTGCCAAATATTCCGTAAAAGGTGTACGCACCCGATAAGTAAGCCTTGAAGGAGATTCTGTCACCATAGCTTTGGTAAAACGCATCAAACAGGTTTCATAATGTGCATCCAATGTGTATAAATTCGTTTCATTGGTAAAATAAATATCACCCGTAGCACCCGGTTGATTTTCTTGATTTGTTTCAACTTCTACAATGATATTGTCTACCCCATTTACAGACACATTGTAGATGTATTCCGTGTTTCTTTTAGTATGAAAATTAGAATAGTCGTAGCCATTTGCTTCACTAAAATCACCCAAATGGATTTTATAAGTCACTTCTGCATCAATAGGAACAACATTACCATTTTCTCCGTTCTCATAAGCATACCCGGAAAATGTTCCATTGATGATAACATACGTACCCCGTTCTGGAGCATAAGACCATGCGCCATTATCCATTGTTCCATCAGCATTTTCCTGCTTTTCTTGCCGTTCACGATCGGTATATTCCAACGGAGAGCCATCAGTTTGCGTAGCAGATTTAGCAGACTTTCGGTTTTCCGGTAAATAAAATGTAAACGTTTGATATGTTTTATTATTTTCCGTAACATTCGTAGAGATAGTAATAGGAGTAGTTTCCGGGATTTCGTAATAATCATTTTCAGATACATTATCACCGCCTGAAGTACCATCCCAATCTTCCGTTTCATTCATCATTCGGGAATAGCGAGGAATATTCACAACTCGAAAAGAAGTTGGAGTAAATGTGGGAGTATTACCACCGTTTACCGTCAATACTTTATCTCCTGTGCGCAAATTGAATGTAATGCAGGCATCTGTACGATATAATTGGATTTCACCGGTCAAAGTTGCAGATTGTTCCGGAATTACACAATAACCGTCGCCACGATCTTCACCGCTTGTTGGAACATATTTGCCAGACATCGCAAAAGAAGATTTCTGGCGGTTGATGACATCAGGATTCAATGCATCCACCAGACCGATTCGAAGACTTTTTAAATCGTCCATACTAAAAGTTCCCACTGTAGCATTGGTTAACGCCGCTTGAGTAGAACGTGTCACATTGCTGTTCCCATATTCAGAAGGCAATCCTTCTCCGTGTATATTGGCAACAGCCATGATGTAACTGACTCCCGAGGTCGTGTGGATCGTTATTTGCTTTTCGAACGTAAACCGATCATCTGCAGCATTATGGTACTCCTTGGTTTTTAATATCTTGTTAGAGTCAAACACAAATATGTAATAATCATATACCACATCATCACCTTCCGCCCGTGTTTCTACAGTTTGTTGTACAGATGTACCAAATTTAACCTTAATTTCTACTGGTATACCTTCGCGTACATTTGTTTCTACCGGAAGATCCAAATCATCAGAACACGAAGCAACAAAGATAATGCTGCATAAAGCAATCCAATATTGTATGTATGCCTTCAATTTCATAGTGTATTCATTTTTCATCATACATTCAATCGAATGTGATATTATTTTCTATTTGATCGCAAGGTACAACTGTGATTGTTAGCGTGACTGCTTCTACACTAAACCCCGTTACCTCAAGTTGATAAATATTATTGCGCACAATGGCATATTCCATCGGGCTAATTTCGTCATTATTATCAGCAGCGTGTCGAATCCAATAGCTGTAATAACGTGTTTCGCCGGCCCCATTTGTATTGCCACCTGCATAGTAAGTGGTTTTAAAAACAATTCCAGTGCAACAAGCTGCAACATTAAACCCATCAGACACACGAAACACATTTTCTTGCGTATAATCTAAACGGTAATAGATCGTTCCTGATTCGTCTGTAGAAGTGACATTTTTATCCAATATTCTCCATTCACTATTCTCAGACAGTGATAAGGTCGGATAATAATTTGCATAATAGGTAGCACTTGGAGTAAAATCATCGTCTAACGTTTTGAGGTCTACAACATAATTCTCAGCAGGAGTATCATTGTCACCAATTTCATCACCTAAATATTCTATCGTATTATCTGTTATACTGGTTGTTATCCTCTTAAAAGCATAGGTATCCCCTATGTATTTGTTGACTAACATAGCTGATTCTATCTTAACCTTAGCGCTCGAATTATCTATTTCATAATAATCATCTTCCCACGCACAATCCACCCGTGCCGTCATCCGCTCAATATTTACTGATACTGGTTCCGCTGTGGCTGGAGTATTTGCTTTTATATCTATAAAAGCGTCTGATTCTGATGACATTAAGAAATATCCGTCATCGGTTATTGTTTCCGATACTTGATAATCACGTAAATTACCTAAAGTTTGTAATGTCGCATTATTACTTAAATCACCTGCATTGGCTATCACTAATACATTATATCTTTCGCCTATTTGCAACTTGTCACTTACATCTTCTGTGGCAGAATAATAAACCGCATCATAATCACCTTGCCCTATTCCACCAAATAAGTTATTGTTGTCTTGGCTAAAATATAGGCAATGAGTTATTTCTGTATTTGCATCCGAGTTTATCCCATCATCCCCTTGAAAGAAAAACACATTCAAGTCATGCACCGTGCTCTCCTCAACTGTACCTGCTTGCGGACCATCACCGCCTTCTCCTGGCGTAGGCACACGCGAAGCATTGCTGCCGCCCGTATTCACTACCACACTTACATACACGCCGCTGCCTGCTTCCTCTTCTTCTGCGGGAGAAGCGGGAAGCGTGTCGTCCTTGCAGGCAGTGACGAGCAGTGCCAGCAGGAAGGGGAGGAGGAGGTATGTCAGAGCGTTTCGTTTCATGGTTTTGCTTAGTCTAATGATACATTCTGGATGCGCTTGCTCCAGCCGAGGATGCCGATGGATACTTCGGCGTATTGCCACTCGCCACCTTGCAGGAAGAAGGTGAGGCGGAAGTCGTAGCCGCGGTCGAGGAACTCTTGGAGGGAGTAACGCTGCGTTTCATCGTAGTTGCGAAGCTGACCCAAGAGGTTGCACAGGTCGGCTTCTATCACTGTATGGTCTGTGTCGCGGTGGCGGATGACGAGGCGTGCACGGTCTTCTTCGGCGCCATCGGCATAGAGACGTGAGGTCATGAAGTCGGCATGCGCCGTGCGTCCGGCGTCCGACCTTGCTGCCGAAGCATCGGTGTCCGAGGTGTTCCAAGTGGCGTAGGGCGTATAGATAGCCGTGCGTGCTTGGGCAGATGCTTCCAGGTCGTGCGTTGCTGGGCTGTATGCCATGGTCAGGTCGCGGTGGTAAATGAAGAAATCATAGTCGGCAACGTCCATGGTTTCGGGACGGTCTATCTCACGCAAGGATACGGATATCGACTTGGTGTCGCGCACCAGCGAAAGTGTATCGTAAGCATAGCCTTCGGCAGGGACGTAAAGAGGCGTTGCGCTGACGGCGTGCCAAAGCGTGTCCAGCGGCAAGTTGCCATGGGGCACCGTGGCGAAGCCGTTGCCCAGGTCTTGATGTGCCAGCGATACACTGAAGTCGTCTATCCCGTCTCCGGCATCGGGTGCCGACCAGGTGAAGTTTGCTCCGGGTCCGGCTTGCAGCTCGTCGAAAGAACGCTGCTGGGCTACGGCAAGGAACTGGTAGTTTCCTTGGGGCAAGTCGAGGTACAGGCAGGGCTGCGTGCGGCGGAGATTTGGCTCGATATAGGAAGTGACAAAGCGTCCTTCTTCATCGTAAACAAATACGCCTACGCTACCCACGTGGCCGATCATGTCGGCACGCTGCAGGTTGTAGTCGTACTTGAAGCTAAGGCATACGCCGTGTTCGCATCCGCTGCGGTCGTCGTACATCCAGTCGGTGCAGGCGGAAAGGGTGATTCCAGCCCACAGGATAGCCAGCATTCGTAGGGTATATATCGCTTTCATTTAATAATTAACAATTAATAATTAATAGTTAATAATGAACACTATGGCACAGAGGTTTTCTTTCCTAATTTGATGAAAATCAGTTGTCATGCTGAACGCAGTGAAGCATCTCGGATGCGCCCACGTGGATGTTCACGAGATCCTTCGCTCCGCTCAGGATGACATTGCTTATATTTTGCTTTTACAAAATTAGAGGTCTACGTTTTGAGAACGTTTTGCCCAACTGAGGACGTTGATGGTCACATTCACAAAACCTTCTGCCGAATCGTCAGGATCAGGTTTTGGTTGATCAACTTCCGGATCACCTGGACCACTGATAGAATTAATATTTATTTCATACCAGTTATTACGAACTACACCATAACGACCTAAATGTTGCAATTTATAATCAGTAGCTGCTGCTATACCACTTTCAGGAACTATAACTCCTTCTCCATCTTGGAAATGACGAATTAAAGTAGTACGATAGAAGTTAAGACCGTCTTTGTAATAAGAAATTCTTCCTCCTACTACAGCACTTACTGCTGCTACTTGAGCCGTTTTCTTAGTTCCTGTAGCACTAAAAGTTAATATATCTTCTACATTAGTATATGTACCAGAGTTAGCACCTTGTTTTACAACTAAATCCGAATAGCTATCAGAATAAGTTGCAAAGTCATTTTCGTCTGCAAGAATTTTGTTAGCTTCTGTTATGAGATGTTCAATAAAACAATCGGTGTGGGTGCCGGTACTTTCTCCTACTTGTTTTTCCGGATACTTAGTGTCGCTTATCCCACAGATAAAGAAACTTCTTTGGGTTGCTGCTTTGTCTCCATTAAACTTCGTCCAATAATTTGTTCTCAATAAAACTGTTGTCGTACGATCTTCTAATTGCTGGTCATAATTCATCGTATTTTCCAAACAATAACAAGCATTATCAGTTTTTGTTGTTGGTAACTCGGTTTCCCAAGTCGGCTCACTCGGTATAAACGTTCCATTTTTAATATAATAAGTTGTAAAGTCTGTTGCATCCGATTCTCCAGAACCAACATAATTACCATCTTTTGCCCAATAAATTCGATAATAACCATTCTCTCCTGTTATTCCGAATGAAGCATTGATGCTTCTCGTTCCTGCAAACCTTTCCGCCCTATTGCCGGTAGCATTTGTTGTTTCAAGCCAATCAGTTGTGTTAAATCCACTAACATCACGTACCAATTTCGTAGAATTGTTTGTTACATTCAAACACCAACCTGTAAATTCTACTAAATCGCCAGTTGGTTCAGAAGTTCCACTTGCATTAAGTTTGGTTACTTTAATTTGTTTATTTGCATCAAAGCTTGTACTGCTCAAAGAAACTTTAGCTACTACACGTTCTACATAAATAGAAGAACCAGGATGACTAAGTGCATCGGCTTCTGTATCATATACTGTTACAGGGACCAAAGTGTAAGCTTTTGCACTCGCAATGCTACCACTATTACCAGCTGCACTAGAAAGAGGTGCGTTAGTCATCGTAAATTGATTCTTAGAAGTCCCTATAAAAGCTGAAAGGTCAACGTCAGCCCCATTTAATTTTGCTTGAAGTGCAGAAAGCTTACTTCCTTGCACTGTCGCAGTTCCTGCTGTTAATGGGGTATTGTTTACAGATAAACCACCATTCGTTGGAGAGATTAAATCTGAATCATAATTTAAAATCACAAGTACGTAAAGTTGTTCCGTGCTTTCAACTTTGGGTGCTTCTGTAATAACTGAAACTTGTTCAGTTACTTGTGGGGTTTCAGTAGAACCAGAAACCGTTAAATCTGCTTTGGTTAATGGATAGGCTTTCACAAATTGTGCATTTCCATCAGGATCTGTAGGCGGATTTGTTTGAGAATCTCCACTTTTATCATCTTTAAAAAAAACTAATATGGCATTTTCTATGTTATATTCTTTAGGATCACCATCTTCAAGGCTTACATTTGCACCTGATTCTCCATTATCTGTTGATCTTGAAGAATTTCCGCTCGTAGTAGGCATATTAATCGCCACTTTCACATATCCCTCCGTAGTGCTCGGAGTATCTCCACCCGCATTTCCTGCGCCTGTGTCTTCCAAATTGTCGCTACATGCGGCAAACATGCCTGCCGCGAGCAACATTGCTAAATACTTCACTTTTTTCATAATCGTAGTATAATTAAATTAGTAATCTCTTTTTTAGTTGGCTAAGTTTCTTAATACACTTGTTACCTTTTGCCTTCGAACTTATGGGAAATACGGGAAAAAGTGAACTGGTCTTATGAAAAAAGACTATGATATATGACTTTGGCAAGGAAGCGACTTTCGCAGTACCGGGAGGTTCAGTCCTCGCAAAATCCTAAGGGCTCAGGACTGCAGTCCTTATAGTACTAGGACTGGAGTACCGGTGCAATGGGACAGCAGTCCTACTGCATTGGGACTGGCGGATTGATTGTATTATTCGAAAAAGTCAGTAGTATGACTAGGAAACTGTTTTGAAATTCTACAAAAAATCTAATGGATTCCGCAATTCACCCAATTGCCATGTAGGGGCGTATCGCATATGCCCGAATGCGCCAACTAATCCACGTGGATGTTTTTCAGGGCGTATGCAATACGCCCCTACATAGGATGTTTGCGGATATTTCATATCAAAACAGTTTCTAAGCAAATGCAGAAAAATATAACGGAATTTTATTGGGCTGATATGCCGAGATGGGCTTTTGCCAACTCTTTCAGCCGGACTATTTCTTCAGCAGAAATCGTGTCGACCTTTTCCTTGTCATAAATGGTGAGCAAGGTAATGATGCCGCTTTCCTCATCTATCTTATATACATAGGTAATGACCCGTGCACCATGACTCTTGCCACGGTTCTTGCTGGCTATCGCCATACGTACTTTATGCACGCCGTCGCCTAAGTCGGCTCCGGCGGTAGGGTTGGCATGGAGTTCGTCCAACAAGCGGGCATAATCTTGCTTTATCGACTTATATTTCTTGCTTAACCGTTTTAGTTCACGGTCGAAATCAAGAAGCGTATTGATGCTATAATTCATTCAGCAATTCCTCCGCTGTTTTCAGTTTTACGCCATCCCGCTCTGCACGATACATTTCTACAAAGGCGTTATACAAATCGTTTGCAAACTGCTCCTTGGTCACATGGTCGGATTCCTCTTCCTGCTCTTTGCGCTTTACGGCGGCAAGGGCACGTTTCAAGGAACGTTTCACCTTCTCGATAACCTCAATGTTATCTACGCGTTGCAATTCGTGAATCAGTTCTTCACGCTGCATTTCCAATGTCAGGTTGTTTGTTGCCATATCGTTTTGAGTTTTTGAGTTCTTAAGTTTTATTGAATATCCGCGAATATTCCCTGTGAGGGCGCATTGGGCAAAATGCGAATATTCATTTAAACTTATCACTGCAAAGTTAATTGTTTTTCCCGTATTTCCCAATAAGTCAAAGAACGAAAGTTATCTCTATCAAAAACCACTCTCTTTTCTTTCACCACCGATTACACAGATTTTTTATTGGCAATGAAAAATTAATTATTCAATCTGTGTAATCTGTGGTGAGCCTTCAAATGCCCGACAGGTTGGCTTGGGCTTCCTCTAGTCCGGCTTCGGAAGCCTGGTGAAGCCAGCGGACGGCTTCATCGTACCGTTCCAGCATACGTAAGGCTACGCCCCGTGCATTGGCTGCCTGCGGACTGTCGCCTGCTTTCATCAGGTAAGGCATTGCCTGCTGCGCCAGTCCTTGTTCGAGCAAGGCATTTGCCGCATTGAGGTTTGCCACCGGGTCGGTAGGGTAGTATTGCACGGCTATCTGGAACACCTCGATAAACTCCGGACTTCCGGGACGGTAGGTCTGCGCCACGGCAAACATTTCCTGCAACGACAGGTTCTGCGGACGGGTGCGGATGACCTGCTTCGCCTCATCGACATTGAATCCGCGTATCACATAGTCGATGCGGTAATCGGAACGGCGCAGTCCGGGATAACAGTCGGCAAGCAGGGTGCGGTATGCCTGCGGATAAGCCGAACGCAAGCGGTGCTCTTTGGCATCAGGCTCATCTTTGCTATCGATTATCTCCAGAATGCCTTCCTTATCGGCAAGGTTGCTTCCGGCTACATAGGCACGCAGCCCTTCCCAGTTCTCGGGCTCGCTATCTACGGCAAACAAGCTGCCAGCCAGCCCGTAACGGCTCATGATATATTCTTTTAATGCCTCGGTACGACCTTCTGCCAGACGTGCATTCGAACGGTAAGTACCTTCGGGCGAAGCATATCCCTTGACGTATATCTGCACGATATTCACGTCTTTATCGGCACGCACACTGTCTATCGTGGCACGTATCTTTGCCAGTTCTGCCGGATTACGCCGGTAATCGGGGTAAATTTCAGTCTTGTTGACAGGAAAATCGAGATAAGCACGGCCGCTGAGCTGACGGCTCTTTACGGTCTCGACCTGCGGAGCAATGTATGCCAATGCCGGATGCCACGCAATATCTGCTACGGCAAGGGGCTGCTGCATGGTGTTTATTACTTGTCCGCACCCGCATTCGTCCTTACCCAGATAGAGCGACGCACCTTCCATCCACGGCTGGTAGGGCAGGACTGCCTGATAGGGAAGCCGGGACGGCATCCCTTTACCGGCTTTCATCACGCGGCAAGGCGTTCCGGCATAAACAAGCGAATCATTACGCAGGTAATACAGGTAACGCTTGCGGCCCATCAGTTCGACGGAGGGCAACCATTGCCCGCCGCTTTCTCCCTTGAAAAACGGCTGAAGCACCAGCGAACGGTTGGAACGTATCTGAAGGCTATCGAGACGGAACAGCAATGTGATGCGTACACTGTCGCGCACACGGCTGATCTGTACGTCATCGACACCGACAGCATTGCCCGCCGATGGTACCTGTGCAAAAGACATGAGTGGCAACAAAGCCAACCCGCTCCCGAACAAATAAGATAATATGTTACGTGTCATTCTTTTCATATCCACCGCCTCCCTTCCGTTAGAATACATAAATGAGATTGACCGCTGCTTTGGTAGGTCCCACGTAATGGTGTGGCTTGTTGTTTTCCAGCTGCTCTCCGCAGCGCGGACACTCGTACTTATCTGCCTGTGTATAGACATATCCGATGCCTATCTCAGCCTCTACACTCCAATGCCTGCCCAGCATCCAGTGGTATCCGTAGGCTATGCCCGCCCCTACCAGCCAGCCTTCGTAGCGGTGTTCTTTCAGCTGTCCGAAATCGGTACCCAGGAAAGTAAAGTCTGTATTCCAGTTTCCCATATTATAGATGCCGCCTACAAGATGCGCACCGACAAAATGTCCGTTAAAACGTTCGCACAGCCAATAGCGTGCTTCGGGCTGCAGCACCCAGTGTTTCCATTTCTTATTATCGCTGAAAGTCCATGCATTGAGATTCCCCGATATGTCTACAGTCCATTTCGGAGCCACTTTAAATTCTATACCAAGATTTGCTGTTGCGGTTATGTCGTATAATAAATTAGTCTTTACCACTACATTCTGTGCAGATGCGGTAAGACTTGCCACGACCAGACAAATACTTACAATTAGTAATCTCATACTGAACTTTTTTAATCTCTATCGAACCTCTATCAAAACGGGGTAAATGTAGCAATTAATTACTAAATACAAATATATTTAAGATACGAGTGCTTAATTTTTAAAACACATTAACGAATAGGGGGGGGCAAATTAACAAGTTGTAAAATAACGGATAATTTCAAGATAAGGAGTTATTCCAAGAAGTTAAAGTGAGTGAGAAGCCAATACTTTTACTAATGGAAACCCTAACAGAACCATTGTCCTTTAACTCCTATGAGCGAAGCGAGCATAACTCCTTTTTATACCATTGGCATTTTGCAGATATTCAGAAACTGTTCCCAAGAACAAAAAAAATGGGAGAACGCTTTCTCCCAACCTTGTTAACCTTAAATCTAATACTATGAAAAAAATCACTTTGCAAATATAGTCATTCAGCTTGATTCTTCCAACATTATACAAGGATATTACAAATAGTTTAAAATTCTTTTGCATAGCTCCCGGACATTCATAAAAAACGAGTTGACAAGAAGACTTGGATTTAAATCCTTATCAACTTGTCAACTCGTCAAATATCCAGTGCCTGGTACCTAGTATCTAATACCTAGTCACCTAGTACCTGGTACCTAGTCACCTAGTACCTAGTCAACTAGTCACCTAGCCTCTGGCACCTAAAAATCATCAGTCTTTCAGTTTTGCCTTGATGAAGTCGCGGTTCAAACGAGCGATATTGCTGATTGAAACGTTCTTCGGACATTCAGCTTCACAAGCACGGGTATTGGTACAGTTGCCGAAGCCCAGTTCGTCCATCTTGGCAATCATGGCTTTCGCACGGCGCAAAGCTTCCGGTTTACCTTGCGGCAACAGATTCAGCTGGCTAACCTTTGCTGATACGAACAGCATTGCCGAACCGTTCTTACAAGCAGCTACACATGCGCCACAACCGATACAAGAAGCAGCATCCATCGCTTCGTCAGCCACTTGTTTCGGAATCAGGATAGCATTGGCATCCTGAGGAGCGCCTGTACGTACACTGATGAAACCACCAGCCTGCATAATCTTGTCGTAAGCCGTACGGTCTACCATCAAGTCTTTGATAACCGGGAAACCAGCCGAACGCCACGGTTCAACGGTAATGACATCGCCATCGTGGAAACGGCGCATATAGAGCTGGCAGGTAGTAGCACCTGTTGCAGGTCCGTGCGGATGTCCGTTGATATACAGAGAACACATACCGCAGATACCTTCACGGCAATCGTGATCGAATACTACCGGTTCTTTACCAGCCTCAACCAACTGCTCGTTCAAGATATCCAGCATTTCCAGGAACGAAGTATCGCCCGGGATATCTTTCATCTGGAATGTATCGAAATGACCTTTTTCCTTCGGTCCGTTCTGACGCCAAATTTTCAGCGTAAATGATATATTTTTATCCATTGTTTTTATTTTTAAGGTTACTAGGTACCAGGTACCAGGTAACTAGGTTTAAAATACAAATGACTTACGTTTGTTTATCAAAGCCGTCAACATTTTTATTATTTCACTGTTCATGCTGTCCAGCTCTTGATATTGTGCATCCGAAATATATGCAATATCCTTACAAATAAGAAACTGCGTTTCCAATTCTGATGCAGATCCTAAAGCCATATATAGGAAATGAATCAACTCTTTATCATACCCTCTGCCGAATCCTTCTGCAATATTTGACGGAATCGATACGGCAGCACGGCGCATTTGGGAAGTGATTCCATATATTTCTTCTTTAGGGAAAGCCTGAGTTACCAAGTAAAGACACTTGACCATTTCCATACTTTTCTGCCAAACGACCAATTCTTTATGGGTCCTCATAAGCTTATACTATTTAAAACCTAGTCAACTAGTCAACTAGTACCTTGTCAACTGAAATTAATTAACTCTTATAATTTCTTGTCTGAACTTTAATAGCTTCGTAAACCAGCGGTTCCTTGTAGAGAACCGGAGCTTTATCATCCGAGCCTTGGTATTCCCAGCAAGATACATAGAAATAGTTGGCATCATCACGTTTGGCTTCGCCTTCTTCGGTCTGATATTCTTCACGGAAGTGACCACCGCACGATTCGTTACGGTTCAATGCGTCGTATGCAATCAGTTCACCCATGGTGATGAAGTCGTTCAAGCGGATTGCCTTATCCAATTCTACGTTCAGACCTTCTTTCTTGCCCGGAATGAACAAGTTGGTTTCGAATTCCTTGCGGATATCTTTCAGCTTCGCAAGAGCAGTCTTCAGTCCGGCTTCGGTACGTCCCATACCTACGTATTCCCACATGATGTGGCCCAGTTCCTTGTGGATAGAATCTACCGAGCGTTTGCCCTGGATTCCCATCAGGTGGTCAATCTTAGCCTGGACAGCCTTTTCTGCTTCCTCAAATTCCGGCAAGTCGGTAGAGAAGCGGGAAACAGTGATTTGGTCTGCCAGATAGTTCTGGATGGTGTAAGGCAATACAAAGTAACCATCAGCAAGGCCTTGCATCAAGGCAGAAGCACCCAGACGGTTTGCGCCGTGGTCGGAGAAGTTACATTCGCCGATAGCAAACAGACCCTTAATGGTAGTCTGCAATTCGTAGTCTACCCAGATACCACCCATGGTGTAGTGGATAGCCGGATAAATCATCATCGGGTTGTAATATTTCACGCCGTTGATTTCGTTTGCCAATTTGCCCGGGTTCACATCGGTGATTTCTTCGTACATATCGAAGAGGTTTCCGTAACGCTGGCGCACTACATCCAATCCCAGACGTTCGATACTTTCAGAGAAGTCGAGGAATACAGCCAAGCCGGTATTGTTGACACCGAAACCGTGGTCGCAACGTTCCTTAGCCGCACGGCTGGCAACGTCACGCGGAACCAAGTTACCGAATGCCGGATAACGACGTTCCAGGTAATAGTCACGGTCTTCTTCCGGAATGTCACTGCCTTTCTTGGTACCAGCCTGCAAAGCCTTGGCATCTTCCAGCTTCTTCGGAACCCAGATACGTCCGTCGTTACGCAACGATTCAGACATCAAAGTCAACTTAGACTGCTTGTCGCCGTGTACCGGAATACAAGTCGGGTGAATCTGCACGTATGCCGGATTAGCGAAGAACGCACCTTTACGGTAGCAAGCCATTGCAGCCGAGCAGTTACATGCCATCGCATTGGTAGACAAGAAGTAAGTATTACCGTAACCACCGGTAGCGATAACTACAGCATGTGCAGCAAAACGTTCCAGTTTACCGGTTACCAGATTCTTGGCAATGATACCGCGGGCACGGCCGTCGATGATTACCACATCTTCCATTTCATAGCGAGTATACAGCTTGACTGTGCCTGCACCTACCTGACGGCTCAATGCCGAGTAAGCACCCAACAGCAACTGCTGTCCGGTCTGTCCTTTGGCATAGAATGTACGTGACACCTGTGCTCCACCGAACGAACGGTTTGCCAGCAGACCTCCATATTCGCGTGCGAAAGGTACACCCTGAGCCACGCATTGGTCGATGATGTTGTTCGAAACTTCAGCCAAACGATAAACGTTTGCCTCACGTGCACGATAGTCACCACCTTTTACAGTATCATAAAACAGACGATATACAGAGTCGCCATCGTTCTGATAATTCTTTGCAGCATTGATACCACCTTGAGCAGCGATAGAGTGAGCGCGGCGCGGAGAATCCTGAATACAGAAGTTAAACACACGGAAGCCCATTTCGCCCAAAGAAGCGGCTGCAGAAGCACCTGCAAGACCGGTTCCTACCACGATGATATCCAAACGACGTTTGTTGGCGGGGTTCACCAGTTTCTGGTGAGCTTTATAGTTGGTCCATTTTTCAGCTATCGGACCTTCAGGAATTTTAGAGTCGAGTATATTAGCCATAATTGTTTTCTTTTTTAGTTGACTAGGAACTAGTTGACTAGTTGACTAGGTTTTTTCATCCTTAATATAAAGTATCTGTAACCTAGTACCTAGTACCTGTAACCTAGTGCCTACATTATAAATTCTTCACAAAAAATACTACCGCAACCAGCATGAAGCCCAGCACGATAATCGTAGAATAAATGTTAGAGATGCACTTCCAACGGTTGATCCAGATGGTGTTGTTCCAGCCTAATGTCTGCATAGAGCTCCAGAAACCATGAGTCAAGTGGAACCACAAAGCGCACAACCAAACGATGTACAGAACGAAGAATACCGGATTAGAGAAAGTCTGTACAATGTAACCGTAACCGTCGGTTGCTTCCAGACCGCCCATCATCGGATTGCCTATCAATTCGGCAAACATCATGTTGTACCAGAAGTTGAACAAGTGCAACAGCAAGCCCAGGATGACAATCACACCCAAAGCCAACATGTTCTGAGAAGCCCATTCCACAGTTTTAGGCTTTGCACTCACCGCATAACGTTCGTTACCACGTGCGGCACGGTTCAACATCGTCAGCCAGAAAGCGTAAACGATGTGAATTACAAACAAGGCAGCTAACGCCAAGGTACCTATCAAAGCGTACCAGTTAGTACCCAAGAATTCACATACTGTGTTATAACCTTCCGCCGAAAACAGTGCAACAAGGTTCATCAACATGTGAAATGTAAGAAACAGGACAAGGGCGATACCTGTTACGCTCATCACCACTTTCCTTCCAATAGATGAATTACTTAACCACATAAATGATTGAATTTAAATTATTTAATTGTTTGAACTAAAATATCCTCCAGTACGGTCTGTTACACGATGCAAAATTAGAAGATTTATTGAGATAACACAAGCGATTACGGAAATAATTCTTTAAATTCAATCAGATAATGTGTATTCTTTCCATAAAATAATCAGTTCATTGAACATTTCGCACTGTTTCTGTAGAGACGATGTGCACATCGTCTCTACTACATGGCATATACAAAATGCACAATTTCATACAGCGCATGGTTAAGAAGGAACCTTCTTCGGAACATTCAAAAAGGATAAGTTAAACTTTATTAATGTCCATTTTTCGTGACAAAATATAGTCCCAAACATTTCCATTAAGGCTGTTTATACATCTTTTTATGCCCGTTTTAGCGCAATTTCCTGACTACAAAACCGGCACATATCCGGCACATTTAGTTAACAAATCCTAATGCAATTCGAATACATTCCTATAAATCAACCGTTTACAAACAATCCGTCAGTAGCCGGAGCGGTTACAAGCCTGAGTAGAAACAGGCAGATACAAAAGGTAAAGCAGGGCTTGCAAATACCTGAGTTAGAACGATTTGAGTTTTTTAATTTATAAATTAAATTTTATTTGTTATGAGAAAAAAGTATTTAAGTGCACTGCTGTTCGGAGCGTTATTGTTCGCTTCGGCAGGAACTTTTACCTCTTGTAAGGATTATGATGATGACATCAATAACCTGCAACAGCAAATCACTTCTAACAAGGATGCAATCGCAGCCTTGCAGAAGCTGGTAGGCGAAGGCAAGTGGGTATCATCGGTTACTCCTATCGAAAATGGTTTCACTGTAACCATGAACGACGGTACCACACAGAACATCACCGGTATCAACGGTGAAGACGGAAAACCGGGTACTGTCATCACACTTGACCCCACTACCAACAACTGGGTCATTGACGGTGTAGACACTGGCGTTTGCGCTAAAGGTGAAAAAGGTGAACAAGGCGAGCAAGGTGAAGCTGGCGAACAAGGTCCTGCCGGTGAAGCTGGCGAACCGGGCAAGTCTCCTTACATCGACAAGGAAACAGGCAACTGGTTTGTTTGGGAATGGGATGAAGCTACAAGCGAATACAAGGCTGTTGACTCAGGCGTATACGCTGGCTCTACCCAAATCTATGTAGTAGAAAAAGATGGTTTCATCGAACTGAACGTAGACGGAACAGCTTACCTGTTGCCTACTACTTCGGACGCTTATACAGTGGAAGCTCCGGCTGCTGTTGTAAAAGTTGAAGTGGAAACTGCAGAATGGAATCCGACAACTACCAGTAAAAACTATCAGGCTTTGCTGAAAGCATTCCCCGAAATCGGTGAGATTGAAAAAGAAACTTTGCTGAAACAAGGTGCCGAATTGCCTGTATTGGTAACTCCGGCTTCTATTGACTTAGCAGATGGATTTAAGTTCAGCTTGCAAACGTTGAAAGATGGTGTAGTAGAAGATATTACTTTGTCTAACCCGACTAAAGGCATTTCTGGTGAATGGAATGTTGATTATTGGGGTGTAATGAGTAGATCTGCCAGTGAAGATGACTGCTTGTGGACGCTGCAGGTTAATCAAGAAATGAATGAAGACGGTAAGTATGCTGAAACGAAGAGCGCTACCGCACTTGTTGTAGAAAATGCCAATGGCAAAGTGGTTAAAACTCCGTTTGCATATACTATTTCTAACACAGTAGTAAGAAATAATGTCATTATTTATCGAGGTGATAATCCTGAACTGGCTGCTGAAATCGATTTGTTGGCTCCGGTCAGCAACGAGCCTACGGCAACAGCTCCTATTTACTTCGAAAATGAATATGAAGGCAAATACATCATTGAGTTGGCAAACCAGCTGCAGGTTGAGAAATACGGTTTGTCAATCGTTGACGGTCATAAACTGGTTGTCGCTAATCCAGGCAATGACACGACGATTCCTGTAACCGTTAAAGTTACAGCACTTGGTCTGAACGGTTCTGCTGACAGCCAAACATTTACAATCTATGTTGCTCAGACTATCGCTTCTACCGGACAGTTGTCTGAAAAGAACATCACATTGTCTACTAAGGCTGTAAGCAGCAGCGATTCACGAATCGGACAAATCATCAAGTGGGATATCGAAGAACTTGGATTCACAACCGCTACTCAACTTAATAACTTTATTGCGGCTGGTCCGACTATTACTTTGGTAGACAAAGATGAAGTAGAATACGGTCCATATGCCGTTCAGGTAGTGAAAGCTGACGGTACATCGGCCAACTACTCGAATGCGGATGCATTCCAGTTCGTATTGCCGTCTACAGATGTAATTCCGGGTGACTATAAAGTTGTATTGGAGGCTGCCAATGGTACAACTGTAATCTACAAGACCGAAACTTCTATGGAAGTTACTAATCCGAAAGTTGAAGACCTGTTCGCTTTGGCTACAGCTTATACAGAAGACGGAAAGACTCTGCAGGTTGTAGGTAAAGTTAACGGTACACAAGTTTCTTATGGCATAGATGAAGGCGTTGTTCGTAAAGTTTCTAACATCGCTACATTGGTTGGCTATGAAGACCTTGACTATATGAACTGGTTAGAATCAGACGGTTCTCAAGCTTGGGGTTCTGAAAATTGGGTATACGGCAACGATATCGTAATTCCTATTGAAGGCGTTGCACTTGGCAATGAAGGCAAGAACCACATGAACAAGGAACGTAACATCCGCGGTACATTCTATCTGTTCGGCAATACTAACAATGAAATCGAATACGACTTCAAGGTTAAGGTTCTGAGTGCTGTTTATACTGCTGACGGTTCGAACATCAAGATCGATGACACGAAGATGGCTGGCGTATTCGGCAAGACTATCGACGTGACTACCGGTATCAGCGCAACTTATGCTGCCGGTATCAACATAGGCAAGAACTTGCAGTTATTCGCTGTTGACGGAACACCGAAGAAGATTAATAATTATAGTGCATATGCTACCAATGGCGGTTATGTTGTCAATGCAGAAGGCAAACCTATCGAAATCAGCAAGGACGATTTGATTGACTTTGGCATGACCATCGACGATTATACCAGCTTGACAGCTAATGACCACTTCTACATCAAAGTTAATTCTCAAAATGCTAAGACGTCTACTTTGATGGGCTGGCAAGACATCGTTAACCAGGTAGTAGGTACTATCTATGTTTACAATGCAGACAAGGGTACTTACGACCAAATCATCAAGGATGAAAACTTGAGTTCTACTCAAAAGACCTTAAAAGCACTCTTCGACAGCTACAAAGACGCAGCCGCTTATACCGCTCAGTATACGTTCACACCAGCTGCTACTCCGAGAGCTAACGAAATCAAGAACGTAACCTTCGCTATCGCCGACAACGACGGTAAGAAATACGGTTCAATTGATGCTGCAACAGGTGTAATCAAAACTGTATCTAACATCAGTGATTCTGATTTGGTTGACGGCAAGGCTACCATCAACGTGAAGATGACTGTAGAAGATGTTTGGGGCTTGAAGATGACTAAGACATTCCCTGTTACTGTTAAAAAGTGATTCTGGGATCTCTAAGCCAGACAATTAATAACCAAATGCTTACCTAAGATAAGAGAGGCGTTCTCAATCTCGTATTGAGGATTGCCTCTCTTTTCTTTTTTCAATTCAAACCGACAAACGGGATGTATCGCCAAACACTTAGTTCCTATGTTTGTAATGTGCTAGCAAAATAGCATAAAGCCAAGAGAATTATTAAATTTGTAAATGAAAGAAAT
>NZ_JACSPP010000002.1 GCF_014837065.1 Phocaeicola intestinalis
CCACAAACTGGGTTACAGTACGCACCAAACAGCTCAAAAATGTGGGCTAAATTGGGAACATTAAACTGGACACCCTAATTAATAATTAACAATTAAGAATTAATAATTAATAATTAAGAACCTTGTCACGCCGGATTTGCAATCCGGCGTAATCATATAAGTCATTTATGAGCAGCGACTTATCTGGGAGCATTCATTCAAACAAATAATCATAATACGCCTCCTTGCCGGTGAAGGCGCTCAGCAGTTCCGCATTGCCAAGAGGTGTTTGGTGCACCCCGTTATACAGCCTGATTTCATTGCGTATCAGATTGAAATCGTCATAAAACACGGAAAGGTTCAATGCCTTCATCAGGCGCAACATCGCGTATTGAACCGTATCAGCTTTCTCTTTCATCGTCTTTCTCAACGCAAGTGCATAAAGCGTATCAGCTTTCAGGAAGTCGTGCCTTGCTGTATCCCGATACCCGGCACGGTCTTCCAATGCCGCTTTCAAATGCCACATATCCGCCGCTATCGAATCGGGTACATTTGTTTTCATCTTCCGCAAGAGCGGCAATAATTCTTCCATCTTCCGGCTCCGAAGCAGGTAGATGTATTTGCTCAGGTAAGCTTTCTTTAGCGAAGGGCACATCAGCAGCGCGTCATCCAGCTTTTGCCGGACAAGCGAGTCATGCCGGCATACACGCGGATTCTCCCGGTCGACCGGCATATACCAGAAAGCCGAATCGGCACGCATCAGGCTGTCTGCTTCCTTCAGCAAACGCTCTGCCATCTCCTGATTAGGCACAACGGAAGGCTTCCTCTGTCCGCACGAAAAGAGGGAAAGCAAAACAAACAAAAGCAGTATGTCGCGAACGGTATGCATAAGTTTCATTCTTTCTCAGAACAAAAGTAAACAAAAAGAATTATCTTTGCAACAAAATGCCAAAAAGAAATGATTCGGAAAGTTGAACTTCAAGACGCCCACGCTTTAGCGGACATTTACAATCATTATATCGCGCACAGCACTGCCACTTTCGACATCCGTCCTATCGGTGAAGAAGAGATGCGTAAACGGATTGCCACCCTATCCGCCTGCCATCCGTATTTCGTATGCGAAGAAGAAGGGAAAATCGCCGGTTATTGCTATGCACACCCTTGGAAAGAGAAAGACGCTTACAGCCGGACATTGGAAACAACGGTCTATCTGGCACCGGGACAAGAGCGGAAAGGCATCGGAACACAACTGATGCGCCAACTGATTGACGAATGCCGACGCTCCGAAGTCCATTCGCTCATCGCCTGCATCACCGAAGACAACCAAGCCAGCTGCCTTTTTCACGAACGGTTAGGCTTTACCCAAGTGTCCCATTTCAAGGAAGCGGGCTTCAAGTTCGGCAAGTGGGTGGGGATTATCGATTATCAGCTCATCCTATAGTTGGCAACTTCAACTAAATTTACTAACTTTGCGAAAATACCTTCCGCTATGAAACATGACACCTTATTAAATAGATACTTAAAAACGCAGATTCACGTTTACTTCCTATTCGGCATCTTCCTATTATTGCCGGCATCCCTTTCCGCCTCTTCCGGCAAAGAACGCCAAATTTCGTTATTGGAGAAAGCCGAACAAGAGCTGTATACCAATCCGCAACTTGCCGTCTACTACACTTTAGGCGCGCAGGATTCTATCCATTCCGCATTAGGACAGGCTCAAGCACTCTACGTCTATGCCCAAGCCGAGAAACTTTTAGGGAATTTCGACAATTGCATTCAGGCATTATACGAAGCGGAGTCTAAGCTTCCTTCCAAAGAAATCAAACTAAGAGGAAACATCTACAACCTAATGAGCCTGGGATACTGCAACCTGGGCGACTATAGCAAAGCCATCGACCTGAGCAACGATGCCATCGCATTGTTCCAGACCGAGCAAGACTCGCTCAACCTTGCCTTATGCTACAACAACCGGGGCATCATCCACACCTACATCAATGAATACCAGCAAGCCGACCGGTTCCTGAAAAAAGCCCTGGAACTCAACCGTTCTTCGCACGACCTGAAACGCATTGCCGCCAATCTGAACAACCTGTGCCTCTACAAAGGGAATATCAAAGAACAACTGAAATGGATAAACGAAGCCATTGTCATCAACAAAAACCTGAATGCCAAATGGTCGCTAAGCGAGAACTATAACAACCTGGGAAAACTCTACATATATGCAGGCAAATACTCCCAAGCGATAGATGCCTTAAAGACCGCCTACCGGATTGCATCCGAAGTAGGCGCCAAAGGGCTGATGTGTGACAATTACGAATATGCCGCACAAGCCTACAACGCCATCGGGAACTATCAAATGGCTTACCAAAAACAAGCCGCCCTCACCGAACTGAGCAAAGAGATACAGAACACCAACAAGCTGCGCTCGGTAGAGCAACGCATCGCACAGGAAAAAATGTCCGCCCTCCAGCAAAAGGAAAGGCAGAAACAACAGGAATACGAAATAGCCACGCTCCAGCGAAACTTCATCACGTTCCTCGTCATTATTGTCCTGCTTACCGTAATCGGCACCTTGTTGTTCCAGCGTTACAAGCGTAAGAAAAAGCTGCAATTGCTCAACGCCCAATACCGCATCGAACAATCGGAACATGAAATAGCCAAACTGAAAATGCAACAACAAAAAGCGGATTTGGAAAACGCACAACAGGCTTTGGAAACCAACAAGCAAGAGACCATGAACTTTGCCGTATTCCTGCAAAGCCGCAACGAACTGCTCGACAAAATCCAGGAACAAGTGCGCCAAAGCTACCGCATGGAACACTCGGAACTGATTGCCCACCTGAAGAAACTAAACGCGTTTATCAAACAATACCAGACTACAAACAAAGCCAACAGCACTACTCTGCAAACCATCGATGAGAAAAGCCAGGAGTTTCTGGCACACCTGACGGAACGGCATCCCAACCTGACACAAGGCGAAAAACACCTTGCCAGCCTGCTGCGTGTAAACCTTTCGACCAAAGAAATCGCCATGCTGACCGGCAACACGCCTAAGACCATCAACATGAACCGCTACCGCCTGCGCAAGTCATTGGGGCTTTCCGGAGAAGACGATTTAATCCAATACATCCAAAGCATCTGATTCTTCCCTTATATCCTGCACAATACAGATTCGTGTATGTTGTATACGCCACATGACCCAACCATGCATGGTATAAACCATACTCAGATTAGTTAAAAGGTTACCGTTATTATCTTCTTGCTTCAACGCAGATAGCTTCGTCTGGTGTAAGATTAATAATCTTCCGCTTGTAAGATTAATAATCTTGCAGCCTGAAGATTAATAATCTTACAGCGGATGCACCTATATGCGCTTGCCGCCGCACCTATATCCGCCGGCTTCCGCAACCGGCTGCGTCTTGCAATGATATTATCTGGAAAAGGGGTTGCCAGGAACTGTTTCTTGGATTTTGCTCCTCATGTCCCGAGAACGATGTGCACATCGTCTCTACATCCAATGAGAGATTATTGAATATGAATGAATCTCTGCCGCAACCTTTATCTTCCTCACCTGACCGAAATATAAATGAAATATAGATTTGTAGATATAGAATAAGCCTCGTATAAGTTAATTATCAATACATTATGAAATATCATGTAGATATAAATATCAGTCAAATTCCAGATTTGTAGACACTTTATAGCCAGTAAAGATTATTCCTTACATGCACGATTTGATATATTTGTCCAGCCAAACAAAAAAACACAAGGCACAATTTAAACCTTAATATAAACCAAAAACACAATGAAAGAAAGGAATCATTTGAAAGCATGGCAATGGATTTTCTTGCTGGCTTTACTGCTCCCGGCAGCGGGATTCGCGCAGACCATTCAAGTGAAAGGTACAGTACTCGACGGCTCAGGCATGACCGTTATCGGAGCAAGCGTACTGGAAAAAGGAACAACCAACGGTGTCATTACAGACATAGACGGTAACTTTACCTTAAATGTATCGCCTACGGGCACGTTGGTAATCTCTTATGTCGGGTTCAAAACCCAGGAAATTCCAATCAACAACCAGACTTCGTTTAATGTGACTTTGGCAGAAGACACCGAAATACTGGACGAAGTAGTCGTTATCGGTTACGGTACGATGAAGAAGAGCGACATGACCGGAGCGATTTCATCGGTTAAATCAGATGAATTGCTGAAACGTGCCACTACCAGCCCTACCGAAGCCTTACAAGGCAAAGTTGCCGGTGTAAGCGTATTGAAATCGGGAGGTAACGCAGGCGCAGGCATTTCTGTAAAAATCCGTGGTATCAAGACAATGGGTGATAATGAACCGCTTTATATCATTGACGGTTATCCGGGCGACATCAACGCTATCAACCCGCAAGATATCGAATCCATGGAAATCTTGAAAGACGGTGCCGCAGCTGCTATCTATGGTTCTGTGGCTGCCAATGGTGTAATCTTGGTAACGACCAAAAACGGTAAGAAAGGAGAAACAAAAGTCACATTCAACACTTACCTGACTTTCAATAGTGCTGCTAAAACAAATGAAATGTTGGATGCTGACGGTTGGTTGAAAGTAACAGATATGATGTATGAAAATGCTGGAGAAGCTTTGCCTAATTACATCATTAAAAATTCTGACGGAAGTCTGAAAAACCCCACCGGATATAACACAGACTGGCAAGACCAAGCTTTGCGCAACGCTATGTCTCAAAACTATTATGTCAATGTAACCGGAGGATCTGAAAACGCAAGCTACTCTTTGTCATACGGTCACGCTGATGAAGAAGGTATTTTCTTAGGCAATGAATACGTACAAGACAATGCCCGTCTGAAAGTAAATATGTCTAAATACATTTTCGATTTTGACGCTACATTGAATTTCAAGGCTACACAAAACCAACAGCCTCAATATTCTTTGAGACAGATGTACTCTATCACTCCTTTGGTGCCTGTATATGATGAAAACCAACCATCGGGCTATGGCCTTACACAAATGACGGTAGGAAACCAAACTTATACATTCCCTACTTACAATAATATCATGGCAGACCAACATTTCAATCAAGAAAAAACAAATGGTTATGATATTACCGGTAACATAGGTTTAGGAATCCATTTAGCACCTTGGCTGACATTTAAAACAACCTATCAATACAACGGTTATTATTCAGTCACAAGATCACATACAGAAGCCTATACATCCAACATTCAAGGAGCGGTTAAGTTCCCATCAAATTCAGAAAGCAACTCTTATTTCTATTCTCATACATTTGAGAATGTATTGACTTTCATGAAAGATTTTGATAAACACTCGGTTACAGCCATGGTAGGTAGCTCTATCATTGCTTACCGAAACGATGAAAGTTCTGTCGGTGTAGAAGGAAAGAACTCTAATGATGAACCTGCTGGATTCTTCGATCCGCACAATCCTACTATCAATGCCGGTATTGGAGGAACATTCAGCGGTAGCGGTACATTCTACAACTACAACCGTGCATCTTTCTTCGGACGTTTAAATTACTCTTTTAACGACCGTTATCTTTTGCAAGCCACTGTACGTGCAGACGGTTCGTCTAAATTCGGCAAAAACAACCGTTGGGGTGTATTCCCTTCGGTAGCAGTCGGTTGGAGAATCAGTGAAGAAGATTTCTTCCCCAAGAACACAATCATCAGCAACTTGAAATTCCGTGCAAGCTGGGGACGCTTAGGTAATGAGAATGCTTTAGGCTATTATTACGCCCCCACCATGACACAAGACAACACGCAATGGATGAGTTACATACAAGGAGGTATGCCTTGGCCGGGTATGTCAAACCTATACTTAGTCAATGATGACCTCCGTTGGGAAACGACAGATACAAAAAACATCGGTTTCGACTTTGGTCTTTTCAGCAATCATCTGACCGGTACAATCAACTATTACTACAATACGACTACCGATCTTTTGATAGAAAAGGTTATGCCACCCTCAGCTGGTATTTATAACCCGACTGTAAATGTAGGCAAGATGCGCAATAGCGGATTCGAATTGGAATTAAATTACGCAAACAATGTTGGCGGATTCGACTATAACATCGGATTCAACCTGTCTACTATCAGCAACGAAATGATTAAGGCAGACCCGAACCAAGTTTTATACGGATCAGCACTTAAAGATGCCGGACACTTTGCCACCCAAACACTGGAAGGCTATCCAGTAGGCGCCTTCTTCTTGTATCAAACAGACGGTTTATTCCAAAGTGATGCAGAAGCTGAAGCTTATAATAAGGAACATGGTACTTGGATTACGGATGCTAACGGAAATAAAGAATGGGCAGGCATTCAACCCAATGCAAAAGGCGGTGATATCCGTTTCAAAGACATAAACGGTGACGGCGTACTCGATGCAAAAGATAAAGTCTACAGCGGTTCCGGTATTCCCAAAGTAGAAGCGAACCTCTCATTCAGCGGTTCATATAAAGGCTTCGACCTTTCTTTCCAATTGGGAAGCGCTTGGGGACACAAGCTATACAATGCCAACCGCATTTATACAGAAGGCATGGATGCAGGAGCAAACCAATTGACAACGACCTTGGATGCATGGACCCCGGATAACACAAATACAGATATGCCGAGAGCCGTATTAGGAGACCCGAACAACAACACACGCGAGTCAACCCGTTATTTGGAAAACGGAAACTTCGTCCGTATGCGCCAACTGCAATTGGGATATACTTTCCCAACTGACTGGATGAAAAAGCTATACATCGAAAGATGCCGTCTGTATGTAAGCGGAGAGAACCTGTTTACCATCACTAACTATTCAGGCAACGATCCGGAATTCTCATCTTCCATCTTGAATACAGGTGTAGATTCGTTCGTTTATCCGTTCACACGTTCCTATGTAGTAGGTTTACAAGTAACATTCTAATCATTTATAAAACAGCATACAAGATGAAAAAGATATTATATATGGCATCATTAGCATTGACATTTGCATTTGCTGGATGCGATGACTTTCTGACAGTTGAATCGCCTGATTTCTCCACCGAAATTTACTGGAGAGACAAGTCAGACGTTGAAGCCGGACTTTCCGCTGTATATGGCCAATTGGAAAACCGTACTTCTAATTACGGTTTTGCCGAACACAAATATCCGGTAGAAACTTTCCGTGGTGACGATGTAGCTATAGGCGATGACATCAACAACTATCCGGACATGAAAGACCTATATGAGTATACATACACCAACGAAAATGCCACGACCAAGGAATACTGGATGAATAACTACAACGGTATCAACTATGCAAACAACGTGATTTTCGGTATCGATAAAGTACAAACTTCCGGAGAAAAAATGAGTGATGAAGACTATAACCATTTAATGGGAGAAGCCGTTTTCTTAAGAGCTTATTATCACTTCAAACTCATTTTGAATTGGGAAGACATCATTATCCGAGACGAATACCTAACCAGTGAAGAACAAGTACACAAAGCCATCAGTCCGCGTATTGATTGCTGGGACTTCATTTGCACCGAACTTGAAAAAGCCGCAAATCTGCTTCCTGAGACTCGTCCTTCAACTGAAACAGGACGTGTAACAAAAGACGTAGCATACGCTTACTTAGGCTGGTCGTACTTAACTCGTGCATACGAAGAGACAGACAAGAAAGACACCTATTTAAGTCAAGCCATTGCCGCATTCAATAATGTAAAACATGCAGCATTAGAGCCTGATTTTGAAAGCATGTTTAATGGAACGAACAAGAACTGCCAAGAATCTATATTTGAACTGCAATTCACCAATATTACTTCCGATGGAGCTTACCACAAACACGTTATGCACTATTGGGTAGCAGCTCCTTCCATGGGAGGTTGGGATGAAATCAGAGTCAGTCCAATGATGTACAATGAATTCTTGAAAGAAGGAAAAATTGCCAACAACAATACGCAATATGATGCCCGTGCTTACGCTTCGATGATATTTGACGATGCATATTATGCAGCTGATAATTCCATCTTCGGAGAATACAACTATGCAGATTGTTTCCCCAGCGGCTCTAAAACGGCTTATTGCTTCAAAAAACTAATGCCGTCTACGTATGAAGAATTTGCCCAATCATCAGTCTATACCAATGTACCCTTAATGCGGTATGCCAATGTCATGCTGATGAAAGCTGAAGCCCTTAACGAACAAGGGACAGAAGCCGGACGTACTGAAGCCATTAACTTAATCAATGAAATCAGAAGCGTGCATGGCAAATTACCACCCATGGAAGGCAACTCATACGAAGCTGTAAAAGCACAAATCGAGCACGAACGTTTAGTAGAGTTTTCAATGGAGTGCTATCGTTTCTATGATTTGCGCCGTTGGGGCAAACTGGAAGAAGCCATGAAAACTGATGATAGAAGTAATTTCAACATCAGTGAAGACCAATTCTTACCCATACCATTAATGGAAAGCCAAAGCAATAATGATGTAAATTAAAAACTAAACAACAAATGAACAGCAGGATCGCATAAAATGCTAGCCACTATTGCTCCTGCTGTTTTCAATATTTAACATTAAAAATATTTACGCATGAAACCACTAACTACAATATTTTGCACCCTACTATTCTTTTGTAGTTGCAACAATGAAATAGAAACAACAGATATACAAAAAGAATCAAATATCAATAGGGAGTATCAAATAACATATCCATTGAGTAAAACAGAGAGCCGTTCTAATAGTGAATTGGACACATCATGGGAAACAGTACAAGAGATTACACTGCCTTCTGGTGAACCAGCTTATACACCTTGGAATCCTGAAATTTCTTCTAAAACAGTTCCAAATGAGTTTAGCATGGATATAAAAAAAGAAGATGGGTGGAATCTTATTGCACATTCTATGAATAACCAAGAAAAAGGACTTAACTATCTTTTTTTCTATAATATATATCGTGGCACACTCAAAGTCTTCTATTATTTAGAAGAAAATTTTAATCAGACGACAGGATTATGGCATGTACATATAGATAAGCCTCAAAATCTATTAGCTTTTACAGGACTCTATGCAAAAGCCATTAATGCATCTGATAAAATACAAGATATCTATTGTAGTAATATTACAATTAATCCTTCTAAAGCTTTTACTAAAGGATGGAACTGCTTTGAAGTTGATTTAGCTTACGACCCAAATTTTGAAGATGCTACTCTATATATTGAACCATGTGGTATTATTGAATCTAACATTGAAATATCAGGCAATTATAATTCAAGTTCAGAAGGATCTATAATAACTATAGGTGCAGACAAACAATCCGGAGTTTTAAAAGGCACTGGGAAAGACGCAGAAAAATATTTGTCTGATGAATCATCTAAAGTTGCATGGGAAAATTTTCCTAGCACCCGTACTTTATCTTCTTCTATTTCCGAAAGAGACAGTAAATCCGTTGATATTGGAAGCATAATAAAACTTGGAGCAAATTTCTTACAGAAAGTATTTTCTTCAGAAAAAAAAGGTGAAGAATATAAATTAAAATTTGCAACACAAGGTAGTGTAACACTAAAAGGCGATATTACAACTATAGTGGGTGGAGGATTTTCTCCTATAGCTATTAGTATAGACAAAGATAAAGTTGGTAATTTAGGTGTATGGGGAGTAGAAGAACAACCTACAATTCAATTTAACACATTAGGAAGGAAGAAAGAAGTTTTTACATCTGGTAGTCCAACATTTATGACATATGGAGGCACTACTCCTATTTACCATATAGTCATTAACCCTGACTTATCTAATAAAATTACAAATTTAAAACGTGACTATGAAACTTTAATTGGAACATTTTCTGATTCATATACAGATAAAGAAAATCAAAATTCTATTAGCGGAGGTATGAATTATAGTGCACAAGGTGAACATATTTACAATGATATATATGCACGTATAGCACCTGTCTTTAAAGTTCATTTTAAGAATTTAAATAATAACGATACAAGAGAAGTTCCGCCTGCTATTTATTTATATGGCAGTAAAGATGGATCAGGTACACCATTTGGTATCAAAAATAACTTTATTTTTGGCATCAATGTGACATTTACAGCTCCTGATGGGAGAGAGTTTATGTCAACTAGAAGTTTTCGCCCGTTATTAGAATGGAGAACTGATAATCTTCAACAAATTTATAAACAGACTGCTCCTAATGGGCATCCTGACAATTTTTTCCTTATGTATAACTATTAATCCATATTATGTTTACAGTTATCGGACTCATGTTGGGAGGCATGTGCATCGGATTCCTGCTGCGCAAAAGCCGTTTTACCTGGATACACAACGTCATCACCGCACTTATCTGGATATTGTTGTTCCTGCTGGGTGTGGAAGTAGGAGGCAACCGCCAGATTATCGAAGGGCTTGCTACCATCGGATTGGAAGCGTTCGTCATTACCCTGGCAGCCATCCTCGGAAGCTGCATCTGCGCTTGGGCTTTGTGGTACCTATTATATAAAAGGAAAGGAGGACGGGCATGAAAGGCAGTCTGATTATCGTAGGGTTCTTTGCCTTGGGATGTGTGTGCGGACTGTTCCACGTCATTCCATTCGACATTGCCAAGACCGACATCAGCTTTTACACGTTGTGTGCCCTGATGTTCAGCGTAGGATTAAGCATCGGCAACGACCCTCAGACACTGAAAAACTTCCGGAGTTTGAATCCGAGGCTGATATTTCTTCCGATAATGACGATACTGGGAACCGTATCGGCAGCCGCATTGGTCAGCCTGTTGCTTCCGCACCGGAGCGCAGCCGACTGTATGGCTGTAGGAGCCGGTTTCGGCTACTATTCGCTATCAAGCATCTTCATTACCGAATACAAGGGAGCGGAACTGGGCACCATTGCCTTACTGTCGAATATCCTGCGTGAAATTATCACGCTGTTGTGCGCACCCTTATTGGTCCGCTGGTTTGGCAACCTGGCTCCCATATCCGCCGGAGGAGCCACCACGGCAGACACCACCCTGCCTATCATCACCCAATGTGCAGGGCAGCAGTTTGCTGTAGTGTCTATCTTCCACGGATTTGTAACGGATTTCAGCGTACCGTTCTTAGTAACATTCTTTTGTTCTTTATAAAACTAAAATTACCATGAAACATACTGCATTCATTCTTACATTTATCTGTGCTACTGCTTGGGCTGACAATAGCCAGCCCTGGCAGGACGCACGTATCAATGAAATCAACCGTGAACCGATGACGGCACATTTCCTGCCTTTCATCAGCGAACAAGCAGCACTCGCACAACAGGCTTTGCCCGACGAACAACGTTTCAACGTAAACCCGGCTACCGAACGCCGCATCTCGCTGAACGGCACATGGAAATTCTTGTACTCGAAAAACAACGATGCTTGCCCGGCAGATTTCCAAAAGCCCGGATATAACACAAAAAAATGGAAAGACATCCAAGTGCCCGGAAGCTGGGAACTTCAAGGCTTCGACGCACCTATCTATACCGATACGCGCTATCCTTTCCCACCCAATCCTCCGTACGTACCTACTGATTACAATCCGGTCGGAGCATACGTACATGAATTCACCGTACCCGAAGGTTGGGACGGCATGGACATTTTCCTGGACTTCGAAGGAGTGGAATCGGCTTTCTATTGCTGGGTAAACGGAGAACTGGCTGGGTACAGCGAAGACAGCCGCCTGCCGGCACACTTCAACGTGACCAACCTGTTGAAAAAAGGAAAAAACAAACTGGCTGTAAAGGTATTCCGTTATAGCGACGGCTCCTACATGGAAGGACAGGACTACTGGAAATACAGCGGCATCGAACGGGATGTATACCTGTATGCACGTCCGCAAAGCCGTGTGAAAGACTTCCGAATGACCGCCGAACTGGTAAACGGCTACAAAGACGGAGATTTTGACCTTGACGTCATCTTGAACGAACCGCGCCAAGGACAACGCGTAGACGTGAAGATACTGGACGCTGCCGGCAAACAGCTGATAGCCGAAACAAAAACCGTCAGCAATGAAACAGACACCTTATTTACCATTGAAAAAATGTTTCCGAATGTCTTGCCTTGGAACGCCGAAACTCCCAACCTCTATACACTGGTCGTAACAGCTTCGGACACCCAAGGGAAAACACTGGAATCGTTCGCCCATCCGTTCGGTTTCCGTACCGTTGAGATGAAAAACGGACAACAGCTCATCAACGGAGTCCCTGTCTTGTTCAAAGGAGTGAACCGCCACGAGCACAACCGCTTTACCGGACGTACCATTGACGTGGCAAGCATGGTAGAAGACATCCGGCTGATGAAGCAGTTCAACATCAATTCGGTGCGTAACTGCCACTATCCGAACCGGTATGAATGGTACAGCCTGTGCGACAAATACGGACTTTATCTCGTGGACGAAGCCAATCTGGAAAGCCACGGCATGATGTTCCACAAAGACGAAACGCTTGCCAACTATCCCGACTGGGAAGGTGCATTCATGCAACGCATGAGCCGCATGGTGCAACGCGACCGGAACTATACCGCCATCGTCACCTGGTCGCTCGGCAATGAATCGGGCTACGGAAAGAACTTCGAGACCATTTACCATTGGACGAAACAGACCGACCCGACCCGTCCGGTGCAATATGAAGGAGGCGGCTACGAAAGCGTCTCGGATATCTATTGCCCGATGTATGCCCGTATCTGGCGTCTGCGCCAACACGTGAACCAACGGGATGCACGTCCATTGATTCTTTGTGAATATGCACACTCTATGGGAAACAGTACCGGAAACCTGCAAGACTATTGGGACTTGATTTACAAGTATGACCAACTGCAGGGAGGATTCATCTGGGACTGGGTGGATCAGACATTTGCCAAGAAAGACGAAAAAGGACATGACATCTGGGCATACGGAGGCGATATGGGATTCGTAGGCGTGCCCAATGACTCGAACTTCTGCTCCAACGGACTTGTCGCTTCCGACCGCAGCTTGCATCCGCATATCTGGGAAGTGAAGAAGGTATACCAATACGTTCATTTCAAACCGGTTGCGTTTACGGCAAACCGCGTTGAAGTAGATAACTGGTTCGACTTCATCGACTTGTCTGATTATCAATTGCGTTGGACGATAGAAGCCGACGGAAAAGCTGTACAAGGCGGGACAATGGACTTCCCCTATATTCCAGCCCGAAGCAAAGGCGAAGTGGAACTGCCGCTGCAAACCCTTCCGGCAGGAAATAAGGAATATTTCTTGAAACTGGAAGCCATTACGCGCAAAGACACTCCGTTAGTTCCAGCCGGACACGTAGCCGCTATGGAACAATGGCAACTGCCCGTCAGCAATGTTGCATCTGCAATGGAAACAGTCAACGGTACGCTGCAAAGCGAACGCACGCCGGAAGCTCTGACACTGAACGGCACCAACTTCCGTATCAGCTTCAGCACGAAGAGCGGCGAGATGACTGCATTGGAATACAACGGAAAGAATCTGGTAAAAGAAGGCCTGCAAGCCAATTTCTGGCGCGGACTGACCGACAATGATGTAGCGAACGGTACGGAAGCACGCTGCCAGACATGGAAACATGCCGGACAAAACGCAACATTAAAAGACATCCGTCTGGAAGAAAGTGCAGACAAGCAACTGGCAACCGTAACTGCAATGTATGACATGAAAGAGCAGGAATCAGCTTTGACCGTAACTTACCGCATCCGTCCCAATGGAGTCGTAGGCGTAACCATGCAATTCACAGCAGGCAAAAAACAACTGCCTGAAATGCCCCGCTTAGGCATGCGTATGGTCTTGCCCGGCGAATACGAACAAATGACGTGGCTGGGAAGAGGACCGCAAGAAAACTATGCCGACCGAAAAACCGGAGCAGCAATCGGGTTATACAACGCAACCGTATGGGAACAATACCATCCCTATGTACGTGCCCAGGAAACAGGAAACAAATGTGACGTGCGCTGGGTAGCTTTGCGCAATGCCGCAGGCGAAGGCTTGCTGGTAACCGGCGAAGAACCGTTAAACGTAAGCGCTTGGAATTTCCCGATGGAGGACATCATGTACCGTCCCTTCAACATCGAACGCCGGCATGGAGGCAGCATTGAAAAGAAAGACATGGTATGGCTGAACATTGACCACCTGCAAATGGGCGTAGGCGGAGACAATACATGGGGAGCGGAAGTACATCCGGAATATACCATCACTCCACATGACTGGACATACAGCTTCACCCTTCAGCCGTTAGGCAACAAAGATGATGCTGCTGAATTAGCACATAAAGTATGGTTTTAACAAACACAAGCACCATGAATACGACAACAATCAAAACCCTATTATTCTCTTGCCTTACCGCTGGGCTTGCCGCCTGTAGCCCGACGGTACAAGAGGCACATACCGACCTCCGTTATGAGTTCGGCAACATCTTAAACATAACGCTTACCCCTGACTCGACTGTCCGCCGTGCCGGATGCTTTACGGATGCCGGCTCTTGGATGGGATTCACGATTCCACAAGCAGATAAATGGGTAAACGGATTCTGCGGACCGTTCAGCATCGACAACCGTATCTGGTTTGCACAATCAGCAGTCAGCGTTGACTTCCAAAACGGGGCAGATGGCCTTTCACCGGATTCCACTTCTTATTTTCCGGGTGAAGTATACATGGCTTCCTCTTCCGAAACCGGCACCATCGAACAACGTATGAATTTCATAAACAGTTCGACTGCACTGCTGCAAATCACCAGTAATGCCGATAAGGGGTTCATCATTACCGGAAAAGACTGGAACAACAATATCCGGTTGGAACAGGAAGATCAGACCATTACGGCACGTCACCCCAACGGTGAAATCGTACAACTGACATTCATGCCGGGAGTAACCTTGACATGCGACGGCAAAAATTATACGGCACAAACCGATGCGCAATGCAGCCAAACCAATGTAGCCATCTCTTTCTATTTTACAAACGAAGAATTGGCATCAGGTACACAGAAAAGCATAGCCCTACTTCAAAATACCGAAGCGGCGCTGCAAAAGAACGACGACCGCTGGCAAACTTACCTGCAAAAGATTTTACGCAAAGACATGAAGCATGAATACGACCGTGTAGCTGTAAAATCAGTCGTCACCCTCATCTCTAACTGGCGTACACATCGTGAAGGCCTTCTGCATGAAGGAGTTATCCCCAGTCATGCCGTACCTTATTTCATTGGCTTTTGGGCATGGGACAGCTGGCGTTTCTCGGCAGCATTGGCACGCTTTGCACCCGAATTGGCAAAGAATAACATCCGTGCCATGTTTGATTACCAGCAGCCGGACGGCATGATTATCGACTGTATCTATACCAACTCCGCCGAGAACAATGCACGCGACAGCAAACCACCCTTGGTATGCTGGGCTGTGGACGAAATCTTCACTTACAACCAAGACACCGCGTTTGTAAAAGAAATGTATCCGCAGCTGCTCGCTTATTATAAATGGTGGTATCAAAAACGTGACCATAACCGTAACGGCATGTGTGAATTCGGCTCAACCGACGGAACACTGGAAGCAGCCGGATGGGAAAGCGGCATGGACAATGCGATTCGTTTCGATAATGCCAAGATGCTGAAAAACGGAAGCGATGCATGGAGTCTTGATCAGGAAAGCGTCGACCTCAATGCGTATTTAGCATACGAATGCAAATTGCTGAAAAAGTTCGCCGGACTCATCGGAAGCAGTTTCGACGGACCGGACTACAGCGATAAAGTTGCTGATTATTTCTTTAACGACAAGATAGGATGGTTCTGTGACAAACGCATCGCTGACGGCAGCTTCATTGCAGAGCCTGCATGTGAAGGATATACACCCTTTTGGACAAAGATAGCCAGCAAGGAACAAATGGAAAAAGCACTGGTGCTGTTGACCGACACAACCAAGTTCTCAACGTATATTCCTTTCCCGACAGCTGCTGCAGACAATCCCAAATGTGACCCGAACGGATATTGGAGAGGTCCTATCTGGCTTGACCAGACGTATCAAGCCATTCGTGGATTACGCAATTATGGTTACAAAGAGTTAGCAGATAAATATACAATGCAAGTATTCGACCGTTGCCAAGGGCTGACCGGTGATGCGCCGATTCATGAAAATTATGGCACACATAATGGCGAACTGCTTCAAGCTTCACACTTCAGTTGGAGTGCTTCGCACCTGCTGATGATGTATGAAGACTTTGGTAAATAAATCTTACAAGCGGAAGATTATTAATCTTACACCAGACGAAGCTATCTGCGTGCGTTGAAGCAAGAAGATAATAACGACAACCTTTTATACCATGCGCGGTATGAAATTGTGTATTTTAATAGGACACAGAAGACACGGAAAGGCACAGACGAACACAGATTTTTATATTTTCCTTCTGTGTATTCTTGTGTAGTCTGTGTTCTATGATAGCATCAACAAAATGCACAAATCTATATTGCGCATAGTATAAATCAGCTAAACGATATGTATCAGGAGCTATCTTACACGTACCAATTCATAATCACGGTTGCCCAACCCGATTTTTTCAGCATGAGCCAAACACGTTTTATATTCCGCGTTCGGATTGGTATTGTCGAAATGGTCATGATGGTCATGAAAATGAGGACTTGCCATTTCATCCGCCAACTGGCTATCGGGCAAAGGAGTCTGTTTCAAACAAGCGTCTACACATGCCTGGTCTAAAGCCAACGGGTCGAAAGATGCGAACATGCCCACATCGGGTATAATCGGAGTGTCATTGCCCGAATGGCAATCACAAGTCGGCGAGACATCGCACACCAAGGAGATATGGAAGTTTGGCCTGCCATAAACTACGGCTTTCGTATATTCAGCCATCCGGCAATTCAGCTCTTTGATTGCCGCATCTTGGGCAAAGCCGATTGCATCAAAATTACATGCCCCAATGCAGCGTCCGCAACCTACACAGTTGTCTTGGTTGATAGACATCTTCTTTCGCCCTTCGTCAAAAACTAGACCGTCATTCGCACATTCGCGCATGCACCTCTTACATCCCCTGCATGCATCCTGATTGATAACAGGCTTTCCGTTGCAGTGCTGGTCTTTCTTTCCGGCTCTCGACCCGCATCCCATACCGATATTCTTTATTGCGCCTCCGAATCCGGTCATCTCATGACCTTTGAAATGAGTGAGTGAAATAAAAATATCGGCATCCATTACGGCACGGCCGATTCTCGCTTCTTTTACATATTCACCTCCAGCCACAGGCACCGCAATGTCATCCGTTCCTTTCAGGCCATCGCCGATAATCACCGGACAGCCTACGGTCAAAGGCGTAAAGCCATTCTCCCATGCACAATACAGATGCTCAATGGCATTCTTGCGGCTGCCCGGATACAATGTATTGCAATCGGTAAGGAATGGCTTCCCACCACATTGTTTCACCATATCCACTACAGCCCGCGCGTAGTTCGGACGAAGGAAACTCAAGTTCCCCAGTTCGCCGAAATGCATCTTGATAGCGACAAACTTTCCGTCCATATCTATTGTATTCAGACCTGCTGCCTTTATCAACCTTTTCAGCTTGTCAGCAGGCCCTTCATCAGGTTTGCACCGGAAATCGGTATAATAAACCTTGCTTTTTGTTTTTACTTCATCCATTGTCTTATTCCTTTTGGTCGATACCGCAAAGATAATCGAAAATCACATTACAGGCAATAAAAAAGCAGATTAACACAAATCCTTCCAATCTGCATTAATCCGCTTTCTTATTATATCACAATGTCTTATTTCGTACGGCGAACCGTATGGAGCGCTTTCCCGTCCTTGTCCATCATGTGTAGGCAAAGCTCGTGTTTGTCTACCGTAATGAGCGAGAAACCTGTCGCACCGCTGCAGAACTGCGTGCCGTCTATCGGTTTCACTTCGCGTGCCAACGAGCCGGAAGTGTTCACCACATAGTCAATCTTGCTGTCCGGCTTACGGATGTGCTGGAAGTTATGGATATGGCCACATACGTACATGTCTACATTGCCGTGCTTGCGCAAAATAGAGTCTACCCGCTTCTGCATGTCCGTCCGTTCGCTATCGTTCTTATCGGTATCGGCATAGATGGGGTGATGGCCTACCACCATTACCCAGTCTTCTTTAGCCGAAGTCAATACCGAATCCAGCCATGCCAGCTGCTTGTCCATATCTTGTTTGCCTGCATCGGGATATTTCTCGGTATCTTCACGGTATTTGTCAAGCAAAGGTGGCGTATCAATCATCACCAAGCGGATAGTCGCCCCGTCTTCCTCCATCACCTTTGTATAATAACGTGCCGGCATCTCCCACCGTGCGCTGACATTGCTATAATCCAACACCGCCTGCGTATTGCCACGGTATTCATGATTCCCTAAAATGGGATACCAGGGCAACATCAAATCGGGATGGCTGTATATCAGTTCGTAATTGGTCATCCACAAAGGGTCTTGCACACTGCGCACCCCCTCGAAATGATGCACGTCACCGGCAGCTACTACAAATTCGATATCAATCGTTTCTGCCATTTTACCCATCAGTTCGGCTATCGGCTTCTGGTCATAATAACCGTTGCGCCCAAGGTCGTTTGCCAAATAAAAATTAAGCGGTTTTTCCAAAGATTTCCACGTTGCCGCATCTTGCGCGAAAGCGACTACAGCCGCCATTACCAGGAATAAAGAGATTCCTATTTTCTTCATTGATTTCATTTGCTTAAAGATAAATGTTGATTAATAATTATGCGACAAAATTAGGAGACAATTCTGAATTAAAACTGAAACCTCCTGCTGTATGTCTTAATAAAAAAATCCGGGTACTGGAGTTATTTCCGGTCCCGGACCTTTTAGGAAAAAAGAATGTATATCAGAGTTGTATCAGAGATACCGCATTCAGATTACTCTGCACCATACGCACCGAAATAAGGTTGGGGAGCAGGAGTAGTGTAAGTTTCGCCGTTCACAGTCAAGCCCGTAGTGCCGAAGAGCGGAGCCATATCCGATCCGTTTTCGCTGTATGCGCCTTCCAAAGCCGGAGAGCCTGCAGTCAAATGGAAATCCCAAGCATCGTTGTAAACATAATTGGTCAATGAAGTAGCATTGATGTCGTAGTTAGCGAACATCGGGTCTTTGCTGTCTTCTTCGGTAGCGATAACGCTATTCACATCAACTACACCTACATGATAGTCTTCGTGCTCATAGTTATATCCCTGCCAAGAATACTGAATGCCTTGTTCGTAAACGTATGCAGGGTCTACTTCCTGACTACCTGAAGCATAATAGTTATAATCGATTACCGAGTTTTTGTCATCATAACCGCCTTCTACATTCGCCAAGTTATCCAAGCCCGGAGTCATTGCACGGAATTTGCAGTTCACAAGCAAGTTGTTGTAAACATGTACGGCTACGTTTTCTTCCGCATAAATACCGCCACCCTTATCGCTGTCGCGACGCCATCCGGCATTGATGATGGTATTGTTGTAAGCCTGAATCTTAGCTTGAGCGCGAACGTCACTTTGGTCAGAGCTTGACAGCTTCAAGGCGTTGGTGTTCGGAGCATACATTACATTGCCTACTACATCTACTTGGCAACCCGATTTCACATTAACCGCTTCCTCGCCTGTCTCACCGTTTGCGATAAACAAGTTGTTCATGATAATGGCATTACCGCCCATCATATAAATGGCATCCGACACACCGTTGCGAAGGATAGAATTTGTAATGACATACTTGCCGTTTACGTTATTGGTAGTAATCTGCGGATAAGCGTCATCACCTGCTTCATAATATCCTGCGTTAGCAGCGGGAGCACCTTCCAATACATCACCACCCGTATATTCAATAATGGTATGGTCAATCAGCATTTCTTCGCAAGTACTTCCGGCTACAATACCGCCCCACAAACCTGCGAATGTATTGGCTTCCGTCCGGTCAGCTTCAGGAATAGAGAACAGAATAGGTTTTTCTTCCGTTCCTTCACAATACAAGTTTCCGTTTACAGTAAACTCTACCGGAAGCAAATTGGCACCTACGCCTTCTGTACTGGCAATAATCTGCACACCTTCCTTGATAATCAAAGTCTTGCCTTCAGGAACGGTGTAATGCTCAGTAAGGTTGATTACCGTATCAGCAGGCCAAGTCACCGTATTGGTATTGTTCCATTGGTCTTCCAGACTTACAGGACCTTCCGGATCGTCACCATTCGGTTCATCCGGTTCTTCTACAGGAGGATTCTGCGGTTCGTTCTCGTCATCACTACAAGCAGCGAAGAATGATACACTCATCAAAGCTGCACCTACGAATAAATACTTCTTTAAATTCATAATTAAAAGTGTTTGTTAGTCAATATGTTTTGTTTTGCTTTCTTACAATTTATATCTCACGCCCAGCATAATGGTTTGTCCGTGCCATTCCTTACGCTCTATCAGGTTCCCGTTCTTGCGTTCGAAATTCGTCACACCGTCTGTATGAGGACCTTTATGGGTATAACGGAGCAATGGAATATCCAATAAGTTAGAAGCCTTGGCAAATACACTCACGCCACACTTGAAACTTTTCTCTACCGATGCGTCCAATTGGAAATACCCGTCTTCCCAAATATCGTCATCAAAATAGTTAGAGACTTCACTCAAGCGCTTGCCCGTGTAACTTCCGGCTATCTGACCTTCCCAACCGTATTTCGTACTCTTGAAAAGCAAGGAAAGATTTGCCACATGACCTGCCTGGCCATACAACGGACGCGACTGGCGGACGGTCTTCACTTCCGTACCTTCCATAATACGTTTATCGGTTGTAATTTTAGAATGAGTGTACGTATAATTTGCTTTGATACCGAACCAATTGAAATATTTCATAACGTCTACCTCTACACCCATATTGTCTGCATCACCAAAGTTCATCGGCACGTAATAAGTATTCTGTCCCATATTCAACAAACCGGTTTCAATCGGGTCTTTCAAATGTTTGTAGAACAGACCAACCATAAACTGCTCAGACGATTTCGGGAAAAATTCATACCGCAAGTCTACGTTGTCAGCTACCGTATGCTTCAAATCCGGATTACCTCTTTCATCAAAGTCCTCATTAAAAATTGTATAAGGCACAATTTCGAAGAAACTCGGGCGATTGATGGCACGGGCGTATGAGAAACGCAAATTGGCATTTTCGTGCACATTGTATTTGGCATGGAAACTGGGCAATACATCCGTATATTTCTGATTGCCTTCAGGGTCTGCGTTCTCAGTGGGGAACTTCAGCAAATATCCTTGATTGGTATGTTCTACACGCACACCCGCAATCAGTTCCCACTTGCTCCATGTATATTTTACCATCCCGTATCCGGCGCCAATCTTTTCGGTTGCATCATAATTCAAGGCTCCGCTAATATTACGGCTGCTTACATCCGAGAAAACGATTTCATCAAAATTATTCCAATCTTCTCCTTTTATCTGAGGATCACCGTTTGTTGTTCTAAACTTATATTCATTGAAATAGCTGTCACGCTTCTTGTCACGATACATACCTCCGATTGAAAAGTCAAATGATGAGCCGTTCGAAAGATTCAGTTTATACATTAAGTCAAGGTATCCGGCAAAGTCACGGTCGGAATTGTGTTCCCAGCGGCGAACCAACGCATCGTTTACCGCTACACGATTTCCGCCATCCAGCAAACCTACTTCTGCATTATCGGGAGTTTCATTATACGCTTTCGATGCTACCGCCGACCAATTCAAGCGCAAGGCATGATTGTCCAGAAACCCATGTTCGCCTTTCAGTGTAGAATTAATAATGTACTGATGGTTCCATTTCATGCGTACATGTTCTTCATCATCATCTTTTTGGTCGCGCACTTCCGCTTCACGCATATCCATGTATCCGTTATACCAGGTCAGCTTATTGTTTTCATTAATATGATAATCCAGTTTTACGTGTGCTCCGATACGGGTCTGCTGGGAAGAATAGTTACGGTATTCAATATTACCGCTATCCCGCCCCGGCTGATAAAAAATCTGGCTTTCCTTACCGCGGTACGTATTCAAGAATGTACCTGCCACCATCACACCCAAACGGTCATTAAAGAAACGGTCACCATACGAAAGGCTTGCATTCAAGTCGGGCATCGGCTTACTCCATTTCATGTGAAGATTATCGTAATTAAAATCATCGGGAGTCACGCGGAAATATTCAGGCTTGCCCATCCGCTCGTAAGGCGAATCCTTTACAATAGCTCCATGGTCGAACGACTGGAAATCGCGGTCGAAATACATAGCGTTATAACCGGTAGAAATGCTTGCCGTGAACTGACGTTCCGTAGGCGCATCTTTCATCACCAGATTGACCGCACCGCCGATGCCGTCGCCTTCCATATTGGCAGTAAGTGATTTGGTCACCTCCAACCGGTCGAGCATCTCAGAAGGGAATATGTCAAGAGGCACGAAACGGTTCTTATTATCGGGACTTGGAATCTTCACCCCATTAATTAAGGTATAATTGTAACGCTTGTCCATACCGCGCAGGATAGCATACTGCCCTTCCCCACTGCTGTTACGCTCGATTGTCACACCCGACATACGCTGGATTACATTCGCGACCGTGATATCCGGAGAAAGCTCGATAGCTTTTGCACTCATCACGTTCACCACGTTCATCGCCTTACGCTCGATGGCGCGTGCACCAGCTTCACTTCGTCCGGGATTGGTAGCCACCACGGTGACTTCTCCCAGCAGCACATCATCACTTGCCAATGGTATTTCTATATCCGAATCCTTCGAAGTGACCTGCATTTCGTAGCTCTTATAACCAATATATGTACAGATAATCGTAAACGTCGGACGGTTCACCGACAGACTGAAACTTCCGTCAAGTCCCGTCACTGCGCCTTTCGACGGCTCTTCCTTCACCACGACTGATGCACCGATAATCTCTTCACCGGTCTTTGCATCTTTTATCTTTCCTTTGATGTCCATCGCATTGGCACTGGCTGCCGTGAGCAACGCCAAGCCCAAAACAACTCTCTTTCTCATAACAATCTTTTTCCCTTTTTGCTTGTTTGACGCCGCAAAAGTAGAGGCAATGTTTTTCAAGACAGTTTCACAAATGTTTCATTTCCGCTACACATGCGAAAGAGGTGCGAAAAGAGTGCTTTTTGAAGATTTTTTGAAGACGATATTACATTCGTGTTACAAATTCAGACCATGTATGACAATTTTATAGTGCATGTGACATTTTATTCAATATAAAGGACGAGAATCGGTACAATCTGATACTTTTGCAATTCGAAACCATGCCTTTTATTTATATGAAAACTATACGAAAAAGCCAGCAGACTGACTGTCTTACCATTTATAATTTAATATGCGATATGGAGGCCCAAACGCTTCCGTACGAAACATTCGAAGAAATTTACTCCAGACAATTGGAGAACGACTGTTACATTTGCTTAGTATACGAAATAAATGGAGAGGTGATTGGCTGCATCAACCTGCGAATGGAATACCAGCTGCACCACGCCGGACGGATATGCGAGATTATGGAATTGGCGGTACGCTCCGACCGCCGCAGCCAAGGCATCGGCAGATGTCTTTTCAATGCTGCTTACAATGAGGCAAAAGCCCAAGGTTGCCTCCAGATAGAAGTGTGCTGCAACCAACTGCGCCTCCGTACCCACCGTTTCTATGAAGTGTGCGGAATGCATAACTTCCACTACAAGTTCTCACTTAGCCTTACCCAAACGGGTGATTACGACAACAAACTGGGGAGGTGAAATTATCATTTTCACGCCAACAATTAGAAGCTGTTTTGAATTTATCGTGCGATGATTTGGGATGAGTTTTTGAGGCATTTCCGCTTCTGTGATGAGGAAGATAGCGGGCTATCTGACGAAGAACAGGAGCGAAAAGGACCAAAAAATCGCCCAAAGCACACACGAAAACGGATACATCAAGCCAAGAAAAACTTTTTGGAGAAATTCAAAACAGCTTCTTAGTAACAGGCAATCTTATTCCTGCAGGAAAAGGCGTAAGCGGAAGTACACAGAAAATCGTCACCTTTGCCTGCAAATCACCAGTATAATATAAGGTATATGGATTTATCGAATTGGTTTAAAGGTTTTGAACTAGGTATCGCACGACTCACGGAAGAAGAGCGGAAACGTTTTTTCGCTGAGTGTGGAAAGAATTGCGTGCGCAACGGCGTGTTACCCATTTACGAAAAGCTGTACAAAGATGCCAACGGCAACATGGATACATTCTTCCGCAAAGCAAACGAACTGCCTGGAGTCAGCGGAAAGGTAGTGAAAGAAGGACAGATATACCGTCTTTCCTTTCTGGAATGCACATGCGGACTGCACACAGAGGGGTATGTCCGCACACCCCTGCTGTGTGAATGCTCACGTCAAAGCGTACTCTATGCATTGCACAGCCTGTGGCAGGAACATGATTTCCGTGTAACGCTCTGCTGTTCCATCCTACAGGGAAACGAGAAGTGCATAATGCAGATTGAGGTAATACAAGGCAGAAGTCAATCTTCCTGAGTCACTTCCACATCGGGTAAGGAAATACTATCGACTACCTTCTGCCAGTAAGCACGGACATCTTTCCAATGGTAGAAAGGCGCACTGTCGGTTTTGACGGGAAGCGTCACCTCACGCTCGTTCAGAAGAAGCTTCACCAGAATGTCATCATTACCCGGCTTGCGGAAGAAAATGAGTTGAACGTTGCCGCACATCGGAATAATACGGTAGGTTCGGTAGGTATCGGCTATCTTTTGCCAATCACCGGTAGAAGCAGACAAATGATTGCACCCCATCAGCGTGGCCAAGGGAGCCAGATTGGTATCATGCCCATAACGAAGGGTAACGCAATTCCGTTTCGAAGCGATGACCGTATCGGCAGTCTCTACAAAATTACGGAGCAGGTTGCGTTCTACCTTGTACATACAAGCACCGCTCAGCGGGGATGCGCCTTTCTCGTAATACCACTCGAAGTTATTACGTTGCCACAAGTCGTAACGTTCATCTTCGGTAAACAAGAACGCCAAATCAGGCTGATTGTAACTGCTTTGGCTGATTCCGTCCAGTTCGAAGAGGTCCATCATCAGTCCCGTAGGATCTTCCACAGCCTGAGGACGGGTGAAGAGCTGCTTCATCAGACGGTCAGGATGCACGTATATGCTGTCGGCAGCACGATAGACCGAATCAGCATTCGCCAAATGGACAGCTTCGTAGGGTTCGTTTTTATACTTTATATAATAAAGGTCATGATTGCTGGCATCGTTGGTGATATTCAATTTCGGATTTAAACCTTTCAGCTCCACACACCCGGCGGTCATCGAAAGGAAAGCACGGGTCTTATAGGTAGAGCGGGCATCCACGTGTACACCTTCGGTAAACACTTGCGGATAACGGGCAAACATACGGCGTACCAACTGGCGATGTTGTTCAGCTCCTTTCGGAGTGAGTTCTCCATAGCGTCCTTCGGCTTCCTGCGCCAGACTTTCCACTATCTTGAGTGCCCGTTTCCCATCGGCAGTAAGGATATGTTGCTTTTCGGCATCACGCAAGACAGCCAAGGGCTTATCGTATTTTTTCTGCTTGGTAAGATAACGTGAACCGTGACGGGCGAACATCGAGATGTAAAAGGGTTCATAGCCTTCAGGAGCCGGAGTAAGTTCCACGGACGGAGCCTGATAGGCATAATACTTACCGGTTGCCAAAGCCGGGTTTTGGCGGATTTCATCCTTTGCGGTCTGTGCTGACACTGACAAGGTAACACAAAACAAGGGAACAAACGATAACAATCTTTTCATACTATCTTATAAATAAAAAAACGGATGTAAATGTAGAGATTCTTCCCTACACTTACACCCGTTGATACGTTAAAAGATAACGTCAGCCTTTGAAATGAAACAGGACTGAAATATGTTTGTCACGCTTATTGCGCTGGCATACTTACGATCTCTTGCATAATGCGTACGGCGGTCTGCACGTCTTTTACGTCTTTGATGACCATGCTTCGCTTACCGTTTTGCTCGCGCAGGTTACATATACGCGGGTTCTGTGACATATAGTTGATTATTTTCCCGAACGCCTCGCTTTGATAATAAGGGCTCTCCAGGTTGCTGACAAAATACAGCGTCATCCGCCCTAACTTGAGGATAACCTTTTCGATGCCCATCCGTTTCGCCATCCGGCGCAAGGGCACGATACGTATCAGTTCTTCTCCTTCGGGCGGAATCTTGCCGAAACGGTCTACCAGCCTTGCCTTGAAGGCTTCGACATCCTTGTCCAATTCCAGTTTATCCAATTCGCGGTAAAGCAGCATACGCTCGCTGCTGCTGGGGATGTACTCGTTGGGGAAAAGCAATTCGAGGTCGCTCTCTACCGTACATTCGTCAACAAATCCCTCGCCGCTCAGTTTTTCTTCACCTGCTTTGATTTCATCGGCATAAAGTTCGGCAAACTCATCGTTCTTCAATTCTGTCACCGCCTCTGCCAGAATCTTCTGATAGGTCTCATAACCCAGGTCGGCAATGAAACCGCTCTGCTCAGCACCCAGCATATTCCCGGCACCGCGGATATCAAGGTCCTGCATGGCAATGTGAATGCCGCTTCCTAAGTCGCTGAAGTTCTCGATAGCTTGCAAACGGCGTTTGGCTTCGGGGGTCAGAGTAGACAAGGGGGGAGCCAGCAGATAACAGAAAGCTTTCTTGTTGCTCCGCCCTACCCGTCCGCGCATCTGGTGCAGGTCGCTCAATCCGAAATTCTGCGCCTGGTTAATGATGATGGTATTGGCGTTGGGAATATCGATACCGCTCTCGATGATGGTGGTGGCAAGCAACACATCGTAATCATAATTCACAAAGTCGAAGATGATTTTCTCCAGTTCTTCGGGTTTCATTTGTCCGTGCCCCACGCACACACGGCAATCGGGAATGTTACGTTCTATCATCGCTTTCAGTTCGGGCAGATTCTGGATGCGGTTGTTTACAAAAAACACTTGCCCGTTACGGCTCATTTCAAAGTTGATAGCATCGGCAATGATTTCTTCATTGAACGTGTGCACCTCGGTCTGTATGGGATAACGGTTGGGCGGCGGGGTCTGGATAACCGACAGGTCGCGTGCTCCCATCAACGAAAATTGCAAGGTACGCGGAATAGGCGTAGCGGTCATTGTCAGCGTATCGACGTTCACCTTCAGCTGACGCAGTTTTTCCTTCACGCTCACGCCGAACTTCTGCTCCTCATCGATAATCAGCAATCCAAGGTCTTTGAACTTCACACTCTTGCCGATAATCTTGTGCGTGCCTATCAGGATGTCTATCTTTCCGTCGGCAAGTTCCTTCAAGATACGGCTGGTGTCTTTTGCCGTACGGGCACGGCTCAGGTAGTCTACCTTGCACGGCATTCCTTCCAACCGCTTGCTGAACGTCTGGAAATGCTGGAACGCCAGCACGGTAGTAGGTACCAGCACTGCTACTTGCTTGTTGTCGGTCACCGCCTTGAAGGCTGCACGTACAGCCACTTCGGTCTTGCCGAATCCTACATCGCCACACACCAGACGGTCCATCGGACGGTCGCTTTCCATATCTGCTTTTACCTCTTGTGTAGCTTTCAGCTGGTCGGGCGTATCTTCGTAAAGGAAACTTGCTTCCAGTTCGTGTTGCAGAAAACTATCGGGGCTGTACTTGAAGCCCTTTTCCTGCTTGCGGCGCGAATAGAGCTTGATAAGGTCGCGGGCGATGTCCTTGATTTTCGTTTTGGTACGTTCCTTCATCTTCTCCCACGCCCCGGTACCCAGCTTGCTGATGCGAGGCTGCTCGCCTTCTTTCCCTTTATACTTCGAAATCTTATGCAACGAATGGATGGAAACGAAGACTACATCGTCATTTTGATATACCAACTTGATAACTTCCTGCGTAGTGTTCCCATTGGGGATGCGCACCAGTCCGGCAAACTTTCCGATACCGTGGTCGATATGCACCACATAGTCTCCCGGTTCAAACTGGCTCAGTTCTTTCAGCGAAAGCGCTACCTTTCCGCTACGTGCCTTGTCGCTGCGTAAATTGTATTTATGAAAACGGTCGAATATCTGATGGTCGGTAAAAATGCAACACTTCAGTGTATGGTCGATGAAACCTTCGTGCAAAGTGCGGTCTACCGGCACAAATGAAATCTTATCGCCACGTTCTTGAAAAATGTCACGCAAGCGGTCGGTCTGCTTTACACTGTCCGAACAGATATACAACTGATATCCCCGCTGCCGGTAATCGGTCAGGGTGCTCGCCACCAAATCGAAATTCTTATGGAAAATCGGCTGAATGGAAGTTTGGAATGCCAACGTTGCCTGAGGAGTGCCAGCCGCTTTATGCCCAAAATCTATCCGCCGGAAAGACAATGCCTTTTGCAGAAAATCAGGCCCGGAAATTAATTTTTTCCGCAAATTTACCCAGTCGGTTTCCTCCCCTTCGTATGCCTGCACTGCCTGAGGAGAAAAAACCTCATCGTGTACCGTCTGGATACGCTCACGCACCCACATCAAGTCTTTGACCCACAGCACACATGTCTCAGGGACAAACTCCAACAGACACACATCCCCGTCAGAAGCCTCCGACAATTCGGGAACAATACTTACCGCATCTTTCTTCTCTTTCGAAAGTTGCGAATCCACCTCAAACGTACGAATACTGTCTATCTCATCACCAAAGAAATCAATACGATATGGATATTCTGATGCGAACGAATATACATCGAGAATACTTCCCCGCATTGCAAACTGTCCTGGCTCATACACATAGTCAACACGATGAAAACCGTATTTCACCAATTCTCCGGTTATCACTTCCGTATCGATGTGCTGTCCGATACGAAGACACAACATCCGTTCATCCAGCGACTTTTGGGATACCACTTTTTCTGCCAACGCATCCGGATAAGTCACCACCGTAACAGGTTTCTCCTGTTTCAACCGTGCCAATACTTCCGTACGCAATATCTCATTGGCTGCATCACGCTGACCATACTTAATGGCCCGCCGAAACGAAGAAGGGAAAAACAAAATCTCTTCATCACCATCGGCCTGTACCATATCGTGATAAAAATATCCTGCTTCTTCCAAATCATTCAAGATAAAAAGATTCACCCGGGAATACTGCTTAATGAAAGCCGATGCAAAAAAAGAAGCACACGAAGCATGAGTGCCTTCCATAAAAACAGTACGTATATCTTGATTCTGCAAAAGTTTCACCAAAGCCCCCACATTCGGATGTTTGGCATAAATTTGTTGAAGTCCAGCTATTTCCATTGTAATTCCTATAGATGGCGCAAAATTACAAAATTATTGCTACATTTGCACTTGTCAAACCAGATAAAAAACTTTATGCACGAACACATCATCGAACTGTTAGACCAACGGCGGCTGAAAGAAGCACTCGTCCAGCTGCAAGCTTTTGCCGTAGAACTGGAAGACTGGCAATTGAATGCAGACATCGAAAGCCTGTCAACTACATACAATTATATGCTGCAATACGCAGCCCAAGGAGTAAACGACCCCGAACGTGGGAAAATGTACTGCCACTTGTGGAGAAGAGCATATGAACTGGCCGATAAGGCAAACTTCATCAAAACCGGAAAACGCGGAACTGGATATTTTGCCGACACCTACCGCCGGCAAATGCAACACCCTGCACATTCGTTGCAAGAATTGCAAATGACCTTGGAAATGTTAAGCGAAGACATGGCATTGTCACAACTTCCAGTGACCGAACCGTTGCAGACAGACAAAAAAGAAAATCCTTTTATCAGGCATGAACAGACGGTAGATGAATTATTTTACAAAATATGGACTTCGGCACAATGGTCGGAAAACGAACAGAACCAAGCCGAAGCCTTTCTCTCGTCATTGCTGATACCAGCCAACGATATTGCCGTGATGCTCAGTGCAACCACCCTCAGCCTGCTACACATATTCGACAGCCGCAAGTACCAATTCCTTATCAATGCCTATCAATCAGGCACCGACACGCTAGTCACCCAACGGGCACTGGTAGGTATCGCCCTGGTAGCATACTACCAAGAGGCACGCCTCAACCTCTATCCCGAACTGCTGGCTGCCCTTTCACTGCTCACCGATAAACCGAAAGCAGCTAAAGAACTGCTCACCATACAAATTCTACTCCTTCTTTCACGCGAAACAGAAAAGATAAGCAAAAAAATGCGTGAAGAAATCATCCCGCAAATGATGCGTTCTGCCAACATAGCCAAAACCGACCTGAAAATTTTAGACCTAGAAGAACTGGAAGACAAAAATCCGGAATGGAGCAAAGGAATGGCACAGGTGGAAAATACCATCCGTGAACTAGGCGAACTGCAAATGGAAGGAGCGGACACCTACATGAGTACGTTCTCACAACTGAAAAGTTATCCTTTCTTCCGGGAAGCAGCACATTGGTTCTACCCATTTGATAAACAAACCCCCGAAATAGCTCCACTCTTCAAAGACGAAAAAGAAGGACAACGCTCAATGATGGGACTGATAATGGACTCACCAGTCTTCTGTAATTCAGACAAATACTCATTCTGCCTCACGCTTTTTAACCTGCCTGAACAACAACGTCAGTACATGACTTCGCAGTTCAATGCACAAACCGAAATGCAAGCGGAACAGATACAAGCACTTTCTGAAACATCAAAAGACTTTCAAAAACCCGAAATCGTCAGCCGGCAATACATCCACGACCTTTACCGCTTTTTCAAGCTATGGATGTACCGCAACGAAGTGGACGACATATTCAAAAGCAAACTTGACCTGTGGAACTGCCAAGCACTCGGTCCGCTATTGCACCACACCGAAGCCATCAAGCACATCGCCGACCACCTGTTTGCCAAAGATTATATGGAAGAAGCATCACAGCTTTATCTCCGGCTGAGCCAGGGAGAAAAGCCCAACGCCGAAATCATGCAGAAGCTCGGCTACACCTACCAGAAAATGAAAAACTATGAGGAAGCCATCCGGGCATACCTTCAAGCCGACCTGCTCAAGCCCGACCATCTTTGGACTTTGAAGCATCTGGCACAATGCTACAAACGTACCCGACAATACTCAAAAGCATTGGAATACTACGAGAAAGTGAAAGAAATGAAGCCCGATGACTTGAATATTCTGCTCCAAATCGGACAATGCCTTGCCACTCTCCGCCGCTACAAGGAAGCATTGGCATACTTCTTCAAGGTTGAATACTTGGACAATGCACCTGCCAATGCACAGCGTGCCATAGGCTGGTGTTACTTCATGACCGGTAAATACGAAGATGCGCTCCGGTTCTATCGCAAACTGACAGATACACCCGATAATGTACCAATGGCCGACTGGCTGAACACCGGACACGCCTACCTGGCACTTGGAAAAATTCCAGAAGCCTTGGAACATTACCGGAAAGCTGAAAACAGCTGCATAAGCCATGAAGCATTTATCCAGAACTTCAAAAACGACAAAGAAGCATTACTTGAACAAGGCGTACCCGAAGACACACTTTACCTTATTCCAGATATGCTGTAAAAGACAAAAAAATGAATGCCCGCAAACAGCCAATACATACCCCTGAAAAATGAATATATACTGCATACGCGGTTGAATATATACTGCATACGCGGTTGAATATATACTGCATACGCCTATGGATATATACTTCATCGGCAAATGCAGTACTACTGCGTTTTCAACTCAGTCAGATTGGCTAATTGCGGACATGCATTATTAAAAGGAAACAAGGTGCGCACGGAGTTCCTTTTCCAACCTCAAGCATACCTCTTCCATAGGAATTTCCATACCGGTTTCCTTGGCTAACGAGGTCACTCCCTTATCGATGAAGCCACACGGATGGATGTAACCGAAATAACGCAAATCGGTATTCACATTCAGTGCCAATCCGTGCATTGTGACAAAATGGCTGCTCCGTACTCCGATAGCACATATTTTCCGCTCAGAAGAAGTGCCGATGTCCAGCCATACTCCCGTAGCTCCCTTCACTCTTCCGCCCTCAATGCCATAGGAGCGGCACACACCGATAACTGCCTCTTCAAGTACCGAGACATATTCTTTCAATCCCAAATGAAAATCTTCCAGACAAAGGATGGGATAACACACCAGTTGCCCGGGTCCATGAAATGTAATGTCTCCTCCCCTGTCGATATGAAAAAGCTCTGCACCTATCCGCTTCAGTTGTTCTTTGCCCAACAACATATTCGTCTCTTTCCCGTGCTTTCCCAACGTATATACAGGGGGGTGCTCGCAAAACACCAACCGGTTAATATAAGATACGTGGCCGGCACGCGCCGCAATCACCTCATTAAACAAACGAGACTGGCGTTCCCATGCTTCCTGATAAGGAATCATACCCCAATTTTCTGTTTCCAACGATACTTTCATTTTGCCTTTCGCTTTATATTATGAATTCCGCATCCAGCCAATATCCTCCCTGAAAACGAAGTTATATTCATAAACCATTCCAATCAACTGCTACAGTCCGCGAAGACAACTGAAACGGTAAAGTTGAGAAGCTGTTTTGAATTTCTCCAAAAAGTTTTTCTTGTCTTGATGTATACGTTTTCGTGTGTGCTTTGGGCGATAAATTCAAAACAGCTTCTGAATATATCTTCATTTGGGAGACATCTTATCCGGTGACTGATTGCGGTATTTATTCCCGTTTTAGATCCCTTGATACAATTTCAGCCCGAAACGGGGAGCCATAGCCAGCAGATGATCGAAAATATCCGACTGGATACGTTCATACTCCCGCCACGCCTTGATGCGTGAAAAGAAATATACACGAATGGGCAGACCGTGCTCGGTAGGTTCTTTCTGCGAAATAATCAAGTCCAAATCCTGGTTCACCACCGGCAAACTCATCAAATAACGCTCGATGTAAACACGATACACCTGCGAATTGGTCGGCACCTGACCTTTGTCCGGCACATAACCGACAAGCAACGGAATATCTTTGCAAAGACGTTCTAATTCATCCGGAGCACAAAAGCGGATAGTATCCAAGTCCAGCCAGATGCGCTTATCCACCCGGCGTCCTCCACTTTCCTGCATTCCACGCCAATTTTGGAACGTACTGTTCACCATTGTATAAGGAGGTATGGTAGTAATGGTATTGTCCCAGTTTTGAATCTTCACCGTGTTCAGCGTAATTTCCTGCACTATCCCGTCGGCTGTCCCATTAGGCAAAGTCACCCAGTCACCAATCCGCAACATATCATTGGCAGAAAGCTGAATGCCCGACACAAATCCCAGAATACTATCCTTAAATACCAACATAAGCACCGTGGCAGCAGCCCCCAGACCGGCAAAAAGCGTCACGGGCGATTTATCGATAAGCGTGGCAACACTCAGTATACCTCCCAGGAAAAACAGCACCACCTGACATACCTGCACCAATCCGCGGATAGGATGGTTCTTCCGGATTTCTTTTGAATTGTAAATGTCGAGCATCACCAGCAACACCGCATTCAGAGTGAACAATATAGACACAATGATATAAACGGCACAGACACGCTGCGAAAAATCCAGCATCCCCTTCCCTTTCACGAAAGCCAAGGGCAAAAGCATATAAATCAACATGCCGGGGACGATGTGCAGCAGATGATGCACCACCTTGCGTTCTACCAGCAAGGTATTCCACTTTCGAGGGAACCGGCGTGTGTAACGCTTGATTCCTCCCACCACAATAGCTTGGAAGAAATAATTCAGGCCCACGGCCAACAATATGATGAGCGCAGCCACCACTGTTTCGTCGAACATATTGGCATACTTGGGTGAGAATCCCCACGAAATAAGCAAGTCGTTCATCCATCCACCCAACGTACCGATGTTTTGTATTGTTTCCATAAACAAATGTTTTTATAAATTATTACAAATAATAACACGCTAAAGATACAAGATGTTCAGCAGACCGGCAAGAAATCCCCCTAAGTTTTTTCCAACAGACCTTCTCCCGACATCCATTCCGTCATTCCCAAATCCATTCCGGATAACATACAGTTCTCATAAATATTTTTTCCACATCACCCTTTGCATAACGAAAGACGCGTGTACGTAGCAACCGACTGATATTTCCAACCTTTTTGCAAAAAGATTAAGAGAATATATACAAAAAATTCACAAACTTGTGTTATCTTTGTCATATCAAAATCAGAGGAACCTAAAACAAATGATATGAAGCATAGAACGAACTTATTTTTATCGCTGATATTCAGCGTCACGGGATGTTGCATGCTGCCGGGCTGCCTACAACAAGACAAAACGGAAACAGCACCACAAGTATGTACTGTGAGCACAGACACCATCATCTACCTGCAAGAAGGAGAAGAAGTTCCATCGTGCAAAATCAACTTGGATTTCTCGTACCTCAAACCAACGGCTGAAAACGATTCGGTATCACCTAGAATCAACGCAGCCATCCAAAAAACACTTTTCGGAAACGCTTTCATGACAATGACTCCCGACAAAGTACTTTCCACACTGGCAGACAATTACATACGCGGATACAGGACAGATGTAAAAGGACTGTTCGATGCTGACATGCACAATGGTATGAAACCAGCCGACGTACCGGCATGGTACAACTACGAATACCAATTGAACACAGAAATGAAGCAAGGATACAACGGCGTATGGAATTACACACTGACTAATTTCCGTTATACAGGAGGTGCACATCCCAACACTGAAACCACCTGCCTGAACATCGATTCAAAAACGGGAACGATATTGAAAAAAAATGATGTATTCAACCCCAAAGATACCGCCAATATCTGCAAGCTCATCATGAACGAACTGATAAAAGAAACAAACCGAAGACTAAATACCGATACCATCACGTCATTGGACGGACTGCAAGAACAAGGCATCTTACTGGATACATATTTATACATACCGTCGAACTTCCTGCTGGAAAAAGAAGGAGTGACATTCTACTACAACCACTACGAAATAGCCCCTTACTCGGCCGGCGACTTCCGTTTACAGGTAAACTATGACGATATTCAACCTTATATGAAAAAGTAACAGTACAACCATGGACATCATTCTAAAATACTTTCCTACCCTGACAGATACCCAAAAAGCACAATTTGAAGCATTGGGAGAACTTTATACCGACTGGAACAGCAAAATAAACGTCATTTCCAGAAAAGACATCGGAAACTTATACGAACACCACGTGTTACACTCACTAGGCATCGCAAAAATTATTTCGTTCCGGCCAGGAACAGAAGTGATGGACTTAGGTACAGGAGGTGGGTTCCCTGGCATTCCGCTTGCTATTCTCTTCCCCGAAGTGAAATTTCACCTGATAGACAGCATCGGGAAAAAGATAAAAGTAACTACGGAAGTGGCTAATGCTATCGGGCTGAAAAATGTAACCACACGCCAGTGCAGAGCTGAAGAAGAAAAAGCACAGTTCAATTTCGTTGTAAGCCGGGCTGTAATGCCACTGGCCGACCTGCTGAAATTAGTCCGAAAGAATATCAAGAAAGAGCAATGCAATGCCTTGCCCAACGGCCTGATTTGCCTGAAAGGCGGCGAGCTGCAACACGAAATTCTACCCGTAAGGCATCAGGCAATTGTCACGGAACTGACAAATTTCTTCAAAGAGGAATACTTCAATACGAAAAAGGTTGTGTATGTAAGCATAAACAAATAAAAAGTGACTCTACGAAAGCTATGACCATCAAACGTTTTCAATTCAATATGTTTCCCGTCAATTGCTACGTGATTTCCGACAAAACGGGAGAAGCAGCCATCATCGATGCAGGATGTTATTATCCAGAAGAAGAACAGCAACTGAAAAGATACATTAACGACAACAACCTGAATGTAAAACACTTGCTGAACACCCATCTCCATTTAGACCACATATTCGGCAACACATTCCTGTTGCGCGAATTGGGACTGAAAGCTAAAGCATGCAAGGAGGATGAATTCTTGCTGGAAAAGATGCCTGCCATGTGCCGTATGTTCGGATTTCCGCCCAACGCTGCCCCGGCAGAATTGGGAGGATACATAGCCGATGGCGACAAAATACAGTTTGGAGAAAGCACGTTGGAAGCTATCCATGTACCTGGACACTCTCCAGGAGGAATGGTATTCTACAATGCTGAAAACCAATGCATCTTCAGCGGAGACGTTCTGTTTCAGGGAAGTATAGGACGTGCCGACCTGGAAGGAGGAAACTATGACGAGTTGCTGGACAGTATTGCAACCCGTCTCTTCACCTTGCCTGATGAAACAATCGTATATCCCGGACACGGAGAACCGACCAGCATCGGACAAGAGAAAATGAACAACCCTTATTTTAAATAACAACCAGACAGACAAGTCGACAAGACATGAGGGAAACAAAATAAGAAATCTTGCCGACTTGCTCCTAAAAATCTAAAAACCATGAAGACAGACATTTTTGCCAACCGCCACATTGGCATTTCGGACTCCGACCTTCCCAAGATGTTGGAGAAAATAGGTGTCGGCACATTGGATGAACTCATTGACAAAACTATCCCGAAACAAATCCGACTGAAAAAACCGCTAGATCTGCCACCGGCAATGACCGAACGAGAATTTTCCGAACATATCACGCAGATGGCTTCGCACAATAAAGTCTACAAATCGTATATAGGTACGGGTTGGTATGATACAATTACTCCAGCCGTCATCCAACGTAATGTATTCGAAAACCCGGTCTGGTATACTTCGTACACACCTTATCAAACCGAAATCTCACAAGGACGCCTGGAAGCCCTCATCAATTTCCAGACTGTAATAAGCGACTTGACCGCCATGCCGCTCGCTAACTGCTCACTATTGGATGAAGCGACTGCAGCAGCCGAAGCCGCCACAATGATGTTCGCTTTACGTAGCCGCGCACAACAAAAGGCTGGCGCCAACACACTCTTTGTCGATCGGGAAATATTCCCACAGGTACAGGCCGTTATCCGCACACGTGCCATACCGCAAGGTATCGAAATAAAAACTGGTGACTATAAAAAACTGGAATTCACTCCCGACATATTTGGTTGCATTGTACAATATCCAAACAATAGCGGCAACATCGAAAACTACAGCAACTTTACCGCCCGTGCACATGAATCTGGATGCAAAGTAGCAGTAGACGCCGATATTTTAAGTCTAGCCCTGCTGGTTCCTCCCGGAGAATGGGGAGCCGACATTGTATTCGGAAGCACCCAGCGACTGGGTATACCTCTGTTCTATGGCGGGCCATCAGCTGCTTATTTCGCCACACGGGATGAATACAAGCGCAATATGCCAGGAAGAATCATCGGCCTCTCGAAAGACAAATATGGACATGTATGTTACCGGATGGCTTTACAAACACGAGAACAGCACATCAAACGTGAACGGGCAACATCGAATATCTGTACAGCTCAGGCACTGCTCGCTACCATGGCGGGGTTTTATGCTGTATGGCACGGTGCAAAAGGCATTAAAGAAATAGCCCAACGCATCCACAGCATAACCAACTGGCTGAACCTCCGGCTTACCGGCTTGGGATATATCGAACGGAATGAAACATTTTTCGATACACTCCGCCTTGGCCTTCCAGAAAATGTGTCGCAAGAAAAATTGCGCACCATTGCTTTGAGCAAAGAAGTAAACCTGCGCTATTTCGACAATGGCGATGTAGGTATCAGCATTGACGAAGCTACCACATTGGCAGATGCCAACCAACTCTTTATGATATTCGGCATCGCTGCAGAAGAAACGGTACATGAAGTAAAAGATATCACAGACAGTTCTTCAATCAGCCCCGACATGTGCCGCCGTTCACCTTTCCTTACCCACGAAGTATTCAGCCTTTATCACACGGAAACGGAAATGATGCGCTATATCAAGCGGCTGGAACGCAAAGACATTTCCCTTACCCATTCCATGATTTCATTAGGGTCGTGTACCATGAAACTGAATGCCGCAGCCGAAATGTTACCACTTAGTAATTCGGCATGGATGAACATCCATCCGTTAGTGCCAGAAGAACAAGCCCAAGGATACCACGAACTGATAGAAAACCTTTCCAAACAATTGCTTGCCATCACAGGTTTTGACGGCATTACTTTTCAGCCCAATTCAGGAGCAGCCGGCGAATATACAGGACTGCGCATCATCCGCAGTTATTTGGAAAGTATCGGACAAGGGCATCGGAACTTGATTCTGATTCCAGCATCAGCTCACGGAACCAACCCGGCATCTGCCGTACAAGCTGGATACGAAACCTTGACTTGTGCCTGTGACGAACACGGAAACGTAGACGTAAATGACTTACGCGAAAAAGCAGAAGCCAACAAAAATCGTCTTGCGGCACTTATGATTACCTATCCGTCTACTCATGGCATTTTCGAAAACGACATTATGGAAATCTGCCAGATTATCCATGCCTGTGGAGCACAAGTATATATGGACGGCGCAAACATGAATGCGCAAGTGGGACTGACAAATCCAAGTACCATCGGGGCAGACCTGTGCCACCTCAACCTGCACAAAACATTTGCCAGTCCACATGGAGGAGGCGGTCCAGGTGTAGGTCCAGTTTGCGTATCCGAACACTTGATTCCATTCTTGCCAGGTCACAATCTGTTCGGGAATGACACTAATGAAGTTTCATCTGCCCCATACGGAAGTGCCGGCATCTTACCCATTACTTATGGGTACATTTCAATGATGGGTGCAAAAGGACTGGAACAAGCCACAAAAACAGCTATCCTCAATGCCAATTATCTGGTAGCATGCCTGAGCGATACCTATGGTACAGTATATCGGGGAACAAACGGCTATGTGGGGCACGAAATGATTCTGGAATGTCGCAATATCCACGAAGAAAGCGGAATAACAGAAAACGACATTGCCAAACGTCTGATGGATTACGGTTATCACGCTCCGACCCTATCATTCCCTGTACACGGCACATTAATGATAGAACCTACCGAAAGTGAAAGTTTAAGTGAACTTGACAACTTTATAGACTGTATGCTCTCCATCTGGAACGAAATAGAAGAAATCAAAAATGGCGAAGCATCAAAAGAGGACAATGTGCTAGTCAATGCCCCTCATCCCGAATACGAAGCCGTATCAGATCGATGGCAACATTTTTACACACGTGAAAAAGCTGTCTATCCGACAACAAGTGTACGAGAAAACAAATTCTGGATAAATGTGGCACGCGTAGACAACACATTGGGAGACCGCAAACTATTGCCTACACGCTACGGTTCATTTACAGATTAAAAAAGACAGATAAAGACAATAAAGAAAGGCTCAAAATAGCATTTGGGATTAAAGTCAAGACATGAAGCAAGAGAAATCTTTCCTTTCTTACCTTATATATTATAAAGTATAAAGGACTTCATATCATAAGTATAAAACCAAGACATCTCATTTTCTATCTTGAGCCCTTTCTTTTGATTAAAGATTCATCGGTCTCGAAAACCTATCATAAAAAAGTACCTGTTGAGACGTCTCCTAAAATCATATTTCCCCAAGTATGCAGAAAGTGAAACACGCTTTCCAGGCAATATCACGGTTTTTCTTTTAATGAATTTTCCAGACGGATAAGCTCATCACGATATTGTGCGGCTTCAATGAAATCCAGTTTCTTAGCCGCTTCCTGCATCAGCTTCCGAGTGCGATTGATGCTTTTCTGCAACTGTTCTTTTGACATGTATTGTACAATCGGGTCTGCCGCAGCATAGAACTGTTCCGGAGCATCGGTGTAAGCCTTAGGTTGTTTCGAAACCGGTGTCTCGGTATCTGTCTTTTCAAGCAAAACGTTGTTGTATGCCCGCTTGATTTGTTGAGGCGTGATGCCATGTGCTTCGTTGTAAGCCAGCTGCTTGATGCGGCGGCGATTCGTTTCATCGATAGTCAGCCGCATACTGTCAGTTATCCTGTCGGCATACATAATGACTTTCCCATTAACATTCCGAGCTGCCCTGCCGGCTGTCTGGGTCAACGACCGGTGTGAACGAAGAAAGCCTTCCTTATCCGCGTCCAATATGGCAACCAGCGACACTTCAGGCAGGTCAAGCCCTTCACGAAGCAAATTGACCCCAATCAACACATCGTAGGTACCTTGGCGCAAATCGTCCATTATCCTCACACGCTCCAGTGTCTCTACATCGCTATGTATGTAGGTGCAACGGATACCATGGTTGAGCAAGTATTCAGTCAGTTCTTCTGCCATACGCTTGGTAAGCGTGGTGACAAGTACACGCTCCTGCATTTCAATACGTTGCTGAATTTCTTCCATCAGGTCGTCCACTTGGTTCATACTGGGACGCACCTCAATAACCGGATCCAATAAACCAGTAGGACGGATGACTTGTTCCACGACAATTCCTTCACTTTGCTCCAGTTCGTAATCGTCTGGGGTAGCACTGACATAAATAACTTGCTTCACCATTTCCTGAAACTCGTCAAACTTCAACGGGCGGTTATCCATAGCTGCCGGCAAACGAAACCCATATTTAATCAGGTTTTCCTTACGGGCACGGTCACCTCCATACATAGCACGAATTTGCGGCACACTGACATGACTCTCATCGATAACCATCAGAAAATCTTTCGGGAAAAAGTCGAGCAAGCAATAAGGACGGGTACCTGCCTCCCTACCATCGAAGTATCTTGAATAATTCTCAATACCGGAACAATGCCCCAGTTCGCGAAGCATTTCCATGTCATAAGTAACACGTTCGTACAAACGCTTGGCTTCGAACGTTTTTCCCTGATCTTCAAAAAAAGCCACTTGTTTGGTAAGGTCGTCTTCTATTTCGTGAATAGCCCGGAGCACACTTTCCTTTGTAGTCATGAACAGATTGGCCGGGTAAATTCTGTACTCGTCAAATTCTGCCTGCCTGTGCCCTGAAACCGGGTCTATCTCTTCAATAGCATCTATTTCGTCATCCCAAAACATCACCCTCAAAGCACTGTCGGTATAAGCGAGATAAATATCCACCGTATCTCCTTTTACCCGGAAGTTTCCCCGGTTCAGTTCAATATCGTTTCTGACATAGAGACTGTCTACCAATTTTCTGAGAAAGACATTCCGATCTATCCGTTTGCCTTTCTTAATATCTATTACGTTATTGTAAAAATCTGCCGGATTACCCATTCCATAAATACAGGATACAGATGATACCACAATGACATCTTTCCTGCCAGAAAGCAAAGCCGAGGTAGCAGCAAGCCTCAACTTGTCAATTTCCTCGTTTATGGCAAGATCTTTCTCTATGTAAGTATCAGTAGAGGGGATATAAGCTTCCGGCTGATAGTAATCGTAGTAGGAAACATAATATTCTACGGCATTGTTCGGAAAGAAATTCTTAAACTCACCATACAATTGAGCGGCAAGTGTCTTGTTGTGACTCAGAATCAACGTTGGCTTGTTGATGTTCTTGATGACATTGGCAATGGTAAACGTCTTACCCGACCCAGTCACACCAAGCAGCGTCTGGGCAGGAATGCCATTTTTTACTCCTTCGGTCAATTGCGCGATAGCTTCCGGCTGGTCGCCAGTAGGCTGGTAGTCTGATACGAGTTCAAAATTCATACGGCTATGTTTAAAAAGCGTGTAAAGTTACACAATAATTTTCATCGGAATGGAACAGACGAGATTTTTTGTATTAAAAATTATTGAGATGTTGCATTATTCGGCAGAAAGCCGTAATTTTGCACAACTATATAGATTGATATGAAAAAGTACATCGTTATGGCATTGCTTCTTGGCGGAGTGTTGTCTTCGTGCGGGGAGTATAATACCGTACTTAAAAGTACGGACTACGAATATAAATATGAGGCAGCCAAAGGGTATTTTGCCAAAGGTCAGAACAGCCGGGCTGCAACCTTGCTGGAAGAACTGATTTCTATCTTGAAAGGAACGGCCAATGCAGAAGAGTCAGCATATATGTTGGCTATGACGTACTTCAATCAAGGCGATTATATTTCGGCTTCTCATTATTTTAATGTGTATTACACTACTTACCCGCGTGGAACCTATACTGAATTGGCACGCTTTTTCTGTGGAAAATCGCTGTATTTGGATACACCTGAACCGCGGTTGGATCAGACAAGCACTTATAAAGCCATTCAGGAATTACAGATGTTCATCGAATACTTTCCGACAAGTTCACGCAAGGAAATAGCCCAAAACATGATTTACGAATTGCAAGACAAACTGGTGGAAAAAGAATACTTGTCTGCAAAACTGTATTACGACCTAGGTTCGTACACAGGAAACACCTCGTATAGCAGTACGGGTAACAATTATCTTGCAGCCGTTGTGACAGCACAGAATGTCTTACGGGATTATCCCTATACCAAACGGCGGGAAGATCTTTCGATTCTGATTCTCCGGGCCAAATATGATATGGCAAAAGAAAGTGTCCTTGAAAAGAAGGAAGAACGTATGCGCGAAGCAATAGACGAGTATTATGCATTCAAAAACGAATTTCCCGAAAGCAAGTATATGCCGGAAGTGGAAAAAATCTTCAAGGATGCCAGCCAATACATAAAAGACGAAAATTAATCAAAGGTTTATAATAAAGTAAAATTATGGATTACAAAAAAACAAACGCTCCGACCAATACCATTACCCGTAACCTGATGGAATTGTGTGAAGACACGGGTAATATCTATGAAACCGTAGCTATTATCGGTAAGCGCGCAAATCAGATCGGCGTAGAAATGAAGAACGATTTGTCTAAAAAACTTCAAGAATTTGCTTCTTACAATGATAATTTGGAGGAAGTGTTCGAGAACAGGGAGCAGATTGAAATTTCACGTTATTATGAAAAATTGCCGAAACCAACATTGATTGCCACCCAAGAATATATTGAAGGCAAGGTATATTACCGCAATCCGGCCAAGGAAAAAGAAAAATTGCAATAATCGAATTAAAAACAGGACACAGATACGTATTGTTACCAGACTTTCCAGAATAAGGGAAAAGGTATAAGAATACGCTTCTGTGTCTTTTTGTTCTAGAAAAGAAAGACTAGTTATGATACAACGTATTCAAACAGTTTATTTATTTGTGGCTACAGTACTGCTGGCAATCGCGATGTCGGTACCTGTGGGATATTTTTATACAGAAACCAGTGTGGCTGTGTTAAGCAATCTGTCTGTTATCGCTGCAGACGGTACCTCAAATTACACACCGGGAGTAATGTTTGTGCTCCTGTTCATAGCTGCCTTACTTGCATTCGTCACCATTTTCTTCTATAAAAAACGTATGCGGCAAATCCGCTTGGCTATATTCAGTAATGTGGTTTTGGTAGCATACTATCTCGTAGTAGGAATATATGCTTATTCTGTATTGGCGGCATACGGTAGCTTCACCCCCTCATGGGCAATTTGCTTGCCATTTATTTCGCTTGTGCTGAATTGGCTTGCCATCCGTGGCATAAAGAACGACGAAAAATTAGTACGCTCTTACAACACAATCCGTTAAACTGCCTGAAGCACTCTTCTATTTAATTATAATGAATGTCCGCATTCAGCCAATACAATACCTCTGAAAAATGAATATATACTGCATCCGCGGTTGAATATAACTGCATCCGCCTACGAATATATCTTCATCGGCAAACGCAGTAGTACTGCGTTTACAACTCAACTGGACCGGCTAATTGCGGACATTCTTTTTAGCTAATTACAATACCAGAAATTCAGTAAAAAAATCAAGAGATAAGATACCGTCAGTCATCTTTCTTCATTCGTTTTTTACTAAAGAATACAACAACTAAACAAAAAAATTATGTGTGGAATCGTAGGATACATCGGACAAAAACAAGCTTACCCCATCCTGATAAAAGGGTTAAAACGACTGGAATACCGTGGATATGACAGTGCCGGAGTAGGGCTGATCAATGAATACCACAAGCTAAATGTGTATAAAGCTAAAGGAAAAGTTTTGAATCTGGAAGAACTCACCACGCAAAAAGATGTGACAGGATGCATCGGCATCGCCCATACACGCTGGGCTACACACGGAGAACCATGCCAAGCTAACGCTCACCCGCACGTGTCTCAATCAGGAAACCTGGCATTGGTACATAATGGTATCATTGAGAATTACGCCCTTTTGCGCGAACAACTCCAACAAAAAGGATATACCTTTAAAAGTTCGACCGATACCGAAGTGCTGGTCCAACTCATAGACTACATCCAGACCAGTTCGCATATTGACCTGCTGGATGCTATCCGGATAGCCTTACACCGCGTTATCGGAGCATACGCCATCGCCGTTATTGACCGACGACAACCAGGCCGCATTCTTGCGGCACGCAAAAGCAGCCCATTAATAATCGGTGTAGGAAGTGACGAATTTTTTCTGGCATCAGATGCTACTCCTATCGTAGAATATACAGACAAAGTGGTTTACCTGCAGGATAATGAAATAGCGGTACTCGAACCTGGGAAAGCACTTAAGGTAGTCAATCTTGAAAACGAACAACAACTGGCCGAAGTGAAAAAAATAGACCTGAACATCGGCCGGCTGGAAAAAGACGGATACCCACATTTCATGCTGAAAGAAATATTCGAGCAACCCGAATGCATCAACGACTGCATGCGTGGAAGAGTGAACAAAGAGACTCATGAAGTACAGCTCTCTGCCATAAGCGAACATAAAGAGCGCCTGCTTGGAGCACGAAGATTCATCATTGTAGCTTGCGGTACCTCATGGCATGCCGGACTTATCGGGAAACAACTCATCGAAACCTTCTGCCGCATCCCTGTGGAAGTGGAATACGCCTCGGAGTTCCGTTATCGCAATCCGGTGATTGACAATGGAGATGTAGTTATTGCCCTCTCACAATCAGGTGAAACAGCCGACACGCTGGCAGCCATCGAATTGGCAAAAGAAAAAGGAGCTTTCGTATACGGCATCTGCAACGTAGTAGGTTCGTCCATTCCACGAAACACGGATACTGGTTCATACATCCATGTAGGTCCCGAAATCGGGGTGGCATCCACCAAAGCCTTTACCGGCCAGGTAACAGTGCTAACCCTCTTTGCCCTGGCACTGAGCAAAGAAAAGCAACTTATTAATGACACAACGTACCGCTGTATCATTGACGAACTGGAGCAGATACCAGAAAAAATAAAAGAGGTATTAAAACAAAACCAAAACATTGCCGAATTATCGCGCATATTCACATATGCACACAATTTCATCTACTTAGGACGCGGATACAGCTATCCTGTAGCATTGGAAGGTGCACTGAAATTAAAAGAAATCTCGTATATTCATGCCGAAGGCTATCCGGCTGCCGAAATGAAACATGGCCCCATCGCTTTGATAGACACGGAAATGCCCGTAGTAGTCATTGCCACACAAAATGCAATGTATGAAAAAATAATAAGCAACATTCAGGAAATCAAGGCACGAAAAGGGCACATCATCGCTTTAATAAACCCGAACGACACGATAATCAGCAAACTGGCAGACGAATGCATCGAAATACCAGAAACTCTGGAATGCCTGGAACCACTCATTACCACTATTCCCCTCCAACTATTAGCCTACCATATTGCCGTATGCAAAGGCAAAGATGTAGACCAACCACGGAACTTGGCAAAATCGGTCACAGTAGAATAGCGACACGTCAATAAGTTGACAAGGTTTTCTGATACATTAACTACTCAAAACCTTGTCAACTTATAATGATATCTCGTCAACTTTGGTTACTCCACATACAATACCAATCCTTTCAAATATTCTCCTTCAGGATGATAGATATTTACCGGATGGTCACCGGGCTGAGTCAGCTGGTGCAAGATACGCACACTACGCCCTGCCTGAGCAGCAGCTGTAAAGACCGCATTGCGAAAATTATCCTTCGTTACCACCTGCGAACAGGAGAAAGTAAACAGAATCCCTCCCGGACGAATCTTCTCGAAAGCTTTTGCGTTGAGTTTGGTATATCCACGCAAGGCATTACGAAGTGCGTCACGGTGCTTGGCAAAAGCCGGTGGATCAAGAATAATCAAATCATACTGTTCTCCCATACGATCAAGATACTTGAATGCATCTTCGGCAAATGCCTGATGACGCACATCGCCAGGAAAATTCAACTGCACGTTTTCATTAGTAAGGTCGATTGCTTTCGAAGAACTGTCTACAGAATGTACCAGTCTGGCACCTCCGCGCATTGCATAGAACGAAAATCCACCTGTATAGCAGAACATATTAAGTACATTTCTCCCTGCTGCATAACGTTCCAATAAGCGACGGTTTTCCCGCTGGTCGACAAAAAAACCTGTTTTTTGTCCTTTAAGCCAGTCAACATGAAACTTCAAACCATTTTCCATCGCTACATTATCTACACTTCCACCTCGGATAAATCCATTTTCAGTAGCCAGCAAATCGGCCTTGAAAGGCAACGTGGTTTCCGACTTGTAATAGATATTCTGAACCGTATCATCCATTACTTCGGACAAAGCGGCAGCTATTTCCATCCGGTCCAGGTGCATTCCTGCCGAATGAGCCTGCATCACAGCCGTCTTACCATAAATATCAACTATCAAGCCGGGCAGGTTATCGCCTTCACCATGCACCAGGCGATAAGTATTGGTCTGCGGATTACCAATCAGTCCCAAAGCCTCACGTACCTTCCGTGCACACGACAATTTACGTACCCAAAAAGCACGGTCAACCGGTTCTTGTACAAACGAAAGTACCCGTACTGCAATGCTTCCAATCTGGAAATGTCCGCAAGCGATAAATTCCTTCTCCGATGTATATACATCTACTACTTCTCCTTCTTCCGGTTCATTCTCTACCCGAGCTATGGCACCTGAGAAAATCCAAGGATGAAAACGCTTCAATGATTCTTCCTTTCCGGATTTCAAATAGACTCTTTTATATGACACGTTATATAATATTTATTAATAGATTAAACGATTGATATCAGACAAAGAAAGGTCCCCAAAGACTCCCTATGCTGTTGAAACTATTCACCAGCCTTCTCCTCTACCTTTTCAATGCGGTAGTTGCCATGACTCCGAAGGTCTTCAAGATAACTGTAAATTTCCACACATGCCCAAGCATCTGTAGCAGCATACAACTGCTGTGCTTCAGTAAGCACCTCTGCCTCCCAATTGGAAAGGCGTTGCGCCTTCGATATTTTCTTGCCAAAAAGCAATGCATAGATTTTTTGCAGACTTTTCTCTTCAATACCGAAATGCGGCACATAATCCTGCAACTCTATCCAGTTTCCGTCACGCAAATCGCCTCCATTCCGCTTACGGAGCACAGCAAAATCATCGCGCAACGACAATCCTACCTTCAACACATCATTCTGCAAAAATTCTTCCAGAAAATCGGGAAGTCCCAAATGGTTCAAGCGGAACAAGAAACACGTGTCATAAGTAGCTATTTGCAAAAGAGCGACCTTATGAGTCATCCCTTTACGGAAAGAAGGACGTGTCTCGGTATCCACCCCTACTACAGAATGCGTGTTCAAGTAATCGATTGCCTTACGTGCTTCCGTTTCGGTGTAGATAACAAAAATGCGCCCCGAGAAACTAACCTTCGGCATCTCAGACACTTCTTGTTTGGATATCTTATTCTGTAATATAATCATAAATGTTTTTTGAGTTCTCACATGCTTTTCTCACTCCCAACGGTCGCCCGAACCATCATCATCGGTTTCAAGCCCACCGTACAAATCATTTCCCGTATAGCCGTCATTATCCTCCTGCCCGGAAGCAGTATTGTATTTCACATCATGCAAGGCACGCATGACATTGACCAGACGCTGCCCCCAGAACTCTGCAAACCCTTCGCGACAAATCACCAATGCATCATTCATCGTCTGGTCAAATCCCAAACGGTACACGCACACAAAATCTTTCAACACCTGGTAAATATCGGCAAGGTTCTCTGATATGGTCTGATGAATAGGCGTGTCGCTATATACCATATCCTCTACAAACACTTCAAGGTAATCATCATGTCTCCCCATCAAAGATGCCACACCGGCACGCACACGCTCGTAATCACCTTCGGTTACAAAAACTTCAGGGTCAAACTCATCCATCCGCACGGCATGTTCCGGAAGCATTGATGCTTTCAGATAGAGCAACGGAAGCAACTTCAACACCTTATCCACGAACTCAGGATGTTCTATTTCACCAACACGCTCGAGGAAGCCACAAAACTCTGCAGCCACCGTTACAAACTCGACTGTATTTTTATCGTAAACGACTGATAAATTCTTTTTCATAACGAAACTTGATTGCGGCACAAAAATACAAAAAAATATTCGTACATTTGCGATTGATTTTTACCATTTTGCTATAACATTATGAAGAAAAAGACAGAAACAAAAGAAAACGAAGAGAAAAACATCCTTCCCAAAAAGATGCTTACCGCCATAAAAGGCGAAACCATACACTTCATCCTCGGCTTGCTTTGTGTCATATTCGGTGTCTATATGCTACTGGCATTCAGCTCATTCTTTTTTACCGGAGGAAACGACCAAAGTATCCTGGCACATCCAGATCCCGGGGAATTGCTCGAAACCCAGAACGGCATACAAAACTATGCCGGAGCACGCGGAGCCCAACTTTCGCAATTCCTTATAAACGATTGTTTCGGGATTTCGGCATATTTTATTGTGGTGTTCCTCATTGTCTGCGGCATGAGGCTGATGAAAGCTTACCGGTTCACCATATGGAAATGGTTCGTAAGCTGCTCCATATTAATGGTATGGCTATCCGTCACTTTAGGCTTTGCCTTCGGAGGCACGTTTCAAGACTCTTTCCTCTATCCTGGAGGATTGCACGGATATAATGTGAGCCAATGGATTTGTTCCCAAATCGGTGCACCAGGACTTATCCTCGTTTTGCTGGTTACCTTGGTACTCATCGGCATTTTCTTTACCCGTGAAACGATGCAAGTAGTACGAAAAGCTTTCCATCCAGCCCTTCCGAAACGGAACAAAAGAAAAGAAGCGTTCCCTACAGAAGCTGCCCAACAGCCGGCCGATACGGAAAACACTGCCCTGCACCATACGCCCGACAACACATCAGATGCCACCGGCACAAAAGAAGACGAACAGCCGGTAGAAATAGAACTTGACCCCATAGAAAGCCAGGCAGACAACACAACGCCAGCCTATGCTACCGAAATGCGTAAACAACCCGATGAAACGGTAATAGCCGAAGCCGGGACAATCCATCAGAAAACTCAGGCAAAAACGACCGAAGAGCCCACGTTCGAAATAGAAGAAACTCCCGAAGAAGAAGAACAGGAAGACGAACGTGGATCGCTAGACCAGCCTTACAATCCGCGGCTGGATCTGGAACACTACCACTTCCCGACACTCGACCTGCTCAATTCGTATAACGACAACACCCCTGCCATTGATATGCAAGAGCAAAATGCCAACAAAGACCGTATCATCCAGGTATTGCGAAGCTTTGGCATCGAAATCAGTTCCATCAAGGCCAGCGTAGGCCCTACCGTTACATTGTATGAAATCACTCCTGCCGAAGGAGTACGCATCAACCGCATCCGCAACTTGGAAGATGACATCGCCCTGAGCCTTTCGGCACTGGGTATCCGTATCATCGCTCCTATTCCGGGTAAGGGAACCATCGGTATTGAAGTGCCGAACGCCAACCCGCGCATCGTATCAATGAGCTCTATATTGAACAGTAAAAAATTCCAAGACACTACATTCGAACTCCCTGTAGCTTTGGGAAAAACCATCACCAACGATGTTTTCATTGTCGACCTGGCAAAAGCTCCCCACATGCTGGTAGCTGGTGCTACAGGACAAGGTAAATCAGTAGGATTGAACGCCATCGTCACCTCCTTATTATATAAGAAACACCCTAGCGAACTGAAATTCGTCATCGTCGACCCGAAAAAAGTAGAGTTTGCCATCTATGCACCGATAGAAAAGCACTACCTTGCCAAGTTGCCCGACTCGGACAGCGCCATCATCACCGATGTAACCAAAGTGGTGCAAACCTTAAACTCGCTCTGTATCGAGATGGACACCCGCTACGACCTTTTGCAAAAAGCAGGATGCCGTAATATCAAGGAATACAACGCAAAGTTTATCAACCGCCAGCTGAACCCTGAAAACGGACACCGCTTTATGCCGTATATCGTCATCATTATCGATGAGTTCGGTGACCTGATAATGACCGCCGGCAAGGAAATCGAGCTTCCTATCTGCCGCATTGCCCAACTGGCACGTGCTGTCGGTATCCATGCCATCATCGCTACCCAACGGCCTACTACAAACATCATCACCGGAACCATCAAGGCAAACTTCCCTGCACGCGTAGCATTCCGCGTAGCATCGATGATGGACTCACGTACCATCTTAGACCGTCCTGGTGCACAACAGCTTATCGGTAAAGGCGATATGCTCTACCTGCAAGGCAACGACCCTGTACGTGTACAATGTGCCTTCGTTGATACGCCCGAAGTAGAACGTATAGTCGATTTCATCAGCCACCAACAGGGATATCCCACCGCTTTCATGCTGCCCGAAGTAGAAGACGACACAGAAGGAGGAAGCAGTGCCGACGTAGACATGAACCGGCTCGACCCACTCTTCGAAGAAGCTGCCCGCCTGCTCATCTACCACCAGCAAGGGTCCACCTCACTCATCCAACGCAAGTTCTCCATCGGATACAACCGCGCCGGACGTATCATGGACCAGTTGGAACGTGCCGGCATCGTAGGTCCTGCCAATGGAAGCAAAGCACGCGAAGTGCTCTGCATGGACGAAAACGACCTTGCCATGCGCATGAACAATTTGAAAAATTAAAACCAACCGCAGATTGCATGATTGCCCTAACCGTTCTTTCCGGCACATGCAACCTGCGGTATTCCAAAACTTCATAAATATGATGAAACGTATCTTTTTCTCCTGCTTGCTAGCCTTACTGGTATCTGTAAACCTGCAAGCCAACGAAGACACCCGTGCCCAATCCATCTTAAGCAAAGCCGCCACTGCTTACCAGAAATCCGGCGGAATAAGCATCCGGTTCGGGGGAAGCCAACAAGGAACCCTCGCCCTGAAAGGAACATGTTTCTACCTGGAATGTGGAGGCGTAAAAAGCTGGTTCGACGGAACTACCCAATGGAGTTATGTGGAACAAAACGAAGAAGTGACCGTCTCTACCCCCTCCCCCGACGAACTGCAAAGCATCAATCCATACGCTTTGATAAACTCTTACAACCGGCTTTTCCATTGCCGCTATGGAGGCAAGCATACCATACGAGGTAAAGAAGGCAACGAAATCATCCTTACCCCCCGCCAAAAAGGTGATATCGAATCGGTAGTGCTTTTCCTTTCCGAAAACTATCAGCCTCTCTATATCACCGTCAAACTGGCCAGTGGACAAACCCAAGAATTCCGCATACTCGACTATCAGACCGGAATGTCCTATACCAACGACACATTCCGTTTCGATGCGAAAAAATACCCACAGGCGGAAGTAATTGACATGCGATGAAAAAACTGTTTCCACACCCTGCACAACCAATAATCAAAACTCTTAAGGAAGGAAACGAATATATATGCACCGGCGCATGTAGCTGAATGCATAGCTTAATCCATATAGTTCCGTGTCCATACGAAACAGTTTTTTAGATTGTTTGGTCACTTCGGCAAAATACACTATCTTTGTTTCATTAAAAGAATTGAATAATCTCATTAAACCAATCAAAAGAATATGACAACAGAACATGTAAAATGCCTGATTATCGGATCAGGACCCGCCGGATATACGGCAGCTATCTATGCCGGACGCGCCAACATCGCACCGGTACTTTACGAAGGAATCCAACCCGGAGGACAACTCACCATTACGACTGAAGTGGAAAACTTTCCGGGTTATCCCGAAGGAGTGACCGGACCGGTACTGATGGATGACCTGCGCCGGCAAGCAGCCCGTTTTGGGGCAGACATCCGCTCTGGTATCATCGTCAAAGCAGACTTAAGCCAGGCTCCTTACCACTTCTGGACAGATGATGAAAAAGAAATCACCGCCGATACCGCCATCATCGCCACCGGAGCTACCGCCAAATATCTGGGACTGGAAGACGAAAAGAAATATGCAGGCATGGGGGTAAGCGCCTGCGCCACATGCGACGGCTTCTTCTACCGGAAAAAGACCGTAGCCGTAGTAGGAGGAGGCGATACCGCCTGTGAAGAGGCTATCTACCTTGCCGGACTGGCGAAACAAGTCTATCTGGTAGTACGCAAACCTTATTTACGCGCTTCCAAGATTATGCAAGAACGTGTGTTGAATCATCCTAACATCCAAGTGCTGTTCGAACACAATGCCATAGGTCTGTATGGTGAAAACGGTGTGGAAGGAATGCACGTAGTAAAACGCATGGGAGAACCCGATGAAGAGCGTTACGATGTACCTATCGACGGATTTTTCCTTGCCATCGGTCACAAACCGAATTCGGACATATTCAAACCATGGATAAAAACTGACGAAACAGGATATATCCTGACCGAAGCAGGAACACCACGCACAGGTGTGCCGGGCGTGTTCGCCGCCGGTGATGTTGCCGATCCCCATTACCGGCAAGCCATCACTGCGGCCGGAAGCGGATGCAAAGCCGCCATAGAAACCGAACGATACCTTTCGACCAACGGCTTGCTTTGATGCTTTTTTCACCACAGATTACACAGACAAACCACCAGAAGGCATCTGTGTAATCTGTGGCAAACTCATAAAAACTTACCACAATGAAGAACTTTTACAGAAAGACACTGATTGCCGCTTTCCTGATAGGAAGTGCGGCTACAGCATTTTCACAACAAATGCCGCCTATTCCCACCGACCCTGATGTAAGAACAGGTAAGCTGGAAAACGGACTGACTTACTACATCCGTCATAATGAACTGCCCGAAAAACAGGCAGACTTCTACATTGCACAAAAAGTAGGTTCGATTTTGGAAGAAGACAACCAGCGCGGACTGGCACACTTCCTTGAACATATGTGCTTCAATGGTACCAAGAACTTTCCGGGAAACTCACTACGCGAATACCTGGAATCCATCGGTGTAAAATTCGGTGTCAACCTGAATGCTTACACCTCCATCGATGAAACGGTATATAACATCAACGATGTACCTGTCATCCGTGAAGGCATCATCGATTCGTGCCTCCTTATCCTGCACGACTGGGCAGACGACCTCACTCTCGACCCTAAAGAAATAGATAAAGAACGCGGAGTCATCCACGAAGAATGGCGTACACGTACCGGAGCCATGATGCGTATGTACGAAACCGCTTTCCCTACCATCTTTGCAGGAAGCAAATATGCCTATCGCCTGCCTATCGGAACGATGGAAGTTGTAGACAATTTCCCTTATCAGGCGTTGCGCGACTATTATGAAAAATGGTACCGCCCCGACCAACAAGGCATTATCGTAGTAGGTGACGTGAACGTAGACCAGATAGAACAGAAAATCAAGAACCTGTTCGGTCCCATCCAAATGCCTGCCAACCCCGCAGAACGAGTACATTATCCAGTGCCCGACAATAAAGAAACCATCGTGTCCATCAACAAAGACAAGGAACAGGAAATCAACCAAGTCATGGTATTCCACAAACATGAACCTTTCCCTGCAGAAATGAAGAACACCGTAGGATACCTTGCCTATTCATTTATGGACTATGCCATCAGCCACATGCTGAACGCCCGCTTGCAAGAACTTCTACTCACTGCTACCCCACCCTTCATCAATGCCGGAGCGCAAGACATGGACTTTATCCTTGCCAAGACAAAACGGGCATTTACGGGTGTTGCCATCTGTAAAGAAGATGGAATAGAAAGCGGACTGAAAGCTCTGATGCGAGAAATCGAACGCGCACACCGATTCGGATTCACCGCCAGTGAATATGCACGGGCAAAAGCCGATTACCTGAGCAACCTGGAAAACGTGTACAACGAACGCGATAAAATGAAAAACAATCAGTTCGTAGCCCAATACGTATCTAATTTTATTGATGGAGAGCCTATCCCCAGTGTAGAATATAAATACACAATGATGAACCAGTTGGTACCCAACATCCCCTTGGAAAGTGTGAACCAACTCTACCAGCAACAGGTAAGCGACACCAACCGGGTAGTATGCCTGTTCTGCCCTGACAAGGAAGGAATGAAATATCCCACCGAGGAAAGCATCCGCAAGGTACTGGCAGAAGTAAATGCTGAAAAACTGGAACCTTATGTCGACAAGACTTCTGACGAGCCACTGATGAAAGAAAAACCGACTGGAGGCAAAGTGACAAATACAGAAAAAGGACCGTTTGAATCAACTATTCTCACATTAAGCAACGGAGTACGCGTGGTATTGAAGCCTACCAATTTCAAGGCAGATGAAATCCGGATGCAATCGTTCAGTGCTGGAGGAAACTCCCTATTCGATGATGAGGATGCCCTGCAATACGCCGTACTCGATGAAGTCGTATCTTTGGGCGGTCTGGGCAACTTCAGTGCCATCGACCTCCAAAAAATATTGGCGGGAAAAGTAGCTTCGGCATCAGCATCTGTACGTACCCTGACCGAAGCCGTAAACGGAAGTTGTGCCCCGAAAGACCTTGAGACAATGCTTCAGCTCACCTACCTGTCGTTCACCGCTCCACGCACCGACCAGGCAGCTTTCGAATCATTCAAGAACCGGCTGAAAGCTCAACTTTCCAATCAGGAAGCAAACCCGAACACGGCGTTGAGTGACACAATTACCAAAGTGTTATATGGTGATAATCCTCGTGCCGCACGCATCAAGGCCGACAAGGTAGACCAGATAGACTACGGGAAAGTAATGGAAATGTATCGCGACCGATTCAAGGATGCAAGCGACTTTACCTTCATTTTCGTGGGCAACATCGATCCTGCTACCGCTACTCCACTCATCGAGACTTATCTGGGTGGTTTGCCATCGACGGGACGTAAGGAAAACTTCCGTGACCCGAAGCTGGACATCCGCAAGGGAGAGTGGAAAAACATCTTCCACAAAGACCTGCAAACCCAAAAAGCAACCGTTATTATCATAGAAAGCGGCACATGCGAATATACCCTGAAGAATAAACTGATGATGAGTATGCTCTCGCAACTGCTTACAATGAAATATACCGAGACCGTGCGCGAAGAAGCAGGAGCATCGTATGGCGTAAGCGTACAAGGCAACCTCAGCAAATATCCGAAGGAAGAAGCCACGCTACAAATCTTTTTTGATACCGACCCTACCAAGCGTGCCGACATGAGCCAGCTTATAGACAAAGGCATCGAAGAATTTATAGCCGGAGGCCCTAAAGCTGAAGACCTGGCTAAAGTAAAAGAATACATGCTGAAAACCTACGAAGCCAACCAGAAAGAAAACGGATACTGGATGAGCCTGCTCTACGGAAGCCTGTGGGAAGGCATGGACGGACACACCGGATATACCGACCTGGTGAATGGCATCACAAATGCCGACCTCCAGCAATTTGCCAAGACATTAATGGCACAAAAGAACCGCATCGAAGTGAGCATGACTTCGGGCGATACCAATTAAAACCGGATGCCTATGTCACTCTACTCCGATATCCGACGCATACAGAAACTTGACGAAAAGCGGAATCCGATGTTCGAGAAAAACCGCTTCGCCAAAGTAATGATTTATATCGGAATTGCATTTTGGGCAGCATACCTCGTTTTCTTCGGGGTATTGCTGCCCGCTGCTTTTTCCGACAGTTTTCCCAACATGGAACCTTATCACATCTTGAACAAAGGTTTGCTCATTGTCTTGGCCCTCGATTTTCTGATAAGGTTTCTGTTCCCTACTCCAGTACAGGAAATCAAGCCCTTCCTCTTGCTTCCTATACCCAAAAAGAAAGTGATGGCCGCACTCCTTCTGCGAGAAGCCGCCAACCCGTTCAATCTGTTCTGGCTCTTCTTGTTCATCCCCTTTGCCCTGCTTAGCGTCACCCGTTTCTACGGACTGGCAGGAGTGCTGGGATATGCTTTCGGCATTTGGCTGCTCACCGTGGCAAACAGCTATTGGAGCATGCTCATCCGGGTATTGAAGCGTCAGAAATTTGTCTACATCTGCTGGTGCCTGCCTGTTTATGGCATCTTTGCCCTACTTGAGTTCTTACCCGGCACACACTGGGTAAGCACTTTCACGATGAATTTAGGTGAAGCCTTTATCCTGTGGAATCCGCTTGCCTTCATCGGCGCCCTGATACTGGCAGGTATGCTGGGTATGCTTAACCGCAAAGTGCAGCTACACCTTATTTACAACGAACTTTCCCGCGTAGAAGATACCCGCCTCAAACACATCAGCGACTATAGCTTCCTTGACCGTTACGGAAATGTAGGCGATTATATCCGGCTCGAACTGAAGATGCTCGTCCGGAACAAGACCCCCCGAAGCCAGTTCTGGAGTTTCACCATACTGACGGTGCTCTTTGCACTGGCACTGACTTTCGAAGTATATGGAGACGGACTCATGAACGATTTTATTTGCCTGTATTGTTATTGCGTAATGGGACTTTCTACCCTGATACAGACGATGGCAATAGAAGGGAACTACATCGACGGGCTGATGGTTCGCCGGGAAAGTATTTATAATATGCTTTGTGCCAAATACTACGTACAATGTGCCCTTCTTATCATCCCCTTTGTATGTTGCCTGATACCGGTATTCAGAGGAAGCATCTCCTTGCTCATGTCGGTGACTTACCTGATTTTTACAGCAGGCGTCATCTTCCCCGGTGTGATGCAAATGGCGGTGTACAATGACAAGACGGCCCCTCTCAATATGGGACTGATGGGCAAACGCCAAGGCAACAATGCCTATCAGACCGTTATACTGGTCGCTTCGTTCACCCTGCCACTGGTTATCTATAAAGGACTGGAACTGGCATTGGGGGCAACGACAAGTTACATTGTGATGTGCACCATGGGCATAATCGGATTTGTTACCCACCCTCACTGGATACGCAACATCTACATACGATTCATGGCACGGCGCTACCGGAACATGGAAGGATTCAGGAATACAAGATAAAACAATCAGAAAACTTCAAACTCATAAAATGGATATAACAATCAACCATCTGAAGAAAATATATGGCAAGCGTACCGTGCTTGACGTAGACGACTATACCATACACAGCGGAGAAATCCTCGGACTGGTGGGCAACAATGGAGCCGGAAAAACCACTCTCTTCCGGCTTATCCTGGACCTGCTGAAAGCAGACGAAGGAAATGTTTACATCGGTGAAACCGAAGTGAACCAAAGCGAAGCATGGAAAGACACAACCGGTGCCTATATGGACGAAAGTTTCCTTATCGATTACCTCACGCCCGAAGAATATTTCTACTTTGTGGGCAAGATGTGTAACCTTGACAAGACAACCGTAGACCAGCGTCTGGTACCCTACGAACGCTTTATGAACGGAGAAATACTGGGACAGAAGAAACTTATCCGGAACCTCTCGGCGGGCAACAAGCAAAAAGTGGGCATCCTTGCCGCTCTGCTCAACCAACCGCAACTCCTGATACTGGACGAACCGTTTAATTTTCTCGACCCCAGTTCACAATCGGCATTGAAACACCTGCTCCATACCTACAACCAGGAAACGGGAGCCACCATCCTCGTATCAAGCCACAACCTGACACACACCATCGAAATCAGTACCCGCATCGCCCTGCTGGAACACGGAAAAATCATCCGCGACATTACTCCCATCAATGATGAAGCCAAGCAGGAACTGGAAAACTATTTTGAAATCGAGACACAGGAATAAACAACATGCTCTCTGTAAAAGAAGGCTACCCTATCGGAAAAGGATAAACTTCTTTTGCAGAGAGAATACTGGTATGCTTTCTATTCCAAAATAGTGTTACGATTCCGTTTTATTCTACTATAATTAGTTATTATTACTCGAAAAAACCGAGCCTTCCACGTCTCTGTATTTGTATTTTCATTACATTTGTTTCCCAATAAATAAAGGAAACATGACCAAACATATCCATATACTCATCGGGACAATCCTGCTCATCCTCCTGTCCGCATGCGGTACACGTGCTCCACACTACAATTATCGCGAACTGGCACAAGCTGCCATCCGGCTGGATATGGACATCGCAATGGATGACAACCATTCCTTGTACGTGGAAGCCTCAAAATGGATAGGCGTACCTTATCGGTCCGGAGGGACTTCGCGAAGGGGAGTAGATTGTTCGGGACTAACCTACAACATTTACCGCAAGGTATACCGCAAACGGCTGGAACGGAACTCGGACGAACAACGCAAAGAAAACTGCCACAAAATACGCAAAGGAAAACTGCGTGAAGGAGACTTGGTATTCTTCCACAACGGACGCAATAAACGTCGCGCCACCCATGTAGGCATTTACCTGAAAAACAACCGGTTCATCCATACCAGCTCCAGCCAGGGAGTTATTGTAAGCACACTGGATGAACCGTATTACCAGAAATGCTGGATGCAGGGAGGAAGAGTACGTTGAAAAAACAAAAAAGCGAAAATGAGGAACGAAGAATGGAACATCAAGTGGAAAGTACTGACTCTTGTCATACTCTTATCAAGTGAGGCATTTCCTCTGGCTGCCCAAACGCAGGAAAAGAATAAGGAAATCCGCCTGAATGAAGAAGCGGTACGGATGATACAGTTTGACTTTAGCGGCATCGAAAAACCGCAAGAAGAACTGAAAACACATCCGATGAACCAACCCTGGATGGAATTTAAGAAAGACCTGCGCATACCGCGAAGCCTTATCGACACTACGAAAGTAAAGAAACCCACAGGATACATCCGTGCCGAACCTTATACCATATGGACACGCTTTGGCGAGGACCCCGTGTATGATGTGCTGGTACTGGGACGCCCCAAAAAATGGACCATCCACTGGGAGCTCAACCCAGGTGCCGTTTCGCCGGAAGAATACGGGCAAAGTCTTGCGCCAGGGACGGGCATGATGTACGACCGTGCTTCCGGACGTGTCGGAGGCTCTTTAGGTGCCGGAGTTGTTATCGGAGGATTAGATTTCATCGGATTCATATACAACAACCTTACACCTCACGGACGGATGCTGAAACACAACCGTAAACATGCCAATGCCTGGAAAACCTACAAGAATTATCGCCCTACACGTGAGGACAGCCTGAAATTTCCTACTTATTACCGCTTACTACCCGTCTATGCACCGGCAGACAGCGATACCCTTACACACACAGTTCAGGCGGATACCCTTCCGAAAGCAGCCACACCTGCACAAACTCCCGATACAGACCGGTTTTCCAAATACATCCGCCAGCGACAAAGAGAAGACTCCATACGCCGGCAGGAGTATTTCCGCAAAGATAAAATACGAGGAAATTCGTACGACATAGAAAAACAAAACCGACGTTTGCGCGAACGTCAGGAATAATGCGATTTCAAGGAAAGAAATAACCGGCTAGCCTTTACGCCAACGAACCAAGACATAAAGAATGACAGGCGCACCCAGCACAGGAGTGACGGCACCCAAAGGAAGAATGCCACGCTCGCCAGGCAAAAGGCAAAGCAAGTTGCACAAAAGCGCCACGGCACATCCCGCCAGCAAGGTCACAGGAAGAAGAGAGCGGTGATTAGACGTACCCAATAACATACGCGCCACATGAGGAACGGCAAGCCCGATGAAAGCGATAGGACCGCAAAATGCCGTGACCACCGCCGTAAGCAAACCGGCTATCACCAGTAATATACCCCGGACACGGCGTACACGAATACCTAAATTTTCAGCATAACGGGGACCTAACAACAATGCATTCAAGGGTTTCACCATCAACAAGGCGGCCAGCAAGCCCATAAGGGCTATGAACGAAAAAGCGGGCAACTGGACCGAAGACACACCGCCAAAACTTCCCAATCCCCAAATAACAAAAGAATGCACCCCTTCATCGGTAGCAAAGAAATTCAGCAAAGAAATGGCAGACGATGCCAGATAGCCTATCATTATGCCTGCGATGAGCAACATCACATTGCTACGCACCAGCACCGAAAGAAAAAGTACAGCCGACATCACCACCATTGCCCCCACAAAAGCACCCGCCACCATCGAAAGAAAACCCGAAAGCACAAACTGACCTGCCACAATACTCCCGCCGCCTGCCAACAATACCAATGCTACCCCCAAACTGGCTCCGGAACTGATGCCCAAGACCGATGAATCGGCAAGCGGATTATTGAACACGGTCTGCAAAATCAATCCAGATACCGCCAATGCGGCACCACAAAGCAAAGCGGTGATACATTGAGGCACACGCGACTCCCATACGATAAAACTCCACCCTGCATCGGCAGAAGTATCCCCCAGCAGGATAGAGGTAACGGCAGAGGAAGGAATCGGGACCGAACCTACATAAACGGATGCCACCGCCAACGCCAACACCGATGCGGCAAGTAACACGACATAGAGAGTGCTCTTCTTCATACGTTTATTCAAGGGGCGTGAAATAACGCGGTTGGTAATCCGGAAACAAGCCGGGATGAAAAACGGCTATCAGGTCTTTCAGCACATATTCGGGATGGAAAGGAGACTCTTCATAATACGGTATGCGCCCGGTATTGCATCCGTAAACCGTCTTCCGGCGGAACGCATCAAAACCCGTGTATGGCCGATAGTCCTGCTCCAGCCCGGCATAGGTCTTGTCGTGCGACTGGTTATACTTAATGAGCCAGAAATCAGCATGGCGGGCACGGTCGTACACGGTTTCGAACGACAAGGGTACCGAACCACTCTCGCTGATATAGCCGAATACATAACGCGCACCGGCATCGGCATAGAGCTGACCGGTCGTACTCTTGCCTCCCGGCACATACCATGCCGAGCCTTGCTTCAACTCGGCAAACACCAGAGGCTTCTCTTCCACCTGTTCCACCGACCGCCGCAAAGCCTCATACTCCCGCTCTACCTGTGAAAACAAAGAATCGGCTTCCTGCTCCTTCCCCACCAGCATCCCATAAAAACGCATCCATTCGGCACGTCCCAACGGTGAGGTCTCCATATAGTCGGCACATTCTATCAACGGGACATCCAGTTGCCCGATACGCCCGTATGAACCATTCTCGAAAGGTGAAAGCAAGATACCGTCGGGATGCAAGGCAATAACCCGCTCAACGTCGGGACTCATACTGCTCCCTACATCCGCCACCCTGCCGGCACGCACACGCTCATGAATTTGAGGCATACGGATATACGACAAGTCGCACACTCCACTCACCGCATCCAGTGCCTGCAATTCTCCGAACAAGCTGCAATGCACCGACGAATAAACCAGCATCCGCTCTAAAGGAATACGCACCACCGTGCCCTCGGGCAATCCTTCGGGCAATACCCGATGCTTGTCCACCAGCAGATAGGTGTGCAGGATACGCGTAGAATCCCAAGGATTGCGCACCGTAACTTGCGTAAACATCTCATGCTTCACAACGGTAAGATAGCGCGCGTATGCCATCTGCAAGGTATCGCCTTCCTCGGATAGCTGCGCTTGCATATACCGCCTTCCACCGCAAGCCGAAAGCAGGAATGTGCATGCGATAATCCACAAAGACAGGTTCACCCACCATTGTTTCTTCATTTTCTTATTCATCATATACAGTAGATAGAAGAAGTTAGAAGGAGGTATGCCTTCGGCAGGAGTTAAAGGCAAATAGTCCTGCCAGGGCTTCCATGAACAAAAGTATTGGCTTCTAACTCCTTTTAACTTCTTGAAATAACTCCCTTTTTACTCCTTGCCGGCTAAATGCCGGCATTCATTCTATTTATAACTTCCGGATCATCCGGCGGCAACGTTCCAATGTTTTCCCGCTTACAGGATGTTTTTTGGTGCCTCCCACTTCGAGCGTGGCGCTGATCTTAAAGCCACTCCAACGGAGGATTTCGCGCAATGCACGAATGGTGCCACGGCTCTGGCGGAAAAAAACATTAAATGGAAAAGGAGTGGTGCACGTGCTGAGCAGCATAGCCCGTTTACCCTTGTGCAAAGGCTGGGGAATACCTTGCAGACTCTCGCCCATCATCCCATACACCAGCCGGTCGAACAACACCTTCAGCGTACCTGGCATATTGCCCCAATAGCAAGGAGCCCCGATAACCAGTACATCGCATGCTCCGATGAGCTGGAGCACACGCTGGGCATCGTCTTCAGGCAGTACGCATGCCTGCTTTGTGCGACACACCATGCATCCCTTACAAGGCACGACATGCAAATCGGAAACACGGACCGACATGACCTGCATCCCTGCCTTTACGGCTTCTTCTTCCATCGCGCCCAACATACGGGATATGTTCCCCTTCGGGCGGGGACTGGCATTGAGTATCAGCACGTTCATACAACTATGCTTTTACCGTACGCAACGCCTTGCACAACTGGTCGGGACATGAAGTGGGTTTCGAACCGCACCGGATACCTTCCAGCCGGGCTATCACTTCGCTCACGGGCATCCCTTTCACCAGAGCACTGATGCCTTGCAGATTGCCGTTGCATCCCCCGGTATAGCGCACGTCTTTCACGATTCCGTCTTCCACTTCTACCTCGATGCGCGTACTGCAAGTGCCCTCCGTCTGATAATCAATTCTCATAATCCAGCTTCTCCTAATAAAGATTATTCTAAGTAAGTGTGCAAAATTAAATGATATTATCAGAAACACAGATTTCCGCAGATTAGCGCAGATTAAGAACAAATATTAGAATAATAATCCGCGAAAATCTGCGTTAATCTGCGTTTCTGAGCCGACACATTATATCAACTAATTCTCAACATCTACTAATTAAACAATCCGTGTAATCTGTGGTGAAAAAAAATCATTCTTCTTCGGGCTTCATATTGGTATATACCGTCTGCACATCGTCGAACTCTTCCAGGCGTTCCACCATTTTGTTGATGGTTTCGCGCTGTTCGGGAGTCACATCCTTCAGGTCGTTCGGAATATAAGTAAATTCACCTCCTACATCCTCGAACCCGCACTCTTCCAAATGCTTCTGGATGGCAGCATAGCTCTTCGGGTCACCATAAATCGTGATAGTGCCTTCTTCGGGGTCTTCATCGTATTCATCGTCTACATCGTAATCGATGAGGTCGAGAATCAGTTCTTCCATATCCAGCCCGTCTTTCTTCTTGAAAGTGAACACACACTTGTGGTCGAACAAGAAAGCCAGCGAACCGGTCGTACCCAAGTTTCCGCCGAACTTGTTGAATACCGAACGCACATCGGCAACGGTACGGGTCGTATTGTCGGTCAACGTATCGACGAAGATAGCCACCCCGTGCGGGCCGTATCCTTCGTAAGTCATTCCCTTGTACTCGCTCTGGTCCTTGCCCATCGCGTTTTTGATGGCACGCTCGATGTTGTCTTTCGGCATGTTCTCACGCTTGCAGGTAGCGATGACCGAACGCAAGGTCGGGTTGTTTTCGGGTTCCGGTCCGCCCGCCTTTACGGCAATGGCGATTTGTTTTCCCAGACGAGTAAATGTTTTGGCCATGTGGCCCCATCTTTTCAGTTTTGTAGCTTTTCTATATTCAAACGCTCTTCCCATTGGATTATATATTTTAAATGTTGTTGTTTTTTTAAGGGACTAGGTAACTAGGGACTAGGGGACTGGGTTTAGATAGTTCTATACCCTGCACGGTATGAATTTGTACACTTCCTTGAACATTTCGTACCGTTTCTGTAGAGACGATGTGCACATCGTCTCTACTACATGGCATATACAAAATGCACAAATTAATGCGCGAGAAGTATAAGTATTCAGAACCTTGTCACCTTGTCAACTTGTTACCTAAAAAATTTATCTCAATTTCGCTCCCAGTTTTGTTTCCAGGTTCTGCACCAGCTTGTTCATCAGCTTGTCTATCTGCTTGTCGTTCAGCGTGGCGTTTTCGTCCTGCAGGGTGAAGCTCACCGCGTAACTCTTCTTTCCGGCTTCGAGGTTCTTGCCTTCGTACACATCGAAAAGCTCTACGCGCTTCAAGAGCTTCTTGTCGGTCTCGTAGGCGATTTTCTCGATTTCGGCAAATTGCACCTGCTTGTCGAGCAAGAGCGCCAGGTCGCGCTTCACGGCAGGATACTTGGAAATGTCCTTGTAAGTCACCGCGTTGTTCTTGACCGCCTTCATCAGCTCCCTCCAGTTCAGGTCGGCATAATACACTTCGTTCTCGATATCGAACATCTTCAGGAGCTTCTTGTGCAGGATGCCGAGCGTAGCCAGCAACTTTCCGCCACGGGTATGCACCGACAGGGCGGCGGCATAGATGTCATCGCTCAAGGTGCCGAACACCAGCGCGCCGAAGTTCACGCCCAGACGGCGCAGGATGTTCAGCACGTATGCCTTCAGCTCGTACACCGACGAGTCCTCATCGGCGTGCGCCCACGAGTTGCTTACCCGCTTGCCGGTCACCCACAAGCCCATGTGCAGTTCTTCGGAGTAAGGCGCGAGCGCTTTTTCAGGGTTCCGCTTTCCGGCATTATAATGATAGCAATTGCCGAACTCGAAGAACTTCAGGTCGGCATTCTTGCGGTTGGCGTTGTGCTCGATGCTTTCCAGCCCGCCGAACAGAAGGGTGCCGCGCAATACGTTCAGGTCGTTGCTCAACGGATTCATCAGCCGCACCAGGTTTTCGGGCTTATACGTTTCCAGCCCTTCGTAATACGAAGCGGAGGTGAGCGAGTTGTTCAGGATTTCGTTGAACCCGCATCCCACCAGCTGCTCCGACACGAGGTTCTGGAGCTTCACCGACTTGTCTTCGGCTCCTTCCACGCTCAGGCACGCCTTTACCGAAGTGGGGATTTCCACATTGTTGTATCCGTAGATGCGCAGGATGTCCTCCACCACGTCGCACGGACGCTGCACGTCCACACGGTAAGGAGGCACCACCAGCGAAAGCCCTTCTCCGGTCTCGCCCGTGATTTCCATTTCCAGGCTCGAAACGATGCGCTTTATCACCCCGGCAGGGATTTCCTTGCCAATCAGCGAACGGACATACGCATACGAAAGCTCTACCGGGAAGCCGGCTATCGGGCTGGGATAGTTATCCTTGATTTCACAAGCGATTTCACCTCCCGCAAGCTCTTTCGCCAGGATAGCCGCCTCTTTCAGGGCATAAATCACGCCGTTCGGGTCGATGCCCCGTTCGAAACGGAACGAAGAATCGGTGCTCAGCCCTTGGCGGCGTGCGGTCTTGCGCACCCACGTAGGATGGAAATAAGCGCTTTCGAAGAACACGTTGCGGGTCTCTTCGGTAGTGCCCGAATCGAGTCCGCCGAACACGCCCGCGATACACATCGGCTCTTCGGCGTTGCATATCATCAGGTCGCGGTCCGAAAGCTTGTGTTCCACGCCGTCCAGCGTCACAAACGGAGCGCCTTCCGCCACGGTCTTCACCACAATCTTGCCACCCTTTATCTTGTCGGCGTCGAAGCAGTGCATCGGCTGGCCGTAAGCGTGCAGGATGTAGTTGGTGATGTCCACAATGTTGTTAATCGGACGCAAGCCGATGGCTTTCAGCTTCGCCTGGAGCCATTCGGGGCTTTCCTTCACCGTGACGTTCTTTACCACCACGCCGGCATAGCGCGGGCAAGCCTCGGTGTTCTCTACCACCACGTCGATGTCCAGGTCGTGATTGTCTACCGCAAACGCCTCTACCGAAGGGCGTTTCAGTTCCGCCTCATGCCCGTTCTGCACGAGCCAGGCGTACAGGTCGCGCGCCACGCCGTAGTGCGAGCAGGCATCCGCGCGGTTGGGCGTGATGTCCACCTCCAGCACGTAGTCGCTCTTCACGTTGTAGTAATCCTTGGCAAGCGTGCCCGGCTCCACGTCATCGGGCAGCACGATAATGCCCTCGTGGCTGGTTCCGATGCCGATTTCGTCTTCGGCACAAATCATGCCGTTCGATTCCACGCCCCGGAGTTTCGATTTCTTTATGGTGAAACACTCGTCTCCGTCATACAGCTTGGTGCCCAAGGTAGCTACCACCACCTTTTGCCCTGCGGCTACGTTCGACGCCCCGCATACAATCTGCACGGGGTCGCCCTGCCCCAAGTCGACCGTCGTAATGTGCATGTGGTCGGAATTGGGATGCGGCTCGCAGGTCAGCACTTTTCCGATGACCAAGCCTTCCAGCCCTCCTTTAATCGACTGGACTTCTTCCACTTCGCCTGTTTCCAGCCCGATAGAGGTAAGCGCCGCCGCCACCTGTTCGGGGGTCAAGTCGAAGTTGACGTATTCTTTTAGCCAGTTATACGAAATATTCATATTAAGTATGTTTTGATGTTTTCCTTGTTTTTGATGCGCAAAGTTACAATAAATCTATGAAAAACCATACAAATTTTAAGGACATCAACGAAAATATTCGGTTTTTACGGTGCACAAGAAGATGCGGAAACCTATTTTCTGAAACGCAGATTCACGCGGATTTCCGCAGACTATTTTCATTTGCGCCGCTTTTTTCATTCAAATCCACCGGAAAAAGGCCTATATTTTTGTACCTTTGCGCCCCGAAAACGGATGCCGGAACGCAGATTCACGCAAACATCCCTACATGAATAAAAAATACAATCTGCGGAAATCCGCGTGAATCCGCGTTTCAAAAAAACCGTAAATAATAAAACCGTAAATAAACAACATGTCCAACGCATTGATAACCATATTTTTGGGAGGCGGCATCGGGAGCGTAATGCGCTTCGGGGTGCAGGCGGTGATGAACGGGCGCATCCCTCCCCTTTTCTTCCCGTGGGCTACGCTCGGCGTCAACGTGGCGGGAAGCTTCCTCATCGGGCTGTTCTACGCCCTCTCCGCCCGCTTCGGCTTCTCCGACGAGACACGGCTTTTCCTCACCACGGGGCTTTGCGGAGGGTTCACCACCTTCTCCACCTTCAGCCAAGAGAGCCTGACGCTGCTCCGCCAGGGGCATTACGCCGCCTTCGCGCTCTACACCCTTGCCAGCGTGGCGGCAGGCATTGCCGCGGCACTTGCCGGAGGGTGGGTAGGGAAAGCCCACGCATAGACAACCTTGTTTCAACCAAGGTCATCCCACGGGACAGGGTAATTTGAAATTACCTCGTCTCAGAGACGAAGTGGTTTCAAACCACATCATCTCCTTGCGCGGGAGGGGTGTAAATCGAAATGACACCCCACGGCACGTATGCCGGTATGGAGAGGGAAATAGTGGGTGGAGGATTCACTCCACAAAGATACGAAAAATTTTTCAATTGGCAATGGATATTAGGCAATGGACAATGGAAAATTGACAATCGGCAATTATTTTTTGCCAAGCTGTGTTTAAACCGCTGAGATGCAACTATTTGCATGGGCGCGCGGAGCTATATATACCGGAATTTGCATATAGATGCGTGATATATGCAAGATATAAGCATAATGATGACAATGACAAATGACAAATGACAATTAACTTTTTCCGGAAAATGCCTTAATAGCAGGTGAGCGACATTATAAATTATATTATATATATATTATTATATATATAATATAATTTAATTTACAATTCTCTTTTCTTCTTCGTGGTGCGTTACATCACTTTGTTAATTGTCATTTGTCATTTGTCATTGTCACGATAATACAAGCATAGAAATAACATTTTCACATCTTATATAATTCTCATTTTCAGCAATATAGATAGAAAAACGATAATCAGTTAACAGATTTTTACGCCCACCTGTTCCAAATCCATTGCCACATGGAAAAGATTTCTTACCTTTGCAGAGGAGAGAGGGAGGAACATTATAGGCAACAAGGCTTTTTATAGGTAACAAGGTACCAGTTGACAAGTTTTGAATTGCCTACACAAAAAACAAATTATGGAAAAGGAACGAATCATCGAAATCACGTCGCTGGAGCAGCCGGGGGTGGAGCTGTTCGGCGCACTGACCGAGGCCCAACTGCGCAACCGGCTGGAACCGGAGAAGGGCGTGTTCATCGCCGAAAGCCCGAAAGTAATCCGCGTGGCGCTGGACGCGGGCTACGAGCCGCTGGCGCTGCTGTGCGAGCGGAAGCACCTCGCGGGCGACGCCGCCGACATCCTTGCCCGATGCCCGGACATACCCGTCTACACCGGCGGACGCGAGCTGCTCGCCCGGCTTACGGGCTATACCCTGACACGCGGCGTACTCTGCGCCATGCGCCGGCCGCCGGTGAAAAGCGTGGAAGAAGTATGCGGCGGGGCACGGCGCATCGTGGTGATTCACGGGGTGACCGACACGACCAACATCGGTGCCATCTTCCGCTCTGCCGCCGCATTGGGCATCGACGGGGTGCTGCTCACCCCCGACTCGTGCGACCCGCTGAACCGCCGTGCCGTGCGTGTCTCGATGGGTTCGGTGTTCCTCATTCCGTGGACGTGGGCCGATGCTCCCCTCGCCGCCCTGCACCGCCTGGGCTTCCGCACCGCCGCCCTGGCACTCTCGGACGACTCCGTCCCGCTCGACACGCCTGCCCTCAAGCAAGAGCCGCGGCTGGCACTGGTGATGGGCACCGAAGGCGACGGGCTTCCGCACGCCACCATCGCCGAAGCCGACTACACGGTGCGCATCCCGATGGCGCACGGGGTGGACTCGCTCAACGTGGCGGCAGCATCCGCCGTAGCGTTCTGGGAGCTGCGGACGATTTGAATTTACGATTTGGCGATTTACAATTTACGATTTACAATATACGATTTTGCGATTTTGAAACGCAGATTTTCGCAGCTCACACTTTAAATGACTTAGAAGCTGTTTTAAATGAAAGAGCCGTGCGGGATATAAAAAAAGAAGTCCTCTTTACCCTGCAATACCGGCAAATTTTCGTACCTTTGCACCGGAAACAGACTAACGCATAAACTTCAACACATATCGAATATGGCACTGGTAAACGAACATTTCCTGAAATTGCCGAACAACTACTTCTTCTCCGACCTGGAAAAGAAAGTCAACTTGTTCAAGGTGACCCATCCCAAAGCCGACCTTATCCGGCTGGGTACAGGAGATGTCACCCTGCCCCTTCCACAGGCGTGCACCGAGGCAATGCACCGCGCTGTCGACGAACTGGCACACGCCGCCACCTTCCGCGGCTACGGGCCCGAAGAAGGATACCCGTTCCTTATCGATGCCATCATCAAACACGATTATGCGCCACGCGGCGTGCATCTGGAACGCAGCGAAATCTTTGTGAGCGACGGGAGCAAAAGCGACACAGGACACATCGGCGACATCCTTCGCCACGACAACAGCATCGGAGTGACCGACCCTATCTATCCTGCCTACATCGACTCGAACGTATCGTGCGGACGCGCAGGCGAGCTTTTGGCGGGAGGGAAATGGAGCAATGTAATTTATATGCCCTGCCTGCCAGAAAACAATTTCATCCCTCCCATCCCCGACCATCGTGTCGATATTATTTACTTATGCTACCCGAACAACCCTACCGGTACCGTGCTGGACAAATCCGAACTGAAAAAATGGGTGAACTACGCCCTCGAAAACGATACCCTCATCATCTTCGACGGTGCCTACGAAGCCTATATCCAACACGCCGGCATCCCTCACTCCATCTATGAGATAAAGGGAGCACGCAAAGTAGCTATCGAGATGCGCAGCTTTTCGAAAACAGCCGGTTTTACAGGTGTGAGATGTGGCTACACGGTTATCCCGAAAGAAGTGACCGGAGGCACACTGGCAGGGAAACGCATCCCCCTGGGCCCCCTGTGGAAACGGCACCAGGAAACGGTATTCAACGGCACCTCCTACATCACCCAGCGTGGAGCGGAAGCCATCTATACCCCCGAAGGAAAAGAACAGGTAAAAGCCCATATCCAATATTACATGAACAACGCCCGCATCATGAAGCATGCACTTACCAGCATCGGGCTGAAAAACACCGGAGGCGAAGACGCGCCCTACCTGTGGGTCAAAGCTCCCGACGGAATGTCATCGTGGAAGTTCTTCGAAAAACTACTGTACGAAGCGCAGGTGGTGACCACTCCGGGGGTAGGTTTCGGCCCAAGCGGGGAAGGCTACCTGAGACTGACCGCCTTCGGCGAAAAAGAACGCATCCAAGAGGCGATGCAACGCCTGTGCAGATGCCTGTAACCGGAATTTCATCAAACAGAACATAAACAAGAAACAACAGAGGTAATTATTATGTCAAAACTAAGATTCAGAGTAGTAGAAAAAGCTTTTCATAAAAAGCCGGTCGAAGTGGTCCCTCCATCGGAACGCCCCAGCGAATATTTCGGCAAATACGTGTTCAACCGTGAAAAGATGTTCAAGTACCTGCCCAGCAAGGTGTATGCCAAACTGACAGACGTCATCGACAACGGTGCGGCGCTCGACCGCAGCATCGCCGACGAGGTGGCGGCAGGAATGAAGAAATGGGCCATCGAGCTGGGTGTCACCCACTACACGCACTGGTTCCAGCCCCTGACCGAAGGTACGGCGGAAAAGCACGACGCCTTCGTGGAACACGACGGCAAAGGCGGCATGCTGGAAGAATTTTCGGGCAAACTACTGGTACAGCAGGAAGCCGACGGCTCATCGTTCCCCAACGGAGGCGTGCGTAACACGTTCGAAGCCCGCGGATATAGCGCCTGGGACCCCTCGTCGCCAGTTTTCGTGGTAGGCGACACCTTGTGCATCCCCACCGTCTTCATCGCCTATACGGGCGAGTCGCTCGACTACAAGGCACCGCTTCTGAAATCTATACAGGCGGTCAACAAATCGGCACTGGATGTCATGCACTACTTCGACCCTTCGGTGAGAAAAATCATCACCTACCTGGGCTGGGAGCAGGAATACTTCCTGGTAGACGAAGGACTGTATGCCGCACGCCCTGACTTGCTGCTGACCGGCCGCACCCTGATGGGCCACGAGGCTTCGAAGAACCAGCAGCTGGAAGACCACTATTTCGGTGCCATCCCGCCCCGCGTGGCCGCTTTCATGAAAGACCTCGAAATCCAGGCACTGGAACTGGGCATCCCCGTCAAGACCCGCCACAACGAGGTGGCTCCCAACCAGTTCGAGCTGGCTCCCATCTATGAGGAATGCAACCTCGCCGTAGACCATAACATGCTCATTATGTCGCTGATGCGCAAAGTGGCACGCAACCATGGTTTCCGCGTGCTGCTCCACGAAAAACCCTTCAAGGGCATTAACGGCTCTGGCAAGCACAACAACTGGTCGCTGGGTGCCGACAACGGCACATTGCTGATGGCTCCGGGCAAAACTCCCGAAGAAAACCTGCGCTTCATCACCTTCATCGTCAATACGCTGATGGCGGTATATCACCACAACGGCTTGCTGAAAGCCTCTATCATGAGCGCTACCAACGCACATCGCCTGGGAGCACACGAAGCACCTCCGGCAATCATCTCCTCCTTCCTCGGCACACAACTGAGCAAGGTGCTCGACCACCTGGAAGAAAGTACCAACAGCGACCTGATAGCCCTGGGCGACAAACAGAGCATGCGCCTGGATATCCCGCAAATCCCCGAACTGCTCATCGACAATACCGACCGTAACCGCACCTCGCCGTTTGCCTTCACCGGCAACCGCTTCGAATTCCGTGCACCGGGCTCGGAAGCCAACTGTGCCAGCGCAATGATTGCCCTGAACACCGCCGTGGCAGAGCAGCTCATCCAATTCAAAAAAGACGTAGACAAACTGATAGAAGACGGCGAACCGAAAATCTCCGCCATCATCGAGGTGGTGCGCCGCTACATCAAGGAGTGCAAGCCCATCCGTTTTGACGGCAACGGCTACAGCGAAGAATGGAAAGCCGAAGCGGCACGCCGCGGACTGGATTGCGAAACCAGCTGCCCGCTCATCTTCGATAATTACCTGAAACCGGAAACCATCCGGATGTTCGAATCGACCGGCGTGATGAACCGTAAGGAGCTGGCGGCACGCAACGAAGTGAAATGGGAAATGTACACCAAGAAAATACAGATTGAGGCACGCGTGTTGGGCGATCTGGTGATGAACCACGTGGTGCCCGTCGCCATCGAATACCAGACCAAACTGATAGACAATGCCTATAAGATGAAGTCGCTCTTCGATGCCGACGAAGCCACCCGCCTCTCATCCGAAAACATCGCCATCATCAAACAGATAGCCGAACACACCGGATACATCAAGGAGCACGTGGACGCAATGGTGGAAGCCCGCAAAGTAGCAAACAAAATCACCGGCGAACGCGAAAAGGCTATCGCCTATCACGATACCATCGCCCCCATGCTGGAGCAGATACGCTACCACATCGACAAGCTGGAACTGATTGTGGACGACCAGATGTGGACGCTCCCGAAATACCGTGAACTGCTATTCGTAAGATAATCTCTTTAAGGTGACTAGGTACTAGGTACTAGGTGACGAGGTACTAGGTGACGAGGTACTAGATACCATTAGCAAAACTATTCAGAACCTTGTCACCTAGTCAACTTGTCACCTAGTACCTAGTCGCCTAGTCACCTTGTCAACTATAAAACAGACCAAAATGGAATGGTTATACGATTTGTTTTTTGAGCAGACTGCCCTACAGGCGGTTATCATCATTTCCCTGATTATCTCCACAGGGCTTGCCTTGGGGAAAATACATGTTTGCGGCATCTCGTTAGGGGTGACATTCGTGTTTTTCATGGGTATCCTTGCCGGTCATTCAGGACTTGCCATCAATCCACAGATGCTGAACTATGCCGAAAGTTTCGGACTGGTATTATTTGTTTATGCACTGGGGCTGCAGGTCGGACCGGGATTCTTCAGTTCCCTACGCCAGGGTGGATGCCAACTGAACCTGCTGGGACTGGGGGTCATCTTACTGGGCACGATAATGGCAATCGTGCTGACCTTGTTCACCCCCATCTCGATGTCGGACATGGTGGGAATCCTTTGCGGAGCCACCACAAACACACCGGCACTGGGAGCTGCACAACAAACATTGAAACAACTGGGCGAACCTACCAGCGGTGCCGCACTGAGCTGTGCCGTCACCTACCCGCTGGGAGTGGTAGGAGTGATTCTTGCCATCGTAGCGGTAAGGAAACTGTTCGTACGCCCTTCCGATATGGAAGAGCATCCGCACGACGACCCTAACCACACCTATATCGGTACCTATCAGGTACACAATCCTGCCATCTTCGGCAAAAGCATCCACGAACTGGTGCATATGGGTTATTCCAAGTTTGTCATCTCCCGCCTGTGGCGCGACGGACAGGTGTGCATTCCCACTTCCGACAAAGTGCTGCAAGAGAACGACCGCCTGCTGGTAGTGACCACCGAAAAAGACGTGGAAGCCCTGACCATCCTGTTCGGCGAACAAGAACAGAAGGACTGGAACAAGGAGGATATCGACTGGAATGCCATCGATAGCCAGCTTATCTCGAAACACATCGTTATTTCCCGTCCCGAAATAAACGGGAAAAAGCTGGGTTCGCTCCGCCTGCGCAACGTGTATGGCATCAATATCAGCCGTGTGCTGCGCAGCGGTGTACAACTGCTTGCCACCCCCGAACTGGTATTACAACTGGGCGACCGCCTGACCGTGGTGGGCGAAGCCGCAGCTATCAAGAATGTGGAAAAAGTATTGGGCAACACCGTAAAAACCCTGAAAGACCCCAATCTGGCTTCTATCTTCATCGGCATCGTGCTGGGACTGATAGTCGGCTCCATCCCCATCGCCATCCCGGGCATATCGACACCTGTCAAGCTGGGACTGGCAGGAGGACCAATCGTCGCCGGCATCCTCATCGGCTCGTATGGCCCACGCCTGCACATGCTGACCTACACCACCCGCAGCGCCAGCCTGATGCTACGTGGCATCGGACTTTCCCTGTATCTTGCCTGCCTTGGACTGGATGCCGGAGCACATTTTTTCGAAACCGTGATGCGTCCGGAGGGTGCTTTATGGGTTGGTATCGGATTTATTATTACCTTTGTACCCGTAGTGATTATGGCACTGGTGGCATTACGGTGTTTCCACCTCGACTTCGGAAACACCTGCGGCATGCTCTGTGGAAGTATGGCAAACCCAATGGCACTGAACTATGCCAATGACATCATCCCGAACGATAACCCTGCCGTGAGCTATGCCACGGTCTATCCGCTGGGGATGTTCACCCGTGTCATCATCGCCCAACTGATACTGATGTTGTTTTTATGAATATATATACAATTAATAATTAACAATTAATAGTTAACAATTGCGACCGCTTTACCCGTTCTCCTTTAATTGCCAATTATTAATTATTAATTGTTAATTGCTGATTATCATTTTTAACCTGAAGAAGATATGAAATCCTACAACCAAATCACAACGGAGATGATACAACAAGACCTCCGATACCTGGAACTGCTTTCGCACAACTTCCCGACCATAGCCTCTGCCAGCACCGAAATCATCAACCTGGAGGCCATTCTGAACCTTCCCAAAGGTACGGAACACTTCCTTGCCGACTTGCACGGGGAATACGAAGCGTTCCAACACGTATTGCGGAATGCTTCGGGTGCCATCAAACGAAAAGTGAACGAAATCTTCGGCAATACGTTGCGCGAAATGGAAAAAAAAGAATTGTGCACACTTATCTATTATCCCGAACAGAAACTGCAACTGGTAAAGGAAGTGGAAACCGAACTGGAAGACTGGTACGTCATCACCCTGAACCAGCTGGTAAAGGTATGCCAGAATGTATCATCGAAATACACCCGCTCGAAAGTGCGCAAGGCCTTGCCCGAAGAATTTTCCTACATCATACAAGAATTGTTGCACGAAAGCAGCATGGACCCCAACAAGCAGGCATACATCAACGTCATCATCAGTACCATCATCGACACACACCGTGCCGATGACTTCATCGTGGCATTGAGCAACCTTATCCAACGGCTGACCATCGACTCGCTTCACATCCTGGGCGATATCTTCGACCGCGGACCAGGTCCGCACATCATCATGGATACCCTGTGCGACTATCACAACTTCGACATCCAATGGGGAAACCACGACATCTTGTGGATGGGCGCCGCATCGGGAAACGATTGCAACATCGCCAATGTACTCCGGCTCGCCATGCGTTATGGCAACCTCTCGGTGCTGGAAGACGGCTATGGCATCAACCTGTTGCCTCTCGCCACATTCGCCATGGATACTTATGCCGATGACCCTTGCTCGTTCTTCGAACCAAAGATTGACGATACCCTTAATACAGACAGTGCAAAAACCATCCGCCTGATAGCACAAATGCACAAGGCTATCAGCATCATCCAGTTCAAACTGGAAGCCGAAATCATCCGCCGCCGCCCGGAATTCAGGATGGAAGACCGCATGTTGCTGCACCACATCGACTTCGAGAAACACACCATCACACTTAACGGCAAAGAATATCTGCTACGCGATAGTTTCTTCCCTACCGTAGACCCATCAGACCCCTACCGGCTGACCGACGAGGAACGTGATGTGGTAGACAAGTTGCACAAATCATTTACAAGCAGCGAAAAACTACGCAAGCACATGAAATGCCTCTTCCGCTACGGATGCATGTACAACGTATGCAACTCGAACCTGCTGTTCCACGCTTCCATGCCGCTCAATGCCGACGGTACCTTGAAAGAAATCGACATTTTAGGTGAAAGCTACAAAGGACAGGCTCTCTTAAAACGTGTGGGACAACTGATACGTACCGCCTATTTCGATGAAAGCGAAAGCGAAGAAAAGGCATTCGCCCTGGATTACATCTGGTACCTGTGGTGCGGAAAAGACTCACCCGCCTTCGACAAAGACAAAATGGCCACCTTCGAACGATACTTTATCGAAGACAAGGAAACGCACGTGGAAACAAAAGGATATTATTACCAGTTACGCGACCGCGAAGATATCTGCGACATGATCCTGGACGAGTTCGGTGTGGAAGGCGAACACCGGCATATCATCAACGGACATGTACCGGTAAAAGCCGGAAAAGGTGAAAAACCCATCAAGGCGAACGGAAAACTGATGGTAATAGACGGAGGATTCTCGAAAGCCTACCAGCCTGAAACAGGTATTGCAGGCTATACCCTGGTGTACCACTCGCGCGGATTCCAACTGGTACAGCACGAACCGTTCACCTCCACCCAGCGAGCCATCGAAGAAGGACTTGACATCAAATCGACCACTCAAATCGTAGAAATGAGTGCCAAGCGGATGATGGTGAAAGACACCGACAAAGGAAAAGAATTAAGTATTCAGATAGAAGACCTTAAAAAGCTGCTGGTGGGATACCGCACCGGTATCATCAAAGAAAAGGCAGACTGAAACAAACAAGGGGATGCCGGAATAAAAACAAACACTATTCCGGCATCCCCCTTAATTATTAATTATTAATTGTTAATTGTCAAACAAGCTTGTTCGTCACCGTATCGGGGAAAATCACTGAGGGCTTGAAGTGTTTGGCTTCTTCAAAATCCATCAATGCATACGACATGATAATCACGGTATCGCCTACCTGGACTTTGCGGGCGGCTGCACCATTCAGACAAATGCACCCAGATCCGCGCTCACCTTTTATTATATAAGTCTCGAAACGCTCGCCGTTATTATTATCCACAATCTGCACCTTTTCGCCGGCTATCATATTGGCGGCATCCAGCAAATCCTCATCTACCGTAATACTGCCCATGTAATTCAGATTTGCCTCGGTAACACTTACACAGTGAATCTTCGACTTCAGTACTTGTATCATCATCACACGCTCACTCCTTATATTTAATGTTATCTATCAAACGTACATCCCCACAGAATACAGTAATACAACCTACAATGTAGCCGCTTTCGTCCCACGAACTTACAGGCTGCAAGGTATTCCCGTCTACAATTTCGAAATATTCCAGACGCAACCCTTCAGCATCTTCAATACCCTTTTCCACAAATGCTTTTGTTTCTGCCAGCGAATGCACCTTGGCATAATCTACACTGGCAAACAGGGTTTTCGATATCTGCAAAGCCTGCATACGCTGTTCTCCACTCAAACGGGCATTACGACTGCTCAATGCCAGCCCATCGGCCTCACGTACGATGGGACAACCCACAATCTGCAACGAAAAAGGATACTTACGTACCATTTCACGGATGATGGCAAGCTGCTGGAAATCTTTTTCACCAAAATAGGCACGCGTAGGCTCTACAATCAGGAAAAGCTTGCTCACAATCTGGCATACACCGTTAAAATGTCCCGGACGATATTTGCCCTCCATCACCGTATCCAGCGGAGCATAACTGAACGTACGTGTGTCCGGTTCGGGATAAATCTCTTCTACCGAAGGTGCGAATACGAACGTGACGCCACACGCTTCCAAAAGCCGGCAATCGGCATCCAGCGTACGCGGATACTTCGCCAAATCATTCTTATCATTAAACTGGGTGGGATTGACAAAATCGCTGACCACCACTACATCATTCTCGGCAACGGCGCGTTTCACCAATGAAGCGTGACCGGCATGCAAAGCTCCCATTGTGGGAACCAGACCAATGGTTTTCCCTTCGCCCCGAAGTACATCCAACTTCGCACGAAGCTCATGAATAGTTTGAATTAATTCCATTTTTCTGATAATTAAACCCAATGTTTTTCTAAAAACAGGTGCAAAGTAACCACATTTTTACCAAATAATAAAGCAGTTTTTACAAAAAAGCACCATCCACAGACAGATTAACAAACTATAAGGTAAATAACGTGCACAAATTAACAAAGTGGTCTGATTTTTTTGTACCTTTGCACAACCTTTATGAGCAATAGTAGAAACATGAGTGCAAAAAAAGTATTATTCATTACACAAGAAATTACTCCTTACGTACCCGAAAGTGAACTATCGTTAATCGGTCAGAATCTTCCCCAAGCTATTCAAGACAAAGGCTGGGAAATCCGGACATTCATGCCCAAATGGGGCAATGTCAACGAACGGCGTAACCAACTGCATGAAGTCATACGCCTGTCCGGCATGAACATTATCATCGATGATACAGACCATCCTTTAATCATCAAAGTAGCTTCTATACAAGCTGCACGCCGCCAGGTCTATTTCATCGACAATGACGACTATTTCCAACACCGGCTGATGACAACCGATGAAGAAGGAAAAGAATATGAAGACAATGGCGAACGAGCCATCTTCTATGCCCGGGGTGTATTGGAAACCGTAAAAAAATTACGCTGGTGTCCCGACATCATCCATTGTCACGGATGGATGAGCGCCGTGGTTCCGCTCTTCATCAAAAAAGCATACTACGACGAGCCTTCCTTTAGAGATTCAAAAGTGGTATTCTCGGTGTACGACAACGGATTCCAGTCAAACCTGAACCCGGACTTCACCAAACAAGTAATCTACAGAGAAATCACTCCCGATGATGTTAAGATGGTACAAAATCCTGTCGATTATGAAGAGTTATGCAAACTTGCTATCACTTATTCGGACGGCGTAGTGCAAAACAGCGAAAAGGTAAACCCTGCCATCATGGATTACGCACGCAGCTTGAATCTTCCTACCATAGATTACCAAGCCGATGAAAATACGTATGCAGACGCCTGCGATGCACTCTATAAAAAGGTGCTTGGCGACGCCGAATAAGACGAACTTATAACAATTAATCAGAAAACAATGAAACTTAAGTTCTGGGCGGCAATAGGACTACTGACAGCCGCTACACTCTACAGCTGTGATGATGAAACAACGGGAATCGGACAATTTGTCGCTGATGAAGACTTTATCCTTGCCAAATCCGATTCATATACAGTATCTACAGAATCGTATTTGCTGGACTCGGTCTATTCCCGTTCAAATACAGCCTATCTGGGCAAGTTTACCGATGAAGGATATGGCACATTTACGTCCGACTTCCTCGTACAGATAAACTGTCCCGAAAACTTCCAGCTTCCCGACCGCCTGCAAAGCATCGACGAAGCAACGCTGGGACTTTACTACACCAGCTATTTCGGTGATTCTCTGGCTACCTTACGTGTACAGGTCGACACCCTTACCACAGCCATTCAAGACAACGGACTGGACAAGAACCTCTATTATACCAACCTGGATCCCACACGTTTCTATAACCCGCAGAGTCTTCCGTTAGCTACGAAAGATTATACAGCATACGACAAAACCGTCAGTGACTCACTTTACAACACCAGCGACTATTATCCGCATGTGTCCATTGACTTGGGAAAAGCATTCTGTGACAATTTCAAAAGCAAATACGACTATAGCGTAGAAGAAAACGGCGTTACCGTACATCCTTATTTCAAAGATGCAGAATCTTTTATCAACAACGTCTTGAAAGGATTTTATGTACACGTAACAAACGGTGAAGGTTCCGTCCTTTATATTTCAGATATTTACCTGCACCTGACGGTTTCTTATCTAGGCAGGAACTCGGCCGATACCGCCGACTCTTTATATACGGGCGTTGTGCCGATGACGGCAACAAAGGAAGTCTTCATGTCTACCCGTTTCCAAAACTCAGGACTGCAAAATCTGGTGGAAGACCCTACACGCACGTATCTGAAGACACCTGCCGGGCTATGCACCAAAGTAACACTTCCTCTGGAAACAATCTACGAAGATCACAAGAGCGATACATTGAATTCTATTTCACTCTCGTTCGAGAAAATGAGAGACCAGAGCAGCAGTCCATATAAAATGGGAACCCCGACCACCCTGCTGATGATAAGGGCAAAAGACATGAAAAGCTTCTTCGAAAACAACGAAGTAAATGACAATCGTACATCGTTCCTTTCCACATATAGCAGTACAAACAATGCTTACTCTTTCTCACAACTGAACCGGTTGATAGCGAATATCTTCAGCGAAATCAGACCGGAAATAGAAAAAGGTGAAACCGAATGGGAACAGTGGAAAGCCGATAACCCGGACTGGGACAAAGTATTACTGATACCAGTAAGTACGGAAACCGATGCCAATAGCAATGTCATTGGTGTAGACAATGACTTGAGCGTCAATTCGGCCATGCTGATAGGAGGAAAAGACCTCAACGAATCGACCGATGAAGACCAGAAAATTCAAATGAACATTATCTATACACAACCCCAACAAAAGTAATTTCCCGAAAACACACAAAGACGCAAAAAACACGGAGATGCATACACAAACAAACAATAAATGACTCTCTGTGCTTTTTGCGTCTTTTGCTTTCGGCATAAAAACAACACGACTATGAAATTAGGAAAATGGATTGGCGGCATCATGGGATTCATCGCCATGGGAGGACCGCTCGGAGCTTTGGCTGGATACGTGCTGGGCTCCCTATTTGACAAGGCGACCGAGGCTCAAAACTCTTTTGACACGACAAACGGTGATACACAAACCAATACCGGACAACGGAACAGCTTCTTATTCTCTATGCTTGTCATGGCCTCGTACATCATCCGCGCAGACGGAAGAATCATGCATAGCGAAATGGAATTCGTACGCCGCTTCCTGCGTACCAATTTCGGTGAAGAAGCTGTAAACGAAGGACAACAAATCCTACTTAACCTCTTCGAGGAGCAAAAACGGATGGACGCTACAAACCCGTATGCCTTCCGCAATACCATACACGAATGTGGCGCACAAATCGCTGCCAATCTCTCCTATGGAGAACGCCTGCAACTGCTGGACTTTCTGGTGAAGATTTCACAGAGCGACGGTAAAGTATGTGAAAAAGAAATTGAAGCCCTGAAAGAAGTGGCACAAGCCATGCAACTCTCAGAAAAGGAAGTAGAATCGATGTTAAACCTGGGAGGTGACTCGTTGGCCGATGCCTACAAGGTATTGGAAATCGACCCCTCGGCAACTGATGACGAAGTGCGTACCGCCTACCGCCGTCTTGCCTTGAAGCATCATCCCGACCGTGTAGCTACCCTTGGCGAAGACATTCGTAAAGCTGCCGAAGAAAAATTCCAGAACATCAATAATGCCAAGGAACGCATCTACAAGGCAAGAGGGATGAAATAACAATAATTAAGAAACAGTTTCTAATAAAGCCAACCAGAAGTTGGCCTATTAATTATTAACTATTACATGTGGCACGAACTCCGACAGGTTATCGGTTATCTCCATACGGTTTTCACGGATGCCGATACCTGCCGGCTCTCCACCCACAATCCACGAGCCGATTACCGGATAGCGCCCGCCATATACCGTAGGCCTTACATATCCCTGATAAACATACGCACCCTGATTATAATCACCCTCTGTCTCGCGAAGCAAAGGACGCTCCTCCCAGTTCCGTATCTCAACCACGCTTACATTATGCCCCTCGCGCGAAAAGACCGGTTTCTTACAATACACCCCCTCCTGGGGACGTGAAAGAAAACAAGGTAATACATAAGGCGAATCGGGAAACAACTCGAATATTTTTGTCAGAATGGCTTTGTTCGACATCACCAGTTTCCATATCGGCTCCAGCCATGTCAACGAAGCCAGACACCCGTCCGGACTTTCATCTGCCATCCACTCCCATGGGTATAACTTGAAGCAATGCTCAATGCGTTCCCCACTCGGGTCATAAAAACAACCGTCCTGCAAATCCATATCATTGATATCAAGCACACGGGTAGAATAGCCAGCCTCCATAGCCGTACTTGCCAAGTATTGCAGTGTCCCCGAATCTTCATGATTGTCGAGCACACCGGCAAAATGCAAGTTGCTTCCTGATGCGAAAATATCTTTCCACGACTGTACCAGACCTTCGTGAATGCCATTGTATTGGTCGCAATCCGGAAAAACATCTTCTTTCCATTGCCACTGGATCACGGAAGCCTCCAGCAACGAAGTAGGTGTATCAGCGTTGAATTCCAATATACGTGGTGTCCCCTTTTCATCCAGCATAAAGTCGAAACGTCCATATAAGCTCAGTTCATCCGCATTCCACGACTCCCGGATACGTTGACAAATCTCCGGCGGAAGCTGCAAGAAACGCTCCATCCATTCCGGTTCTTTTTCAATGATGTATCCTGCTGCCTCACAATACATACGATAAGCTTCTGCTGTAGCTTCCTCCAGCCGGCCGATTTCGTCCGATGTAAATTGGTAATAAGCCTCCTCACGCCAATAATCGCCGTGGAAATCAAATCCCAATGCTTCTATCTTTTCACGATAATCTGCCCGGGGGGTAACATATTTCCTTTCCATATAGCCTCATCTTTATGCATGAACACCCGAAGAACGGTGTGACGAACCGAACACACGGCCGCTCGATTTCGACTTGCTTCCAGCAGGAGAGCTTACTTTCACTCCCGAAGGTGCATTGACCCGCGTACCATTAGCGTCTGTCCACGAACCCGTGTTCGGATAATAATAATGTGTCGTTGTCAACCCGTTCATCGCCGAAGGCATTAATGCCCAGCGCATCAGCATCGCGTTGTATATCCAACTGTTGCCTTGGCTGTCACGATATTCTTCCTTGTCTTTCGGGTCTTCGGGCAATTCAGTCTTTTGGGTACATGCAGCAAGCGTCATCAGACACATTGCCGCCATCAGGTAATGCCGTTTGTTCATATAGCTGCTCTTATTTAATGTTATACGGTACAAATATAACACAAATTCAATTCTTCAGCAACAAATCTTCATATTTCACCAATGCCTGCTTGAAAAGTTGGACAGCATCTGCCATCGTGCCATAAAACTCACCACCGGAAGCATTCAGGTGTCCCCCTCCATTGAAAAACTCGGCCGCCACCTTATTACAAGGGAAATTCCCTACCGAACGGAGCGAAATCTTAATCATATCTTTTTCAGTATCCTCACGGAGGAAAGCCGAAAAACAAATATTCTTTATCTGTAACGGAATATTGACGAATCCTTCCGTATCCCCCTTCACATAATGAAATTTGCCCTGCTCGCCCTTGGTCAGTGTTATCAGGGCAGAACGGAACTGAGGAAACACCTGCATCTTGTCATACAGCACATAACCCATCAGCCGCAAGCGGTCTTCAGAATAAGTGTTGAACACCTTGCGGTAGATTTCATCCTTATCAATGCCTTTCGAAAGCAACTCGCTGATGATAAAATAGATTTCCTGATTATTTGAATTGTATGTGAAACCGCCCGTGTCGGTCATCATCCCCGTGTAGATACATTCGGCACATTCCTTGGTAATGTCTTCAAAACAGCCCATCCGGCAAATCAGGCGGAACACCAGTTCAGAAGTAGAAGAGATTTCGGGATGTGAAATGACAATTTGGCAAAAGGTCTCCGGATTCAAATGATGGTCTATCAGAATTTTCTTCCCTTGCGCTGCCGCCACCGGACTTGCTAATGCATCAATACGCGAAAGAGCATTGAAATCCAGACAACAAACCACATCCGCTTCGGCAACCAACTTGTCGGCAAATTCAGCATATTTATCATAACGGAGTACGTCCTTGGCTCCCGGCATCCATCTCAGAAAATCCGGAAATGCATTCGGCACAATGACCCGAACCTCCTTCCCTTGTGTCTCCAGAAAATGAAGCAATCCCAGTGAAGAACCGATAGCATCCCCATCGGGCGACACATGGGAAACAATCACTATTTTTTCAGCAGCCTCGAAACACTTGGCTACCTTATCGATATTGGCTTGAAGAATGATTTTAGATAACATACCTATATTATTTGAAATTGAGGGTACAAAGATAGGGATAAATTGAAAATATCAGGATTCCCCAAGCCAAAAATTCATTCGGTTATCTCAATCAGATTGCCTTCCGGTCCCTCAATACAACTCTCATAATAGCCGTCACCTGTAATACGCGGACCGCTTACCACCCGATAACCATTGTCATAAAGAAGTCCGGTCAACCGATCTACCTCCGATTGGCTACCCACAGCGAAAGACAAATGAATGTACCCGGTGCGGAACATATCTTTCGCCTCATCTTTCATATCGGGACGAGACATGATTTCCAGCCTTGCCCCATCACCAAACGACAAGATATACGTACGTAACCCTGTCCGCGGATTATGATACATCTCATTGGAAACCGCCCCGAAGAAGCGGACAAAAAACGCCTTCACTTCTTCCAATTCATTAACATACAAAGCAATATGGTCTATTTTCATCATACAAATCCTTATATAAAGAAATACTGTTTTATCAAGCTGAAAATCCCCTCAGAGTATTTTACTTTTAGAAAAGGCTGGCTCTTCTTTATGAGTCAGCCTTTCCTAAAATAAAACATTATCAACGATGCAGAATCAACGCCGAACGTGCGCCCACACTCACCTTTCCTCCTTGCAACGTGCCCAATCCGGCATCCGGAGCAATCCGTCCGTCACGGCATACTACCTGCCAAACGCCTGCCGGCAATTCTACAGACGTAGCATGGTCGCGCGCATTCAGTATCACCGTTATATCCGTCCACGCATCTCCATTAGGCTGTCCTTTCAAGCGGAACGCAACCACATTATCTTCAGTTGCAGGTAAGAACTCCAGATATTTACGTACCGAATCGGCATCCCCCATACGGAAAGCCGGATGAGCACGCCGCATTGCGATAAGTCCGCTTACATAATCGAACAAGTCCCGGTTTTGTTTTTTAAGTTCCCAATGAATGGCATTGATTTCATCCGGACTATTGAATGAATTATGAACACCCTGCTTGTCGCGCATCACTTCATCGCCCGCAAAGATAAACGGCACGCCTTGAGAAGTCAATACAGCTGTCAATGCCAACTTATGCAAATCTTTACGCACATTTACCGAAGCCTGTGGCATAGTAGCCTTCAGCCTGTCTGCCAAGCACATATCATCGTGACAACTTACATAACTGATAAATTGTGTAGGCTGTAATGCCCAGAATTTAGGCACTTTATGAGCCCCTTCGCCATTGACTTGCGGATGCTCGATACCGCCTGCAATACCGAAACGAATACCAGCCTCATGCCCTTTCAATCCGGCAAGGAAAGCACCTTGGGCATCATTGCCGAAAGGTCCGCGCAGGCTATCACGGAACTCATCGCTAAATGCGGCGATGCGGGACAAGCGGTCAATATTGTTTTTCATCGCCAACGAATCCATCGGCAATTGAGGCGCACCTGCAGCCCAACCTTCTCCATATATATAAATAGTAGGGTCTATTTCGTCTACAGCTTTACGAATGGCACGCATGGTTTCCAAATCGTGAATGCCCATCAGGTCGAAGCGGAAACCATCGACATGATATTCGTTCACCCAGTATTTCACACTTTCCACCATATATTTACGCACCATGGCACGCTCAGACGCTGTCTCATTACCACACCCCGAAGCATTGGCAAAGTTCCCTTCCGGTGTCTGACGATAAAAATAACCGGGAACGGTACGCTCGAAATTGCTCCCTTCGGTCACTGCCGTATGATTATACACCACATCCATCACCACACGGATACCTGCCTGATGCAGCGCCATCACCATTTGTTTAAATTCACGGATACGAACCTCCGGAGCATACGGGTCGGTCGAATAAGAACCATCTGGCACATTATAATTCTTCGGGTCATATCCCCAATTGTACTGAGGAGTATCCAGCTTCGTTTCATCCACTGATGAATAATCAAACGAAGGCAAAATATGAACATGTGTTACACCCAGCTCTTTCAGATGGTCGATGCCTGTTTTCTGCCCGCGAGCCGTTTTTGTCCCATTCTCCGTCAGAGCCAAAAACTTGCCTCGGTGGTCGATTCCCGATAAAGAATCGATGGAAAAATCCCGGTGATGCATCTCATAAAGAACTATGTCGGCAAAGCTTTTCAGTTCGGGACGCACGTCTTTGTCCCAACCTTCAGGGTCAGTCGCATTCAGATCGATGACAGCAGCCCGGTCTCCATTCACGCCAACTGCCTTCGCCCATACTCCCGGCGTATCGCCCAACCATACCCCTTTTACCTTTACATCGAACGTATAAAACTGACCGTCCAAGTCTTCAGATACCTCGGCACGCCATAAACCATTTTCGGCTGCCTTCATCGCCACCGTACGCGTAGGCTGCCCTCCCTGACCTTCCGCATACAGCTTCAGGTTCACTTCTTCTGCTGTAGGCGCCCACAGTGCAAACCGGGTTTCCTGCGGTGAATAAACCATCTCTTCCCAGTCACCTTTCACGACCGGATAATCAGCAAACGATTCATAATCGTTTTTTACGAACTGGCAACCCATAGCCGCCAATACCGGCAAAATCAGCAAGTGTCTTAACCTCATGGATTATTTTTATTAAGTTAGATAATGAATTTGTAGCTAAAGATACACCTTTTCATTACATGAGAAAAACCGATAGAAAAAATATAGAACTTTAACGTAGTTTTATCAAGTTGATTATTAGGCATTTTCATCATTCCGCATGAGGTATTTATAGAAGCATTCACTTTTATTTCATACCGGTTTTCTCCCGATACAAACAAAAAAAACCACTAAAACTTACCTTGCTAAAACAGGAAAAGCAACTACAGCTTTTTTATATTTTTATTATCCAAAATCGCGTCTACAAATATCTGAGACCGCTATTTCCACTTAATTTAATTTATATTTTCATTATTCGAAGGGTGGTTTCCGTCCAGTCTCCCTATCTTTGTGAGATAATTCTTAAATCACTCTAATACCAAGATAACGTATGACAATTATTTTTCGAATTCAGTATCACACGAACTGGGGTGAAAACCTCCGCGTTCTTATAGACGAAAAGACCACTGTAGAACTGACCACTGTAGACGGTTATTGTTGGCAAGGACAAACCGATTACCTGCCCGATACACCCGTCCCACTCGTCACTTACCGTTATGAAGTATGGCAAGACAACTGCCGCATCCGACGTGAATGGGGTATCCTGCCACACATTTTATATATAACCGACACACAAGAACGTCATTATCTGGTGCAAGATACGTGGCGAGACCTGCCTGCCGCTTCTTATCGGTTCAGTTCTGCATTTTGTGGTGAAAATGTTTCACAACGCATCGAAACACTCCCGACACCCGGAAACGATACAGCCATCGTCATCCGTGCCTTATGCCCGTCGAATGGGAAAAGCACGCGCATATTAGGCATCACCGGTAACTGCAAGACATTAGGCAACTGGGGCGAAACAGCTCCCCTCCGCATGCACGAAGTAAAGCCTAATGAATGGCAAGTAGCAATAGATGCTACCATATTGCCCCCTGACTTCACATATAAGTATGTCACCCTCTCTCCTGAAGACGGTAGCATAACCGAATGGGAAGCACACGAAAACCGCAGTATCACACCTCCGTCGCTTCAGCCTGGTGAGACCTATGTCACTCCCGAAGAAGAAGTATTCTTCGCCAGCGAAAGCTACAAGATAGCCGGATGTGCCATTCCTGTATTCTCGCTCCGCTCTGAAGGCAGCTATGGCGTGGGCGACTTTGGTGACCTGAAAAGTTTCATCCGCTGGGCTGCACACACACACCAGCGTGCCGTACAGGTTCTCCCCATCAACGACACGACAATGACCGGTACATGGACCGACTCGTATCCATACAGTAGCATTTCCATCTATGCTTTCCATCCGATGTATGTCGATTTACGGCAACTTCCAGCCTTGAATGACCAGGCATCTGCCATCACATTCGAACAGAAGCGCAACGAACTGAACGCTTTGCCACAAGTAGACTACGAAGCTGTGAACCAGTGGAAACGAGCTTACCTAAAAGCTATTTTCCAACAGGAACAAGATACAGTACTTAACTCGAACGGATTCTGCGAATTCTATCGTGAGAACGCCGAATGGCTACGCCCGTATGCAGCATTCTGTTACCTGCGCGACAAGTTCCAGACACCTGACTTCCACCAATGGCAAGACTACAGCACTTACCATCCGGAAACAGCCGAACAACTGTGCACACCTGACAACGAAGCCTATCCCGAAACCATGTTCCACTGCTACGTGCAGTACCTGCTTCATGTCCAACTGCTGGATGCCTGCAACTACGGACGTAAACTAGGCGTCATCGTCAAAGGCGACATCCCCATCGGTATCAGCCGCACCAGCGTAGAAGCATGGGTAGAACCTTATTATTTCAACATGAACGGACAGGCCGGTGCACCGCCCGATGCGTTTTCTACCAAAGGACAAAACTGGGGCATGCCAACCTATAATTGGAAGGTAATGGAAAAAGACAATTACCAGTGGTGGCAACGCCGTTTCCGTAAAATGGCAAATTACTTCACCGCTTACCGCATCGACCATATCCTGGGTTTCTTCCGCATTTGGGAAATTCCTATCCACTCTGTTCATGGACTGCTGGGACAGTTCGTTCCATCGCTCCCGATGAGCGTGGAAGAGATAGAAAGTTACGGACTGCATTTCCAGAAAGATTTCATGACCCGTCCTTTCATCAACGACCACATGCTGGACGAAATGTTCGGAACACGCAGTCAGGAAGTGCGCGACACCTTTGTGCGCCATGAACACCACGACATCTACTCGATGCGCCCCGAATTTGACACCCAACGGAAAATAGAAGCATACTTTGCCGGACGCACAGACACCGAAAGTATCAACCTGAAAGAAGGACTGTATGCACTGGTAAGCAATGTTCTGTTCATCCCCGACCGTGACAACTCCACAATGTACCATCCACGCATTGCTGTGCAGAACGATTACATCTACCGCCAACTGACCGGACAGGAACAGGATGCTTTCAACCGATTGTATAATGATTATTATTACCGCCGCCACAATGAATTCTGGTATCACGAGGCAATGAAAAAGCTACCAATACTCACACAAGCCACTTCGATGCTGGTATGCGGCGAAGACTTGGGAATGGTGCCCGACTGCGTACCCTGGGTAATGGAACAACTGCAAATCCTTTCGCTGGAAATCCAACGCATGCCGAAAAACCCGCAAGATGAGTTCGGACACGTACACTCCTATCCGTTCCGCTCGGTATGTACCATTGGTACACATGACATGTCTACCTTCCGGGGTTGGTGGGAAGAAGACCGAAACGTAGCTGCCAGATTCTTCTATCACGAACTGGGACACTGGGGAGATTTGCCAGAACATGCTCCGGGATGGCTGTGCGAGGATGTTGTGCGCCGTCACCTATACAGCCCATCAATGCTCTGCATCCTGACATGGCAGGACTGGCTGGCAATGGATGAACAATTGCGCAACCCCGATGTAACCATCGAACGCATCAACGTGCCCGCCAACCCGAAACACTACTGGCGTTGGCGTATGCATCTCACACTGGAAAATCTGATTAAACAAGATGCCTTCAATGACAAAGTACGCCGGATGATAGACGAAAGCGGAAGATAAAAATAATTACGCGACTGCACGGACGATTGTAGTTCGTCCGTGCAGTCGCGTGCTATTCGAAACAATAAGATTATAAAAACACTCATAAACCATGAAAGAAATACCTAACCTTAGTTTCTGGAAACTGTGGAACATCAGTTTCGGCTTTTTCGGCGTACAGATAGCCTACGCCCTGCAAAGCGCCAACATAAGCCGCATCTTCTCCACGCTGGGTGCCGACCCTCACAGCCTGAGTTACTTCTGGATACTACCTCCCCTAATGGGAATCATCGTACAGCCGCTCATCGGAGTGTTCAGCGACCGTACATGGTGCCGTTTCGGCAGGCGCATCCCTTATTTGTTTATCGGAGCCATCATCGCCGTATTGGTAATGTGTATGCTACCCAATGCCGGGAGCTTCGGTATGACCGTATCGGCAGCTATGGTTTTCGGCCTGTTCTCACTGATGTTGCTCGACACCTCCATCAACATCGCCATGCAACCGTTCAAAATGATGGTAGGTGACATGGTGAACGAGAAACAAAAGGGACTTGCCTATTCCATACAAAGTTTCCTCTGCAATGCCGGAAGCCTTGCAGGCTACCTCTTTCCCTTTATTTTCGCTACTCTTGGCATCAGCAATATCGCTCCCAAAGGTGTTATCCCCGACTCGGTCATCTACTCATTCTACGTAGGCGCCACCATCTTAATCCTATGTGTTATCTACACCACCGTGAAAGTGAAAGAATATCCACCGCAACTCTATGCCGAATACCATGGCATTGCCACTAGCGGAGAAGAAGAAAAAACAAATGTGTTCCGCCTGCTGGTCAAAGCACCGAAAGCTTTCTGGACGGTAGGGCTGGTACAGTTCTTCTGCTGGGCAGCATTCATGTTCATGTGGACATACACTAACGGAACGGTAGCCGCCAACGTATTCGACACACCTTCTGTCGAAATCGTGAAAGACGGAATAACCTCGCTGGTACTCGATACACAATCGAAACAATACCAAAATGCAGGCGACTGGGTGGGTATTTTATTTGCCGTACAGGCCATCGGTTCGGTTATATGGGCGGTAATCCTGCCTTCTTTCAAGAGCCGCAAGCTAGTTTATTCCTTGAGTCTGGTACTGGGAGGCATCGGCTTTGTGTCTACCTTCTTCATCCACGACCAATACCTGCTGTTTGTTGCATTCCTGCTGATAGGTTGCGCTTGGGCTGCCATGCTGGCTCTTCCGTTCACCATCCTGACCAACTCACTATCGGGCGGCCACATGGGAACATATTTGGGACTTTTCAATGGAACCATCTGCATCCCACAAATTGTAGCAGCCGCTACAGGAGGACAAATACTTCATTTATTCACCCGTGAAGGCAATGTTCCTCCCGAAGTAAATATGCTGGTACTGGCTGGCATATTGCTCTTTGCCGGTGCTTGCTGTGTGGGATTCATCAAAGAAAAGAAAGCGTGAACAAAAGATAGAATTCATAGCAAGACGCAGCCGGTTGCGGAAGCCCGCGGATATAGGTGCGTCGGCAAACTCATATAAGTCCATCCGCTGTAAGATTAATAATCTTCAGGCTGTAAGATTATTAATCTTACAAGCGGAAGATTATTAATCTTACACCAGACGAAGTTATCTTCACTTTATCAACACAGCATACGAACCCTTTTCTGTCATATCCACACAAGCTATCCCTAATGATTCACATTCGTCCCTCAATCGTTTTTTATACGATTCATTCAATGCATTATCAAACACAACCTTCCTCAACTGGAAAAGAGCAGTCAAATCCTCCATATCTCCTTTAAATCCTTTACATATATAAATATAGTCAAGCGGAAGCCGTTCCGTTACTTCTTTGTCTTTCCAGCGTGCATCATTAGCCAGTGCTACCCGTAATGTTTTTATTTGACAGATACCATTCTTTGCAAATAATTGCACGACATTGCGCTCGCGCTTTGTATAGATGCCAGAACGAGAAAAATAAAGATAATCCTCTGTCGGAGCCAGACGGTCAACAAGAAATGTAACCATTAAAACATCCAAACAACACAAAACAGCAATCAGTTTCCGGGCAGACCTACGGGAAACATACAATAAAGCTGCCACTATACACAAAGCCAACAGCCACGCCTGCAACGGAGAAAAATAAACAGACGTAATTTGAGACCCAGACAACCCCTGTACCCACTCCATTATCCCATTCAATACTTGCACTGACAAAGACAATCCTTTCACCAGCCAAGATATCGCTCCGCATACCAAACAGATTAGCGTCAATGCTAAAATAACAACAGATAAAGGAGTCACAACCAGATTGGCAAGTAAAAAATAAGTAGGAAATGTACCGAAATAACACAAGATAAAAGGAAGTGTCCCCAGCTGGGCTGCAAACGATATTGCCAAAGATTGCCAAAGATAATTGAGTACCCACCAACGACTATGCAACAGCCTTTCCACCAACGGATAAATAACCAGCAAAGACAATACAGCCACAAAAGACAACTGAAAACTGACATCAAACAGATACATCGGCTGATAAAGCAACATCAAAAAAGCAGCCAACGAAACGGATGAGACACCTGCGAACCTACTTTCTGTAAATACGGCAGCCACCACACACAAAGTATACATGACCACCGCACGAATCACCGAAGGACTTAAACCTGAAAGAAAAGCAAAGCTCCATAAAAAAATTACAATCAAAATACTTAAGAGCCATTTTCCACCACGCACATATCGCAAAGGATAAAGTATCCACGACACAATGAAAGCCAATAGAACAATATGCATTCCAGACAATGCCAATATGTGACTGGTTCCTGCAGCCGTATACGAATCTTTCAGTTCTTGTGTCAACTCGCTCTTATCCCCTACCGTAAGTGCCGAAACCACAGCAAGAACTTCTCCTTCCAACCCCCACGACTGGAAAATACGAACAATCTGCTCACGATAAAGCAGAGCACGCTGCCGGAAAGAAAGTCTTGTATGGCTCTTCAGTTTCTGCCAGTCTCCGGCAAAGGCTACCGCAGTACCTGCGATACCTTGACGCTCCAGATACAATCCATAATCAAAACCGGAAAGTTCAACATCCGAAACCGGACGACTGATACGTGAACGAAAGACCAAACGATCACCGCATGACAATACACCTTGAATAGAATCCGGCATCCAGTATAACACAATTTTCCGGTCCACAGCCTGCCAGCACTGTGCCGAATCGACTTTCATACATTCTACTTGCACCACTGCCTGCATGGTTTTCGGCTTATGATGAGGAACATCCATGATTGTACCGATGTAAACAACCGGTTTTTTTACCCATGCATAACGAATCGCCTCCCGCTCTGATAAAAACAAGACTGCCCCTAATAAAGCGACATTCACATAAACCACTATCCCGAAAAGCATCCGCCACCGGTAAACTTTCAAAGGATAGCATGCCAAAGCAATTACAAAAGTACATCCCCATGCTATCTCCAGCTCTGACACACATGTGATTTCCGAAAAGAAAAATCCGGAAACAAAAATTCCGGTTGCCAAAGCAAGAGTCAACCGGAACAACGGGTAAGCAGTCAAACGGTCAAGCACATCAATGAGCCAATGATTTCAGTTGATGCACCATTTCTCCAAAATCGGGTGCCTTAAACACCGTACTTCCTGTCACCAACACATCTACTCCCGCTTCTACCAGCCGGGCACCTGTTTCCAAGTTTACTCCTCCATCCACTTCTATCAACACATCAGCCTGCTTTCGGTCAATCAATGAACGTAAGGCGCGTACTTTATTTATGGTATTTTCAATAAACTTCTGTCCACCAAATCCAGGATTTACACTCATCAGCAGTACCATGTCCACATCATTGATAATGTCTTCCAACATTGACACCGGGGTGGATGGATTCAGTGTCACACCAGCCTTCATACCGGCATCTTTTATCTGTTGTATTACCCGATGCAAGTGCACACAAGCCTCGTAATGCACATTCATCATCATTGTCCCCAACTCTTTCACTTCACGGAGAAACTTCTCGGGCTGCACAATCATCAGATGTACATCCAATGGCTTCTGTGAAAGTTTCGCCACATATTTCAATACGGGAAATCCAAAAGAAATGTTCGGTACAAACACACCGTCCATGATATCAATATGCAACCAGTCGGCATCACTCTGATTTACCTTCTCAAGTTCTAGTTCCAGATTGCTGAAATCGGCAGCAAGCAGGGAAGGAGATATTTTCAAGTCTGTTTTCATACGTCTTAGTTATTAATGAATAACAAACATACGTAAATTTATTCAGATATCCTGCTGTTTTTAAGAAAAATTGTGCAAAACAAACTCACCCCCCATTTTAAGAAACTGTTCCTATGACACCTACTTCGTCAAGCTGAACCGCAAACCCACTTGAAGATTAAAATTAAGTGGATGTTCCTTCCGGATAGTTTCCACATCACTTCCATCATCAAAATAATATGCAATACCCGGCTCGGCATACAATCCTATCTGCGGTGTGATGTTCACTTGTACACCTGCAGCCGCCGTTACCGACCATTGCCATTCCTTAATATGCAACGAGTGATGTTCCGTCTCACGCGAAGTCATTCCGTTGACATAAACCACATCCTGACTGGCAGACACACATTTTTCCACCATTCCACCTGCCGAAGCATAAAGCGAAATCCACCGGCTGTCAAACAGTGAACGATGCAATTTCACCGGTACGCCGATATAATGCAACTTCTGCTCTTCTTCGAGATAGGTATCCGTCCCCGAACGAAGGTCGGACGAAAGGAGCGTATAAGTCAACCCTGTCTCAAGTGCCCATCGGGACGAGAAATTCCATTTAAACGATGCCCCCACTGTGACAGGCATCTTGTGATGTATCTCGGTCTTCGAAGTCTGGTCACGATTATTAAACAATAACTGATTATAAGCAGTACGTCCGGCATCTTCGGAAGCCATCACCATATCCGATACCGAAACTTGCGCAGCCTGTAAACTCAATCGACCGACCCCATTGAATGAGTTAGACGAACTGAAAGGCATATTTCCTGTATTGAGCCCTATTGACCAATGACGGTTTTCAGCATTTTCCTTTTTCCCTTCCCACACTTCACGGTTCCGCTGCATCTGTTCCTGATCAAATGCACGGCGATGCTTACGCACCTTTGATTCGGAAGCAGAGAGAAGATTTTCTCCTGTTTGTCGTGTACTCTCCTCACCTTCTGGCGTCGCAACCGTTTCCGAATCATCCACCTCCGACAAAGACTGCACCGGCGACTCACTTAGCGAATGTGTCATTCGGGCATCAGCCAGTAAAGGTGTTTCGACTGCCACCTTCGATAAAGGACGGGATACAGAAGGAAGCAAAGGTTTTTCATCAGGAGCAACTGGGAAGGTATTCTTTTCTGCCACCACAGCATCGGGCTGCTCAAGTTCTTCAGCCCAGAATCCTGCTAACCAAGCAGTAAGAACCGATACAGATACCACCAACGCCGCTGCAACAGCTACAGCAAAACGCCGCATCCGCCACATCGGCACAACCTTCGGCGAAGATGACATTTCTGCTTCCAGTCTTTCCCACAACCCTTCAGGCAAAGGTTCGGAATAGTCCTCCATCTTTTTCTTAAAATGTGCAGCCCATCTGTCTTTGTCCATCATTGCAACTCCTTTTTTCTATAATTATTAATTTTTTTAATCAGCAAATTCTTTGCCCGATAGAACTGGGACGATGAAGTATGCTCCGTGATTCCCAGCATCGAAGCTATTTCCTTATGACTCTTATCCTCGAACACATAAAGATTAAACACTGTGCGGTAGCCTTCAGGTAATTCCTTGACCATCTGCATCAAAACCGAGGGAGGTATGCCATTGAAATCGTCTTCGTCAGCATCGGGCATATCGGGAATCTCATCCAGCAACACTTCCTGCTGTACTTGGGCATTCCGCTTACGCAGATAGCCAAGTGCCTCATTGACCATCACCCGCGAAAGCCATGCCTTTAACGAGCCTTCGCCCTGATAGGTAAACTGTTGGCTTATAGATTCAAAAATGCGCAGGAAGCCATCGTGCAAGATATCCTCGGCAACCTCTTTGTCTCCTGTATAGCGAAGACAAATAGCCAGCAAAGCACCACCATAACGCTCGTAGAGCAAACGGTGTGCCTGCATATCTTTCTGCTTACATCGAAGCACCAGTTCTTCTTCTGATATGTCTGCTTTCTGTTGCATTTTTATTGAAAATGTAATGATTGTGCAAATACTGCATCGACTCTTCCAAAAATGTGCGTTAAATTGTTTTAACAAAGGCAGATGCAGTAATTATGCCCCTCTCGCATTTATTCATAAAAATGACAAAGATACAGATTTTATGATGAAAGTAAAATACTTTTTAGTTGCCTTGACTATTGCGGGGCTTATGGGAACTCTTCCCTCTTGTACACTGACCAAGGACGATACCCTCGACAACCTGACCCAAAGCGATGCTGGCACATTCTCCACCTTGGGCACTGTAATGATGAACGGAGAACTCCTGTCCATTGAATCGGACAGATACGGCACTCTGATGCCCGAAAACCCAGAAATGATCAGCCAAATAGACGCCGACTCTACCGGACAACGCGTACTGATAGGATTCGTCTACTTAAACTATGTCACTCCACGAAGCACCCACGAAAGTTACCCTGTGCGTATTGTCGACCTGCTTTATAAAGTGGAAACCCGAAGAGCCGAAATGCTAAAAGCAGACAGTGTAGACATGTTTGGAACTGACCCGCTGCAAATCACCAATGCATCGCTCAGCAAAAATCACCTCAATATCCAATATACTTACGAAGGAAGTGCACAAACTTACCATCGGTTCAATCTGATAGTGAAAGAAGGCAGCAGTCCCGATACCGAAGGCCTGCTACCCGTAGAATTACGACACGATGCCGGAGGTGATTACGCCACCACCTCCACCGAATCGATGATTTCGTTCACACTGGAAAGCATCGACCAGTTCTACCCTTCCGGTTACAAAGGTTTCAGAATTTTCTATAACAGTGGGGCAAACAGCCGTGCCGAATGGAAAGCACTGAAAGAATAAATTCTTTCATCTGCTGTAAACTATAATTTTACCCTTACCTCACCGTTGCCGCGTCCGTATGGCGATAACCTCGCAGAAAATCGGAAACATCCATCCGTTTCTTGCCTGCCAGCTGCAACGACAGGAGATGAAGGTAACCGTCTGTAGTAGCTACCTTGAAATAAGACTTTCTGTCGGTCACAATGGTACCAGGGACCAGCGAATGGCTGGCAAATTCCTTGGTTGTCTCATATATCTTCAATGTAACAGGCAATGCATCCGGTTCACACAGTTCTGTCCACGCAGCAGGATAAGGTGACAATCCACGGATAAAGTCGTATACCGCCTTCACGCCTTTCGTCCAGTCGATGCGACACGTTTCCTTGAATATCTTTGGTGCCGGATGAAGGACGGTTCCTTCTGCCAATTTTTCCTGTGGAACAGTCTTCACACTATTATTAAGGATAGCATCGACAGTCTTCAGCACCAGATTACCCCCTAGCCTCATCAGTCGGTCATAAACCATACCTACATTGTCCGTGTCGGCTATGGGAACACGGACCTGGTCGATAATTTCCCCCGTATCGATTTCGTGCTTTAGAAAGAAGGTAGTGATACCCGTTTCTGTCTCTCCATTGATGACCGCCCAATTGATAGGAGCCGCTCCCCGATATTGAGGCAATAAGGAAGCATGAAGATTAAATGTACCCAAACGGGGCATTTGCCATACCACTTCGGGCAACATCCGGAACGCCACCACGATTTGAAGGTCAGCATGCAAGGCACGAAGTTCTTCCAGAAAATGTTCGTCTTTCAGTTTTTCTGGCTGCAACACCTTTAATCCTTGTGAAACAGCATACTCTTTTACCGGACTGGGCTGGAGCACACTTCCGTGACGTCCCACCGGCTTGTCGGGCATCGTGATAACCCCTACTACATTGTATCCGCCCTCTACCAGACATTTCAGGCTCTCCACTGCAAATTCGGGAGTACCCATATAGACGATACGTAAATCAGTCTTTTCCATATATCTTTTTCTTGTTTATGTTTCTCATTCTGCCGAGAGGTCTACCAACACCTGACGATAGGTATTCAGCATTTTCGACTTCGACACGAATCCCAAATAACGGTTAGCCTCATCTACTACCGGCAAGTTCCATGCACCCGTAGTATCAAATTTCTTCATCACCTCTTCCATCGAATCGGTTTTTACGATGCGTGCCTTAGGCTTTTCCATAAAGCCTTCCACCCAATACCGGTGATACAGCTCCTGGCGAAAGATAATGTTCCGTATGTCGTCCAGCTTCACGATGCCTATCAATTCATCGTTGACATCAACCACGGGAAACAGATTACGTTTCGACTGAGAGATAACTTTCACCATCTCGCCTAAGTCCATGTCTGGGCGGACTTTCAGAAAATCGTTCTCCACAATACTCTCGATGTTCATCAATGTCAGCACTGCCTTGTCTTTATGATGAGTTATCAGTTCGCCCTTCTTCGCCAGACGCATCGAATAGATGCTATGAGGTTCGAACACAATAATAGTAAGGTAGGCACACACCGAAACAATCATCAGCGGCAAGAACAAGGCATAACCACCTGTCAGTTCTGCAATCAGGAAAACACCTGTCAGCGGAGCATGCATTACGCCCGACATCAGACCCGCCATTCCCATTAAAGCAAAGTTCTTTTCCGGAATATAAGTAGTAGCCAAATCACATTCATTGCATACGTACGAGAAAACGAAACCGGCAATACACCCTAGGAAAAGGCTCGGAGCAAAAATACCACCACAGCCTCCACCGCCGTTCGTAGCACTGGAAGCAAACACCTTAAACAGGATAATCAGTAACAGGTAAGGTATTAGTAAGTGCGTATCGCCATAAAAAAGCGAATTATTCATTACCGTGTCCCATTCGCTCTCCTTGGTACCGTTCAGCAGCAGTGTAATAGTATCGTAGCCTTCACCGTAAAGCGGCGGGAAAAGGAAAATCAGAACACTCAACATCGCTCCTCCTATCACAAACTTCACGTACGGGTTGGGATAACGGCGAAAGATATTCTCTATCCAGTTCATTGCACGGGTAAAATACCATGCCACCAATCCGCAGAAGATACCCAGCCCGATGGCATAAGGAATACGCTCCAGCGAAAAAGGATAATCCAGATGAAACTGGAACATCGCCTCCGTACCCGTCAGCAGGTAAGACACCGAAGCAGCTGTCACGCTAGTGATAAGCAACGGAAGCAAGGATGCCATTGTCAAGTCAATCATCAGCACTTCCAGCGTAAACACCAGCCCCGCAATGGGTGCCTTGAAGATACCAGATACTGCCCCGGCTGCCCCGCATCCCACCAGAAGCATTAACGTCTTATGGTCCAGGCGAAACAGGCTTCCCAAGTTAGAACCGATGGCCGAACCAGTCAACACAATCGGTGCCTCGGCTCCCACTGAACCACCGAAGCCGATGGTTATTGCCGAAGCACACACTGACGACCACATATTATGCCGCTTGATGTGACTCTGCTTCCGCGAGATAGCATACAAGATTTTTGTCACCCCATGACTGATGTCATCACGCACTACCTTACGGATAAACAATCCTGTAATAAAAATACCGACCACCGGATATACCAAGTACAGCCAGTTGGCACCCATCGGGTCGAAACGGTCAGTCAGGAACTCTTTGATATATTCTACCAGAAACTTCAACACGTAAGCTGCCAGTGCCGTAAACACACCTACCAGCAAGCTCAGTATCAGAATGAACTGTTTGTCTTTAATGTGCTTCTCGCGCCACTTGATGAAACGCTGAAGCACATCCCATTTCTCTTCAGAAGTCCTCATTATTTTCAGTTATTTAATTCACCCGGAAGAAACACGGATACATGCAGATTTTCATGAATTATCATTCCATAAATAAAAAATCGCCTCATCGTGTTAACCCCCGTTTCTTTCCTCGCATGGAGTTCATTTCATTCACGGATAATCTTCACTTCGCCCCCTTTACCCAACTTAATGATGCTGGATGGTTTGGGATGACCGGTTTCTTCCCGACGATAGTCTACCACATAATCCACCGCCTGCTTGATTTCCTCACTTATTTCGCTGAATACTGCCGGTGACGGCTGCCCGCTGATATTTGCCGAAGTGGAAACGATAGCCTTGCGGAAACGAAAACAAAGTTCTTTCGAAAAAGCCTCATTGGTCACACGGATACCTACACTCCCGTCTTCGGCAAGCAGGTTAGGTGCCAAATTTCTCGCGCCATCGTAAATGATGGTCAAGGGTTTGGTGGTCATCTCTATCAGATCCCATGCTACAGGAGGAACCTCACGTACATAAAAGTCGACCTTCACCGGACTATCTACCAGCACAAGCATCGCCTTACTGTCTGCCCTCCGCTTGATTTCATACACCCGTTTCACTGCTTCCTCGTTGGTAGCATCACACCCGATGCCCCATACCGTATCAGTGGGATAGAGAATCACTCCTCCTTTATACATCACTTCACATGCTTTCCTGATTTCTTCTTTCATCATATCATACCTATTTATATAAGGAATACAGAAGCGTCGAGACACAAAAACACAAAAAAATCTTCAAGAAAACGCTTTGCGCCTCCGCGTCCTTGTGTTCCAAAAACCACAAGTCGCACAAAAGTACAAAACTTTCATTAAATTTGCACGAAGAAAGCCTTACTTTATGACAACCGAACGAAAAATCATCCATATTGACATGGATGCCTTCTATGCATCTATCGAGCAACGCGACCATCCCGAGTTGAAAGGAAAACCCGTTGCCGTAGGCCACGCCGACAAACGCGGCGTAGTGGCTGCTGCCAGCTACGAAGCCCGCAAGTACGGTGTACGTTCTGCCATGTCGTCGGTCAAAGCGCGTAAACTCTGCCCTCATCTTCATTTCATCGAAGGCAGAATGGACGTGTACAAAGAAGTATCAGCACAGATACACGAAATCTTCCACCGCTACACCGACCTCATCGAACCCATCTCGCTGGACGAAGCCTTTCTCGATGTGACCGAGAATAAGAAAGGCATGGAACTGGCGGTAGACATAGCCCGTGAAATCAAACGAAGCATCCGCGATGAACTGCACCTCATAGCTTCGGCAGGTATATCCTACAACAAATTCCTCGCCAAAGTAGCTTCCGACCTCCGCAAGCCTGACGGCTTATGCACCATCCATCCGGCACAGGCACAAGACTTTATCGATCACTTACCTATTGAGGCTTTTTGGGGTGTAGGCCCCGTCACGGCACAAAAAATGCATATTCTAGGTATCTATAACGGACGGACATTGCGCGAATGTTCGCTGGAAATGCTTGTGCGCCAATTCGGTAAAGCTGGACAGATTTACTACGATTTCGCCCGCGGTATTGACAACCGGCCTGTAGAACCAACCCGTATCCGTAAATCCATCGGGTGCGAGCATACCCTGGAAAAAGACATATCTGTACGTTCTGCGGTCATCATCGAATTATACCACGTGGCCTGCGAACTGTGCGAACGCTTAGAACGAAAAAACTTCCAAGGCTCTACCCTGACCCTTAAGGTGAAATTCCATGATTTCACCCAAATCACCCGTAGCTTGAGTACAGACAAACCGCTCCGCACCCTGAAAGAAATCCTCCCTCTCGCCAAGCAATTACTGAATGGAGTAGATTACGAAACTCACCCTGTGCGCCTGCTGGGACTTTCCGTATCCAATCCCAAAGAAAATTCGTTTACCTCTCGCAACAGCGAGAAAAAAGAATGGATTCAACTCCGGCTAAACTTTGACGAATAAGTATTAACAGACAACTATAATGCAATGATACGGCTTTCCGAAGTAAATTCTAATGCAGAAAGATTGAAAGAAGTAAGCCAATAGGCACGGCAAGACAAAGAACTGACAGGCAAGCATGCCACTTCCTGATTCAGCCGATGAAAAAAAACAGAAAACGGCTCGCTACCTTTTCTTTCTATAAAAAAAGGAGACACGAAAATCATGCCAGGCAACCATTCTGTATGACTAATTTCCTCTGCCAACGGATATATCCGGACAACATTCCCAGCTTCATCCAATTCAAGCACCGGAAAAGACAACCAATCCCCTGTATTCACTTGGTAAACACGGTGCGTAGCCACACGTCTCATTTTCTGTTCTCTATTTTCCTGACAGGTTGTATTTGACTACGGCCTACCACTCTTTCTTTCCGCTCCAGCCTTGATGTATCTCTGACTGCAACAGTATCCGGCACAGAAACAGCTTCTTTCTCTTTTACGTGATAACGGGTCAAATGGATATCATTTACCAATAACGATGTTCCCGTAGACTCTTCATCCATAAAATAAACAAAACCACTGATGCTTTGAATGGCAAAAGCCGAATCGGGACGCAGATACAAACGCTGCATCCCCGAATGTGTAACCATGCGGGTCAAGCCTTGCACACTGTCGTTATCGAAATAAAAATTAAGTGCCATGACAGCCTTGCCCGATTGTTTCGCCGAAGAAGGGATAAAGTGGAAATCAGCCTTCAGCTCCATGGCATCATAAGGCTTGAATGTCGTATCCGTCTTCAAATCAAAAACCACCTTGTTGGTCAACGGAGAAGCAGAGAGCCAATACAACGGACGGTCTTGCCATACATCTACCGTATCGCCCGACATCGAGACATCAATCTGATTGTCCCGCTTTGCCACTACTTCCTTCATCTGCTTTTCCTCTTTCTCCAACCGTTCCTGCAAGCTGCGGTAAATTGTTGCCAGTTCCTCTGCATGACGGGTATACCATACCATCGACGAGTCAAACTCGGCCTCGGTCACCTGATGCTTTTGGAAAACATAATCCAAATAAGCGTCTTTCTTGTACGATTCGGCATACGGCAACGAGGTGCTCATGGTAGAAGCCAGATGATAATCATACAGCAGGCTCTCCATGGCATCCGGCTGGATAATGTCATCGGGAATCTTCTTCCCGCAACTTGCCAGCAAGCCTAAAGCCAATACTACATACAATCCAGTCGTTGTTCTCATGATTGTTTTTCTTCCTTGGTATTCTCCATTTTCTGAAACTCTTGTCCCAATGTCCGACTATAAAACAAAAATGCTGCAATCACTCCACAACTGATTGAAGCGTCTGCAAAATTAAAAATGGGACTGAAGAAAATAAAGCGGTCACCGCCACAGAAAGGCATCCAGTCGGGCCAATAAGTATCAATAATAGGGAAATAGAACATATCCACCACCTTGCCATGCAGCCAAGAGCCATATCCTTCACCTACCGGCACCCAATGGGCCAGTGTATAAGAAGTACTTTCGCTGAAAATTTCACCATAGCACACACAATCAATGATGTTGCCTATGGCTCCAGCCAGCATACAAGCCAAACAAACGATATACCCTGTTTTCAACTTTTCTGCCCGATGCGTAGCCTTATACAAATACCACGTAATGAATATGACTGCCACAATACGGAACATCGTAAGAAGTAGCTTCGGAAGGATTTCCATTCCAAAAGCCATTCCTTTATTTTCCACAAAAACAAGATAAAACCAATCTGTAATATGAATGCTTTCGTGTAAGTACATTCCTGTCTTCACACAAATCTTGATTACCTGGTCTATTACCAATACCACGAAAACTATCAAAGCCGCCAGACGCCCTTGCGTCAGAATCTTCTTCATCTATCCACTTTATTATAGGTGACAAGCCAACGAGTTGACAAGTTGACAAGGTTCTTTCAGACATTTTATCTTTCTATCTTAAAGCCCTGTCACCTTGTCAACCGATACCTTGCCGACTCAATCATTTATTTTACTCCGTGCTGCTTTGCCTCAATGCTCAGCGTGGCATGAGGCACGGCACGCAACCTTTCTTTCGGAATCAGTTTCCCCGTCTCGCGGCAAATGCCGTACGTCTTGTTCTCAATACGTACCAATGCGGCACGCAAGTTCTGGATGAACTTCAGCTGACGGGCTGCCAGGCGGGTTGTCTCTTCTTTCGACAACGTGTTGGCACCTTCCTCCAATACTTTATAAGTAGGGGAAGTATCGTCCGTATCGTTGCCGTCCGTATTCATGATACTACTTTTCAATTTTTCATAGTCGCGCTCGGCGAGCTGAAGTTTCTCCATGATAATAGCGCGGAATTCTTCGAGTTCTGCGTCAGAGTATCTTGTCTTTTCAGCCATAAAATAATAATTTTAAAGTTAATAATTAGAGTTTCGACACTTTCACATACAACGTGAAATCATCAAAGTTCAGTTCAACACCACCCGGCACCTCATCAGACAGTTCCAATGAGTTTGCCAGCACTTGGTTGCAAATATACGTATTATATTCTTTTACCGCATCATCTGTATTCGGATTTTTTGACAATACCAAATGAATCTTGTCGGTTATCTCAAAACCACTGTTCTTACGGATGTTCTGAATACGGTTCACCAGTTCACGTGCTATACCTTCCCGGCGCAAGGATTCAGTGATGGTCACCTCAAGCGCTACGGTCAGCTTGCCTTCGTTTGCAACCAGCCAGCCGGGGATATCTTCGCTGTAGATTTCCACATCAGTAGCTTCGATGAGTGCCTCGCCGTCTGCCAGCTGAAGATTGTATTTGCCGTTCCGTTCCAGTTCAGCAATGGCTTCCTGCGACAATTCTGCCACAGCTGCTGCTACGGCTTTCATCTGCTTACCGAACTTCGGTCCCAGTTTCTTGAAGTCACATTTCACCTTCTTCACCAGCACACCGGCTTCTTCTACAAACTGAAGCTCTTTCACATTCACCTCACTTAAAATCAAATCCTTCACTGCCTCGATGTGACGTTTCTGTTCCTCATCCACTACGGGAACCATGATGCATTGAAGCGGCTGGCGCACCTTGATATTCACCTTGCGGCGCAAAGCCAGTACCATCGAAGTCACATCCTGCGCCATCTGCATACGCGCTTCCAGTTCCTTGTCTATCAGGCTTTCATCCGCTACGGGGAAGTTTGCCAAGTGTACCGATACCACATGGTCACGCTCCGTCACCTTTATCAGGTCGATATACAGGCGGTCGGCATAGAACGGTGCAATCGGAGCCATCAGTTTCGCCACCGTTTCCAGACAAGTGTATAAGGTCTGGTAAGCCGACAATTTGTCTTGCGACATCGCGCTTCCCCAGAAACGTTTCCGGTTCAGGCGCACATACCAGTTACTCAGGTTATCGTTTACGAAATCCGTTATCAAGCGTCCTGCCTTTGTAGGCTCGTAATCATTGAAGCAAGCATCTACATCTTTTATCAACGAATTGAGCAAAGACAGAATCCAGCGGTCGATTTCCGGACGTTCTGATACCGGCACTTCTTTCTCGGCATAGGTAAAGCCGTCTACATTGGCATAAAGAGCAAAGAACGAATAGGTATTATATAAGGTGCCGAAGAACTTGCGGCGCACTTCGTCCACTCCGTCCGTATCAAACTTCAGGTTATCCCACGGAGCCGAGTTCGTAATCATGTACCAGCGCAAGGGGTCGGAACCGAACTTCTCGATGGTGCTGAACGGGTCTACCGCATTGCCCAAACGTTTCGACATCTTGTTTCCGTTCTTATCCAACACCAATCCGTTGGAAATGACATTCTTGTAAGCCACGCTATCGAATACCATCGTAGCTATCGCATGGAGGGTAAAGAACCACCCGCGGGTCTGGTCTACACCTTCGGCGATGAAATCTGCCGGATAATACGAGCGGCTATCCACCAGTTCCTTGTTCTCGAACGGATAGTGCAATTGCGCGTAAGGCATCGAACCCGAATCAAACCATACGTCTATCAGGTCCGCCTCGCGCTTCATCGGTTTGCCCGCAGGCGAAACCAAGATGATATCGTCCACATACGGACGGTGCAAGTCTATCTTGTCGTAATTCTCTTTCGTATATTTGCCCGGCACGAAGCCCAGTTTCTTGTACGGATTCTCCGCCATGAAACCAGCCTCAACCGCTTTCTCGATTTCATTATACAGTTCTTCTACCGAACCGATGCAGATTTCGGCACCGTCTTCGTCACGCCAGATAGGAAGCGGAGTCCCCCAATAGCGCGAACGGCTCAGATTCCAGTCGTTCAGGTTCTCCAGCCACTTGCCGAAGCGTCCCGAACCGGTCGATTCCGGTTTCCAGTTGATGGTCTTGTTCAGCTCAATCATCCGGTCCTTGCAAGCCGTAGAGCGGATAAACCAGCTGTCCAGCGGATAGTAAAGCACCGGCTTGTCGGTACGCCAGCAGTGCGGATAGTTGTGCACGTGCTTTTCCATCTTGAACGCCTGGTTTGCCTGCTTCATCTTCATGCAGATATATACATCGAGCGATTCAGCTGCTTGCGCCGCCTTCTCATCATATTTGCCATCGACGGTGAACTGAGGGTCGTATGCATTCTTCACCCATCTGCCCTGATACTCCTTATAAATATCTACGTCCACACACTCGGCAACGAACTTCTCGTCCAGTTCGTCCAGCAGGTAGAACTTTCCGGTCAGGTCCACCATCGGACGTGTCTCGCCTTTCTTGTTAATCATGAAGAGCGAAGGGATGCCTGCGGCTTTTGCCACGAAAGCATCGTCAGCACCGAACGTAGGAGCGATATGTACGATACCCGTACCGTCTTCTACGGTCACATAGTCACCCGCAATGACACGGAAAGCTTTTGCAGAAGCGTCATGCCAGTTTCCGTCTTCGTCCAGCTCTACCGGCTTCACCCACGGGAAGAGCTGCTCGTATTCCATGTCTACCAAGTCGGGACCCTTGTATTCGCCCACTACCTTAAACGGTACCAGCTTGTCGCCCGGCTTGTAGTCTTCCAGCGCCATGCCTTCCGCCTTCTTGTTGAAGTGTGTATAAAGCAAAGCCTTTGCCAGAACTACCGTAATCTTCTCGCCGGTATAAGGATTGTAAGTCTGTACGGCTACATAATCTATCTTCGGACCTACGCAAAGCGCGGTATTCGAAGGCAAGGTCCACGGAGTGGTGGTCCATGCCAGGAAGTAAGGAGTTCCCCACTCCGCCATTTCTGGTTTCGGGTTCTTTATTTTGAACTGCCCTACCACAGTCAGGTCTTTTACGTCCCGGTAACATCCCGGCTGGTTCAGTTCGTGCGAGCTAAGCCCCGTACCTGCCGCAGGCGAATAGGGCTGGATGGTATATCCTTTGTAGAGCAAGCCTTTCTTATAAAGTTGTTGCAAGAGCCACCACAAGGTTTCGATGTAGCGGTTGTCATACGTAATATACGGATTATCCAAGTCCACCCAATAGCCCATCTTGTGGGTCAGGTCGGTCCATTCCTTCGTGAACTTCATTACGTCCGTGCGGCAATGCTGATTGTATTCAGCCACCGATATGGTCTTGCCTATGTCTTCCTTCGTAATGCCCAACGCTTTCTCTACACCCAGTTCCACCGGAAGCCCGTGCGTATCCCAGCCTGCTTTACGCTTCACCTGAAAGCCTTTCATCGTCTTGTAACGGCAGAAAGTATCCTTAATGGTACGCGCCATCACGTGGTGGATGCCCGGCATACCGTTTGCCGAGGGAGGTCCTTCGTAAAACACAAAAGAAGGATGCCCTTCACGTTCCGTCATACTGCGGGAGAACACATCGTTCTCGTCCCATTTCTTCAGCACTTCCTTGTTGATGTCAGAAAGGTTCAGTTGTGAATATTCAGTAAATTTCTTACTCATATAGAATGCATTTATCTTTTTCGTTTTTTCTTCGGAAATACCCTTCCCGAATTTAGGCTGCAAATTTATAAGAAAAAAGAATATCCGGAAAACTTTTCAGCTAATATTCACATAAACAAGCGTTAATTTGTTTCGGCACATGGTAAAGACGATGTGCACATCGTCTCTACGGAAACGGTGCGAAACGTATAGGAAGATTCTAAGCCGTTCCATCATACATTAGTTCATACCCTGCCCAACAAACTTATCGGAGAAAATAAAGTGAAGAGCTTCACACTATCAAAACTCTTTTCTATCTTTGCAACGACAATAAACAAAGACTTATGAACGCTATTGTGACGCAGATGATTATTTTGTTCATCATCGTAATCATCGGCTACTTCCTGAGCAAAAAGAAAATGATGGACGCGGATTTCGACCGCAAGCTATCTGTTCTGGTGATTAACGTAACCTGCCCCAGCCTGATTCTGTCTTCCGTAATGGGCGACACGCTTCCCGACAAAGGCTTTATCCTGCCCTTGCTCGTCGTGGGATTCGCTACCTATATCGTTCTTATCGGCGGAGCTTTCCTGCTTCCACGGATCCTGCCCGTAAAGGCTGCCGACCGGGGTATCTATAGTTTTATGCTGGCTTTCGGCAATGTAGGCTTTATCGGCTATCCCATTGTGGCTTCCATTTTCGGAGCAAACGCGGTGTTTTATGCCTGCATCCTCAATTTCCCCAGTACCTTGCTGATATTCGTGTTCGGCACCCTCTTCGTTTCGGGAGGAGAAGGCAAGGTACGCTTCGATTGGCGCACGCTCTATTGTCCGGCGATGATTGCGTCTTACCTTTCCATTCTGATTGTAGTGACCGGCTGGATACCTCCCAAAGTGCTCAGCACGCCTTTCGTCCTCTTGGGAAACATCACCGTGCCCGCCGCCCTGCTCATCGTAGGCTCTTCCATTGCCCAGGTCCCTATCTGGCGCATGTTCAGCAATACGGCTATCTACCTCATGTCTGCCCTCCGCCTGATGCTGGTTCCCCTCCTGATATTATACCTCTCGCGCCTGTGCCGGGTAGAGGAAACCATCGCCAACATCAACGTGGTATTGGCAGCAATGCCCGTAGCTTCCTACGGCACTCTGTTCTGCATCCAGTATGGGAAAGGGGAAGTCATCATGGCGGAAGGCACGTTTATCACCACCCTGCTTTCGGTGATTAGCATTCCTTTGCTAACGATGTTTTTATAAAATGAATATCCACAAACATCCCATGTAGGGGCGTATCGCATACGCCCGAATGCATCTACTTATCCACGTGGATGTCTTCGGGGCGTATGCGATACGCCCCTACAAGCAAATTGGGTAAAATGCGGATATTCATTAACTATTTTTATTAACCCATTTTTTGTCTTGATTATTGCAACCATTTTAGGTGGATGCAATAACCATCCGGCAAGCCCTACTTTATTAAATAAGGTAGAAAACCTGATGCCAGCACAACCGGACAGTGCCTACGCTTTATTGGCTTCCATCGATACGGATACACTAAATGCCGGAAGCTTTGCGCGCTGGTGCATGCTGAAAGCAGAGCTTTCGCACCGCACCTCTCATGTTTCCGTTCCTTCTATCGAAGACATGGAAAGGACACTCAATTGGTACAAGAAACAAGGCACGGAAGAAGAATGCCTGAAAGCCGGATTCTATTTAGGCATGGCACATGCCCATGAAGGTGAAAGCGATAAAGCTATGAATATACGCACGCATATATACTATCGCAGAGAAAAGGCACGATTTCCAGCTAATGGGATATACCTGTTCATATATGGCAGACCTGTATGCAAGACAAGACTACCCATCTCTATCACTAAGAAAGACAAAAGAAGCAGCCGTTTGGTTTCAAAAAGCCAATAACAAAAGAAGTTATGTCTGTGCACTAAGGGATATTTGCCGAAGGTATGCTTACATGGATTCTTTATCGTTAGCATTAACCTATCTACAAAGGGCTGACTCCCTCTGCCAAACATTTAACGACATAAATGTTTACCATTCCATTCTAAATGCGTATGGCAATATCTACCAAATGCAAGGTGAATACGAATTAGCTGAAAAGTATTTTTATCAAACTCTAAATAATAGCGCAAATCCTATTCCTGATTACTTTGCTTTATCTCATTTGTACATAGAAACCAACCAGCTACAGAAAGCCAAAGAAATGCTGCAAAAAATCCCTATGAAAGAAAGCATAAACCGCTATGCCGTATATTCTGATTTATACGAAATAGCCAAGTTGGAAGGAAAATTTGAGCAAGCCCTCAACTACTTGGAACAATACACAGAAATCAATGATTCCTTATCTATTGCTTCCAACGAATCGAAAATACTCGAAATAGAAAACCGCTACAAGCACCAAAAACTGAAAACCGAGAATGCCGAGCTTCGGCTCAGGCAAACAGGCTATCTGCTGGCTTGCGCCGTATGCCTGATAGTAGTCTTAATCGTGCTTTGGATTTACTTCGGCTACCGCAAGCGGACGGAAAAGAAACTCCTGCTGCAACAAGCCGACCTGCGCGATACACGCAACCGCCTGCTGGAACTGTCCATCGAGATGGAGCGGAAAAACGCCCTGCTGAAACATTCGGAAGAAGAGGAAAAGGCACTGGAGCGGATGCGCGAAGAAATGGAAACACTGACCGCCCGCTACCGCACCCTGCGGGAAAACATGCTGGAAAGCTCGCCTGTATATAAGAAACTGCACCAGCTGGCAAAGCAGAAGAAGCCGCAAAACACCCGGACGCTCATCGGCGAAGAGCTATGGGAACAAATCAAACAACAAGCGCAAAAGGTATATCCCGGCCTGCGCCGTTACGTCATCAACCGCTGTCCCGACCTGAACGAATCGGAGTGGGCATACTGCTGCCTCTACCTGTTCGGATTCGACACCAACGACGAGGCTTCGCTGCTGGGCATCAACCCGACATCAGTCCGCACCAAAACCTTGCGCTTACGCATGCGGCTGAACATCGACCTGCCCGCACAAATGTCACTTTATGAATATATTACCATGCAGATATAAGCTGCTTCTGCACATTTTTTTACCGCACTGGGTATAACGCAAATAGCCAATGTAGGGGCGTATCGCATACGCCCGGATGCACCAACTTACCCACGTGGACGCTTTCGGGCGTATGCGATACGCCCCTACAAGCAATTTGGCAAAATGAGGACATTCATTTAACAATTTATTTTCGAAAGGAAGACAATCGGTTTTCAGATGTCTCCTTTTTACGTTCTCCAATTGGAAACCGTACGTTTTTGATATCAAAACCGTATGTTCTCCAATTGAAAACCGTACGGTTTCCAATTGGAGAACGTAAAAGGGAGATGCCCGAAACAACAATAGGAGGCTTCCGCAAAGGCAATGGCATCCTTCCGAATATGCTTTGCACAAAAAGAAAGCGTCGCAAAACATGCTTCCGCATGCCTGCGACGCCTCTCGCTTTATACACCTTTAAACAAAATGAACTTTAGTTCCTTTATTTGCGCGCTTCGGCAATATAGCCTAACGCTTCCTTACACTTATCGGTAATGTAAGCCCAGTCTTCTGCCGCTACCTTATCCTTCGGGAAGAGCTTCGAGCCCATACCTACGCAGAACACACCAGCCTTGATCCATGAAGTCAGGTTTTCCTGGGTAGGCTCTACACCGCCGGTCACCATCAGTTTCGACCACGGCATCGGAGCCAACATGCCTTTTACCAACTTCGGACCCAATACATCGCCGGGGAATACCTTGCACAGGTCGCAGCCTACTTCTTGTGCAAAACCTACTTCGGACACGCTTCCGCATCCCGGAGTGTAAGCTACCAAACGGCGGTTGCATACCTTAGCGATTTCGGGATTGAACAACGGGCCTACCACAAAGTTGGCTCCCAACTGGATATAAAGCGCAGCCGTAGCAGGGTCTACTACAGAGCCTACGCCCATCGCCATTTCAGGACATTCCTTAGCGGCGAACTTCACTACTTCGGCAAATACCTCGTGAGCGAAGTCACCACGGTTTGTAAACTCGAAAGCACGCACGCCGCCATCATAGCAAGCCTTAACCACTTTCTTTGCCACTTCTGCGTCTTTATGGTAGAACACAGGCACCATGCCGGTTGAACCGATTTTGTTCAACACAGCTATCTTATCAAATTTTGCCACAATTTAAAGTTTTAAGTTTATGAAATTTCTCACCACAGATTACACAGATTATTTTAAAATCAAATGAACCTATCTGTGTAATCTGTGGTGAATAAAAAGATTTAGCGTTGTACGCGACCGCTTGCATCACCGCCAGCCAGTGCTTCTACCTCTTCTACCGAAACAAGGTTGAAGTCACCGTTGATGGTATGTTTCAATGCAGAAGCAGCTACGGCAAATTCCAATGCCTCGCCTTGATTCGGCTTCGTCAGCAGACCGTGGATGATACCGCCTGAGAATGAGTCGCCGCCACCTACACGGTCGATAATGGGGTTGATGTCGTAACGCTTCGATGTATAGAACTCTTCACCGTTATAAATCATTGCTTTCCAGCCATTGTGAGTAGCCGAGAACGATTCACGCAAGGTAGAGATAACATACTTGAATCCGAATTCTTTCGCCATGACAGTGAAAATGCCTTTGTAGCCTTCCGCATCGGTCTTTCCGCCTTCTACATCAGCATCGGGCTTGAATCCCAGGCAGAGTTCCGCATCTTCTTCGTTTCCGATGCAAACATCCACGTATTGCATCAACGGGCGCATGATAGACTGGGCTTTTTCCTTGGTCCACAATTTCTTACGGAAGTTCAAGTCTACAGATACCGTTACTCCGTGACGCTTGGCAGCCTCGCAAGCCAATTTGGTCAGTTCTGCAGCTTTATCGGAAATAGCCGGCGTGATACCCGACCAATGGAACCAGTCAGCACCTTCCATGATAGCATCAAAGTCGAAGTCAGAAGGATCAGCTTCAGCGATAGCTGAGTGTGCACGGTCGTAAATCACTTTACTCGGGCGCATAGAAGCACCTGTTTCAAGATAATAAATACCCAGACGGTCACCGCCACGGGCAATATAATCGGTCTTGACACCATATTTGCGCAAAGCGTTGAGGGCACATTGTCCGATTTCATGCTTCGGCAATTTGGTTACAAAATAAGCATCATGTCCATAATTGGCACAGCTGACAGCTACATTCGCTTCGCCGCCACCATACACTACATCGAAACTATCCGACTGTACGAACCGCGTATTGCCCGGCGTAGACAGCCGCAACATAATCTCGCCTAAAGTAACAATTTTTCCCATTGCTAATAATTTTTATATCGTTTATACTTCTTGTTTGATTAAATTCCATACTTTCCACATAAAGGAAAACATTTATCCGCTCTGTGTACGCACACAAAGGTACGATTTATTTTTTAAATACCAAAAAAAGTAATATATTTGTATCGATATTTTTTCAACACACACATTAAACCATCTTTTAAAACACATTTTATTAAGGTATAGAGACATGGACAAACAAGCAGAACGAATCCGAATCAAAGACATAGCCCATCTGGCAGGGGTATCAGTAGGCACGGTCGACCGTGTGCTTCACGGACGCAGCGGAGTATCTGAAGCCAGCCGGAAAAAAGTAGAAAATATCCTGAAACAACTAGACTACCAGCCGAATATGTATGCCAGCGCACTGGCATCGAACAAGAAATACGTCTTTGCCTGCCTGCTGCCCCAACATACAGCAGGAGAATACTGGACGTATGTAGAAAACGGGATGAAACGTGCTATCAAGGCATTCTCGGATTTCAATATATCACTGGTAAGCGGATACTACGACCAATACATGCCAGGCGACTTCAGGCGGGCAGGAGAAAAACTGCTGGAAGAGGCTCCCGACGGACTGGTCATCTCTCCTACCATCGAATCGGAAACTACCGGATTTGCCGGCGAGCTGCAGGCACGTTCTATACCTTATATATTTATAGACTCGAACATCCCAAGCCTCAAACCGCTTGCCTTTTACGGGCAACATGCCAAACAAAGCGGATACTTTGCCGCACGCATCATGAAAATGCTGATGCAAGACCAAACCGAACTGGTAATATTCCGCCAGATAAACGAAGGCAGGCTGGGTTCGAACCAGCAGCTGCATCGCGAAGAAGGATTTTACAGCTATATGAAAGAACATCATCCCAACCTGACAATGCTGGAACTGAACCTGTATGCCAAACGACCGGGCGAGGATGAAACGTTGCTGAATGACTTCTTCCGGGAACATCCGGAACTGTCCTATGGCATTACATTCAACTCGAAAGCATATATCATTGGCGAATACATGGAAAAGCAGCACCGGAAAAACTTTCACCTGATGGGATATGACCTGTTGGAGCGTAATGTCAACTGCCTGAGAAAAGGCAGTATCGACTTTATTATCGCCCAGCAACCCTCACTTCAAGGCTATAACAGCATTGCAAGCCTGTGCGACCATTTAATCCTGAAGAAAACTATCAAAGAATGCAACTATATGCCCATCAATTTCCTTTCGATAGAAAACATCGACTTCTATCTGGACATGCACCGGAACAATCATAACTAACCTTTAGTTCTTGAGTCTGTGACTTCTTACGTTCTTCATAACAGAAACCCACAAACTCAAAAACTTAAAAACTTAAAAACTCAAAAACTCAAAAACCCAATTATTTATGGAAACAACTTATTTGAAAATCAACCCTGCCGACAATGTAGCCGTTGCAATCACCCCGTTGAAATCAGGCGAAACCATTACCGTAGACGGTCAGGACATCGTGCTGAAAACAGACATTCCCGCCGGACACAAGGTGACACTGACGGACTTTAATGAAGGCGACAACATCATCAAATACGGATATCCCATCGGACACGCCACAAAGCACGTACCGCAAGGAAGCTGGATTTCGGAAAAGGAAATCAAGACCAACCTTGCCGGATTGCTGGAATACACGTACCAGCCGGCCGAAGTAGCGCTAGACATCCCCTACGAAAACCGTACATTCAAAGGTTACCGGCGTAAAAACGGTGACGTGGGCATCCGTAACGAGATATGGATTATTCCGACCGTGGGCTGCGTGAACGGTATCGTAAACCAACTTGCCGAAACCTTGCGCCGGGAAACAAACGAGGAAGGCATTGATGCCATCGTAGCTTTCCCCCACAACTATGGCTGCTCGCAACTGGGAGATGACCACGAAAACACCAAGAAAATCTTGCGCGACATGGTGCTTCACCCCAATGCCGGAGCCGTACTGGTAGTAGGACTGGGATGTGAAAACAACCAGCCGGACATCTTCCGTGAATTTATCGGTACGTATAATGAAGAGCGCATCAAATTTATGGTAGCACAGAAAGTGGACGACGAACTGGAAGAAGGCATGAAGATTCTGCGGGACCTGTATGCCAAATGCAAGCAGGATGTCCGCACCGATGTCCCACTCTCGGAACTGCGCGTAGGACTAAAATGTGGAGGCTCGGACGGATTCTCGGGCATTACAGCCAATCCGCTGCTGGGCATGTTCTCTGACTACCTCATCGCACAAGGCGGCACTTCTGTCCTGACCGAAGTACCGGAAATGTTCGGCGCCGAAACCATCCTGATGAACCGCTGTAAAACTCCGGAACTGTTCGAACAGACCGTACACCTGATAAATGACTTCAAAGAATACTTTTTGTCACACGGCGAACCTGTAGGCGAAAATCCATCTCCAGGAAACAAGGCTGGAGGCATTTCCACTCTGGAAGAAAAAGCTTTGGGATGCACACAAAAGTGCGGAAAGAGTTATGTGTCGGGGGTATTGCCTTACGGCGAACGCTTGCAGACGAAAGGCTTAAGCTTACTGTCGGCACCAGGCAACGACTTAGTAGCAGCTACAGCTCTGGCTTCATGCGGCTGCCACCTCGTACTCTTTACTACTGGACGCGGTACACCTTTCGGCACTTACGTCCCCACAATGAAAATATCCACCAATTCCCGCCTTGCTGCCCACAAGCCCGGATGGATTGACTTTAATGCTGGAGTAATCGTAGAAAACGAACCGATGGAAGTAACTTGCCGCCGTTTTACCGACTATGTCATCCAAGTGGCAAGCGGAGAATGGGTAAACAATGAAAAGAAAAACTACCGCGAAATAGCCATCTTCAAGACTGGAGTTACGCTATAAGGAATGAAAAATAAAGCAATGAAACAAATAACGGAGGGTGCAGAAGCATTGCTCCGTTATTTGTTTTGAATATCCGCAAACATCCCAATGGATGAAAAGGAGTCATGCCCGCTTCGCTCACAGAAGTTAAATGCCAATAGCCCTGCTATGGTTTCCATTAGTAAAAGTATTGGCTTCTAACTCCCTTTAACTCCCTGAAATAACTCCTTATTGGTGAAATGCGGACATTCATATAAAAATATTATCTTTGCACCAGCTTTCATTTTACAGATTTTTCGACTCATGGACTATAACAAACTGACTCCCATTGTAAACAAGCCGAACGGATGGGCACTGATGCCGCTCGTCGTTTTTCTGTGCCTGTACCTGATAACCTCCATCATCGTCAACGACTTTTACAAAGTTCCCATAACCGTGGCGTTCCTGGTAGCTTCGGTTTATGCCGTCGCCACAACCAAAGGGCTTTCGCTGAACGACCGCATCCTGCAATACTCTTCGGGAGCCGCCAATACCAACATCATGCTGATGATTTGGATATTTATCCTTGCCGGAGCCTTTGCCCAGTCGGCAAAAGCCATGGGAGCCATTGATGCTACCGTCAATCTTACCCTCTGGCTCCTTCCGGAAAACCTGTTGCTTGCCGGCGTATTTCTCGCCTCGTGCTTTATCTCGCTCTCCATCGGCACCTCGGTAGGCACCATTGTCGCCCTTGCTCCGGTAGCTGCAGGCATTGCCGCCAAGACCGACATCAGCATGGCGTTTATGACGGCAATCGTCGTTGGAGGGGCTTTCTTTGGTGACAATCTTTCTTTTATTTCCGATACCACCATTGCCGCGACACGCACCCAAGGCTGCGTGATGCGCGACAAGTTCCGTGTCAATTTTCTGATTGCTCTCCCGGCAGCCCTGCTGGTATTGATATACTACATTGTATACGGAATGCAAACCGAAGCCCATCCCGACATCTCTCCCATCGAATGGGTGAAAATCATCCCCTACCTTATCGTGCTGGGGACTTCCATCGCCGGAATGAATGTCACACTGGTATTGCTCTTAGGCTTGCTGTCGACCGGCATCATCGGATGGGGATACGGCACATTCGACCTTTTCGGATGGTTTGGCGCAATGGGAGAAGGTGTACTGGGAATGGGGGAACTGATTATCATCACGCTGATGGCAGGCGGTATGCTGGAACTCATCCGGTTCAATGGAGGCATCGACTATATCCTGCACCGGCTGACCGAACGCATCAACAACAACCGGGGAGCCGAATTCAGCATTGCCGCCCTCGTCAGCCTTGCCAATTTCTGTACCGCCAACAATACGATTGCCATCATCACAGTGGGTCCACTCGCCAGCCGCATAGCGGAAGAATACCGGGTAGACAAGCGGAAAAGTGCCAGCATACTCGACACATTCTCGTGCGTAATACAGGGCATTATCCCCTATGGGGCACAGATGCTGATTGCAGCCGGACTGACCCAATTGTCTCCACTCGACATTATTCCCTACCTTTATTATCCGATGGCATTAGGAATATTCGCCATCCTAAGCATCGCATTCCGTTTCCCACGACGGTACTCCTGATGGAATATTATAAAAAGCACCACAGATTACACGGATATTCAATTTTTCGATTTACGAAGTACGATTTTAGAAGCTGTTTTGAATTTCTCCAAAAAGTTTTTCTTGGCTTGATGTATCCGTTTTCGTGTGTGCTTTGGGCGATTTTTTGGTCCTTTCCGCTCCTGTTCTTCGTCAGATAGCCCGCTATCTTCCTCATCACAAAAGCGAAAATGCCTCAAAAACTCATCCCAAATCAGCGCACGATAAATTCAAAACAGCTTCTTAATATCAAAAATAGTAAATTATCAAATCGTAAATTGATTAATCTGTGTAATCTGTGGTGAAAAAGCGTCAACGCGCTGCCGTGGCATTGCTGAATGCACTGGTCACCTCATCGAAGAAAACCGGGTCGGGATTTGCCTGAAGCAACTGCATCATCAAATCATATACATCGGCATGGCTGTCCAATTTCATCGCCATCTGCAAATCGGCCAATGACTCTTCATACTTGCCGTTGTTCATATAAACTTCTGCACGTGCCTTATAGTTTTCCACATCCGAAGGAGTCAGGCGGATAGCCTCATCCAAATCGTCTTCCGCTTCGGCGTATGCCTTGGCATTCATCAGCAGCATGCCTCGCGTATAATACGCAAACGCACGATACTCGGTATCCGCTTCGGGTATAAAGCGTAAGCTTTCGTTTACTGCATGGAAAGCCAACTTAGCATCTCCGCAAAAATTACAGACCAAAGCCATATAGCAATGGGCATAGCCATTCTCCGGATTGGCGTTCAGTTCGTTAGTCAGATAAGTATAAGCCTGTTCGATATTACCTTCGTTCAAAGCCTCTACCCCTTTTTGATAATCGGCCGTAACCGGACGCTCGAAACCTTTTGCAAAAAGGGAATTTACCGCCAGCAGCCCGCAAATCAATGTTATAATCAGTGTCTTCATGATACCATTAGGTTGTTTTTGATTGTTGGCTGCGAAATTACAAGCTTTTCTCCGAACAACAAATACCTTTTTTTATGTTCTGCATCAGCTTTTTAACACTTTCCTGCTCAATGACCACAAACCTAAGAAGGTCAGCAGCCCGTTGAACATCAACATTTCATAACCGAAAGCATATCCTGCCAGGTAAAAACACAGGCGGTCGGTGGCATAACACACCAGCGGAGAGAGCAACGCCACATAAGGAACAAACCGGTCGCGAGGCAACCTGCGGGTAAACATTCCGAAAGCAAACATGCCCAACAGCGGCCCGTACGTATAGGCTGCCAGTACATAAATCGTATCGATAATACTCTGACTGCCTACCGCCTTGAACACCAACATACAGCCGATAAAAACAACAGAAATACCTATATGTACACACCGGCGGATGCGTTGTGCCTTACCCTCCGAAAACTGTCCTACCTCCAGAATGTCAATACAGAAACTGGTGGTCAATGCCGCCAATGCCGAATCGGCACTGGAAAAAGCCGCAGCGATTATGCCGATGGTAAAGAGCACCAGCACCACCGGACCTAAATATCCCTCGGCGGCAAACATCGGAAGAATATCATCCCCCTTGGCTGGCAAGTCTACCCCCAACCGGGAAGAAGCCAGCAACAACAATATCCCCAACACCAGAAACAGGAAATTGACCGGCAAAAACGAGAAACCGTAACAATACATATTCTTCTGCGCCTCCTTCAGGTTACGGCACGAAAGGTTCTTCTGCATCATATCCTGATCCAGCCCTGTCATAACGATGGTAATGAAAATGCCGCTGAAGAACTGCTTGAAAAAGTTTTGCTTCGAATGCCAGTCGTCGAGCACAAAGATACGGCTGTGCGCATTATCCGCCACAGCACCGGCAACCGATGGCCAGTCGCCACCGAGCATCGCCACTACCTTGTATATAATAAGGACTAAAGCCGCCAGCAGGCAGAAGGTCTGCAGGCTATCGGTCCAGACAATGGTACGTATTCCGCTCTTATGCGTGTATAGCCAGATGAGGACTACCGTACCGATGGCAGTCAGCAAAAAAGGGACACCGTATGCGTCGAACACATAATGCTGCAAAATCAGACAGACCAAGTACAGACGCGCGGACGCTCCCAGCAATTTAGAGACCAGAAAAAAAGAAGCGCCCGTCTTATAAGAACAGACACCGAAACGTTCTTTCAAATAAGTATAAATGGAAATCAGGTTCAGCCGGTAATAAAGCGGAAGCAGCACATGGGCTATCAGCAGATAACCGACAAAAAAGCCCAGACAGGTCTGCATATACGTCATATCAATGCTCCGCACCATGCCGGGCACCGAAACAAACGTCACGCCCGAAAGCGAAGCCCCTATCATACCGAACGACACAATGTACCACGGCGACTGGCGGTTGCCCCGGAAAAAAGCATCGTTGTCGCTGCTGCGAACCGACGTGATATGCGCCACCAGCAAAAGGATGCCGAAATAAACCGCTATGGTAACAAGGATGAATATGCCGTTCATTGTCATTTCAATCCATTCAACCGAAGCAGCTCTTCGATTTCTTTCTTGCTGATAGAAGAACGCTCCGCCTTATCGTAAATGTAAAGCAAGTTGATTTCGCTCTCTTCCACCGCTACCACTACCGTAAAGGTAATAACCCGCGCGCCGCCGCTCTTGCCTTTCCCTTTCGAGGTGATAGCCATGCGAATCTTGCGCAATCCGCCGCCCAAGTCGGTACCGAGGTGCGGATTGGCTGAAATCTCAAGAAGCAGTTTCGCATAATCGTCAGCAATGGACGCATAACGTTTACCTAATCTTTTAATTTCCTTATCAAAAGATTTTGCCGTTTTTATCTTATAGTCCATTCCGAAGCTCCTCTAATAATTCTTCGGCAGGCCGTGTTCGTCCAGCCTTCATATCTTTCAGCCCCGCGTCAATCCCCGCGAGGATTTCTTCCTTGCTGATATACTCGGTTTCCTCTTCCTCCTTGCGGGTGCCTTCCAGCAATTTGTCGGCAAGCCATATACGGTTCCGCTCGCTAAGCGAAAGCGACTGGATATATTGCCAAAGACTTTCCATCGATGCTGATACTCTCATAGCGTATTCCTCCTTATATGATTAAGTGACAAGGCAAAGATAGCAAAATATCTTCAAACTCCGCTACAAACGCACGAAAAAGACACTATTTGAAACGGGACGTATCCACCGCTTCCCGACGCTTCTCCTGATAGCCGCCGAACTTCCACGTAAACGACAAGCCTACGGAACGGTAGCACGAATAATCGTTCGTCACCCACTGGCGGGCGATGCGGATATACGGGTCGATGCCCGCGGTCTCGAAAATATCCTTGCACCAAACCGAGAGGATGCAGTTCTTGCCGGCGAAAGCGTAACGCAACGCTACGTCCACATTCCCGCTGGCAGGCAAATCGTACGTGCCTTGATGAGCTTTGCTGCGCACGAAACCATTCAGTGTCAGACGCAAGTCCGGACGAGTGGAAAGCGTAACTGTATTGTTCCACACCGCCATGCCGTAAGCGATGCGCCGGTCGAAAGGCATATCATAGAAGTCGGCGTCTTTCTCGCGCGTCCATACGCCTATCAGCGTCAGGCGCGAGTCGAGCCATTTCTTTATCTTGAACGGAAGGGAAGCCTGAATGCCCGCCTGACGCTGGAAATCAAAATTCAGATAACGGTAAATCTCCACCAAGCGTTCGGGCGACTGGTAAAGCGTCTGCGTGGCATAATCTTCCGTATGACTGAACCAGGCAGAAAAGATATACTTCGATTTCAAGACATACACCAACCTCACATCGTAATCTTTCGAAGGCTTCAGCAACGGATTGCCCTGCACTTCCGAATAACCTCCGCCCAGATAAGACACCGCATCCTGCACCGCCCAGTAACCGGGATAACGCTTGTCGCTGCTGAAAGAAAGCTGCACGATATGGCTGGCGGAAGGTTTATACGTAGCCGTCAGATTCGGATACCAACTCCATTCGTCCCACACCGGAGTCCGGTAACGCTCGGCTGCAAGCGAAAAGTCCACCGACAAATCTTCGCCGAACGACTTGCTGAAGCCCGCATATACGTTCAGCGTCTGTTCCCTCCGGCGCGAATCCATGTCCGAAGGCAATCCTTCATTCCCCGAATAACGCTGGTACGAATTGTCCACACTCGTAGAATACACCACTCCATAGTTCAGTCCCCAGCCGTGCTTCAGCTGATGTTCTTGCGACACGTAGAACTTCCAGGCATTGATGCGCTGCGCGTCTTCGGTATAAAAGTCCATGTCCGTCTCCTCCATTTCGCTGGCGAGACGCTGGCTGCCTGGCGCATGATACCATGTAAACTCTACGCCTGCCTTCAGCCCGAACGGAACCTGATAATCCAACCGCCCATCGTGAAGCCATGATTCCTGATTGCCCAAGGTCGTTGCAGTCTGTGTGCCCGTAGTATATTGGTTATAATGGCTGGTATCGTAACTCCCATTATAGACAAAGCCCAGCGTATGATTTTCGGCAAACCGGTAATCGGCGCCGAGGCGGAACGTATGCGTATGGTTCCGTCCGTGCCCCCTCTCGTGGTTCCGGACAGAATAAGCCTCACCCTCCGCCTCCTGCCAGTGGCGCGCCTCTTTGTCGGTCGTGTTGTAACTCTCGCCGTGCGTATGCGAATAAAGGAAATCCGCCGAAAACTTCCCTCCATTATATAATAAGGAGGCACGCTCCTCGAACGAAGCTTCGTGCCGCTGGTCATACTTGGCGAACGCTTCGCCCTGCACCGAGCCGGGGTCGCCGATGCGGTGGCGCAGGCGGACGTTTATCAACGCACCCCTCACCTGATAGCGCGCCGGAGCATTGTACATCACTTCCACCCGCTCGATACGGCTGGCAGGCATTGACTTGAGCAACGAATAAAGTTGTCCGGCACTCATATTCGTCACTTTCCCGTCCAGCACGACGGTCACGCCCCGTGCGCCCAACGTCAGCCCGCCGTTCATCTCCACCACACCCGGAAGTTCCTTCAAGGCATCATATACATTGTCTATCGGTTTCTGTGCTATCATCCGCGGCAGGTCGTATTCCAACCTCCCCGGCAATGCCTTGACCACGGGGCGTTCGCCTTCCACCATCACTTCGGGCAAAGCCTGAAACAAGCTGTCCGTCTGCACGTCGCCCGTCAATAAACTATCTGCTGCTTCTTGTGCCGGAAGCCCAGCTCCGAAAGCTGCCAGCCCGATAATCAAAATCATTCGTTTCATCGTATTTCCGTTTTTGTTTGATACGGCAAAATTCGGCATTTCCCGCGGAATCCGCCTTATCTTCCGTCTTACCGAGTGTTACCGGAAGTGTTATTTAGTCTTACCGTTTTCCGCAAGATTGAGCGGAAAGACCTATCTTTGCCTTGCGAAAGCTTCCCCACGGTGTCGGCAAGGAATTGCAGACCTGCGAAAGCTTCCCCACGGTGTCGGCAAGGAATTGCAGGCCTGCGAAAGCTTCCCCACAGCGTCGGCAAGGAATCCCAAACCGGGAAAGCTTCCCCACGGCGTCGGCAAGGAATCCCAAGCTGGGAAAGCTTCCCCACGGCGTCGGCAAGGAATTGCAGACCTGCGAAAACTTCCTGCACGTTGCAGGAAGGAATCGCAGAGAAAGAACAATATGAATATCCGCAAACAGCCCATGTAGGGGCGTATCGCATACGCCCGAATACGCACACTTATCTACGTGGATGTTTTTCAGGGCGTATGCAATACGCCCCTACAGCTAATTGGGCAAAATGCGGATATTCAATAAAAACAAACCTAAAAAAAGACCAACGCATGAAACTGCCCCTGAAATACATCGCCCTGCTGGTCATCCTCTCGCTGGCGGGCGTATTCGCCTACCAAGCCTATTGGCTGACCAGCCTTTACCGCACCCAACGGAGCGAAATGGAAAAGGACATCCGCGAAGCCCTGCGCACGAGCGATTACAACGAAATGATTGTGCGCGTCAAGAACCTGCAGAACGATTCGCTGGCACAAGCCGAAGTGACCGTCTCGACCGGATACGACGACGAACGGGCGTTCACGAAGACCCATACTATCCGCAGCGTCAAGTACGGCGACAGCACCCGCATCTCCATTTGGGAACACAGTGTAAAAGACACCGTCCCCGCCCCGCAAGCTGCCCTGCAAGCCGACATCGCCTCTATCCTCTTCGAAAACAAAAACTCGGCTGACGAACTCGCCTCCAACTTCCAGCAAGGGCTGCACGCCGCCATGGACGTACTGAGCGATCCCGATTTCGCCGTCTTCGACAGCCTCTTAGAGACCGAACTTCGCCGCATCGGCATCCGCGCCCCTTACCGGCTGATGTACCTGCACCGGGGAAGCACCGTCGATTCGAGCTATACGTTCACCGACACGCTCAATGTCAAAAGCACCGGCGGTTACCTCCCTTCGCCGAAAGCCATTACCTACGATTACAGTTACGACCGGCACGGCAATTGGCTCTACCGGCTCACCTTAGAGCCTATCGAGAGCATCGTGCTCACCCAAATGGCAGGCATCCTCACCGCCTCGGCGCTGATACTGGTTATCTTGGGGCTTGCGTTCGGCTTCCTCATCCGCACCCTCCTGCGCCAAAAGACGCTGGAAGAAATGACAAGCGACTTCACCAACAACATCACCCACGAACTGAAGACCCCCATCGCCGTGGCATACGCCGCCAGCGATGCCCTGCTCAACTTCGACTCCGGAACAGACCCGGCGAAACGCGCACGCTACCTGCGCATCTGCCAGGAACAATTACGGAGACTGAGCGGGCTGGTGGAACAGATACTCGGCATGTCAATGGAACGGCGCAAGACTTTCCGCCTGCATCCGGAAACCTTCGCGCCCCAGGAAGTCATCGCACCGCTCATCGAACAGCATAAGCTGAAAGCGGACAAGCCCGCCGGCATTACCCTCCGCATCGAGCCGGAGAACCTCACCGTATACGCCGACCGCACGCATTTCAGCAACATCGTGAGCAACCTGCTGGACAACGCCGTGAAGTATTCGCCCGGCGAGGCACAGATTGACATAACCTGCCACGAAGACAACGGCTGGTTCATCCTCTCCGTCCGCGACCAAGGCATCGGCATCCCGCACGACAAGCAACGCCACGTGTTCGACAAATTCTACCGTGTGCCTACCGGAAACCTGCACGACGTAAAGGGCTATGGGCTGGGGCTGTATTACGTAAAGACCATGACCGAGAAACACGGCGGAACGGTGGAAGTGAAGAGCGAACCGGAACGAGGAAGCGAATTCACGATTAAATTAAGAATGAAGAATTAAGAATGAAGAATAGAGAAGCAATAATCGATGTACTGCTGGTGGAAGACGAGGAGACACTCGCCCTTATCATCAAGGACACGCTGGAAGGGCAAGGCTTCGCTATCCGTTTGGCGGAAAACGGGGAAGAAGGAATCGAAAAGTTCTTCGACCAAAAGCCGGACGTGGTAGTGGCAGACGTGATGATGCCCCGCATGGACGGATTCGAAATGGTGCGCCGCATCCGGCGCAAGGACAAGCAGACACCCGTGCTTTTCCTCACGGCCCACTCTGCCACGAACGATGTGGTGGAAGGCTTCGAATTAGGAGGGAACGATTACCTGAAAAAGCCGTTCGGGATGCAGGAACTCATCGTGCGCATCAAAGCGCTCTTAGGACGGGCTTCCAACTATTCAGCCCCAGAAAAGCAAACGTCCGTAACAGAATTCGAAATAGGCAGGTACCGCTTCAACGCCATCACCCAACGCCTCTCCTACCTCGGAAACGAGACCGAACTTTCTTACCGCGAAAGCGAAATCTTGCGCCGCCTCTGTGAAAACCGGAACGAAGTGACCCTGATGCAAGACATTCTGATTGAGTTATGGGGCAACGATACGTTCTTCAACCAGCGCAGCCTGCACGTATTCATCACCAAACTCCGCCACAAGCTCTCGCGCGACGAGCGCATCCGCATCGTAAATGTCCGAGGCATCGGGTACAAACTCATCATCAACTGAAAAAGCCCACAATCACACAGACAACCAATCGCCACCCGCGAAACTTCCAGCCGCTTCAGGAGTTTCAACAGGCTGAAACTGCAGTTTTCACCGGTTAAAACCATCGTTTCAGCCTGACAAAAGCCGCAAGGCAACAGGCTGCGTTTGAAAGTTTTCCTTGCCGCATCGCTTAAAGAAGCGGGATTTTTCGTACATTTGCGCCTCGGAAACAGATAAGGAAATTAGAAACGATGAACCAACAATATCCGTCCGCATTACTCGAAAAGGCAGTAGACGAGTTTGCCAAGCTGCCCGGCATCGGCCGAAAGACCGCCATGAGACTGGTGCTCTACCTGCTGCGGCAAGACACGCAGGCAGTGGAATCGTTCGGCAATGCGCTCATCCGGCTGAAACATGAAGTGAAGTATTGCAAGGTGTGCCACAACATTTCGGACACGGACGTCTGCCAGATTTGCTCCAATCCCTCGCGCGATGCCTCGACCATCTGCGTGGTAGAAAACATCCGCGACGTAATGGCAATCGAAAACACCCAGCAATACCGCGGACTGTACCACGTGCTGGGCGGAGTCATCTCACCGATGGACGGCATCGGTCCCTCGGACCTGCAGATAGAAAGCCTGGTGGAACGCGTGAAGGCAGGCACCGTGTCGGAAGTCATCCTGGCGCTCAGCTCGACCATGGAGGGCGACACAACCAATTTTTACATCTTCCGCAAACTGGCACCCTACAACGTGAAACTGACCATCATCGCCCGGGGCATCTCCATCGGCGACGAGCTGGAATATACCGATGAGGTCACGCTAGGACGATCCATCGCCAACCGGATTGTGTTCACGGGCACCACGATTTGAATTTACGATTTAACGATTTACGATTTTACGATTTATGGAAAAAGAACTGAAACGCCTGATACGGATATTGAAAGCCGAATATGCCCTGATGTGGGTGCTGACTGTGTTGCTCGCCGCGCTATATGAATGCGACATCTTGCCTCAAGGGCTTTTTGCAGGCGATGCCCAGATGGAATACATCATGCAGGTAACCAGCATCCTGCTCACGATATGTCTCATCCCCCTGTCGCTGCGCCTCTTCAACCTGTCACTTACACGGCACATCGCTGCCCTTCCTCTCAAGAATGCCCTAAAGAGTTACCGCCGGTGGAGCGAAATACGCATCGCCCTGCTCACAGTAGCCTCTCTTGCAAGTCTGTCTGCTTACTATTGGACGATGGACACCACCGGATTGCTCTGCACCGGTATGACCGTAATAGCCTCACTGTTTTGCGTTCCAGGCAAAGAACGCCTGCTGAGTGAATTAAACCTCTCTGATACCTCTCTGTCCGAATGAACCCGTCCTTGCATTCCAGTAAAATCAGCCTACGCGCTCCAGAGCCTGAGGATATTGATGAAATGATGTTTTTCGAAAACGATGCCTCGTTTTGGGAAAACGGCCCTGCCACAGGTCCCTATTCGCGTTACCAGTTGAAAAAATACATCGCCGAAAACCAAAACGACCTGTTCGCCGACGGTCAACTCCGCCTCATGATTGAACATGCATCAGGAGAAGTGGCAGGCATTATAGATGTGTTCGCCTTTGACGCGCGTCACCGGCGCGCCGAGACAGGCATTGTTGTAAAACCTGCTTACCGCCGCCAAGGCATTGCCTTTGAGGCACTCTGCTTACTGGAACAACATTGTTTCGGGCTGTTGGGCATTCACCAGCTGTATGCCTACATCCGGAGTGACAATACAGCCAGTTTCCGCCTGTTCAAAAAGCTGGGCTACAGCCTCACCGGTACCCTGAAAGACTGGGTTCATACCGGGGAAGGCTATCGGGATGTATATTTGATGCAAAAATTGGCGACACAATCAGTCCAGTCATTCTAGAAGCTGTTTTGAATTTCTCCAAAAGTTTTTCTTGGCTTGATGTATCCGTTTTCGTGTGTGCTTTGGGCGATAAATTCAAAATAGCTTCTTAAGAAATATATCCCACGTATTTCCCGACAAACCTCCGGAAGGCTGGTATACGCATCAAACCCTGCTCAAAAAGAAGAATCCCTAAAAGTGCACACAAGATACCTAACATCACATCTATCAGATAATGATGTCCGGAATAGACAGCCGTAAACCATATTCCGCACATGATAACGGTAAACGTCAACCGAAGCCAACAGGCACAACGCGCCCTGAAAGCATAAAACAGGGTAACTACCATATAGGCGGAATGCAAAGAAGGTACCGCAGCAAAGACATTGGCATTACGGCCGTACAACCCATGAAAGACCGTAAGTCCCGTCATCTCATCAAAGCGTCCCAACCCAGCCACATCGCCCGGTGTGTTGAGAACCGGTTCGAAACCATAATGCATGACATACCAGGGTGGAGCTGCAGGATGAATATAATAACCGACAAAACCCAACAGATTGACAAAGAGGAATACCAGTGCAAAATGAAGATAGACCCGGCGCTGGCGCGTAAAATAAAGTCCCAGCCCGAACAAGACCGGCACCGGCACCCAGCACAAATAAAACACTCCTGCCATAAAATCCATAACCGCACAATGGTGAACCGCAAAAAATTCATTAGGTGTCAGTATCCCTTGTGCAGTAGCAATGCCGAAGAGATGCTTCTCGGCTTCGTACAATCCTTTCACATCAATCGGATTAACCTCATAGTTAGGCACGATACGCATCCAGTCATACGATATGGCAAAAACGACAAACGGCAATAAGGCAATTGCCAGCTTACGTGTAAAAGAACCGGAAAAAAACAAGACTATCAGCAAAAGTGTCATTAACCAATGTTCGGGACGTATCCCAACAAACACAGCAGTAACACCCATCCACACCGCAAGTGCCGCCACAAGCGTAATGATTTCCCTGACAGAAGGGAAACCTGCCTTCAATTGTCTCTTAAAATCCATATCAAAATCACTTTATCAGCTGACGACGGCTGTATTCGATACGTGCCAATGCTGTAATATTGGCAAAAACTGCAATAAATGCCATCGGTATAATCAGAATCAGCATGGCATCAAACGAAAGCCCGCGGGCACAAGTCGCCGTGATACCACATACCAGCAAAGCTACACTGGTCAGCACGACACGTTCGGGACGTTGCATAAACCCGATTTTACATTCCAGCCCCAATCCTTCGGCACGGGCACGCACGTAACTTACCATCAGCGAACCGATTAAAGCGGCAAAAGTTATAACGGCACCTGCCAGATAGCCATGCCCGATAAGACAAAAACAAATACCTCCCAATGTCACCAGCTCACTATACCGGTCAAGTACCGAATCGTACATGGCTCCGAAAGTAGATGCCATCTTCCCGATGCGTGCCACCTGCCCGTCCATCATGTCAAACAAAGAAGATACCAATATCACTCCACCCGCCCAGGCAATAAGCCGGTAGGGCGTTTCGTCCGGATGAGCCCCTGCATAAATCAAAATACAGGCTCCTGCAAGGTTTCCCAGGAAACCGATAGTTGTCACCATATTAGGCGTAATACCTATCTTTATCATTCCATGAACCAGCGGGTCTATCACTTTATAAATAAACTGCTGCAATGCGTCCCGCATCTTTTTAGCTTGTTTTTTTATTTCCATGTCGGTGTTTGATTTGTTTTATTCTGTTTTTCAATCGATTATTTATTTGAGCATCTTTAAATACGAACATACGGTGCAGATTGTAATTCCAACACACAGCTACCGTTACCGAAGTAATAACCTTCGAAAGAATAAAAGCGGTAGAGTCTGTCAGATGCAGACGACTTTGTTGCATCGTCAGAAATTCGGTCAGCAGGTATGTGCCCCACAAATTAAGCCCAATACTTCCCAACCAGACCAGAAGATATTTAAACAACACATACATCGGACCGCAATCTTCAGTATGGAAAGTCCATTTATAATTAATGGCGCAATTCACCAATCCTCCGCTGACCGAGCCTGTCAAGGTAGCATAAACATAATAGATGCCGAATCCCTGATTCAGTACAATACTGACCAGAAAATCGACAACAGTCGCTACCTGTGCCGAAAGCTGGGCACGGATAAACATAAACAAACCTTTCCCCTGAGTGAAACCTATAAGCCAGTCCTTCACGTCACAATCCATCTATAAAAATAAATAACTATCAGCCCATAAATGCCCGACAATATATCATCTGCCATAATACCATATCCTCCCCGGAAACGCTCCATCTTCCGGATGCCTAACGGCTTGAGGATATCAAAAAAGCGGAATAACAGAAACGCCGCAACCATGTATCCCCAATGCCCATGAGCAGGCACAGCCAAGAGAGCGATCCAGGTTCCCACCATCTCATCAATGACTACCCGTGACGGGTCGGCTCCCCAATATTTCTCGGATACGCCAGCCGACCATACACCTAATACAGTAAAGACAACGACCAACGATGCTGTTATAACCTGTATAAATACATAATCGAGCAAAGACGCATATCCCCACCATACCAACATTGCCAAAAGGGCACCTGCCGTACCTGGAGCCACCGGACTGTATCCGCTACCGAATCCACTTGCTATCAACTGATGAAAAAAAGGTATCTTCTGCATACTCTTGTTTATTAACCGACAAGCTGTCACCTTGAAGTCTCTTCTGTAAGAGCCTACAAAAGTACGGTTTTTCTTTGAAATGTCTTTCCTTAAAATCTAAATTAATAATGGTTAATACTACATAAAAGTCGGTTTATTTATCAGTTTTCAACGTTTTTCATTTGTCAGAAACAAGAAAGTGGTGTAATTTCGCCTTCGTTTTCAAATTTAATAAAAAGCGTAGTAAGATTATTGATATGGTGAAACGATTACTCCTTATATTTATAGGTTGGTTCTGTATGATGGAGATTGCAGCCCAGATTCATGGGGTGGTTGTCGACGCAAATACAGGCGAACCTATTCCTTATTTAAATATATATTACGACGGGAAAGGAGTGGGAACTGTAACAAATAATGATGGCGAATATTCGATTGCATATCATGCAGGATGGACTAAACTGACTTTTTCCATGGTAGGATACGAAACACAAGAAATCATCGTATCAGCAAAAACAAGCGAACTGAACGTCAGCATGAAAGAAATAGACCAGATGCTTGACGAAATCATCATACGACCTAAAAAAGAAAAATACTCCCGCAAGAACAATCCTGCCGTAGAAATGATAAAGAAAGTCATTGCTTCGAAGCGGAGAACAGACCTGAAGCAAAAGGACTTCTACCAATATTATAAATACCAGAAAATCATGTTTGCCAAAAACAACATCACGGCAGACACTTTACGCGAATCCTGGCTATTCAAGCAATATCCTTTCTTCCGCGACCAGGTAGAGGTATGCGACGTAACAGGCAAGAACATCCTTCCCCTTTCGGTCGACGAAACCGTCTATGAAAACGTATACCGTAAAGAACCGCATTCGGAAAAGACCTATGTGCGTGGCATCAACTCTACGGGGGTGAACGAGCTGTTCAGTACCGGCGAAATGCTTACAACTGTCCTGAAAGACGTCTTTCAGGATATTGACATCTACCAAGACCGTTTCCGTTTTCTTCAATATCCGTTCGACAGCCCGATATCGGAAGCAGGTATCCGGTTTTACAAGTTCTATATCATGGATACCATTTATGTGGAGCGCGACAAGTGTTTCCGCCTCTCGTTCGTGCCCAACAACTCACAAGACTTCGGATTTACAGGAAGCCTGTATATCCTTGCCGACTCTACCTATCGTGTCAAACAATGCCAGTTGAACCTGCCAAAGAAAACCGATATCAACTTTGTCGACCACATGGTGATTGACCAGAAGTTCGGCGAACTGCCCACAGGAGAATGGACCTTGCTGGAAGATGATATGCTGTGCGAAATGTCTTACCTGAAAAAAGTACTGGGAAGCTTTCTAGTAAGACGGACCACCCGGTATTTCGACTTCAACTTTGACCCTTTACCCAACAGACTTTTCAAACAAAAAGGAAAAGAAATAAAGGATGTAAATGCCATGATGCGCGACAACGAATTCTGGAGCAAGTACAGGCAAGAAGACTTGACCCAATCGGAACAACGTATGGGCAGTTTTGTGGACGACCTGACCAAAATAAAAGGTTTCAAATACTTCATGTTTTTCTTAAAAGCACTTATCGAGAATTTTGTGGAAACCAGTACCCCCGACAGCAAGGTAGATATAGGTCCTATCAATACCATGATTACCTCTAACTACATTGACGGGTTACGCCTGCGTGCATCGGCACAAACTACAGCCAACTTGAATCCACACCTTTTCCTGAAAGGATATTATGCTTACGGATTCAAAGACAAGCGGTCGAAGTATATGGGTGAAGTGGAATATTCGTTCGACAAGAAAGAATACCTTCCGCGCGAATTTCCGAAACATTCGATGACGTTCACCTACCAGTATGACAACATGCTGCCTTCCGACAAGTTCATCCATACCGACAAAGACAACGTGTTTACATCGCTGAAAGTATGTACGGTAGACCAATACAATTACGAACGGAAAGCCACCATTAAATACGAACGCGAACGCGAATTCGGCTTCAAGACTACCGCCTTTGTACGCTATGCCAATTATGAGCCATGCGGAAAATTGTTCTACCGCACCATGGCTGGCGAATCGCAACTGCAATCTGCCATTGCAAACGGCAGGCTATCGGGTACGGAATGGGTACATTCACCATTCAACACACACGATATTACCGTTGCCGAAGCTTCGATAGCTTTCCGCTATGCACCGGGAGAAACATTTGTCAATACCAAACAACGCCGCCTGCCGGTAAATCTGGATGCACCGGTATTCTCCATTCAGCATACCCTTTCCGTGAAAGGTATACTGGGAAGTGACTATACATACAATATGACCGATTTCAGTGCCTACAAACGCTTTTGGCTCAACTCTTGGGGAAATATTGATGTATACCTGAAAGGCGGCATCCAGTGGAACAAGGTACCTTTCCCCCTCTTGATTATGCCGGCAGCCAACTTGTCGTACATCATTCAAGAAGAAACATTCAATCTTATCAATAACATGGAGTTTCTGAACGACCGCTATGCCTCGCTTGATGTATCGTGGAACATGCAAGGCAAGCTGTTCAACCGCATTCCTCTGCTCAAAAAGCTGAAATGGCGTGAATTTATCGGCGTGAAATGCCTTTGGGGAAAACTGACCGACAAAAACAATCCATTTCTGGAACAAAACCGCAACGATAACGTCTTAATGATGTTTCCAGGACATTACAATGCAGCCGGAGGATACGATTACTCCAGTCATGTGATGGATCCACATAAGCCGTATGTAGAAATCACAGCAGGTATACACAATATCTTCAAGTTACTGCATATTGAATATGTACGCCGGCTGAATTATAATAACCTGCCTACCGCCAATAAATGGGGCATCCGTTTCATGATTCGTACCGTATTCTAAAAAAGGTGACCAGGCTCTTAACACCAAATAAAAAGCTGCCAAAATTGCTGGATATAACAAGATTTTTGTAATTTTGTCATATAAAGAAGTCACCCATATGAATAAGACAGAAATCCAAAGCGTAAAACTCAGGTTCGGCATCATCGGAAATACCGAGGGGCTGAACCGTGCCATTGATATAGCTATACAAGTAGCTCCTACCGACCTGTCGGTATTAGTAACCGGTGAAAGCGGTGTAGGTAAGGAAAGTTTTCCTCAAATCATCCATCAGTTCAGCAGCCGTAAACACGGCCCTTACATAGCCGTCAATTGTGGCGCCATCCCCGAAGGAACAATCGATTCCGAATTGTTCGGACACGAAAAAGGATCCTTTACAGGTGCTATCAGCGACCGTAACGGATACTTTGCCGAAGCAAACGGAGGAACAATTTTTCTTGATGAAGTAGGCGAACTCCCCTTATCGACACAGGCACGCCTTCTCCGGGTACTCGAATCAGGCGAGTACATCAAGGTAGGTTCATCAAAAGTACAAAAAACAGATGTACGCATTGTAGCAGCGACCAATGTCAATTTCACCGATGCCATTGCCGAAGGAAGATTCCGTGAAGACCTTTACTATCGCCTGAACACAGTGCCTATCAAAGTCCCGCCTTTGCGGGAACGTACAGAAGATATTGTCTTGTTGTTCCGGAAATTTTCCTCAGACTTTGGCGAAAAATACCATATGCCCGCCATCCAACTTACGGAAGAAGCCAAGCAGCTTTTGGTTCACTATCCGTGGCCAGGCAATATCCGCCAGCTGAAGAACATCACCGAACAGATATCCATCCTGGAAACCAATCGGGATATCACTCCCGCCATATTGCAGAGCTACCTGCCTCCACAGCCAGAGTCACGCCTGCCTGCCTTATTAGGCATCCATGCATCTGAGAAAAAAGGATTCGAAAGCGAACGCGAAATCCTGTATCAGGTCTTGTTTGACATGCGCCGGGATGTAACCGAACTGAAAAGACTAGTTCATGACATTATGGCCGAACACCCCAGCTATACCGTGTCACAACCCACTGAGGTGCCGGTACACTATCTGCAAAATACAGTAAATGTCATACCCGAATCGCCTGTGGTAGTCAAACCTGTATCTGCAACAGAGCACCCTATCAACGTCACCCCCGTAGAGCCTTCAGAGGTACAAGATACCGAAGAATATGTAAAAGAAAACCTGGCATTGGAAGACGTGGAAAAAGAAATGATCCGCAAAGCTTTGGAGCGACATCATGGCAGACGCAAAAACGCTGCTGCCGACTTGAAAATATCAGAACGTACACTTTACCGAAAAATCAAAGAATATGGACTTGAATAAAAAACGCAGTAAACTTATAGGCATGTGTGCAGTCTTTGCCTGCATACTGACAGCTTGCTCCATCTCGTATAAGTTTAATGGAGCATCTATCAACTACGACAAAGTAAAAACCATTTCATTCGAAAATTTTCCCAACCGTTCGGCAGCCTTTGTCTGGGGTCCGATGGAATCGATGTTCAACACGGCTTTGCAAGACATCTATATGCGGCAAACCCGTTTAAAACAGGCACGTCAGGGAGGCGACCTGGAACTTTCGGGCGAAATAACCAATTACGACGCATATAATAAAGGTGTAGGTTCCGACGGTTATTCTACAATGGCAGAATTGCGCATGACCGTCAATGTGCGTTTTGTCAACAATACCAATCATGCCGAAGACTTTGAACAACAGTTCTCGGCAAGCCGTGAATACGATGCCAGCCAGCAGCTTTCTTCTGTGCAAGAAGGACTGGTGAGTGAAATGATTGATGAGATTGTAGACCAAATATTTAATGCTACTGTGGCTAACTGGTAAAAATGATACAAGAAAACCTACAACAGTGGATTTTACATCCCGAATCGTTATCGGAAGAAAGTCTGGAGCAACTACGCGAACTTTTGTCGCGCTATCCTTACTTTCAGACGGCACGTTTACTTTACCTCAAGAACCTGTATCTGCTACAAAGCCCCGACTTTAAAGCCGAGTTACAGAAAAGCGCACTCTACATTGCCGACCTGAGTGTACTTTTCTACTTCATCGAAGGTGAACGTCTTTCCATCAAACAGCATACGAACGACAAGAAAACACCAGCAAATGCTTCTGATACAGACCGCACCCTCGACCTCATCGACCGTTTCTTATCTGGCACACCCGAATCCTTGGGAAATGACCTGCCCCTTCCTGCAGAAGCCAACATGGACTATGCAACCATACTGCTGAAGGAAGGAACAAAGCCTGAAAAAGTCACTCCAATGAAGGGCCAGGAACTGATAGACCGTTTTATCGAAAATACACAGTCGCACGAAACGCCCGCCGCTCCATCCCTACAGGAAGAAAACGAACCGGATGATGAAGAAGCACAGACAGAAACCGAAAACGATGAAAACTATTTTACCGAAACTTTGGCTAAAATATACGTCAAACAGCACCGTTATGAGAAAGCTCTTGAAATTATCAAGAAATTAAATTTGAAATATCCAAAAAAAAATGCTTACTTTGCAGACCAAATGAGATTTTTGGAAAAATTGATTATTAACGCTAAATCAAAATAAAAGAAAATGTACTTATTATTAGTTGGATTAATCGTACTGGCATCTGTATTAATGTGCTTTGTGGTATTGATACAGAATTCAAAAGGAGGAGGATTGGCTTCCAGCTTTGCTTCTTCCAATCAGATTATGGGTGTAAGAAAAACAACCGATTTCATTGAAAAACTGACATGGGGACTGGCTGTTTTCATGGTAGTTTTAAGTGTTGCAGCTGCTTATGTATTGCCAAGTGCCACTCAAGGTTCGTCTGTAATCATGGATCAGGCTGTTCAGGAACAGAAAACAAATCCGTTAAATGCCCCCGAAGGCTTTGCTGCACCCCAGACCGAACAGGCTACCACACCGGCAGCAACAGACTCAACAGCCCAATAACCTACCCCTCATATTCTTAAAAAACGAGACGCAGATATACATACACAGCAAGGCTTGTCGAGAATTTCCCAAACCGCTGTCCCAATGTATATCTGCATCTTTTTATTCCCCCCCCCGATATTTCCTTAATTTATGCTAAATGCATGCAGTATTCAAACTCTTTCCGTCTTTACTTATTGAATAGTAAAACCACACAAATATGAAAAGATTATTGAAATACGCAATGGGTCTCTGTGCACTGACAATAGGCATGCTTCAAACCTCATGCGATGACGGAGACGGATATTCTATCGGTGATATTGCCTACGACTGGGTGACCATACATGTAGAGAGTGATGGAATCTATACTTTTACAGGCGACACATGGGGAACCATGTATCCCGCTGCTTCGGGAATATGGGGGTATCAGATAACAGAAGGTACACGCGGACTGCTGGTCTTCAACCCGTTATATGACAATTATTACGGATACGATGTGGGAATCAAGCCAGAACAGCTACGCACTTTCCTGACCAAAACGGTAGAAGACCTGACTAATGAAAACGAGAACGAATATGCCAACGACCCAGCCTATGTACGTGAAGCATGGATAGCAGGAGGATACATGAACATGCTGTTCGATATGAAAATGCCACTGGAGAAAAAGCACCGGGTCAGCCTGATAAGACATGCAGATGAACAAGAGATAGGAGAAGACGGATATATCCATCTGGAATACCGCTACAACACATATGGAGACACGACAGACGTGTTCAATCCCGGAACGGAAGTGGTATGCTATAATCTCAACACACTCCCGATTGACCGTGCCAAAGGCATCAAGATGGAGGTCAACCATGCCGTTTACGGAAAACAAACACTCGTATTCGAAAACATGAATGAACCGACACCCGAACAGGCAAAATCCGTCCAGGCACCTTCATCAGAACAAGATATTTACTAAGAAGCTGTTTTGAATTTCTCCAAAAAGTTTTTCTTGGCTTGATGTATCCATTTTCGTGTGTGCTTTGGGCGATTTTTTGGTCCTTTTCGCTCCTGTTCTTCGTCAGATAGCCCGCTATCTTCCTCATCACAAAAGCGAAAATGCCTCAAAAACTCATCCCAAATCATCGCACGATAAATTCAAAACAGCTTCTTAATGTGCCAATGAATAATAGGGCAATGTGCTAATTTATTTTCACATGAGCATATTGTTTATTGACCTATTCTTCTGTGTCCTTTGTGGTACCCTGTGGTCTCTGTGGTGAATAGTTATGTTTCCATATAGTATAATATGATTATCCGCATTTTGCCCAATTTGATAAATGTCCGCAACTTGCTCTGGATGCAAATAACGCAGTAGTACTGCCTTTGCCGATGCAATATATATTCATCAGCAGTTGCAGTATATATTCATCAGCAGATGCAGTATATATTCATCAGCGGTTGCAGTATATATTCGTTTTCATAAGATACGTCCGACTCACTTATGTTCATCCAAAAGCATGCTTGGCGTGTTCTACAACTTCATCACCTCCTGCTCAAAATCTTCTTTATTTACTTTCACCTTATTGCGGATACGGCTGCGGTAATTATATACCGTAGCAAGCGAATAGCCTAAGAAATGAGCTATACGGGCTGTATCAGTTACCCCCAAGCGGATCAGGGCAAAAATACGCAACTCCGTACTCAAAAGCTCTCCTTTTTTGGGGTATATTTTCCCGTCGTCCGTTAGCAATGCATTGAAATCATCAATAAAATTAGGAAAGAGTTCGAGGAAAGACTTGTCGAATTCCATATAAAAATTCTTTCGTTCATCGCGCAAAAACTGGTCGGAACGGATAGTCTTGAACAAATCATCGATGCGTGAAGCCATTGCCAGTTTTTCCAACAAACGCCGGTATTGCTCCAGTTTGTCGAGATAACTTACGCATTTATCCAAATATCTGGCAATATACACTTCCTTTATTTTACCAGTTTGCGCCAACTTTTCGTTCACCGTCTTCAGTTCTTCGTTAGCCGCCGAAAGATTCACCCGCATGAGCGATAATTTCTTGTTCCATGAATACAGGCGTAACGCTACGATGACGAGCAGCAGCGCTATCACCGCCAACGTAAAGAAAAAGATATTCATCATACGCCGTTCGTTCGCTACACTGTCAGAGTAGCCATCGTTGACGATGGGAAACACTTCAGTCACTTCTAAAAAACGCAAACGGGCGTTGCATGCAACAGCATCTTCCATTGAACAACGAAGGTAGCGGTAAGCCCGTTCGATATCTCCCTGCCGGTAAAGAACCCATGCCAGCCGCTGGAGGGAAGCGTATTCACGCACTGCCATGGTGAGGTCGATAATGGCGGTCTGGGCCAAATAATAAATCTGCATTTCGACATCGCCTTTCGCTTCATAGACTGATGCCAGTGTATAGTTGACGTATGCCTTTTCTTGCATGCTCATCGGAGCGGACAAGGTTTTGTTCAGTACTGGAATGGCGGCATCGAATTGCGATTCGAGCAACATCTTTTCAGCCAGCGAAATGCTCCGTCCGGGACCTTCGGGCACCAGCATCAGCACCGAATCACGGTAGCAGGCGGTCTTGCGGATGTATTTTTCCTTTTCCGAAAGGATAATGGTGTAATCCGCCATCCAGCCGTAATAGGTACGCATGGCGTAGTAATACTTCAACCGCACGTCCGGAGTCACCAGGTTGCGGTCTATCTGCTCTAAAGTCTGTAAGGCTTCGTTATATGCTCCCATAACACCCATCGCATCGGCACGGTTGATAATCACGTCGGCTTCCGCTCTCTGTGGCTTTGCCGAACCGACATACCGTTCCATCTCATCGACATAATGCAAGGCGGAATCCGCCTGATAATGCAAGTATTGAGTGAACAGTTCACTACAGATTGTGTATCTTTGTGCATTATCGTATTCGTTGGCAAGGCGTTGCTTCAGTTGGGCTATCGTTCTTTCCCGTTCTTCGCAGTGCTCTTTTTTCTTCCCGATTACTTCGTCCAATTCTTTCAGAATCCGTTCGTTTGAAGACTGCCCCATGCAAGCAAATGCAAGAACATGCGACAATACAATTAATATAATAGTTTTTTTCATACAATCTGATTTATATTTTTCACCTTTAAATTTAAGATAACTATCTTATTCTCATTACTTTAATAACATACCCCACTTATATTCCGCTTCCAAATGTACGAAATATTCCTCTATTTTCCTATTTTTGTTTAAAAGAAAAGTAAATAGTTCCAACGGGCTATGCACACACTTGCATCAGCCTACGCATATACTTGCATTGGCTTACGCCGATATATGCATCAAGGCATGATGGCATTAACATTAATTCATACTATCATAAAACAATTATTATCATGAAAAAACTATGGCTTACCCTGCTTGCCGCTTTTGCTTTCTTGGGATTCAGCAAAGCGGCTCCGGTAATGGAAATCGACCGGATAGCCCCTAACTTCTGGTGGTCAGGAATGAAAAATCCCGAGCTTCAAATCATGCTTTATGGCAAGAACATCGCTACATCTGCGGTTTCGGTTACAGGCAAGAACATCGTCTTGAAAGAAACCGTAAGGCAAGACAGCCCGAATTATCTTTTTCTTTATCTTGACCTGACGGATGCTCCCGCACAGACATTCGATATCGTCCTGACTCAAGGGAAAAAGAAAACGGCTGTCTCTTACGAATTGAAGCAACGTGTGCGCAAGGGGAGCGACATACAAGGATTCACTTCCGAAGACGTGCTTTACCTGATTATGCCCGACCGCTTTGCCAACGGCAATCCGGAAAACGACATTGTAGAAGGTATGAAAGAGAACAAGGTAGACCGCAATGACCCGTTCGCGCGCCATGGGGGCGACTTGAAAGGCATTGCCGACCATCTGGACTATATCGCCGACCTGGGCGTAACGGCCATCTGGCTCAACCCCACACAGGAAAACGATATGCCCGACGGATCTTATCACGGTTATGCCATCACGGATTATTATCAGATAGACCGCCGTTTCGGAACAAACGAAGAGTTCAAGACTTTGGTTGACCAGGCACACAGCAAAGGACTGAAAGTCGTTATGGACATGATATTCAACCATTGCGGAAGCGAAAACTACCTGTTCCGCGACAAGCCATCGAAAGAATGGTTCAACTTCCATTCCGAATACGTACAAACCTCATTCAAGACGGCAAGTGTAATGGACGTACATGCCAGCCTGTATGAGAAGAAAATCGCCACCGACGGATGGTTCACCCAAGTGATGCCCGACCTGAACCAGCGCAACCGCCACGTGGCACGCTATCTTATCCAAAGCAGCATCTGGTGGATAGAATATGCAGGCATCAACGGTATCCGTCAGGACACTCATCCGTATGCCGATTACGATTTCATGAGCCAATGGTGCAAAGAAGTACTGGAAGAATACCCATATTTCAACATTGTAGGCGAAACCTGGCTGAACACCAACGTATTGGTGTCTTATTGGCAAAAAGACAGCAAACTGGCTGCTCCGAAGAATTCTAATCTGCCTACCGTAATGGACTTCCCCTTGCAGGGACTGATGAACCAGGCTTTCGATGAAGAAACGACCGAATGGGCAGGAGGATTGTACAAACTGTATGATTATCAGACACAAGATCTGGTATATGCCAATCCGATGAATCTGTTGACTTTCCTTGACAACCACGATACTTCACGCTTTGCCACTACTGATGAAAAAGCCGAGAACCTTACACGCTACAAACAAGCCATTACGTTTTTGCTCACCACTCGTGGCATTCCTCAAATCTATTATGGAACAGAAATACTGATGACTGGCGATAAAGGCAAAGGCGATGGCGACCTGCGCAAGGATTTCCCTGGAGGCTGGCAAAACGATACCACCGAAAACTTCACAGCAAACGGACGCACAGCTATGCAGAATGAAGCGTTTGATTTTACACGCAAGCTGCTGAACTGGCGTAAAGGAAACGAAGTTCTCGGCAAAGGGACACTGAAACACTATTCCATTCAGAACGGAACGTATGTGTACGAACGCAAGTATAACGGACGTTCGGTGGTGGTAATGATGAACGGAACCGGTCAGGCTCAGACGCTCAACCTCACTCCGTACCGTGAAATCCTGCCTCAAGCGGAAGCCAAAGATTTTCTAAGCGGACGTACTGTAACATTGGGCGAGACATTGGAATTGCAACCGAGGGAAATCCTCTTGCTGGAGTTCAATTAAATGAAAAATGGAGAATGAAGAATAAGAAATAAAGGTATTCTTCATTCTTAATTCTTCATTCTTCATTTAAATCCCGTTTCTATTTTACTACTTATAAACAATACTTAGCATATTAATTACCAGTAAATTACACTTTATACATCTTTATATTTTCCGTCATACGGGAAGAAATCGTTTGAAAGACACATAATTTTGCTTTCAGAAAATTGTAACGCAAATTTCATTAACTTTTAATACCTGATAACGTATGAACATCAAGAAAAGTTTTGCCCTCATGGCCATGTGTGGCTTCGCCTTTTGTGCAAGCGCGCAAAAGTTGACTTCGCCGGACGGAAATCTGGTGATGAACTTCAGCCTCAATGAGCAAGGCGCACCTGTGTACGACCTTACCTTTAAAGAAAAAACAGTCATTAAGCCCAGTACATTGGGATTGGAACTGAAACGGGAAGACCCCGAAAAGAAAACCGACTTCGAATGGACCGAAATGAAAGACAAAGCCGGAGTAGACAAACGGGCTAATCTGATGACCGGATTTAAAATCAAAGACACACGCACCTCTACATTCGATGAAACGTGGCGTCCGGTATGGGGCGAAGAAAGCGAAATACGCAACCACTACAATGAGCTGGAAGTTACCCTCGACCAGCCTATGAACAACCGTTACATCGTTATCCGCTTCCGCCTCTTTAATGACGGACTGGGATTCCGTTATGAATTTCCACAACAACAAAACCTAAACTATTTCGTTATAAAGGAAGAGCATTCGCAATTCGCTATGAGTGGCGACCACACTGCTTTCTGGATTCCGGGCGATTATGACACGCAGGAATATGACTACACGACTTCGCGCCTGTCAGAAATCCGTAGCAAGATGAAAGAAGCAGTTACCCCCAACTCATCGCAATATGTATTCTCTCCTACCGGCGTACAGACTGCACTGATGATGAAGACCGATGACGGACTTTACATCAACCTGCACGAAGCGGCATTGGTAGATTATTCGTGCATGAGCCTGAACCTGGATGACAAGAATATGGTATTTGAATCCTGGTTGACTCCTGATGCCAAAGGGGATAAGGGCTACATGCAGACTCCATGCAATTCGCCTTGGCGTACCGTTATCGTAAGTGATGATGCACGCGACATTCTTGCTTCACGCATCACCTTAAACTTAAACGAACCCTGCAAGATAGCCGACACGTCATGGATTCACCCCGTAAAATACGTAGGCGTATGGTGGGATATGATTACCGGACGCGGCACATGGGCTTATACCGATGATGTATACAGTGTGAAATTGGGCGAAACCGATTATTTGCAGACCAAACCGAACGGCAAGCACTCTGCCAACACCGAAAACGTAAAACGCTACATCGACTTTGCAGCCAAGCATGGATTCGATGCCGTATTGGTGGAAGGTTGGAACCAAGGCTGGGAAGACTGGTTCGGAAAGAGCAAGGATTATGTATTCGACTTTGTAACCCCTTATCCCGACTTCGACGTGCAGGAACTTCACCGTTATGCCGCAGGAAAGGGTATCGAGATGATGATGCACCACGAAACTTCCTCATCGGTACGCAACTATGAACGCCACATGGACAAGGCATACCAGTTTATGGTAGACAATGGCTACAGTTCGGTAAAGAGCGGTTATGTAGGCGACATCATTCCGCGGGGCGAGCATCACTACGGACAATGGATGGTAAACCATTATCTCTACGCCGTGACCAAAGCGGCAGACTATAAGATTATGGTCAATGCCCACGAGGCAGTGCGTCCTACCGGCTTGTGCCGTACGTATCCGAATCTTATTGGTAACGAATCAGCCCGCGGAACGGAATACGAATCTTTCGGCGGAAGCAATGTGAACCATACGACTATCCTTCCGTTTACCCGTCTGGTAGGGGGACCGATGGATTACACACCGGGCATTTTCGAAACAGATTGCAGCAAAATGAATCCGACCAATACGTCGCGTGTACGTTCTACCCTTGTGCGCCAGCTTGCTTTGTATGTCACGATGTACAGTCCGCTCCAAATGGCTGCCGATGTGCCGGAAAACTACGAGCGTTTCATGGATGCTTTCCAGTTCATAAAAGACGTGCCTGTAGATTGGCAAAGGACTGAATACCTGGAAGCTGAACCGGGAGAGTATGTCACTATCGCCCGTAAAGACAAGCATTCGAACGACTGGTATGTAGGATGTTCGGCAGGATATAACGGACACGAGTCGAAGCTCACGCTCGACTTCCTCGATCCGGACAAAAAATATGAGGCAACTATCTATGCCGATGCAAAAGGCACCGCATGGGACAATAACCCGCAGGCATATACCATTACCAAAAAGAAAGTGACCGCCAAGACCAAGCTGAACTTGAAAGCCGGCATCGGCGGAGGATACGCGATATCGATAAAGGAAATAAAAGATTGATTTTTTCAGGATTAGTTGGATTTGTAAAAAGAAACACATAGTTCTTCAATAGGTAAATACATAAACAAAGCATCCACAAGTCCCCTCCTCTGGGAGGGGATTTAGAGGAGGCTACAGAAAGAGAGAACCAATTTTATTATTCATACTTAAACTAATAAACATGAAAATGAAAGATTTGAAAAGACGAAACAAGCTCCTGCTGCTATGGCTGGCGGGAATGCTGTTCTCCGTACAAGCCTTTGCGCAAAGCATTACGGTCAGCGGAGTAGTGAAAGAGAAAACAGGCGAAACCGTCATCGGAGCCAGTGTAGTGGTAAAAGGTACCACCAATGGAACGATTACCGATTTCGACGGTAATTTTACCCTTAATGCCCAAAAAGGTGACATTATCGTCATCTCATTTATCGGATATAAAACCCAGGAACTTCCTGCAGCGGCTAACATGAACGTAGTAATGGAAGACGATAGCCAAATGCTGGAAGACGTGGTAGTCATCGGTTATGGTTCGGTAAAGAAAAGCGACTTGAGTGGTTCTGTTGTAGCCATCGAAGCTGAAGAAATCAACCGCGGTGCGGTTACTTCTCCTCAAGAATTAATGCAAGGAAAAGTGCCGGGACTTTCTGTTACCAGCGGTGATGGTGGTCCAGGTTCAGGTTCTACTATCCGTATCCGTAGCGGCGCCTCATTGAACGCCAGCAACGACCCGCTGATTGTCATCGACGGTATTCCTGTTTCTAACGATGCTGCTCCGGGCACGCCGAATGCCTTGGCAACCGTAAACCCGAACGATATTGCTACGTTCACCGTATTGAAAGACGCTTCGGCTACAGCTATCTACGGTTCGCGCGCATCAAACGGTGTCATCATCATCACCACTAAGAAGGGAGCGGAAGGAAAGATTAAAGTGACTTATAACAGCACGTATTCTTATAAAGATCCGTACAACCGCGTGAACGTGATGAACGGCGACGAATTCCGCCAAACAATGCTGAACCAATATGCCGGACAAGACGTGTACAACACCATCGAAGCCAATTTAGGCATGTATCCCAACGTAAACACCGACTGGCAAGATGAAATTTTCCAAGGAGGCTTAAGCACCGACCAAAACATTGCAGTTGCAGGTAAGGCAGGTTTCCTTCCTTTCCGTGTATCGTTCGGTTATAACAAAGAACGTGGTACGCTGAAGACTTCCGACTATGAACGTTATACTGCAGCCATAAACTTAAGCCCGAAGTTTTTTGATGACCATTTAAGTCTAGACATTAACGTAAAAGGAACCATCAATAACAATCGTTTCGCGGATTCAGGTGCGGTAGGTGCAGCTATTTCATACGACCCGACCAAACCAGTCTACGCTGAAGGGAACTATACCGAAGGGCTGAATGGCTATAATGGTTTCTACAACCATACGAATGCACAGGCTGACGGCACCTACAAACCGGATATAAATGCTACGACCAATCCGTTATCATTGCTTCTTGATGTAAATAATCAAGGCACGACCAAACGCAGCCTGGGTAACATTCAGTTAGATTATAAGATTCATGGATTTGAAGACTTGCGTTTGAATTTGAACTTAGGATACGATGTCGCAAAGACCACTGGAGATAACTTTGTGAATCCTTATTCATTCCAAGCAACAAAAGATACCGACTTCCCCATGCTGGGACAAGGAGGTTCATGGAGCAATCTGCGCCGAAACCACTTGCTGGATTTCTATGCCAACTATGTACACTACTTCGAACCTATTAAAAGCAATGTAGACTTGATGGTAGGTTACTCTTGGCAGCACTTCTACTACAATGACTTTACACAGCAAAAATCCAATCCGGCTGTAGGAGATTTCGCAGGCATCAGTGCCCCCACAGGCTGGACATGGAACGAAAGCGAACAACGTTATTTACGTGATGATAGCCGCCATAATCCATGGGAAAATTACTTAGTATCTTTCTTCGGACGTTTGAACTATAACTTAATGGACCGCTACTTATTAACAGCAACCTTACGCCGCGATGGTTCTTCACGATTCAGTGAAAACAACCGTTGGGGTCTGTTCCCTTCTGTAGCTTTGGCATGGAGCATCATTAACGAAAATTTCATGGAAAATACCCGTGATGTATTGTCCAACTTAAAACTCCGTTTAGGTTATGGTGTAACAGGACAGCAAGACATCGGTGACTATATGTATCTTACCAAATACGCTATCAGCAGCAACACCAATACAATGTATAACGGCACTTTCCTATTAAAGCCCGATGGCTATAGCCCAGACTTGAAATGGGAAGAAACACATACATATAATGTAGCTGTTGACTATGGATTCCTGAACGGACGTATCAGCGGTAGCTTGGAATTCTACATCAAGAAGACCAAAGACTTGCTGAATACGGTTAGCGCACCTGCTGGAACTAACTTCACTAACCAGATTACCGCAAACGTGGGTGAAATGGAGAATAAAGGTGTCGAATTCAATGTCAACGCCGTAGCTATCCAAACAAAAGACTTCTCTTGGAACATTGGTTATAACGTAACATGGAATGATAGTAAAATAACCAAACTGACTACAGGGTTCAACCCTGACTATGAAGGTATTGTAGCTGCAACAGCACCTTTTGGTACAAACACACCATTATCGAGACATCAAGTAGGATACGCTCCCTATACATTCTGGACTTACCAACAAGTGTATGACGAGAATGGCAACCCTATCCAAAATGCGATTGTAGACCGTAACGGTAACGGTACGATTGACGATGGTGACCGTTATTTCACGAACAAGAGCCCGTTAGCTGACGTATATATGGGATTCAGTTCACAATTCCAATGGAAAAACTGGGATTTGGGCTTTAACTTGCGTGCCAGCATCGGCAACTACGCATTTAATGCTCAAGCAGCCGACAATGGTTCATACAACAATTATGGAGGTTTGGGAACTTTGTCCAACATCAACAAAGATGCCGTAGAATACACCAATGGGTTCAAGTACACCAGCAGCACTGAAGGTAAATTGACCGACCTTTATTTGGAAAACGCTTCTTATTTGAAGATGGATAATATCACATTGGGATACACTTTCGACAAGTTCTTTACCGATAAGATTTCAGGACGCATCAGTGCATCCGTACAGAATGTGTTCACCATTTCGAAATATTCAGGACTTGATCCAGAAATACCTGGTGTAAACGGTATCGACGGTACGATATGGCCACGTCCGCGCACATTCACTTTAGGACTCAATCTTAACTTTTAATACCATTAGATAATTATGAAACTGAAATATATCACAACATCCTTACTTGCAGCTGGTTTATTTTCTTTTACAAGCTGCGTAAACGATCTTGACGTATTCCCGTTGGATCCCAATGTGGTAACTTCCAATGTTGCATACGACAGTGCTGAAAGCTATACGATGGCTTTAAATAAAATCTATTCAGTATGGGCGCTATCCGGACAAAACGGTGCAGGCGATTCTGACATTGCCGGACTGGATCCAGGTAATACGGTATTGCTCCGCTGCTGGTTTACCCTGCAGACTACCCCTACTGACGAAACCAAGAACGCATGGCCTGATGCTTGGGTTTCTTCCATGAACTCCATTACATGGACTACGGCACAAGTTGAACCTATTGAAGGAGCTTACCAGCGCGCCATGTACATTGTAGCTTTGGTGAACGACTTCATGAAGAACATCGGCAACGCACCCACTGAAATCAATCAAGCCCAATATGCAGCCGAAGCCCGTTTCTGTCGTGCATTGGCATATTATTCATTGATGGATTTATTTGGACGTCCGCCTTTCATCACTGAATCCAACTATTCATTGACACCCACACAGTTATCACGTGCTGAATTATTCAATTGGATTGAAAGTGAATTGATTGCCATCTATGATGCTTTACCAGTGAAAGCTGATTATGGACGCGCTGGAAAAGCAGCGGTAGACGCTTTGTTATCCCGCATGTACCTCAATGCAGAAGTGTACACCGGTACAGAACGCTATACCGACTGCATCATCCGTTGTAATAATGTGATCAATGCAGGATACAGTCTTGCTGATAACTATGCCGAACTATTCATGGCAGACAACGGTGAAAATACAGCAGCCAATAAGGAAATCATTTTCCCCATTATGGCAGACGGCGAAACCGCACAATCATACGGTATCGGAGCAATTATCCTTGGAACACGAGGAAGTAACCAAGGTGCAGAAAGCGGCATTAGTGGCGGATGGGCAGGATTCCGCGGTACAGGCAATTTGGTGCGTGTATTCGAGTTCCCCAGCAGCGATGAATCTACTTGGACTGCCGACAACATCACCGACAAGCGAGGCATATTCTATAGCGAAGGAAAAAGTGTAGATATTACCACATCGAACCTTACTTTTGATACGCAGGGATGGTCTGTGTTCAAGTTCACCAACCTTGACAGTAACGGGAATCCAGGCAAGAACGCCACCTTCCCCGACACTGACTTCCCTTTCTTCCGCTTGGGTGAAATCTACCTGAACTATGCCGAAGCCGTAGCACGTGGCGGACAAGGTGGAAATTTAGAAACGGCTGTAGGATATATCAATGCCCTTCGCCTACGAGGCGGAGCTTCTACTATCGGCAGCAGTTGGCTGACTGCTAACGCCAATGTGGGTGGCACTAGTACCAGTGTACAATACGGCAACTTGTTGAATGAACGTCAACGCGAAATGTACTTCGAATGTACACGCCGTACAGATCTTATCCGTTATGGATTATTTACTTCGAATAACTATTTGTGGGTTGAAAAAGGAGGGACACCGACTGGTGTAGGCGTAGACAACCATTACAATCTTTATCCTATTCCAACCACAGATTTGAGCGTCAACGCTAGTCTGACACAAAATGAGGGTTATTAATTTACCGTTTAACTTTAAAGTAGAACAGAACATGAAAAAGCTACTCAACTATATATCTGTATTAGGAATAGCCCTAGCTTTCACCGCTTGTGAAAACGACTTGGAAAAAGTTACCTACAATGTGGAAAGCACAAAAGCTGCCGTTTTGGCTACTCCTGCAACAACCAGCTATGTACTGGAATCACGCTATTCGGAAAATACGGCGTTTACCTTGGAATGGACAGCACCAGACTTTGGATATGATGCCATTGTCACTACAACCATTGATTTTGACTTAGCGGGTAATGATTTTGCTAATGCCATACAATTAGCATCTGTATCAACCGCTACATCACAAGAAATAACCATAGGTACCCTAAATGCTAACATTCTCACATTGCTACGTACATACGGCATTGAAGAAGATTTTAGCGCACGCGATTTTGAAATCCGTTTGTCATCTTCTATTTCTGAAGCTGCAAACCCACTTCTTTCAAATGTACTGACGCTAAATATCACCCCATACAGTGCCGACATCCAATACCCTGAAGTGTACGCCGTCGGTGATTACAGCGGATGGGGATGGGATACCGCACAATCACTCTTCAGTTTCAGTGAGGATGCTGTTAACTTTGAAGGCATCATCGACTTTGGAGAAAACAAAGGCAAAGGCTTCAAGCTGACAGGAGACACTAATTGGGATAATGGAAACTGGGGACTTGACGGAAGTGCGGCTGCACCCGAAGCCGAAGCACCCAGCATACAACTGATTAACGATGGAGGATCGGGAAATATCGCTTGCTATAGCCACCGCTACTACCGCTTCCAGTTCAATAACTCAACGCTGTTGCTGACCAACAACCTCAGCTTCGATGCCTTGTTCTTGGTAGGCAGCGCGTCAGGGCTGACTTGGGATACATCCAAACCCGAAAATGAAATGCAATTCGATCCGGAACGCCAACGTTTCTATATTGACTACACATTTGCGGCAAACGATGAAATCAAATTCCTGACCGACAACGGTACATGGTTCGGAGGTACAAGCGACGGTGGATTGAACACGCAAGACAATATTAAGATCGCTACTGCGGGCAGCTATCGTATCTACGTTAACTTGAACAACTCAAGCAACATGACCTACGAACTTAATGATGAAGATTACGGAGCAGAATGATGAGCCGTTAAATGGCATATTCCGAATATTACTCAAAAAGTAATAGTTAAACTTACACTCAAGACAAAGCCCCCAGCTGCAAAGAGCGGTTCGGGGGCTTTTGTTATCCAGAAATGCGTATCTTTTCTCTAAAAAATGTTTTCTTTATCCTGCCAGTGTAGAATCTTACAAATTTGTATTATCCATATATGACATCTGTCATACGTAACAGGCAAGTGAGCGTTTTTCCCCACATGCAGTGTGGGTTGTGTCCAATATAGCATCAATCCAAATGCATAATTTTTCATATCGCGCAAAGGATAACAACAAATTTCTGCATCCAATTTTCCCAAAAACTGGATGCCTTTTCGTACCTTTGCACAGCAAACACCTCGAATTATGAGAAAAGCAATCTTTTTATTAACCCTGATAGCCTGCAGCATCGCCTGCACGGGCAATCGCAAAACGAACAAATTTATGACAAACGGAGACGAAACTTTGGTATGTCTGGAAACCACAATGGGCGACATTACCGTAAAGCTATACAATGAAACCCCGAAACACCGCGACAATTTCATCAAGCTGGTGAAAGAGGGCGTGTATGACGGCACACTATTCCACCGCGTTATCAAAAACTTCATGATTCAGGCAGGAGACCCCACCAGCAAAACCGCCAACGATACGGCTTCATTGGGAAGCGGAGACGTGGGTTACACTATACCGGCCGAATTTGTCGACACACGCTACCACAAGCGTGGTGCACTGGCTGCCGCACGCCAGCCCGACAACGTCAATCCTGAACGCGCCTCATCGGGATGCCAATTTTATATCGTGACAGGTAACGTGTTCAGTGAAGACCAGCTTATCCAAATGGAAAAAAACATCAACCAAGGACGTCTGGACACCATCTTCCAAAACCTCGCCCGCAAGCACATGAAGGAAATCTACAAGATGCGCAAGGCTAATGATATGGCTGGCCTGCTTGCCCTTCAAGACACCTTGGAAGCACAAGCCAAATCGCAACAGTTGCAAGAAGGTATCCGCAGATTCACCCCCGAACAAATCAAGATTTACACAACAGAAGGCGGAGCACCCCATTTGGATGGCGACTATACCGTATTCGGTGAAGTAGTGGAAGGAATGGATGCCGTGGCACGAATTGAGGCAGCCAAAACCAACAAGGCAGACCGCCCGACGGAAAACATCCGTATCACCAAAGCAAGCATTATTAATTAATGAAGAATGAGGAATGAAGAATTTTCCATGCGGGCGAAGCGGTTCTTCATTCTTCATTCTTAATTCTTCACTTATATGATAAAGGTAAACCATTATACATTGGAAAACGGACTGCGTATTGTGCATAACGAAAACCGCTCCACCCAAATGGTAGCGCTCAATATCCTGTACAATGTAGGGTCGCGTGACGAAGACCCCGACCATACAGGATTCGCACATCTGTTCGAACACCTGATGTTCGGAGGTTCAGCAAACATCCCCGACTACGACACTCCCGTACAAAATGCCGGAGGCGAAAACAACGCCTGGACCAATACTGACATCACCAACTACTACATTACACTCCCCTACCAGAACGTAGAGACCGGCTTTTGGCTGGAGAGCGACCGTATGCTGAGCCTAGACTTCAGTCCTCAAAGCCTGGAAGTGCAACGGCAAGTGGTAATAGAAGAATTCAAACAGCGCAACCTGAACCAGCCTTATGGAGATGCCTCACACCTGCTTCGCGAAATGGCTTATCAGGATCATCCTTACCGCTGGCCCACCATCGGGAAAGAAATCAGCCATATCGCCAATGCCACACTGGAAGAAGTGAAAGACTTTTTCTACCGTTTTTATGCGCCCAACAATGCCATCTTATCCGTAACAGGACACATCCCGTTTGAAGACACCGTGCGTCTGGCACAAAAATGGTTCGGTCCCATACCGGCACGCGAAATACCCGAACGCCACCTACCCACCGAACGGAAGCAAACCTCCGTCCGCCGGCTTACCGTAACGCGCAAAGTACCTATCGATGCCCTATATATGGCATTCCATATATGCAACCGGTTCCAACCCGAATATTACGTGTACGACCTCATCACCGACCTCTTGTCGAACGGCAGGTCATCGCGTTTTATCCAAAACCTGGTACAGGAAAAGAAACTTTTCGCATCCATTGATGCCTACATATCAGGAAGCCTTGACGAAGGATTGCTGCACATTACCGGCAAGCCTGCCGCAGGCATATCTCTGGAAGAAGCCGAAAAAGCCGTGTGGGAAGAACTGGACAAACTGAAAACGCCATCCGTCTCTGAAGCTGAGCTGGAAAAAGTGAAAAACCGCTACGAAAGCGAACAGATATTCAACAACCTGAATTACCTGAACGTAGCCACCAACCTGGCTTATTTCGAACTGATAGGCAAGGCAGAAGACATCAACCGCGAAGTAGACAAGTACCGGGCCATCACCACCGGACAAGTACAGGAAACTGCCCGGAAAACATTCGTGCCCGAAAATTGCAGCATTCTTTATTATAAAGCAAAAAACACATGAACACACACTACCGTGCCCTGCTTGGCTTAGGGCTTCCCATCGTTATCGGACAGATAGGTGTCATTGTGCTGGGCTTTGCCGACACAATTATGGTGGGACACCATAGCTCGGTAGAGCTTGCCGCCGCCAGTTTTGTCAATAATATGTTCAATCTTGCCATCATCTTCAGCACCGGGTTTGCTTACGGACTAACACCGGTGGTGGGACGGCTTTTCGGAGAAAAAAAAACATTCGAAACCGGACAGGTACTGAAAAACAGCCTGCTGGCAAACACCGTGCTGGCGGCACTGGTATGTGTCCTGCTACTGGCACTCTACCTCAACCTTGACCGGCTGGGACAACCCGACGAACTGATTCCCTACATGCGTCCGTACTTTATGGTGCTGTTCGTCTCATTACCGTTCGTGCTGTGGTTCAATGCCTTCAAACAATTCTCCGATGGTATCACCGACACGAAAGTGTCAATGTGGATCCTGCTGGGCGGAAACCTGCTGAACATCATCGGCAACTATATTCTCATCTATGGCAAACTGGGGCTTCCTGAAATGGGACTGACCGGTGCCGGACTTTCCACCCTCATCTCCCGCATCCTGATGGTAGTGGCATACGTGGTTTTGTTTTTCTTCACCAACCGCTACCGGCATTTCCGCAAAGGTTTCTCCACAGGCAAGATCAATCGGGCCGACTTCACTCTGCTCAACCGGCTGGGATGGCCCATTGCTGCACAGATGGGTATGGAAACGGCCTCTTTCAGCCTCAGTGCCATTATGGTGGGCTGGCTGGGAAGTACCGAACTTGCCACTTACCAAGTAATGATAGCCGTGTCGCAAATCTGCTTTATGATGTATTATGGCATGGGAGCAGCCGTATCAGTACGCATCAGCAATTTCTTGGGGCAACGTGATTTTTACAACGTGAACCGTACGGCTAATACAGGTTTCCATATCATTCTGGTAATGATAATCTGTACCTCCGTACCCATCTATCTGCTACGTCACCATATCGGCGGATGGTTTACCGATGATGCCTCTGTCAGCCTGATGGTGGCACAAGTCATTGTACCATTCCTGCTCTACCAGTTCGGCGACGGACTTCAAATCAACTTCGCCAATGCCCTGCGAGGGATAGCCGATGTACGTCCAATGATGTTGTTCTCTTTCATTGCCTACTTTGTCATCTCACTCCCCCTTGGCTATATCTTCGGATTTACCCTCAATTGGGGCATCACGGGTATCTGGATGGCATTCCCGTTTGGACTCACCAGTGCAGGAATCATGTACTACCTCCGCTTCCGGTATAAAGTAAAGACACTGGGCAATACCCGTTATTAATTGTAAGCGATGTGAATCAGGGGTTAAAAGCCTAGAGTCTTGCTGATGAAACCGGTGCAAAAGGGTATCGGCACCTGACTACAACTTGATGTTAATTGCTAATTGTTAATTATTAATTGATAATTGTTAATTACAAAAATGTTTTCCACTTCCACTAAAATAGCATTCGGATTTATCCTGCTGACCGCCCTGCTTTTCGGTGCTATCGGCTACATCTACCGCCAAATGAACTTACTTACTGCCCCTACAGGCATTGAGGAAACCATCAGTGCACGCCGGAAAACAACCCATCAGATAGTAACCAAGCTCTACGATGCCGAGATTATCGGACAGACACTGCGCGCAGGCAGCCTGGACGAATATCCGCGCTACAGAAAAACAATGAAAGAAACCGGCGTACTCATCGACTCACTCCGCAACCTGCTGACCGACACCCTCCAGCAAGCACGTCTGGACACCGTAAGCTTACTTCTGAAACAAAAAGAATGGAACATGTTGCGCGTACTGGAAGTAATACGCGAAAGCCCTACCGATGAACTTTACCGCCAGCAGATAGACAGCCTCATTCTGCAACAAGACTCTATCCTGAGCGGCACACATGTGCAGCGCCGTATCGTAACACACCGCAATACCTACACCATTCATCATAAACCCAAGAAATTCTTCCGCCGGCTAGCCGACCTCTTTGCTCCGGGAAAGCCCGACTCTACCCAGGTGAACAACGTTGTGCAAGAGGTATATACCGATACCATCGATGAAGCATACAATCCTGTCGATACCATCGCCAGTATGCTCACCACCATTCAACACAAGGTGTTCCAAAGCCGGCAAGAACAACAACGCACCCTTGACGTACGCATCAACCAGCTCCGCATAGCTGGAAACATGCTAAGCAAACGGGTAAACCAATTACTGGATACCATTGAAGCCGATGAACAGGCAGCCATGGAGCGCCGCGTAATGCACGAACACGACATCCGCCAGCAAGCCGCGCATACAATGGCTACCATAGCCATCCTTGCCGTACTGTTGGCACTGGTGTTTTTCATCATCATCTGGCGCGACATCACCCGAAGCAACCACTATCGTCACGAACTGGAAAAATCGAAGCAATATGCCGAAAACCTCCTTCTGGCACGCGAAAAACTGATGCTCACCATTACACACGACATCAAGGCACCCGCCGGTTCCATTATCGGATACATAGACCTGCTCATCCGCCTGGTGAACGACCGGCGCCAGCTGTTCTACCTGCACAATATGCAAAACTCGGCACGCCACCTGCTCGACCTTGTCACATCCTTGCTCGATTACCACCGGCTGGAAGCAGGCAAAATGGACCTGCATCCTGTCAGCTTCAATCCTCACGAACTGTTCGATAATATTTACCACAGCTTTTTACCTATTGCCGAAAAAAAACAACTTGCTTTCATATTCGATGAACATGTAACTCCATCCCTGAACCTGGAAGGTGACCCCTTCCGTATCCGGCAAATAGCAGAAAACCTGCTGTCGAACGCGCTGAAATTCACAGAAAAAGGTTCTATTACCCTAAGCATCAGCTATAGAAATAACTCTTTCCAGTTCAGTGTGAAAGATACTGGATGCGGTATGACTTCCGAAGAACAGGCACGCATATTCCATGAATTCACCCGCCTGCGCAGCGCACAAGGGCAGGAAGGTTTCGGACTAGGCCTGTCCATTACACGCAAACTGGTGGAACTGCTGAAGGGAGACATCCACATCCAGAGCAGCCCCGGAAAGGGCAGCGTGTTCCACATATCGTTTCCCCTTCCCCTAGCCCAGACAATACGTCCGGAAACGACCGACCCCATCAGACTACATGCCGACAGGCAGGCACACATCCTGCTTATCGACGACGATCGTATCCAGCTGAATCTCACCGAAGCTATGTTCCGCAACCTCTTCGCACACCTTCCAGCAAGCCAAATCCCTTTCATACACTGCTGTACCCGTCCCGAAGAATTGTTCCGCCTGCTACAGTCGGAACCTGTCGACCTCATCCTGACCGATATCCAGATGCCAGTCATGAACGGTTTCGAACTGCTGAAGGAAATACGTAAGCAAGACACACCACAAGCACACACCGTGCCCGTTATCGCCATCACCGCACGAAGCGACATGAGTGAAACGGACTTCCACACGCAAGGATTTGCAGGATGTCTTTACAAACCTTTCAACCAACAGGAACTGCTGAAGATATGCCAGCACACGCTGCATACCGACTGGCAAACCACTCCGGTTCCGACCAAACAATTGCCCGACACATCTATAGAAAAACGGTTCAACTTCAACCCTCTGACTGCTTTCTCGGAAGATGATCCAGAGGCTGCCCGCCAAATTATGAACACCTTTCTTGCCGAAACACAGAAAAACCGCGAACACATCCTACAAATACTGGAAAACGGCACCGTACGCCAGTTGGGTGAAATTGCCCATAAAATGCTGCCCACTTTCACAATGATAGAAGCCCGGCATGCACTCCCTTCGTTACTATGGTTGGAAACACACCGTGGAGATACCACCTGGAGCGAAGAAACGCGCACACATGCCGACAACCTATTGAAGTGTATCGATGAAGTGATGGAAGAAGCAAAACGGTTTACAACCTGAGAAAACTGTTTCAGAGGCAGAAGATGGAATATTTCCCAATGAATCCGCAAACAGCCAATTTGGCAAAATGAGGATATTCTTTAAAAGAATAATATATAAAATTCACCACAGAAGGCACACAGAGTCTTTTCTATTTACGAGTTGACAATTTACTATTCCGACATGAAATCGTATATCGTAAAATCGGATAACAGCAAACAGATATTCCCCAGTGTCCTCTCTGTGGTGAATTGTTTTATCATTTACCGCAAAGATATACTTTTTAAGCCATAATCAAACTATCCGGCAAGAATAATCATCTGCCTGCCTACGATTTCATCTGCTTCAGCCTCATCAATGCTTCAATGTAATAATAATCGGCATAAATGATGGCTGCATCGATTTCGGAATGACTCGGATAATTTCCGGTGGAATGCAACAGGAAAGCCGGCTTGCTTTTCCCGCTCCGGTATTTGTCCGAACTCAGGCTTTCCAGCATACAGACTGCAGCCTTCTTGTATTCCTGCCCCTTTTCCGGTGATACATATCCGGATAATTCAAGCAATGCCGAAGCTACTACACAGGCAGCCGAAGCATCGCGGGGCGCGTATGGAATGGCAGGGTCATTAAAATCCCAATAAGGAACATAATCATCGGGCAAATGCTCCAGATACACGTCTGCTACCTTTTGCACGAAATCGAGGAAACGCGGCTCTTTCGTTTCGCGATATACCACCGTATAGCCATAAATAGCCCATGCCTGTCCACGTGCCCACATGCTGTTATCGTCATATCCCTGATGGGTGACTCCCTTGACAAACTCGCCCGTCAAGGTATCATATACAACCACGTGATACGATGTATAGTCGGGACGGAAATGATATTTCATCGTAGTATCGGCGTGGGACACCGCCATATCATACAGCTTTTTATCGCCTCCGTTCTTTGCCGCCCAAAACAACATCTCCAGGTTTATCATATTGTCCATTATGGTGTTATGCCCACCAAACATGGCTACATTACGGGGCCACGAAAGCATGGTACCCACCTTCGGATTGAACAATGCCGAAAGGGCTTCGGCACTGCGCAAGATAGCTTGCCGATAAGATTCATTACGTGTCAGGCGGTAGCCGTTCCCATAACTGCAAAACATCAGGAATCCCAAATCGTGGTCGTATGCAGGCTCATAGGTGAGATATTCTAACGAAGCGGTAAACTTCTCTGCCTCCTGCCGGATGGCAGGGTCGTTCGTATACTCATAATCATACCACAGGATACCAGGCCAGAAGCCGGCACACCACTCATCCTTTGTCACTTTGCTGCAGTACCAATGCGAGGCACTGTCGGCTATGTTCCGGGGCATCATCGTATAATCTACTCCCCCGTCGCGTTGAGCCAGCTCGTCTAACGTGCGGCGCACCTGAGCATCACAATATGCCAATGCTTCGTCTGCATCAAACCGCCCGGACACATCGCCAGATTTTGTATCTGCACAAGCCGTCAGACAAACTAACCCGATTCCAATCAACCAATTTCTTGTTTTCATATTTTCCTTCTATTGTATGTTATAATAATTGTCCTTGATAAGATTCCACTTTTCTGTCATCCTGGTCCGACACGGGAACCAGGCGAACCGCCGCCCCTCCGCGTGGCTTCAAGGCAAAGCGCAACGCCTGTTTGCCATCAACCAACCATTCGGAACATTTCACTTGCGTACGTGTGCCCGTCTCTTCTCCACCGTCGGCATACACATAGGCAATGTATGTCTGCCCTTCATCAAGAAAAGACAAGTCAATCTGCCGGGAAGAAGCTTCGTTGTTACCCAACAGCCCTACGAACCAAGTCTTTCCGCTGCGGCGGGCTATGCTCACATACTTGCCCGGCTCCCCTCCCAAGACTTTCGTGTCATCAAACACCGTCTGCAACTGCTCGAACCACGTTATTTCGGGTTCGCCTCCATAGAACGAAGGCTTATCATACCAGAACAGTGTCTGCAACGGGCTGTAAAATACCAGCGATGCAGCCAATTGATGAGCGTGGGTGGTTTTCAGACGCTTGTCGTAATAACAGATGGTATAGTCTGCCGCCCCGTTTATCATACGGGTAAAAGGCAGAATGGTATTATGCGTGGCATCGGGAAACTCCTCGTTGCCATGGATGCCTTCCTGCGTCAGCAAGTTGGGATAGGTACGGCTGAAACCCGACGGACGGAACTCGTCGTGGATATTTATCATCAGCCGGTTCTCGGCAGCATAGCGCACCATGTCGTGCAACCATACCGCCCAACGGTGGGAAGCATATTGCACAAAACCCGACTTCACGCCCACTACGCCCCATTTGCGCAGCAGCGGGAACAGCTCACGCATCTGCTTCTGCAAGGCGTGCTGGTTGACGTAAAGCCATACCCCTACACCTTTCTTCTTCCCGTATGCTATCACCTTGGGCAAGTCGAGTTTGGACACCACCTGCGTGGCATCTCCGTCGAATGAAGTACAGGGCATATACCATTGCCAGTCGAACAACATATAAGGAATCTTGTGCGCCGCGCAAAAATCAATTGTCTCCATAGCCCCAGCCGTGGTAAGCGTGGTCTCGCGCATAATCTTGCCGGGCTTTATCCACGAGACATCGGCTATCTCGCACGGCGGGTTCAGATTTTGGATGATATCGTTATGCTCCAGCAATTCACCGGACTTGTCCGCCACCATAATCACTTTCCACGGCGAAGCGAAGTAGGTCACGGCATCCACCGGACTGTACATCACCGACGTCAAGGTATTCGGCTTCTCCTGAGAGGCGAGGAACTTGGTCAGGCACCAGTCGTCTACATCGGCATCAGCCAATGCCATCCACGTTCCGCCGGGAAGTTCCAGCGTCAATGCACGCTCCACCGGCTGTTTGAGCGCATTCACATCCACGTGCTCGAACGGAGCCTGCGCCCACTGCTCCGCCCATGCCTTCGTGCCTTCGGGCAGCGTATATTCTGTCAAGTCACCCACGACCTTATGGAAGATGGCCTGCGGATGCTCAGGGAAGAAATAGCGGAAGGCGATGCCCTCATCATACGCACGTACCTCGATGTTCATCCGGTAACCCGAACCGTCCTTGCGCGACAGGTACAGCGTACCGCTATTGTGGCGGTCGCGCACCGTGCCCCGTTCGCCATACAGCGGATGCCATGTCTCGTCACAACTCCCGTACGACACCGAGTCAGCCTCCATCGTATCCATCCAGCAGTCGGGCTGGGGAAGGCTGCGCTTGCCCAATGCCATCTCCCATACCCGGTTGTCCAACTCCAGTCCTGCACGCGACGAACCAATCACCTTTTCACCTTTATAATACACTTGATAACAAAGCACATTCGCCCCCGAAGCCGAACGCGACATGTAGAACTCGACCTGCTGCGTCCCGCCAGGGGACTTCACTTCCAATTTCTCCGGTGCGGCAGCGTACATCGAAATGCCCGCCACACACATCATTATTCCTGCTACAAAATGTTTCATACGAATTTAGTCTTTTTGTTAAGGAATACGAACGAACTGGCAAAACCACTCAACCGAAACACGATTATTTTTCATCCGGACGAATTTTTCTGCAAAACCGTTGGCTAAACGCAAGAAATCCATACCTTTGCCCCCAAAGAAACAAACCTACTTAATATAAAAGAACTATGAACAAGATTGTACTTCTGACGGCAACGGCTCTGGGAGCCTGCCTGTGGGGATGCGGAAATCCCCAAACGGTCACCGTGACCGTAACCAACCCGCTCGATGCCGAACGCACGGGCGAAATGATAGAAGTGCCCGCCGCACAAGTGTTCCAATCGCTGGACCTGCCCGACACGGCACACGTCATCGTCTGCAACGCACAAGCCCAGGAAATCCCTTACCAGCTTACCCACGACGGAAAACTGATATTCCCCGTATCGGTATCGGCAAAAGGAACCGAAGCATATACCATCCGGCAAGGGACACCGGCTGAAACCGACACCGTAGCATACGGAAGGCATTACCCCGAACGTCTGGACGACATAGCCTGGGAAAACGACCGCGCCGCCTACCGTGCCTACGGACCCGCCCTGCAACAGAAAGGCGAACAGGCATACGGCTACGACGTGTTCACCAAGAACACCGACCGCCTGGTAGTGGAAGACCGCTACGCAATGGAACTGGACACCGCCGCCTGGGCAAAAATCAACGCCCTGCGCAAGGCTGGCAAAAAACAGGAAGCCGACGAACTGGTACGTCAAATCTCCTACCACGTAGACCACGGCAACGGAATGGACTGCTATGCCGTAGGCCCCACACTAGGCGGAGGCACCTCGGCACTGATGCCCGACTCTGCCATCGTCTATCCGTATTGTTATAAAGAATATGAAATTCTGGACAACGGTCCGTTGCGCTTCACCGTGAAACTTACCTTCAACCCACTGGTAATAGGCAATGACTCGGACGTAGTGGAAACCCGCATCATCCGGCTCGACAAAGGCTCGCAGCTGAACCAGACTACCGTAACGTATGCCAACCTGAGCCAACCCACACCCGTGGCAGGAGGAATCGTGCTCCATGCCGCCAATGCCGAAGGCTATGCCCACAACGCCCAGGAGGGATATATCGCCTATGCCGACCCTACCACCGAACCTCAATCGGACAACGGCATCGTCTACGTAGGTGCCGTATTCCCCGATACGACGGTGCAGACCAAAGTGCAGCTCTTCGACAAGCCCGCGGGCGATGCGTTGGGACACGTATTAGGAATCTGTACCTACCGTCCCGGCGACACCTTCACCTATTACTGGGGTTCGGGCTGGAGCAAATACGGCTTCGACACGGATGAATCGTGGACCGATTACCTGAAAGCCTACGCAAAACAGGTGCGCCACCCGCTGCAAGTGACCGTAAAGTAAGCTTTCCGGCACCTTGAAAAACATGTAAAATGCAATTCAGAGGTCTGAATCGGGCTTTGCAGACGTGCAAAATCCATTTCAGACCTCTGAATTTGACTTTGCACCACTTGCAAAGTCTGTTTTAGACCTCTAAAATCCATTTTGCATCACTTCGAAAGCCGATTTAGACCTCTGAAAACCATTTTGCAAGTGGTGCAAAGCCTGTTTCAGACCTCTAAATTCCATTTTGTATCACTTCGAAGGTGCCAGTAGGACGAATTGTTTTGAAACGCAGATTTTCGCAGATTCACGCAGATTTGATTCACATTGAAATTTATAATCTGCGAAAATCCGCGTGAATCTGCGTTTCTTCATCGTGCCGCTTCATTTATACGTTTACCTATTCTTTTATGTCCCAATACAACACGTAACGCTGGCGGTGCACATCGTAAAGGGGCAACACCGTCACGCCGTCTGCCGTGCAGAAGCGCAAACCGTCCTCCGTAATCCGCTGCACGCAGTTTTCGGGATGTCCGGCATCCCATATCAAGCCGGTGGGCAACCCTTCGGGGATATGGTAATCGTAGGTGTAATAGTCGTTATACTTCGACGGGTCCGAATCGGGGGCAGGCGGCAGCATTCCTTCCGTACCCAAGGCTCCGGCAAGCACCACCGGACCGTAGAGCAGGGCGGCGCGGTGAGGATTATCAGGCGCGGCCTCCAACGTCAGGTGCATCGGATAGGTCGCTTCGATGCGATCACCATCCTTCCACTCCCGTTCTATCGCGATATACGAGCCGGGCTGCTGGCGTACTTTCACCCGCTTGCCATTAACACGGACTTGCACATCTCTGCTCCATGAAGGATAGCGCAGGCGGAACGTAGTGCGCACCGGCTCTACCGGCTCGGCAGTCTGTACCTTTCCGGCGATGCCGTATTGCCAAGCCACTACGGTAACCTTTATCGGGAATCTGCCGCGAGGAGGTATCGGTGTAAAACGCAATTCATTGCCGCTTACTTCGGCGGGTCCCTCCTTTACGTAATAACGGACAGGCAACCCACAATCGGATTCCGCATGCAAAACGAGACGTTCCGTGCCATGCCGGACATCATTCAAGCTGGGAAACAATATGCTTTGCCTCTTCCCCTCTGTTATCCGAAGAGGTACTTTCATCTCCAACTCTTGCACCACACCTTTATACACTTTATCTCCCGGATGGCTTGCGACCAATGTAATGCTTCCGCTCCTCCGTGGATTATCCATCCCTATCCGGCTAAAACTGAGCACAAACGTTGTATCGTCCACTTTCTCAACCGGACCACACACACAATCTATACGAATAGTGCCTGCGGCATGTTCATCAGTCCTAACGCTGCGCGTACTGTCTGTAAAACAAGTATTCAAATGAAAAGTCACCCCGTCTGCATCAGGAGAAAAAGGCACAGATATACGTACGTGAGCTTTCGAATCATACTTCACCAACCCGCCCTTTTGTCTGATGCCGATGTATTGCATCCGCTTCCCCAGATGCTTGCGGTAACGGGCTTCGGTAAGCTCTGCCATTTCTTCATCGAAATACCAAAACGCATCGTGAGTATCGCCTTTATAATCCGAATAGGGAGCTGGTTCCGGACGCTTGCCTTCCATTGGACTCCAACGGGAAGCCAGCCAGCCTGCCCGTACATTTACCGGCTTCAGCTTACCCGAAGCCTCATCCAGCCGATGCTCCATCGCTTTTCCGATAAACAATGCGATATATGCTGCCGTCTCGTCCGCCACATCGAAATGTCCCCTGCCCGTATCGCACAAGAAAGAGATACAACTTTCGGGATACATCATGCGGAAAGCCAATGCCGGATTGACCCGCGCTTCCCACCATTCGTATTCGCCTTCAATCATCAGCCCCGGTATGCCATCGATGTTCCGCGTGCGCCCCCATTCCAGATTTGCTCTCCCGTATCCGGTCAGATTGGTGCGCGGAGCATCGCCATGTAAGGAAATGACAGCCAATGTCCGCTCCGGATTCCATGCGGCAAAGTTCCATGGGAAAGTAGCTTGCGCCGAGTGTCCTATCGGCACAATCGGCACGTCAACCAGTTCCGTATATCCGCTCACTTCCGCCAAGTCGGCAAGCATCTTGTCGAAAACTTCCTGTACACCGGTTGTCACATCCCACCGCTGGTCTAATTCAGGCGTAATCCATATCAAGGCAATTCCTAACCGCCCCATCGCCTCACGGAATGCAGAAAGATGAAACAACGTTTCTTCCGACATATTCTGTTGTCCCACCATTACCGCCTTCACCCGTTCGCACGCAGGAGGTATCCACAGGAACGCTTCCTGCGATTCCCCTGTTTCTCTTGACACGCATCCTTTCACCTTTACCGACCATTGCCATTCGGCAGCGGAAAGAACTGTTCCACACAACAAACATATTAAACATACAATACCTAATTTTCTCATTCTACTCTATTTTTTATATTTCACATCCAACAAACCATTCTGATAATTCACATGCATTGCTTCGCCGTTCACAATCAAGCGGGAAGGACGTTTTCCTGAACGGAAAGACGCATTTACATAAGGTTGTCCGTCTATCCATAAGTTCAAATCTCCACCGGCTGCCTTTTGTACAAAAAACAACTTAGAAAGTGAAGCAAAATACGAAACCCCATCACGGCGCAATGCACTGCCATAAGCCAGGAACAGTTCATCCGCCTCCGTAGGATTATCTCCCTCCGGATAAGACACGGCAAACATATAGGCATCGGTTACCCAACCATCCGCTTCTATCCACGAATTGCTATGCATCAACCGTCCGTCTGCCAACTGGTTGATGTAAATGTCCGTCACTTTTCCCTTATTCCGGATGCGAAGTCCAATCCAGTCTTTTCCTTCCCTTCGCTCCATAACCGGAAGCTCTTTTTGAGCCACACTGTCTTTCAAGATGATAGCCGTCAGTCCTTTTACCCTGTCAAACTTCCCAGGCAAATGCAATGAATAATAGAGTTTATGTAATTTAGATTTGTTATATATCGCGCATACGCGTATCTTTGCGACATGAATTACCACGACCATAAAGACAACAGCAAAAGTTTCCGTGCCTTGACGGGAGTTAGCCATGAACAGTTTTGTGCGCTTCTCCCTTAT
>NZ_JACSPP010000030.1 GCF_014837065.1 Phocaeicola intestinalis
CAGGCCGTTAAGGATTTCTTCGACAATATCGGAAACTATAAAGAAGAGTTGGAGTCACTTCTGACTCTTAAATTCCGGTTGTCTAATTCGCAAACCATTTCTTTTTGACTATAACAACCATCCAGAATGTCCGTCTTTCTGATTACCGAAAGAGGATGGCGGACATTCTTTACACATCATGCTTATGAAACATTTCTTATTCTACTTGATTACATTAACCGTATGCTTGCCGTTCGCTTCGTGCAGCGATGAGTTTGCGGAATTGCCGTATGCATACGATGAAATCAGTTACAGACGTGGTTATGACCTTGACATACCTTTAGATACCGTGGTTTATATCGAAAGTCAAGCCGAATTTGACCAACTGTTTGCTGATGAAGAGACAAAGCCCGAAGCAAGCGTACCGTTCTCAGAGGGTGTGCTGGCGGTGGTAAAGGGTATAGCTAATGGAGGAATTGTGGATTTACAAAAAAATCTGATTCAATCGGATGACGGTTATCACTTGTCTATCCGGATTCAAACAGACTTCACAGATGTTATGGAGCCTTGGTATGTCGCCTACGTCATTCCAAAAGAATATGCAGGCAAAGTCGATTTGGATATAGAATACTACCTCACCACAGATTACACGGATTTAAATAATTAAAAATGAATATCCTTTTCCCCACCAGACATCATCCTTTTATGGTTTCCATATCAAAACCGTACGTTCTCCAATTGAAAACCGTACGTTCTCGATATGGAAACCGTACGGTTTTCACTTGGAGAACATAAAAAGAAGACAACTTGGAACAGATACTGAACCGTTCAATCATATATTGGTTCGTATCTGCCAAGCAAACTTATTAGAAAAAACAACCTCTCAGAATTTCACCGTCAGCTTCTCCCCTTCGTATGTCACTTGTTTTTCCTGTCTGTCGCCCGCATAGCGGATGATGCGCAGGGGACGGACAGCTTTCATCTCTGGGAACGAACCTTCACGGGGATGGATGGTCAGTTCGCCCTTCGCTTCGTCCCATTCCATACGGACGAGCGCATACGCACCCTGCTCGTAAGCATAGTCTATGCCATTATCTTCGTAAACGGTATAAGCGGCATCGGCTCCGGCATATATCCGGACGGTCCAGCCGGCATCGGCAGCCTCACGGGTAGTCTGCGGCTTGCCCGAAGCCAATGGCAGAATGGTTCCAGCCTTGACGAAAACCGGAATTTGTTCCAGTGTGACCGGCACGGTCTCCCAAGTCCCGTTCCCAGCGGTTTTCGCACCGGTCCAGAAGTCATACCATCCGCCTTGCACATGCGGCAGGTACACCTCCCAACGGTTCTTGCCCGGCTCTACCACCGGGGCTACCAGCAGCGAAGGTCCGAACATGTATTCGTATTTCTGCGCCAAGGCAAGCGAATCGCCGGCAAAGTCCATCACTAACGGACGCATCAGGGTTCCTCCCCCGTAATGGGTGCGTGCGGCCTCCGAATAAATATAAGGGAACAGGCTATAACGGGTGTCCAACGCCCGACGGGCAAGAGCGACCACCTCCTCGCCATAATTCCAGAACTCGGTATCCGACTGATAACCGTGCACACGGGTCAAGGGCAGGAATACGCCCGCCTGCAGCCAGCGCAGGAAACATTCGTGGTAAGCCGGATCGGTGTACTGGCTTTGCCCGGGACGGAAGAAACCGCCTGCATCGTATGTCCACCAAGGCTGTCCCGACACCACCATGCCCAGACCGCCCACAATCTGCCGGCGAAGCGTTTCCCAATCATGCCCCACATCGCCCGACCAAGTTGCCGTGGCATACCGTTGCATGCCGGGAAAACCGCTTCGCGTCAACAGCATCACCCGCCGGTCGGGCATCTCACGGCGTGACCCTTCGTATACGGTACGGTTCACCAGCAGCGGATAGACATTGCGGTACACCTCGCCCGGCACTGTCTGGTTCCACACCTTCCGCCCCAGCAAGTCGTCGTTCTCCGGCTCCGTCGCATCCAGCCACCAGGCATCTATCCCGTAAGGTTTCAAAAGACGTTTGTTGAAGTTCTCCCAATAATAAGCCGCTGCATCGGGATTGAAGAAGTCAATCCACGAAGTCTGCGGAATGTAATAGCCCTTGCCCTGCATCAGTTTGCCCACCTCCGATGCCGGGTCTATCTTCGACCATACCGAAAGCATCAGGCGGGCATCCAATGCATGCACATCGTCCACCAGTTTCTTGGGGTCGGGATAACCGGATTCATCGAAACGCATGGCATTCCAGCCATACTTTCCCCAGTATTGCCAATCCTGCACGATGACGTCCATCGGCAAACTATCGTTACGGAAGCGTGTAGCGGTCTGAACTATTTCATCCTGACCGTGGAAACGTTCCCGACAATGAATATAGCCCAGTGCCCATCGAGGCATCATCGGGACCTCACCTGTCACCCGACGGTATGCCGCAATCACCTCATCAGCTTTTCCGGCAAACACGGTATAGTCAACAGCCTCTGCTACAGGCGAACGGAACACGGTTTCATCTGTTACTTTCCGGTAATACACTTTCGGCCGGTCTTCTTTTTCCAATTCGGCTTCCACCGGATACACTCCAGCCTCCAATTCGACAATGGCAGAAGTCGTAGGAGGCAACCACAGATTCTTCATATCGAATACGGTCTGATTGCCTATCTTCAAGTGATGCCTGCGTGCCATGGTCTGCCCCACATCAAGCATCACGGCGTAGCGCCCAGACTCGCGAATAATCAGTGACGAAGTAAAAACGAACCGCTCACGCACCTCCTGCTTTCCTCCCTCAGCAGAAGTCACATCTACCGTCTCGGCATCACCGCTTGAAACCGTACGCGTCAACGTAATCAAGCTGTCTGCAGGATTGAATTCGGTCAAGCCGTAATTGTTCCACAAGATGCCGTAACCTTTATCCGACAACACGAAAGGAACCGCTATCTGGGTATTGACCTGTGTAAGCCGGCGCGAAAGTCCCCGCACATTCAGTTGCCCGTCCTGAAATTGTCCCAGTCCGAAAAGATTTTCATCAGCAGGCGAATAAAAACACTGAGCGGCACACCTGGTAGGTTCTCCCTGTACCGATGAAGCCACCAGTTGCCGCTCTTTTTCCTGCAATATCGGTTTCCCTTCTGGCGTAAAATAAGCAAGCGTTCCTTTTTCCTTGTCTATCCGTACCACCAGTCCGGGCAAACCCAACGTAATTTCTTCACCGGTTTCCTTCACCGACCAGGCCGGCTTGTCATTCCCCACATACACCCAATCGGGCAACACAGGCTCCTGACGCACATATTTCACACGTACGGCATTGTCTGCCAACGGATAAAGTCGGATTTCCCCTTCCGATAACACCACAGTCAAACTATCCTCTGCCTGCCGGTACGAACGGACAGATTGCGCCCATCCCAGCGTAAAACACAGGCAAACGAACAATACCCAACAAATTCTTTTCTTCATCATGCTATAACTTTTTTTGGATTACAGCTCCTAAGTTAAGACATCTATCTGAAAAGCAAAAGAAACGAAGGGCAGAAAAAACCGTATTATCATCCGATGGCACTCTTTCCATACCGTCTCACATACACCGAGATGCACCCCAGCCCCAGAAGCACGATGAAGACACCTACCAGCGACGGATAACGGTAACCCATACCGGCGTCTATCGGCAATCCGCCCAGATAGGCACCCACGGCATTGCCCAGGTTGAAAGCGATCTGTACGCACGCCGCGCCCATCATCTCCGAGCCGCGCGAGTTCTGCAAAAGCAATAATTGCTGGGGAGGAGAGACCGCAAAGAGGCAAGCCGTGCAGACAAACATCAGGATGACGGACAGGTACGGATTGCGGGTAAAGAAGAAGATGCCCAGCAATGACAATACCATCACCATCTGCGTGACACGGATTACCGGAGCCAGCCCGTAAAGGTCGCCGCACTTGCCTCCCACCAGATTACCGATGGTCATGCCCAATCCGGCAAGCATCATCACGGCGGTCATCGAATGGGGCGAGAAACCTGCTTCGTGAATCATCTGCGGTGTGACATAGCTGAACCAGCAGAAGATGCCCCCGTTGCCGAACATTGTAGTCAGGATAATCAGCCACGGAGCCAGCCGCTTCAGGAAACGGAACTGACCTTTCAATCCCACGTCGGGCAGAGCGGGCATATACGGAATCCAACGCCAAATCAGATAGAATATCAAGACTCCCCAAAGGGCATTGAACACGAAAGGAAAGCGCCACGAAAACAGGTTACTCAACAACGTGCCGAAAGGAACCCCGAAGAGGTTGGCAATGGTCATCCCCGCTATCATCAACGCTACCGCCTGCGAAGCTTTTCCTTTATCCGCCACCCGTTCCGCCACGATGGAACCTACGCCGAAGAATGCCCCGTGAGGCAATCCCGAAACGAAGCGCATCAGGAGCAACATCCAATAATTCACCGACATCGAAGCGAACAGATTCCCTACGATGTAAATCATTGCCAGTCCCAACAATATCTGCTTCAACGGACGGGTACGTGCCACCACTACGGTCAACGGAGCACCTACGCACACCCCAATGGCGTATGCCGAAATAAAGTGTCCTGCCTGCGGAATAGAAATGCCCAAATCATGGGCCACATTGGGCAGAATGCCCATCATTACAAACTCGGCAATTCCTAAGCCCAGCGTGCCGGAAGCCAATGCCATCAAACTTTTCTTCATACAGATTATCCTGATTGTGTTTTTCCACCACAGATTACACAGATTTTATAATTGATTTAATCTGTGTAATCTGTGGTGAATATTCAAAACGGATGCAAAGGTAAAGGAAATTCATCAAACATAAACGGCTGGGAACACAAAGCATACGCATTTTTTGACATACATCAACAGCAAGGCACAACAAGCTCAAAACACCGGACGATATGCACGCAACTCCTTGCGCAATGCCAGTGCACGCCCTTCCGTCATCCGGTCGAGCAACTCCCAGAAGCGGGGACCGTGGTTCATCTCGCGGGTGTGTGCCAGTTCGTGCAATACCACGTAATCCATCAGATGCGCCGGGAGCAGCATCAGGTAATACGACAGGCTGATATGACGTTCCGACGAGCAACTTCCCCACCGGGAGCGTGCCTTGGTAATCTTCACCGTCCGATACGACAATCCGTACCGTTCTGCCCAACATGCCACCAACGGAGGCAGATACTCTTCCGCCCGTTTCTTCAAGGCACGGGCTATGGCATTCCGCACCAACGTCTGTACCCGTTTGTCCGAAAAGTCAGTATCTTCGGGACAACAAATCTTTACTCCCTCTTCGGCGGAGCGCACGGTGAAATGCTTCAGCCGGCTGGGTTCGAGCCACAACCGGAAGCACTCCGCCTCCAGCCTATAATCCCAATCGAAAGGCTTGGGAGACACATCTGCCTTCAACTTCAGCAAGCGCTCACGGAAAGGGCGGATTACGTCGAGCAACGCTTTCACGCTCCGGAAAGGAGGCGTGGTGACATGCAGCCCGTCTTCTTTCATCCGCATCGTGACATTGCGCACCGTACGGCGGGTCACGATGAATATCTGCCCGAAATCGGCATCACTTACAATTTGTTTCTTAGCTATCATAACGGCAGCAAAGGTATAAAAAAATGAAGATATACTTAACTTTGCCATTTCAGTTATCTTCACAGGCAGTTTCAGTCAATTGAAACTGCCTGTGAAGATATCTCCGTTTTGCAGATTATCCTCAATGACGGAGAGGATTATCTGCAGCTGGACATTCGCGCAAACTGTTCGGGAATCCCGAAGACGTACGTGCAGGGAACGGTGCTCTGCAAAAATTAGTAAAAATTAGATGCGTTTGCCCTGTTAGACGGGGAGAGAGATTTGGCAGGTTGGCAGAGATTCCCTATCTTTGCAAGACTTAACAAAATCGAACCGTATGATACAATCAATGACCGGATACGGCAAAGCGACCGTAACATTCGGAGACAAAAAAATAAACGTTGAAATCAAATCTCTCAACAGCAAGGCACTTGACCTGTCGACACGCATCGCCCCACTCTACCGCGAAAAGGAAATGGAAATACGCAACCGCATTGCCAAAACATTGGAACGGGGAAAAGTAGACTTTTCTATCTGGATAGAGAAAGATGCCGGCGAAACAGCTACACCCATCAATGCTGCACTGGTAGAAAACTATTACAAACAAATTTCTTCCATTGCCGAAACGTATCACATACCGGTACCTAACGACTGGTTTGCCACGCTATTGCGCATGCCCGATGTCCTGACACGGGTGGAAGTGCAGGAACTGGCAGACGAAGAATGGGAAGCAGCCAGCCAAGCCATCGACGAAGCCCTGCAACACCTGACAGACTTCCGTAAACAGGAAGGAGCCGCACTGGAAAAGAAATTCATCGAGAAAGTGAACAACATCGAACGTCTCTTGCACACGCTGGAAAACTATGAAAAGGAACGGGTGAACAAAATACGCGAACGCATCACCGATGCACTGGAAAAGACGGTCAAAGTGGACTACGACAAGAACCGGCTGGAACAGGAACTGATATATTACATTGAAAAGCTGGACATCAACGAAGAAAAACAACGTCTTGCCAATCACCTGAACTATTTCCGTGAAACGCTTGCCGGCGGACACGGACAGGGCAAGAAACTGGGATTCATCGCCCAGGAAATGGGCCGCGAAATCAATACCACCGGAAGCAAGTCAAACCACGCACAGATGCAGAACATCGTGGTGCAGATGAAAGACGAGCTGGAACAAATCAAGGAACAAGTGTTGAACGTAATGTAAAAAGCAAGTTGACAAGGTAACAAGTTGACGAGTTGACAAGGCTTTAAATGCCATTAAGTAAAACTATTCAGAACCTTGTCAACTTGTCACCCTGTTACCTTGTCAACTAAAAAAGAATAAAAACATGAACGGAAAACTTATCATATTCTCAGCACCCTCAGGCTCGGGTAAATCGACCATTATCAACTACCTGCTGAAACAAGACCTGAACCTGCAATTTTCCATCTCCGCTACCAGCCGCCCGCCACGCGGAACCGAACAGAACGGAGTGGAATACTTCTTTCTCACACCGGAAGAATTCAAACGACGCATTGCCAACGGTGAATTCGTAGAATACGAAGAGGTATATCCCGACCGGTTCTATGGCACCTTGAAATCGCAAGTGGAAAAACAGCTTACCGAAGGCCAGAACATCATCTTCGATGTGGATGTGGTAGGAGGATGCAACATCAAGCAGTTCTACGGAGAACGTGCCTTGTCGGTATTCATCCAGCCTCCTTCAATAGACGAACTGCGCAAACGTCTGGAAGGACGTGGCACCGACTCACCCGAAACGATAGAAAGCCGGATAGCCAAAGCCAGTTTCGAACTAAGTTATGCACCCAAGTTCGACCTAGTCATCGTAAACGACAATCTGGAGGCAGCCGAAACCCAAGCCTTGGAAGCTATCCGGAAATTCTTGGCACAATAAAATAAATCTCTTTTACCACGGAAGAATTTAATGATTAAGAAGCTGTTTTAAATTTAGCGCCCAAAGCACACACGAAAACGGATACATCAATTTTTGGAGAAATTCAAAACAGCTTCTTCTTAAGAGTTAAAAGACTTCTATAGTGAGTTTAAACTAAAGCTCAAACATTATGCCTAAAGACCCGAAAAAACTCCTGAGTATCCTAATGATTGTAGCTATCGTGATAGCATTGGCAGCTCTTGCCGTAGGCATCGTAGCTCTTGCCAAACAGCAGTACATCATTGCCGCAGCCATGCTTCTTGTAGCCGTATGGCAAGTAGTAAACTTTTTCAAATGGAAAAAACTCGTATAAAGACCGGACTGTTCGGAGGGACATTCAATCCCATTCATATCGGGCACCTGGCACTTGCCAATTATTTGTGCGAATATGAAGACCTGGATGAGGTATGGTTTCTGGTAACACCACAAAACCCATTCAAGAAAGGTGATCATCTGCTGGACGACTATATCCGGCTGGAAATGGTAGAAGCCGCCATAGCCGGATATCCACATTTCCGTGCTTCCGACTTCGAGTTCGGACTGCCTCGCCCGTCATATACGGTCGATACGCTACGACAACTTGCCAGAACTTATCCCGAACGGGACTTTATCCTCATCATCGGGGCAGACAACTGGGCTAAGTTTGCCCAGTGGCGTGCCCCCGAAGAAATCCTGCGCAACCACTCCATCAGAGTTTATCCGCGCCGTGGATACGACCTGACAATTCCTGCCTCGTACACACAAGTCAAGGCGGTAGAAACGCCCCTACTCGAAATCAGCTCCACCTTCATCCGTCAAGCACTTGCTGAAGGAAGGGATATCCGTTATTTCGTACATCCGGAAGTATACCGCATTATTCAAGAGAAACATCTGTATCAATCTTCTAACCAACCATAAACATATGAAAAAAGCAATATTGCCTATATGGATAATGGCGGCTCTCCTGATAGCCTCATCGCCAGCTGAAGCCAAAATATTCAAGAAGAAGGCAAAAAAAGCACAAACTGAAAAAGTAGAGAAACCGGCTCCTCAAAACGGACTGAAACCTTACAGCCAAGTCATCACCGACAAAGCCAGGAGCACACACGGATTTCTGACCGTACACAAGGTAGCTAACAATTATTTCATTGAAATCCCCGACTCCATGCTCGGGCGCGACATTCTGATAGTAAACCGCATCAGCAAAGCGCCTGCCTCGCGCCAGAAATCACGCGTGGGTTATCCGGGCGACATCATAGGAAGCAAGGTCGTACGTTTCGAGACTGGTACGGAAAACAACCTGCTGGTACGCGAAATATCCTATCGCGAACGTTCCGCAGACAAAGAAGGAATGTACCAGTCGGTACTAAACTCGAACATCCAGCCCATCGTGGCAAGCTTCAAGCTGGAAAGTGTACGCAAAGATTCGCTTCACCGAAGTTATGTATTCAACATCGGAACATACTTGAAGAAAGAAAACCCGCTCTTCACTTTTGAAAAAGGCGACAAAGACTATATCGGCTTGCAGGCTCTCAACGCCGAAGCTTCGTATGTAGACACGCTGAAAGCCTTCCCGCAAAACATCGAGATAAGCAATGTAATGACTTATAGCCGCAAAAAAGCCGAAGGAGCCGGTTTCCTGGAAACTGGAAGTTCGGACATTCCACTTACCTATGAACTGAACAGCTCATTGGTGCTCCTGCCCGAAACACCGATGAAATCACGCCTGTTCGATCCGCGTGTGGGATATTTCACCGTACGTTATACCGATTTCGACTCAAACCCACAAGGCATCGAATACAAACAACTCATCACGCGCTGGCGACTGGAACCGAAAGATGAAGCCGCTTATCTGCGCGGCGAACTGGTAGAGCCGAAGAAACCCATTGTCATTTACATCGACCCTGCCACACCGAAGAAATGGGTACCTTATCTGATACAAGGGGTAAACGACTGGCAGGTTGCATTCGAAAAAGCTGGATTCAAAAACGCCATCTATGCCCAAGAAGCCCCCACCGATGACCCTTCATGGAGTCTGGAAGATGCCCGCCATTCAGCCATCGTTTACAAACCTTCGGACATCCCTAATGCCAGCGGACCGCACATCAATGACCCGCGTACCGGAGAAATTCTGGAGACACACATCAATTGGTATCATAATGTTATGAGCCTCTTGCGCAACTGGTATATGATTCAGGCAGGAACCATTGATGAAGCTACCCGGAAAATGCAGTTCGATGATGAACTGATGGGCCAACTCATCCGCTTTGTTTCTTCACACGAAGTAGGGCATACCCTCGGACTACGCCACAACTTCGGTTCTTCGCACACCGTTCCGGTAGAAAAACTCCGCGACAAGGCATGGGTGGAAGCTAACGGACATACACCTTCCATCATGGACTATGCACGCTTCAACTACGTAGCACAACCTGAAGACAGCATCACACGAAAGGGTATTTTTCCACGTATCGGTATATACGACAAATGGGCAATCGAATGGGGCTACCGCTGGCTTCCCCGGTTTAAGACTCCCGAAGAAGAAACAGATTACTCCAACAGCTCCATCATCGCCAAGCTGAACGAAGACATACGTTATACTTTTGGCACGGAATCAGACCCTAATGACCCTCGAAATCAAAGTGAAGACTTGGGAGACGACTCAATGCTGGCAAGTGCATACGGTATCAAAAATCTGAAACGGATTGTACCGCAAATAGAAAAATGGAGTCATGAACCCAATAAATCGTATGCCGGTGCCGCTGAAATCTATACACAAGTAATCAACCAGCTGGCACGCTATATGGGACACGTGGCAAAAAACGTGGCAGGAATCTATTCTACTCCCATCACCGTAGAACAGACCAATGCCGTAGCACGCGAGTTCGTACCTGCCGACATCCAACGGCGTGCCGTAGCTTTCCTTAACGAACAGCTCTTTACCACACCCACATGGCTTATCGACCGTGACTTGATAGCTAAAGCGCGCATCTTGCCTGTCAACGCTATCTGCTCGCTCCAATCAAATATCCTTGCCCGTCTGCTCAACAAGAACACGTTCGACAAGATGAGCGAAAACGAAGCCTTGAACGGCAAACAGGCATACACCGCTTCGCAACTTTTCGCCGACCTGCACACGACTATTTGGAACAATCCGTCGCGTTCGGATATTTTCCGCCGGAATATGCAAAAAGCCTACATAAAAGATTTAATAGGACTTTTAGACAAAGCACAAGAAGAAGCAGCCGAAAAAGCGAACCGCCGCCTGAGTTACTCGGAATCTCCGGCTATTGCCCGCGGAGAACTTATCGCCTTGCAACGTATTGTGAAAAGCGCAGCCGCCCAAACGACCGGCATTGCCAAGAGTCATTACGAAAACCTGCAGGCACTGATAGAAGACGCGTTGTCGAATAAATGAGATTATGAATACCGCAAAATGCCAATGGGATGAAAAGGAGTTAAAAGGAGTTATGCTCGCTTCGCTCACAGGAGTTAAAGGACAATCGTTCTGTTAGGATTTCCATTATTCTAACTCCCTTTAACTCCCTGGAATAATTCCTTATTGGTAAAATGCGGACATTCATATAAATGATTATCTACCATAAAGAGTCGGAGATACACCCATAATATGAAACAAGCTATGAACGAAGATGTAAAACCCAACTCACTTCAAGCCTGGATACTGGCTGCACGTCCCAAGACCCTGACGGCAGCATCCATCCCGGTGATGATAGGATGTGCCTTGGCAGAAGCACACGGACATTTTCAGGCTACTCCAGCCATTCTGTGTTTCCTGTTTGCCTTCCTGATGCAAATAGATGCCAACTTCATCAACGATTTATACGATTTTCTGAAAGGAAGCGACCGCGAAGACCGTCTTGGACCGGAACGTGCCTGTGCACAAGGCTGGATAACGCCTCAAAACATGAAGAAAGGCATCCTCCTCACCACTGCACTGGCAGCCCTGTGCGGACTTTGCCTGCTTTACTATAGCGGATGGGAGATGATTCCGGTGGGCATTGCCTGTCTGGTGTTCGCTTACCTCTATACCACCCTGGCCTACCACGGATGGGGCGATATACTGGTACTGGTGTTTTTTGGCTTCGTGCCTGTAGGATGCACATATTATGTAATGGCACACACGTGGAACGGCTCTGTCACCATCGCTTCACTAGCCTGTGGACTGGTGATAGACACCCTGCTGATGGTAAATAATTTCCGCGACCGCGAACAAGATGCCATCAGTGGCAAGCGCACGCTGGTAGTCCGCTTCGGAGCAAAAACAGGACTTATCGTCTATTTCCTATTGGGGCTGACAGCCTGCTGGCTTTGCTTTTATTTTGTTGGTCAAGGAAAACTATGGGCAAGCATCCTACCCGAGCTCTACCTGCTGATACACATCCTTACCACAGTCCGTATGGCACGCATCGGCAAAGGCAAGGCTCTGAACGCTATTTTAGGTGAAACTTCCCGCAACATGTTTTTCTTCGGCATCCTGCTCTCTGCCGGTTTGCTGCTCTGATTTTCAAGGCATCGAAGTATAGTTGGCAAGGTGACAAGGTTTTTGTTTCACTTACGACCCCAACACGAAGACACAGAGAAGAATAAAAAACTCTCTGTGCCTCCGTATATCTGTGTTCAAAAATCAATCCTTCGAAATCAACACTACGGCATACGCCGAGATGCCTTCCTCACGACCGGTAAAGCCCAATTTCTCGGTTGTGGTCGCCTTGATGGACACATCATCCACATCAATGTTCATTACCTCTGCCAACACTTTCTGCATCTGTGGGATGTAGTTTTTCAGTTTCGGACGCTCGGCACATACCGTGGCATCGATATTCCCGATGCGATATCCTTTCGATGCTATGAGTCCAACAGTTTTCCGAAGCAACACTTTACTATCAATATTTTCAAATTCACTTGCCGAATCCGGGAAATGATACCCGATATCACGCATATTGGCTGCTCCAAGCAAAGCATCACAAATGGCATGAATCAATACATCGGCATCTGAATGACCCAACAAGCCCAAAGTATGCGGGACCAAAATTCCACCCAACCACAAGTCACGTCCTTCCACCAGACGGTGAACATCAAATCCGAATCCTGTACGTATCTTCATCGTATATTGAAATCTAATACTTTCCTGTCTTCCAAATATCCTTCCAAATGATTGCCTATCGCTACCGGTCCTACCCCGACTGGAGTACCTGTATAGAGCAAGTCGCCTATTTTCAACGTACAGAACCGGCTCACATAAGCAATAATCCGGTCAACCGTGAAAATCATATCACACGTGTTTCCCTGTTGCACCGTCTGTCCGTCAATATCAAGGTGAAAACGGATATTCTGAATTGTGGGGAATTGCTCCACCGGAACCCAATCGCCGATAGCCGCCGAATTGTCGAAACCTTTGCAAAGCTCCCACGGTTTACCTTCTGCACGAAACCGGTGTTGTAAATCGCGTGCCGTAAAATCAATGCCCACCGTTACGGCATCGTAATAACGGCAGGCAAAACGCTCGGCTATATTCTTTCCCAACCGGCAGATACGCACTACCAGTTCCGTCTCATAATCTACCTGCCGGCAAAAATCAGGAATAAAAAAAGGTTTGCTGTCTTTCAAAAGAGCCGAATCTGGCTTCATAAAGATGACCGGTTCTTCCGGCAAAGGTTCCGTGGCGTGCAGTTCTTTGCAATGCAACGGATAATTCATTCCTACTGCTATAATCTTCATACATATTTTTCTTTTCACCATAAATTACACAGATAAAAGGATAAAGACCGTATCTCTGCTTTTGCACTCCGGCTTAAAAATCTGTGCAATCTGTAGTGAGTTCAAGTATTCATCTCATTCAACCGATTAAACATCACCGCCAGATGAGCATACAACGATGTGTTCTGCACCACGATATGCTCGGGCACCCGGATACGGAAAGGAGTAAAGTTCCACACTGCCTTGATGCCCCCAGCCACCATCTTGTCGGTTATCTCCTGCGATATGGAAATAGGTACTGTCAGTACACCGATATTTACGAGGTCAATCTGCATACGTGCTTCAAACTCATCGGTATGATAAATAGGAATGCCGTTGATTTCGGTGCCCACCAAGTCGGGATTGATATCGAATGCTCCCACTAGCTGCAAGCCGAAATGCACCAGACCCGAATCGCGCAACAAAGCACCACCCAGGCTTCCGACACCAAACAAATAAGCACGATGCAGATTGGTAAATCCCAAAAAGTCCTCCAACACCCGGACCAATACATCTATTTCATAACCTACCCTTGTACGTCCAGCAATGTCTACATACGAAAGGTCTTTCGCTATTTGCGACGCATCGATATTGATTTGTTTCGAAATCTGGGTAGATGAAACAAACCTTTCATTTTTCTCCCGCATCAGCTTCGCACACGAAAGATACCAAGGAAGCCGCCTCAAGGTAGGTTCCGGAACCTTGTCTGTATTTTTATGCGTACGTATTGCCATCCAACTTCAGTTAATCGATTATTCTCTTTCCGCAAAAATAAGCGATTTATTTGTAAATATTACACGAATATTGAAAAATGTACTTAACTTTGGACACATTCTAAACCATCACACATGAAAAAAAACGATTGGAAAGACCGGCTGAACATTGTATACTCCACAAATCCTGATTTCAAGTACGAAGAAACAGGTGAAGAAGAGACACCTACCCTTGAGAAAAACCGGCAACCTTTGCGTGTCAACATCGAGCGGAAAGGAAGAGGAGGAAAAACCGTAACCGTAATCAAAGGATTCATCGGTACCGAAACCGACCTGAATGCTTTAGGCAAGCTTCTCAAGACAAAATGCGGAACAGGCGGTTCTGTAAAAGACGGAGAAATCTTGATACAAGGCGATATGAAACAACGCCTTATAGACATATTGCACACTGAAGGCTACACACAAACAAAATAAGAAACAGTTTCGAATTTCTACAAAAAGTTTTCTTGGTTTGACATGCGTTCAAGCATACCTTCTGATGAACATAAGTGAGTGGATCGTTTAACATAAGTAACCCGAGCGTTTCACATAAGTGAGTCGGTCGTATCACTTATGTTCGTTTGAGGGGGCCTTTGGAGTTTATGCCACTGGCACAGAAGAAGTAGGTTCTGTGCCATGAGTGTGCGATACGCATAAATAAAAAATAGCCCGATTTATACAATTCACAAACCGGACTATTCATTGTGTCTTTGTTTTCAAAAGTACACGTTCATCTCTACGTGCATCACTTCTTCGCCATCGGGCATTTCAGAGTCAAATTCAATCTTATTCTCACGCGCCAACCATCCGATAGCCGCATTCAGATCGCGGTCGGAAAGTTGTGTTTCTTTCTTCAACTCTTCATACTTCCAGGATCTGCCGCTACTGTTTATTGTGCGCCAGACAATGCCTGCATTTGTTCCAATTGTTGTTTTGTCCATAATACGAAATTTTAGCTGGTTCTAATTTAATTGCACACAAAGTTAAGGTTTCTTTGTGAAAAGCAATGTTCCTTTCATCAGAATTTTTGGTTAAAAAGCCATTACGTTCCTGACCGTCAACGTCCTGTTGACTGCAAATACTCACGCTTCTTCACTGCATATTGTGCATATGCTTCCACATATCGGTCGCGGCTTTGCTGGAAAAGAGTCTGCGCCTCCAACAAGTCGCTCATGGTGCAGGTACCGGCATGATAGTAGTCGGTCTGCAGACGAAGGTTCTCTGCCGACTGCCCGATACTCTCGATAGCTATACGTACTTGCTTATAGGCATCGGTCACGGCATTCCATGTGTTCTGCATGTTAATGACCAGCAGTTCGCTGCCGTTGCGCAGGTTGTTTTCCTCGGTACGCACCGCCAGCTTGCTGCGCTTCAGACTATGGCTGCCTTCCCACCAGCCGCTCAGAGGCACGCTTACCGTAGCGAAGCCCACCCAATAATTGCGGTCGCGGTCCAGCAGGTTATCATAAACAAATCCGCCGCCTATCGCTACCGTAGGCAATTGCTTGCCAAGCGTCATCTTCCGCTCAATGCGGCTTGCCTTCAGCTTTGCCTGCAACAGGTTGTATTCGGGAGTAAGGGCAAGCGACTCATCGGGACGACGATAAAGCGCATCGGGCGGTTCGGGTAGCGAGTCTGCCACTGCGAAGTCTACATCCACACTGTCACCCGGCGTACCGATGTATTGCGCCAACAGACGGCGCGACAGAGCGAGGCTGTTCTCCACATTGATGCGTGTGCTGCGCGTGTCGTTCTGCCTCAGCTGCACCTGAAGCAGGTCGTTACGGTTGGTCACACCTGCCTGCACGGCGGCATCCACATCCTTCAGAATTTCCGCCAGCTGCGCCTCCACCACGTGCAGCGTGCGGAGCTTCTCCTTCAGCATCGCTACCTGCCAGTAGTATTGCTCGGCAGTAAGCTTTACCTCGTTCTCCGCCTGCCTGCCCAAGAGGCGGTATTTCTCCACGTTCACCTCAGAGAGTTTGTTGCCTTGCACAATCTGACCTCCGGTAAAGAGGGGCATCGAAGCGGTAACGCCACCCACAAGACCATCCTTCATCAATCCCAACGACATACCAGGTCCCATCTCCATACCCAACAAGTGGGTGGAGGACAGGAAACCTCCGCCCGTAGCACTGATGCTGGGGAAATAGTTGGTGAACGCCTCCTTGCGCTCGTGGCGTGCGGAAGCAAGGTCATTGGCGGCATTTTTCATACGGGCATTGTTCAGCAAAGCGCTTTCTATACATTCGTCCAGTGTGTAAACCTGCTGGGCGGCAAGCGGGGCAGCCATGCAGCCCCATACCCAAACCATCAAAAAGCATTTACTTGTATGTTTCATCTTTCAACGTTATTTCTGTTTAATGAATATCCGCATTTTACCCAATTGCCCTGTAGGGGCGTATCGCATACGCCCTGAAAACATCCACGTGGATTAGTTGCGCATTCGGGCGTATGCGATACGCCCCTACAGGAGATGTTTACGGATATTCAATTTCTGTTTTGCATTCTATATATAATATAAGGTGTATCCGACCCCATACATGGGATATCATCAACACCCTAACAAGAGTATCACTGTTGCTCCAAGGAATCCCATTTTTCACGTTTCTTGCTGCTGCCCCGGAAAGTAAGCAGGTACAAGCACGGCAAGACAGTAAGAATGAACAACATCGTGATGAGTGTACCGTAACAAATGACCGTACCCATCGGCATCCATAGACTCGACTTGCCCAATATCATCGGGATAACACCCATCGAGGCGGCAGCCGACGTGAGGAAGATAGGACGCATACGCCGCAGGGCGGAATGATAGATAGCTTCGCTGGCAGTCATGTGCTCCGTAGCGCGCAACTCCTCGGCATAGTCTATCATGATAATGCCGTTGCGCACAATGATACCCATGAGGCTCACTACGCCTAGAATAGCAGTGATGCTGAAGTCTACACCTTGAATCCATACACCGAAAGCAGTACCGAAGACACAGAGTGTCATGCTGCCGAAAATAAGCAAGGCAATGCTGATCTTGCGGAAGTGAGTCAGAAGGATGAAAAAGATGATGGCAACTGCCAACATCAGTCCACCCATGATTTGCGGCATCATCTCACCGGTTTTCTCCATCTCACCGCCGTAGCTGACCGTCACCCCCTCAGACAGTTCGACACCTTTCATCATCTCCTGCACCCTGGCAGTCATTTTCAGGGCATTTTCTCCGACAGCCAAGTCAGCCTGCACGGTAGCGGTGTAGATTCCGTTGCGACGCACTACCTGTCCCTCCTTCCACGTGGGCACCACATCGGCTACCTGCCGCAAAGGCACATCAGCAAGTCCGGCAGCAACAGGTATCAGTTCGTCCTTCACCTCAACAGGCAAGGCACGATCCGCCTTCTCGCTTTTCAGCTTGACGGGAATGCCGTAATCGCCCTCCCATACATTAGCTATCGCCAACCCGTCTCCATAACGCATGGCAAGGGTAGACTCCAGCCCCAGATTGGTCACGCCTAAGCGGGTTGCCTCGTCTTCTTTCAGATTGACGGCAATGGCAGGCAACGGCTCGTTGAAATCGGTCTGCACAAGGATAAGTCCCGGCATCCGCTTCAGCTCCTCCAGCACTGCCTGTGCGTCATGCTTGATTGCCTCCAAATCCTCGCCCGACAGGCGCACCTCGATGGGATAGACAGCCTCGCTATAGCTTAATTGCTTGAAACGCACGCGGGCACCGGGAAAGTATTCGGTGTACTTCGGTGTGTATTCCGCCAAAAGTGCCTCGGTGTCCTTCACACCGGTAGTGTTTACGATGAACTGTGCATAGTTGGTGCCGGGAATCTGGGGTGCGTATGCCGTCTGGAAACGGGGCGAGGCGCATCCTTTGAAAGAGGCGATGCTGACTACACGCGGATCTTGGCTCAAGATGTGTTCCATGCTGTCCGCCACCTGTGCCGTCACATCCACATCCGTACCTGTAGGGAGGTATATCTCCACGGCAAACTGGTTGCGGTCTGCCACAGGCAGGATACGTTGGGGCAAACCAGCCAACATCACAGCACCCACCACGATAGAAACCACGCCGACAGCCACCGTTATCTTGGGATGAGCGAAGCACTTGCCGAACAGCCAGTTGTAATGTTTCTGCAAGAGGTCGAGGAAGTTGAACGGCTTCTTGCCGTCTTTATTCACCTTTACTCCCATAGGCTTGCGGATAAACCAGAACTGCATGAAAGGCACAAGTAGCGTAGCCACGAGCAACGACACGCCCAACACGATGGAAACCGCCCACGGGAAACTCAGCACGAACTCGTTCAGCATACCCGTCAACGTAAACAGAAACGGGAAGAACGTGATGCTGATGGCGAGCGTAGCGGAGAAAATGGACTTGAGGAAGTGCATGGTACTGTAGATGGAAGCATGCCAGCGTGACATCCCTTCGCCCAGCTTCTCCAAGTAGCTGTCGATGATGACAATGGAGTTATCCACAATCATACCCAACGTGACTATCAACGCAGCCAACGTCACGGTATTCAACTCGATACCGAAAGCATAAAACAGTCCCAACGATATAAATATGGTAATCGGGATGGTAGATGCAGCCACCAATGCCACACGCAAGGGCAACAGGAGCATCACCACGATGACCACCGCCACGATGGCAATGATGAGTTCGTGCAGGAAGTTCGACACACTGTCGCCCACCACCTTCGGCTGGTCAGTGATGCGGAAGATACTGACATCCGCCGGCAATTCCTGTTGAAACTCGTCCAGCACCTTATTGATTTCATCGCCCATTGCCACGATGTTCTGCCCCTTCTTCATCTCGACGGAGAGCAGGAGGCACTTACGACCGTTGTTGGTGATGTAGCTGTCGGGGTCGGGATATTCGCGCACCACCCGTGCCACGTCTTTCAGCCGCACGGTGTTGCCCTGCGGATCGGTATAGACTATTTGTTCCTGCACATCGCGCACGGTATTGAGTGAGCGGCTGACGTAGATAGGCTCTACCATGCTGCCATCCTTCACACGCCCGCCGCTGGTGGTGAAACCTTTCTGCATCAGACCAAGGGCAAGCGTCTGTTCGTTCAGCCCGTACTTCGAAAGACGGTCGTGGTCAAGATAAACCGATATCTGTTCGTTCTGCATCCCGCTCACCGTCATGCGTCCTACGGAGTTGATGCGGCGCAGGCGGCCTTGCAGCAGGTCCATATAGTCATCCAGTTCGCGATAGGTCTTGTCTTCGCTCTCCATCGTAATCAGCAGGGCGGAAGTATCGCCGAAATCGTCTTGCACCACCAGTGCCAGCACGTTGCCGGGCAGTTGTGCCTTGAACTGCGACACGCCGTGCTTGAACTTGCTCCAGAACTCGTCTTTGTTCGTCAAGTCATCGTTCAGCTCCACTTGTATGTAAACAATGCCGTCGCGGCTTTTCGAAAAAGTTTTCTCCTTTTTTACTTCCTTGTAAGTGAAAATGTATTCTTCCAGCGGTTTGGTAACCTGCTCCACCATTTCCTGCGCCGTATTTCCGGGAGCCACAGCTACCACGACTCCCTGCCGCACGGTAAAGTCGGGAAACTCATTCTTACGCATTTCGGGCAAACTGTACACACCGAATGCCACCAGACAGGTCACTACAAGAATAACAATCTGCCGGTAGTGCATCGCCCATTCCACAAAGTTACGTTTCTTCTTTTCCATAAGTCTCTTATATTAAGAAGCTGTTTGGAATTTCTCCAAAAAATTTTTCTTGGCTTGATGTATCCTTTTTCGTGTGTGCTTTGGGCGATTTTTTGGTCCTTTCCGCTCCTGTTCTTCGTCAGATAGCCCGCTATCTTCCTCATCACAGAAGCGAAAATGCCTCAAAAACTCATCCCAAATCATCGCACGATAAATTCAAAACAGCTTCTAAGAATGAAAACAGCATATTCTTCATTCTTCGTTCTTCATTCTTCATTTATAATTGTTCCGTTGCATACCTTCTGCTGGCCTTCCACAATGATGCGGTCGCCGGCATTCAGCCCGGAAGTGACAATGACCCCGTTTCCGGAAAAATCGCCGCAGGCAATCACCCGCTTTTCTGCAACACTTTGATTGTCTACCCATACGAACGAACGGTTCTGTTCATCAAGTTGCACAATACGTGCCGGTATCACCACCTGTGCTCCTGCGTTTCCACCCGCCAGACTGACTTCTGCTACCATGCCCGGCATCAGAGAACCATCTGTATCCGTCACATCCAGCTTCACTTCGTAAGAGCGCGACATCGGATTGGCAACAATGCCTTTCTCGCTCACCACACTTGCGAACACCTTATCTCCCAGCGCAGGCACTTTGATGACCGCCTGCTGGCGCAAGGCGATGCTGCCTATCTCGGCTTCGGGCACCGCTATCTTCACTTTCAGCTGGCTCACTCCCACCAACTTACCCACTGCCATGCCGGGCACTACGTTCTGCCCTACCTCTACCGACTTATCAGCTATCACACCGCTAAAGGGTGCGTACAGCTTACAGTCCTTCAAGTTCTTCTGCGCCATTTCTTCCATCGAGCGTGCCTGCTGGAGTTTGCTCTGCACCTCTACCCACTGTATCTCGGGCAAACTGCCTTTGTCGTGCAGTTCTTTCATACGCCGATAGGCATCTTCCGCCTGCACCAGCGTGGCTTTTGCCGCATCATAACTGCTCTGCATCGACGTTGGGTCTACCGAAACCAGAAGCTGCCCCTTCCCTATCCGGTCACCCAACCGGAAATGAACAGCTTCTACCGTTCCCATTACCGAAAAGCTGAGCGGCGTGCCTGCCGTTTCTTCTACCGTACCCGAAAAGCAACGCGTGCCTTCAATCGCCGCCGGAGCGACCTGCATTGTTTTTACCTTAACCACATCTTGCGTCTTCTGCTGTTCTTCCTGACCGCATCCTGCAAGCAAGAGTACAGCGGCGCACACCGGCAAAATAACCTTTTTGTCCATAGTTACTGTTTTAAAATTCTGCGCAAAGGAAACAAGTTTAGTCCAAATTACATGGCTTTATTTTCCTTGATAAATGTTCTATTTTCCAACAATACAGCCAAATAAGACAAACAGAACAGTCTTCAAGAGATTGGAATCAGGTCTTTTCAAGAAATAATGACTTATTTTGCCACAGCAAACAAAAGAAAATAAGAACATGGATATCACACAAGGAAATCTGAACACAGTAGCGAAAGAACACATCGCTACCTATTGCGACAACCGGCTCGCCCTTATCGATGACTTACATACATTAGGCCAAACCAATGCCGTCAGAGTAGAATTCATCATAGCTGCCCTCTGCATCAAAGGGAGAGCCTCGCTCTACATCAACGGCGAAGCCTATACGATGAACGAATACGACCTGCTCATCTGCCACCCCAACATCATATTGGAAAAAAGTATGGTCAGTGCAGACGTACAGTTCCGCTGCATCTGCATGTCGCCAGAATACATCAGCCAGCTTGCAGTAATTTCGAACAACAGCTGGGATATCCTGAAATACCTGGAACAGAACCCCATCCTCACGCTAAAACCCGAAGAAGCCGACATGTTTCGCCAGTATTATGACTTGCTCCGTTCGAAACTGACGGGCATTCCGCTACGCCATCAAAAAGAAATCGTCGACTCACTGATACAAGCATTCCTTTACGAATTTCATGACGCCATGGAACGCTTCGGGAAATTCGCAACGCCTACCTATTCTTCCAGCGAACGGCTGTTCAAAGAGTTCCTGCACCTGCTTGTCTCATCGTATCCCAAACCGCGGATGGTAGCGGTTTATGCCGACAAGCTGCACGTCACGCCCAAATACCTCTCTGCCGTATGCAAGGAGATATCCGGAGAAACCGCTTCCGACATCATCAACCAATACGTCATCAAGGATGTACTCTACATGTTGAAGAAATCAGAAAAAAGTATCAAGGAAATCGTCAACGAGCTGGACTTCCCCAACATGTCTTTCTTCGGGAAATACGTAAAGCGCTACATTGGAGTTTCTCCCAAACAATACCGAAAACAATTAGCAGAAAAAGAAACAGAATAGAATGCGGTAAAGAAAGAAGACTAACACACTTATAAGCAAACACATCCGCATTCACTTCAGGCAGCAATTAAGTTTCACATAAGTTTAAATATACTGAAACTATAGTTTCACCTACTTAAAACTTTAGTTTATATGTACTGAAACTGTAGTTTCAGTACATATAAACCGATTAGGAACTATTAACCGTCTTTGCCAACATGCTTATCAAGAAAGAAATGTCATATCAATGAAACACAAATCTAAGATTTATCGTGTACATTTGCGTCCTATTAAAACTTCATTGCATGAAAAGTCCAGACCTAACAGATGAAAGCCTTTTCATTCTAATACAACGCAAGGATTCGGAAGCTTTCACCCTTCTTTATGACAGGTATCACCGAATACTTTACGCACTTGCCCTACAATACATGAAAGAAAGGATGTTTGCCGAAGACATTGTGCAACAAACTTTTCTCGACCTATGGGAATCAGCCCCACGCATTCCCGTACCGGACAACCTACGAAACTACCTTTACACTTCTGCCAAAAATCTCATATTGAAACGGCTCCGAACCAACAATAAAGAAATTGCCTTGGCTTACGAAATGAGGGCTATGCAAAAAACAATGCAAGATACTCCCGAAGAAAGACGGAAAGCAGAACAAAAACTGACGAGCCTATACGCCGCCATCAAACGCTTGCCCGAACAAGAAAGGAAAATCTGTGCGCTTAAAATAGAAGAGGATTTAAGCAATGAACAAATAGCAGAGCAACTTGGCGTATCCGTCAAAACCATACAAAACCATTATACAAACCTGCTGAAATTTTTAAAAAGATATTTGAAGAAAAACATGGCATACCTAATAGCAATAGGAACCATCATATTAATGACAGGAGAAAGAGGATGAAAAAACCGGACGAAGAAACAATCAAAAGAGTATTGGACGATCAAGGAAACGCAGAAGAATCCCGATACGTAATCACATGGTTGGGAAGCGAAGAAGGACAACGCTATCTGGCGGAGCACATCGACCAACAATGGAACAACGGGCAAATCCGTATGCCCAATGAGATTCCATCGACAAGAATGTGGAAACAGATTTCGCAACAAATGTCACATCCCCTCGGCTTCATCCGGTTTAAATGGCAATATGCAGCCATCCTGATACCTATTATTATAGTAATAGGCTTCATTTCATACCGAAACCTATTTCCTTCCTCCGAGTCCCCGATAGCCTGGCGCACCCTATCCGTTCCTTACGGAGAAAAGACCAACCTGGTATTCCAGGACGGAACTTCCGTCTTTTTGGGTCCCGGCGCAAGCATCCGATACCCCGTTTCCTTTACTAAGGAGAAACGTGAAGTAGACTTTTCCGGCGAAGCTTACTTTGATGTGGCATCCAATCCGGAATGTCCTTTCATCATCCATATAGGAGATGTAAGCGTCAACGTATTAGGCACTTCTTTTAATGTCATGGCAAACAGGCAAGACGAAAACATCCAAGTAAAGCTGGATGAAGGGCGCATCAATCTCTGTACCAATTCCAGCCAAACCACCTTGCATCCAGGAGAGTGTGCCGTTTACAACAAGCGGACCGAAGACCTTTCTGTCCGTACCGGAACAAACACGTGTTATGCCGACTGGAAATCAGACCTTATCCGGTTCAACGATGCCTTACTGCCCGACGTTTTGGAAATAGTAAGCCGAAAATACAATGCACATTTCCAAATAACAGACAGTACGGTATGCCACTATTGTTACACCCTTACGCTGAAAGGAAAAACACTTCGTGAAGTACTTTCGAGCATGGAAAACATCACGCCTCTGCAATTCACCTCCCAAAATGACACCATCCTTGTAAGCAAGAAATAAAATCGTAATGGCATTGTAACGCTTTCGTATGGGATTTTGAAGCCTTTTGCGTCTCTATTGTTCAGAAACATTTATTAAAAGAACATGAAACGTAAAAAAATTTTAGTGATGGCATTGCTTGCGTGCAGCACTTTTGCATTCGGGCAAAAAGTAACTCTTCACCATCAAGACCAACCGTTAAAGGTAATCTTGGAAGACGTGACCAGACAAACCGGATTTTCATTGGCTTACAGTTCGCAATTCGTGAACCTAAACACGACCGCAAACGTCACAGCCGACCAAAAAGAGTTAGATCCGGTATTGGCGCAATTGTTTTCTGGCACAAACATCGGATACCGGATTGAAGGCAAAGAAATCTATCTGTTCAAGAAAGAACAACAACCCGCCGGAGTTTCCAAACAAGGCAAGCAACAGCCCCGTACCATCTCAGGTACCGTGAAAGACAAAAACGGAGAAACAATTATTGGTGCCAATGTTTTAATAAAAGGTTCTGCCAATGGAGCGATAACCGACATTGACGGACGTTTCGTTATCAACGGCGTTTCCGGTAACGATGTCTTACAAGTATCATACATCGGCTTCAATACGCAAGAAGTAGCTGTAGGTGGCCAAAACGCATTCGATATCATATTAGAGGAAGACGCCCAGACTCTGAGTGAAGTGGTTGTAATCGGTTACGGAACACAATCGAAAGCCAAAGTGACCGGAGCTATCTCGAAGCTGGAAGGCTCGAAACTGGTAGGCGACCTGGCTGTATCCAGTTTCGACCAGGCACTGGCATCTAAATTGCCCGGTGTCAATATTTCACAAAGCACCGGTGCACCGGGTGCCGGCGTGAGCATCAAAATCCGTGGAACCTCTTCCATCAACTATGGCGGTCATCCCCTGATTGTAGTCGACGGACTTCCACTCTCGAATAGCGTATTTGATGAAACGCTACAAGGACAATCAACCATTTCCGGCTTTCAGAGTTCTTATACGATAAACCCAATGTCTTCTATCAACCCGTCCGACATTGAAAGCATCGATGTCTTGAAGGACGCGGCATCCACTGCCATCTATGGTTCAAGAGGCTCAAACGGGGTCATCATGATAACCACCAAAAAAGGGAAAGCCGGGAAACCGGTTGTAAACTTCAACGCATACGCCGGTGCACAAATGTTGAGCAAAAAAGTAGACGTAATGGATGCATACGAACTTGCCAATTACACAAAACTCTCACGTGATTTGGCTTGGGAAGCCGTAGGCGGAAACGTAAATGACCCGTTAAGCGTGCGCACCGGAGCCAATTATGTATATCCCGACTACATGATTCCGTACATCGAAGGGAAACAAGGATTGACCAATACCGACTGGCAAGACGAAATATACCGCACAGCTGCCCAACAGAACTATGATATCAGTGTAGGCGGCGGAAACGAAGACTTCCGTTATTATATTTCGGGAAACTACATGAACCAGCAAGGTATCCTTATCAATTCGGGAATGAAACGTTATGCTGTCCGTGCCAATCTGGATGCCAACATTACGAAGAAATTGCGTTTTGGTCTGCGCATGAATGCCAGCCAAACCGACAACGACTTGGTACAATCAGAAGGAGCATGGGGACATGAAGGCATTGTAATCACTGCATTGATGTATCACCCGAACCTTCCAGCCTATAACTCAGACGGTTCTATAGCGACTGATTTGATGTTAAATGAAAAAGAAAAAGGCGTAAACATAGCAAATCTTCAAAATCCGATTGCATTGGCAACCATGCAAACCAATAAACTTAAAAACCGTTCTTTCATCGGGAATGCGGACTTGGAATACACCCTCATAGACGGATTGAAAATCAAAACAGCCATCGGCATTGAGTCTATCGGACTACACCGTAATTTCTATCGGCCGAAAAACCTGTCACATCCCAATGAATTTGCTCCAACCAAAAACTATAATTATGGTTTGGACAGCCGGGCAAGCATCTTTAACTGGATTTCGGAAACCAGCATCACTTACGACCACAATTGGGGCTTCCATACACTGAACTTGTTGGGAAACTTCTCCGCACAAAAGGAAACCACTTCGTATTCGTTATTGGAAGGACTGAATTTCCCGAACGACAATGTAGAGACCATCAATGCGGCGGCTACAAGTTCCGGTTCTTCTTTCTCACAAGAAGCGGCTATGGCATCCTTCTTAGCACGTGCCATGTATTCGTATGGCAGTAAATATATGCTGTCAGCTTCTTTACGCTACGATGGTTCTTCCCGCTTTGCCGAAAACAGCCGTTGGGGATGGTTCCCGTCTATATCTGCCGGCTGGAATATCGCGCAAGAAAACTTCTATCCGGAAAACGCTGTCGTAAACAGTTTGAAACTACGCGCCAGCTATGGTATCACCGGTAATGCTGAAATACCTTACTACGGTGGTGTAGCCGTATTAGCCCCTCATAATTATTTGTTCAACAACGAAATTTCATTAGGTTTCTCTCCTGAAAATGCTCCAAACAAAGATTTGTCATGGGAAAGCACAGGAACGGTGAATGTCGGTGTCGATGCCAGCTTCTGGGACGGTAAACTGCAAATAAGTTTTGATGCTTACCAATCAACGACTCGCGATTTGTTGTTAAATGTAACAGTTCCAGCCAGCAGCGGTCTGACCAGTGCCTTACAAAATGTAGGTAAAGTACGGAATCAAGGTCTGGAAATGTTAATTTCAACTTATCACGAATTTAATAAAGACTGGAGGCTGGACGCTTCTTTGTCCTTATCCACCAACCGAAACGAAGTATTATCGTTAGGTCCCGGACAAGAACAAATCCTTTATTCCAGCGGATTATCTGACCCCTCGTTTATAGTAAAAGTAGGCGAACCTATCGGCTCTTTCTATGGATATAAAGTATTAGGCATCTTCCAAAGCCAAGAACAATTTGATTCTACCCCTCATTTAGAAAACGCAAACCAAGGCGTAGGCGACTTCATTTACGCTGACACCAACAACGATGGTAAAGTAAACGAAGACGACCGTGTCATTTTAGGAAATGCAAATCCCGACTTTACATGGGGATTAAACGGAACTGTCAGCTGGAAGAATCTTGATTTTGGTTTCGGACTGGAAGGCAAACACGGACAACAAGTGTTCAATGCAACTCACCGCTACTTGGCTGAAGCATGGGGAAATAACCTTTCTGTTTACCTGGATGACAATGCCCCACGTCCTGTTTGGGCATACGGTACCAAAAGCCATACCCGTCCGTCAAGCTGGCATGTGGAAAACGCATCTTTCGTACGTATCCGCAACTTGACATTAGGTTATACTTTCCATAACCTTGCATTCTTGCAAAAACTGAGAATCTATGTATCAGCTACAAACCCGTTCACCTTTACCGATTATTCGGGATATAATCCTGAAGTATCCAACGGAGGAACAAATGCGATAACCGCAGGTGAAGACTTTGGCAACTATCCGGTATCCAAATCGTTTGTAGGCGGTATCAATGTTACATTTTAAACCCTAAAAAGTATATGAAAAAACTATTCATAACAGTATTCGGCACACTTGCTTTGGCATCGTGCAATAACTTCATAGACTTGGATCCTGTATCCCAGCAAAGCGCAAACACATTTTATAAAGATTCATTAGAAATAGACCAGGCATTGACAGCAGCCTATAATGCCCTGCAGTCGAAAGAACAATACGGAGGTGACGGTTATCCATGTTTTATGGAAGTTCCCTCGGACAATACATGGGACAGAAACACGACCATGGACGGCGGCGCATACGCCTCTTTCGATAATTTTAATGTAGACCCGACCAATGCCCAATTGGAAAGAACCTGGATTGCCTGCTACGACGGCATCCAGCGATGCAACATCGTCATAACCCGTCTGTCCAACAACGACGGGAATATATCGGAAGATTTCAAAAACCGGAAACTGGGAGAAGCCTATTTCCTTCGTGCATTGACATACTTCAACATGGTACGCATGTGGGGAGATATTCCACTGATTACAGAGGAAGTAACCAATGTAAATGACGCATTCAATCATACACGCACTTCGACAGAAGAAATCTATCAACAAATCATTGCTGACCTGCAATTCGCATCAGACAACTTACCCGCCTCCTATGACAACGCCAATATCGGACGCGCCACGAAAGGTGCGTCACAAACCTTGTTGGCTAAAGTTTATTTGACACGGCACGATTGGCAATCTTGCCTCACTTTATTAAACACAGTCATTTCAAGCCAGCAATATCGTTTATTAGATAACTTTGCCGACGTTTTTGCCGTAACCAATAAAAATAATGCCGAATCTATCTTTGAAGTCCAGTTCGACGGAACAGCCGAAGGACAAGGCTATCCAGGACAAGACCCGCTAATCAGCGGTAGCGATGTCAACAACCTGCCTTCGGACAACTTATTGGCTCTATTTGAAGCTAATCAGGACGACCGTTACGCCGCTTCGGTCATTGATATGGGCACACAAGGCTGGCGCCTGTATAAATGGCATGGGACTAAAGGCACCAATAACGGCATGAATTTCAACATCATGGTATTGCGCTATGCCGATGTATTGCTAATGGCTTCTGAAGCAATGAACGAAATCAGCTTTGGCAATCCGGACGCACTGGAATACCTGAACCAAATCCGCCGACGTAGCCATGCCAGCGAATATACTTACACTGAATTGTCTAACCAAGAAGCGTTCCGTGAAGCTATTGCCAAAGAACGCCGGTTAGAACTGGCATTCGAGAATCAGCGTTGGTTCGATTTACTGAGGACCGGAAAAGCCATCGAGGTGATGAACCATTGTGAAGACGGTTCCATATTCAAGCTAAACATACAAACTCATCAGCTGCTCTTCCCTATACCACAAAATCAAATTGACGCAAGCGGAAACAAACTGACGCAGAATGAAGGTTATTAATAAACTAAAGACATAACAACATGAAATACTTTTTAATTACATTATCCATATGCTTGGGAGTAGCAGAATCCGTTTTCGCCCAAATCAATCCTTCTTTCACCTTATTGCGAGAAAAAGAAAACAAAAATGAATATGTATGGGTCGCCGCCCATCGGGGCGACTGGATTTATGCACCGGAAAACTCCATTCCAGCCTTGGAACATGCCATTTTTTTTGGCGCAGACATGATAGAGACCGACGTACGGCTAACCAAAGACGGTAAAATTATCATGATGCACGATTACTCGGTAGATCGTACTACAGACGGAAAAGGAACAATCGCCGATTTGACTTTTGAAGAAATACAAAAGCTGCATTTACGAAACAATTTCGGTGGAATGACCGACTTAAAAGTACCGACCTTAGAAGAATACATCCAAGTAGCCAAAGATAAAATCTTACTCTACTTAGACAAAGCCGGATACGACTTACCAGGACACGAACAAGGAGATTTGGTAAAAGAATTGCTGAAAATATTGAAAACTCACAATGTACTGGAACAATCGGTTTTCGTTTTGGATTGGCCTTATTCAAAAGCCAAAGAAATATTCGGTGACGATTTAAAAAAAGTCATATATGTACCGGTCATTGAAGATAAAATTCCGAATCTCAGCGCATACGTAAATGAATATATCCAAAAATTAAGACCTGTGGCTTTCCAGTTCCGCATGGAGTCCTTAGATTCTGAGACTTACAAACAATTGCCCAAAGTATTAGAATCTGGTTCAAAAGCATTCGTTGCAGCGACTTGGGATGAACATACTGCCAATCACAGTGATTTAGTATCTATCTTCCAGCGTCCAAGCGCAGGTTGGGGATGGCTTTTGGAACAAGGCTTCAGCATTTTAGAAACAAATTACCCCAAAGACTTGATGCAATATCTGCATTCCGAAAATCGGAGAAACATCAAGTAACTTATTAATTATTTACCAACATAAGAGACTCAGAATACAATTTCATTTTTGAGTCTCTTTATTTTCATTACTTACTTATGAAAAAAGCAATACTTTTTATCATCACCCACCTCCTGTGCTATTCATTAGTAGCCCAAGAACAAATCCAAACCTTAATACAAAAATTAAAAGACCCTGAATCCAAATCCATTTTAGTCATAGCACATCGTGGAGATTGGAGAAATGCACCGGAAAACTCTCTGCAAGCTTTCAAAAATTGCATCGAAATGGGAGTACACATGATTGAAATCGATCTGAAAAAAACAAAAGACGGGCATCTGATTCTTATGCACGATGAAACGATAGATCGAACGACAAACGGTATAGGAAAACCCGAAAACTATACATTAGAAGAAATCCGAAAATTTCATTTAAAAAATGGATTAGGCATTGTTACCCGACACATTATTCCTACGTTTGAAGAAGTATTAAAATTATGTAAAGGTAAAATTCTAATTAATGTTGACAAAGGATATGAATATTTCAAAGAAGTATATGCCTTAACAGAACAAAGCGGAACTACAGAACAAGTGATTATTAAATCAGCATATCCGCTTTCAAAAGTAAAAAAAGAAAACGGAGATGTACTAAAAAAAGTAGTTTATATGCCCATTATCAACCTGGATCAACCCAATGCAGAAAAACTCGTAAACGAATACTTAAAAATATCCCCAATAGCCATAGAGTGCTGTTTCCAATCATTTTCTCCACAAGTCAATTACTTATTACAAAAAATAAGGAATACGCATACAAAAATTTGGATTAATTCATTATGGCCTTCTTTAAACGCCGGTCACGATGACGATTTAGCTGTAGAAAGCAACAAACCCAATGAAGCATGGGGATGGATTATTTCCCAAGGTGCTACACTTATACAAACAGACCGGCCTAAAAACTTATTAGAATATTTATCTAACAACTTCTCTCAATAATCCATAAAAAAAAGAGCTGCCCTCTCAAATATTGAAGACAGCTCTTAAAATCTTTAACTACAACAATTATTCAGCACGCAAAGTGAAGCGTTTGAATTCTGTTACCACCAATTCCGGATCTGCAGCTTTCAATACTTCTGCAACCGTCTTTTTCGGGTCCATGATGCTTTCTTGCTTCAGCAAGCAAACTTCTTTCAAGAATTTGCCCAAACGGCCTTTCGCAATATTTTCAATCATAGCCTGAGGCAAGTTGGCAGACTTCTCGGCAGCAACTGTCGCTTTGATTTCTTTTGCTTTGGCTACATCTTCAGCTGTAATCCAACCCTTAGCCATGTTGCTTTCCATGTGCTCTTCGCTGTCTACGTGAGCAGGATTGATACCGGCTTTCTTCAAAGCAGCATCTACCGCTTTCTGCACTTGTTCAGCCTTTGTCTTTTCAACGGCTACGTTGATTTCTTCTTGTTTCACAGCTTCGGGAACGCCGTCTTCATCGATAGCAATCGGGTTCATAGCTGCAATCTGCATGCAGATTTCGTGAGCTACCTGTGCATCGCATACTTTGTTGAAAGCAACGATTGTACAAAGCTGGTTCTTGTTCATGTGATTGTAAACGGCAGTACAAGCACCCGATACGAAATTGTAACCATCCAACTCGGTCTTTTCGCCAGTCACACCACTGCGTTCTACCACTGCATCTGCAATCGTACCATTACCCATCGGCAAAGCTTTCACTTCATCCAAAGTCTGGCATTTGTTTGCAATAGCAGCATCCAGAATAGCCTGAGTCAATGCTACGAAATCAGCATTCTTGGCAACGAAGTCGGTTTCACATTTCAAGGCAATCATTGCAGCATAATCACCGGTAGACTTAGCCAGTACACAACCTTCTGAAGTTTCACGGTCAGAACGTTTTGCAGCTACTGCCTGTCCTTTTTTACGGATAATTTCCATTGCTTTATCGAAATCGCCTTCAGATTCTGTTAAAGCGTTTTTACAGTCCATCATACCAGCTCCTGTCATTTTACGGAGTTTGGTGATATCAGCCATACTTACAGCCATAATAATCTTGTTTTATTTAAATGAATAATAATCGTTCTAATGCAAATTGAGAGCTGAGAACAGAGAATTGAGAATCGCTTTATTTAGTAACTCTCAACTTTCAACTCTCAACTCTCAATTAAAAATTATATTTAAGCTTCTTCGTCTTCCTTAGAGATGAACGCAGCAGCCTTTGATGCATTGATGGCATCTTGCTCAGCCTTGTCCATACGAGCCTTGGCAGCTTTCTTCTTCGGAGCTTTCGGAGCATTTTCACCGGCAGCTTCCATATCTACCTTTTCAGCTTTTCTTTCTTCCAAACCTTCAGCCATGGCACCGCAGCAAGCATCAAGAATCACTTCGATAGATTTTGTTGCATCGTCATTAGCAGGGATTACATAATCCACATTGTTCGGATCTGAATTAGTATCTACGATACCAAATACAGGAATACCCAAACGATTTGCTTCGCGGACAGCGATGTTTTCTTTCATCACGTCAATCACGAACAATGCAGACGGCAGACGAGTCAAGTCAGCGATAGAACCCAGGTTCTTTTCCAATTTGGCACGCTGACGTGAAATCTGAAGGATTTCTCTCTTCGAAAGGTTTGCATATGTACCGTCGTTGGTAAGCTTATCAATAGTAGCCATTTTCTTTACAGCCTTGCGGATAGTAGGGAAGTTGGTCAGCATACCGCCCGGCCAACGCTCGATAACGTAAGGCATGTTTACAGATGCAGCTTTTTCTGCTACAATCTGTTTTGCTTGTTTCTTAGTAGCAACGAACAGGATCTTCTTTCCTGATTTTGCAATTTGTTTCAAAGCTTCAGCAGCTTCGTCAACTTTGGCAACGGTTTTGTTCAGGTCGATGATATGTATTCCGTTGCGTTCCATAAAGATATAAGGAGCCATTGCAGGGTTCCACTTTCTTTTCAAGTGTCCGAAGTGGCAACCAGCCTCCAATAAAGTATCAAAATTTACTCTTGACATGTTTTAATTGTTTAATCGTTTACTTTCTTTTTTGTTTGTAATGAACCAACTGCCGGGTAGTCTCTCCACAAACCCCTTGCAGGAAGAGTCCAGACAGTTTAGATACTAAACGCCTTTTTAAGTTTTTGAGTTTTTAAGATTTTAAGTTTTGTGAGTTTAAGCCTCCATACAAGCCTTATAAACTAAAGAACTAACAAACTTAAAAACTAAGAACTCAAATTAACGTTTACTGAACTGGAATCTGCGGCGTGCTTTCGGACGACCCGGTTTCTTACGTTCAACCTCACGTGAATCACGAGTCATGAAACCTTCTGCACGAAGTGCCTTCTTGTCTTCCGGATTGATTTTCACCAATGCGCGGGCGATAGCCAGACGCAAAGCCTGAGACTGTCCAGTAAAACCACCACCGTTCAGATTTACTTTGATATCATATTTTTCAGCCACTTCCAATTTATTCAACGGCTGTTTTACTACATATTGCAGAATAGGAGATGGAAAGTACTGTGCAAGGTCTCTCTTGTTAATAGTAATCTTTCCTGTACCTTCGCTAACGAAAACACGAGCAACTGCGCTTTTACGTCTGCCTAATGCATTTACTACTTCCATGCTTGATTATTTAAGTGAATTAATATCGATTAACTTCGGAGACTGAGCTTCATGCTTGTGCTCAGCACCTTCATACACATACAGATTACCCAACAGTTTGGCACCCAGACGGTTCTTGGGGAGCATACCTTTCACGGTACGTTTCATCAGTTTTTCTGCACCGTTAGGCTTCTGCATCAAACGAGCCGGAGTAATTTCACGCTGACCACCCGGATAACCTGTATAGCTCAGGTAAATCTTGTCAGTCCATTTGTTACCTGTAAATTTCACTTTACTTGCGTTAATGATAATCACATTATCGCCACAATCTACGTGAGGGGTAAAGTTCGGTTTGTACTTACCTCTCAAAAGTTTCGCAACTTTAGCACCGAGACGGCCTACAACCTGATCGGTAGCATCTACTATGACCCACTCTTTGTTCACAGTAGCCTTGTTTGCAGAAATGGTCTTGTAACTTAAAGTATCCACTCTTAAATTGGTTTTAAAATGTTAACTACTAAAAAACTATCCTCCACGCTCCTCCTTTCCCGGACAAAAGAAAAAAGAAGGTGTCAGATTTTAAATTATACTATTTGATAATAATCGGCTTGCAAAGGTACGGCTTTTATCCGAACCCACAAAGAATTTAGGTATTTTTTTCTTTTACAGATGATTGGCAAGGCAAAAACCAACCAAACAAAAAAGCTTCCGCACCTGCCCTTATCCAAAGGTATACAGATACGGAAGCTGCAAGCCGAGCACTCCGGCACAAAAAATTTTCTATCTTTCCTTGTTTGCCTTGTGCAAAAGCACACTGTAAGATTAATAATCTTACGGCGTGAAGATTAATAATCTTACAGCCTGAAGATTATTAATCTTGCCAGACTTACTGCCAAATTATCACGCGGTAAATGTTTCTTAAAGATACAAAGAAAGCTGCCCCAATTCATTATCGAGACAGCTTCTTCATCTTCCGGCAGGCATGCTCACACACCATGCCGCTTATTTCCGAATATATCACTTGCTTTTTTTACCCCAGTAAGTTTTATAATCATCACCATAGCCGGCATAAACGATAGTATGGGTTCTGGGGGATGCCTCCCAATCGGTTTCACGCTGCAAGTAAAGTTCTACCCCATTATCCAACGTCAGGATACGCTTGCTGCTGTCATACGTCCACGTAGCTCCTTCCCAGTCACCTGCAGTTACGGTATGGTCGGCGGCAAGGGTCATCGTGGCTGAAGTCTTCTGTTCTCCATAAGCGTATGACAAGTCGATGTTCTCCCAATTACCTATCAGCTCGCTTTCAGTAATCTCCACCTGCGGCACGGCACCGTAACGTTCAGGCATCACTACCGGCCAGCCATCTTCGGTCCATCGTATGCAACGCACCTGCCCCATCATAATGGCATTGGAAGCATTGATTCCCGGTACATCTACAGGGAATCTGCCTTGCGAAGCGAAATACCAGTTGCCTTCACCATCATCGAACACACAGCAATGCGAAATACCTACCCAGCCATCGTTGCCATTGAACTTATACGGATGAGTCAATATCGGGAAAGCTTCGCCTCCAACGGTTGTCACATCCGTACCGTCCATGCCCACATAAGGACCTGCAATATTCGTGGAACGCACTACACGGGTATTGTAGGGCACCTCCAATGCATCGTATGCCAGAAACAAGTAATAGTATCCGTCATGATAAATCAGTTCCGGCCCTTCCGAACCTTGCCAGCGATTACCCATCTGGCGGGTAGCTATCAGTTGTCCGTATGCAGCGATGTCTGCATCCGTACCCCACGGATTAGGCAATTCAGCCTTTACCTTGCCCGTTGCTTCGTCAAGTTCTACCAGTGCGATGCCGCTATGCCAAGAACCGTATGCCATGTAGTGGCGTCCGTCATTGTCAATGATATAGCTGGGGTCAATGGCATTCCATTTATAATAGCAGTTTTCATTCCAATAATCATCCGCACTGGCATTAACATAGAAATCCAATCCTCTATCGGAAGCATTGGTAATGACATAGCCCTTGTCTTCCCACCCGTCGTTGTTTGCCGGATTGGAATTCTCCATCAAGCCGATGAATGCACGTTCGCTCCATGTTCCGTCACCGCTTAACGTACCGGGACAGACAATGGAATAGTACATACGATACAATCCGTTCCGCACTTTCCGTACGCAAGGTGCCCAATAGCCGAAGTCAGCCTCATCGGCTGTAGTCGGCTCCAATCCCATAGCTGCACGGATCTCATTCAGTTTCGGGATAACCCAATCGGGCAGGCTCTGCATCGTACCTCCCAAGTATTCCCAATCTACCAAGTTTTGCGAACGGCGTCCATGGAAATGCCCACCTGCCATATGAGCGTTGCCATACGAAGCATCAGTCTGATACATGTAATAATACCCGTCTTCTGCAAGCACCACAGAAGGGTCATGCACATTGCTCAGGTTCCAGCGGCTACGGTTCGTCCAGTCAGCGATGCTGGTATAGTTATCCTCATAAGCGGGAGCTACATAGTTCGCAAGCTGTTCGTCGATGGGCTGGCTTTCGGTGGTAGCTTCCAGCGCATCCGAGTAGGTGTAACGGCTGTTGCCATATACGAATGCGCGAATATAATAAGTGGTATTGCCCATCAAGCCTGAAATGGTGGCACTGAAATTTTCGTCTGCTTCTACCATATTGTCATTGACAGTAGGAGCCTGCGAATTGGCACTGTAACAGAACCCCCTCCGGACAATGCTTCCTGTATTACCGGTTACCGAGGAAGCTACAGTCAGCGAAGTGCCTGTACTTGCGGTTACTTCCGGTACAGCTACGGTTACATCGCTACTTTGATTGTATTCTACTTCGTTGTCATCCGAACAGCCTACGAATGTAAAGACGGCCAACAAAGATATCCAAATTAATGATAACTTTTTCATGTGTGTCAAGTTTAAAAATCATGCCATCCCCCTATTAGAGGGGACGGCATGAATAGAATAAGGAAATGAAAAATTATTCACCAAAAACAAGATGGCTTCCGTCTACCGTCAGCGCAAAGTTCAAGTCTTCAGGATCGATGGTAGTTATACCCAAATAATATTGGATAGAAGTTGTGCCATCTGTTCCGTTCATGATAGCCTGAACATCGGCAGTACCATTGCCGCAGTTGGTTACATAAACCGTAACTTCTGCACCGTTCATGGTAGCAAGCCAAGCAGCCCAGTCGGGTTGACCGCCACTGAGACGGAGATTGGTGTTTCCATCATATCCGGCACCCCAACCATAGTTATCAGCACGGACAACTCCATATTCTACAGTCGTATCAGTCTTACGAAGAACTACTACATAGTTGTTCCAGTTGCCAGCCAAGCTGCTGTAATTTGTGAACGTAATCGATTTAGTTTCGCCTGAAGGCACGTTGAAGTCATCAGAGAAAGCACCCCAGAAAGCAGTTGAATTATCTTCTGCTCCTACGATAGCCGTACTATTTGTTACTTCTGACACAGCAGATTCGGCAACGGTAACCTCTACCGTAGCAGTCACTCCTTCGTCAGCAGTAATGGTAACGGTATGCGTACCTACTGTAGCCGGAACTGTAGAGAATGTAAGCCTTGAGTTTGCGATAGTTCCTGTTCCTCCACTTACATAAGTTGCTGTCACTTCCATGCCAGTAGGGTCAAAGGCTAACGTACGGTCTGTCATTCCTTCGGTTGCTGCCGAAGTATAATAATAATAGGTAGTACGGGAAGGTTGCGTGGTCACTTCAATGGAAGCTATTTGTTCTACCAATTCAAATGTAGCACTTGCGATAACCGGCTGGTCACAGTTTTCACCTTGTTGGGTCTTGTTATAAGCTGCAACCAAGTTCTTCATACCCGGTGTTTCCATATCAGGAATAACCGAGAAGGTTAGTTCGGAAGAAGCTACAGTAGCCGCTACCCCTTCTTCAAAGGTAACAACGGCCGATACATTGGCTATTACAGAGTCAAGTGGCGTACCGATATTGACAATTTCGGGCACACCTTGCAATTCCATCGATACGGGATTCTTATCATCAGCAGAAGTAAGGCCGCCGATAGGTTCAATATTGGTCTGCAAGAAATTGATGTAAGAACCTTCAGGCACCAAGTAACAGCGGATATTGGTATTGCTTTCATCTGCATTCAGATTCACAAGAGCAGTCGGTTGGTTGTAGGTCTTGGTAACTGTACCATTGGTCATTCTGACACTGAATGCACCCTCGACAGAGCGGTCAACAGTAAGTGTTACCCTTCCACCCAATTGGGCTATACCTTCATCAGTATCGGTCTCGAAAGTGAGCGTACTTTGAACGTAAGAGCGGTCGATATAATCTCCCCATTCGGAGTTTCCCGAAGGCTGATTATCGTAGCGTATTGCCCCATATTCCAAATAGCCTTCGCCTTCACGATCAACATCATTGCAAATGATTAATGCAAAATTCTTATACGTATTCGATGCGTCAGGATTAATATTCAGGTTGAACACTGCATTCCACTTCTGACCATCGGGGATTACATAATACTTAGAGAAAACAGTCCACCAGCCTGTACTATAATCTGTACTTCCGATAGTATACACATCTTCCATCATACCTTCCAGTTCTTCATCGCCGGAATTTTGCGAATTGGCTATAGAATCCACCTTTTCGGAAAGCCAATCGGGCGAGTCCACCTCATAAAAGTGTTCGTCTTCACAACCGGCCAATGCCAGCAATCCCAAGACAAAAGAGCCGCAAACGGTTGCTATTTTATTGAAATGTTTCATGGTCTTATAATATAAAATTAGTAATTGATTAAGGCCTCTCCCACCCTAAGCAGCCGGGAGAGCACCCGTTTTTATTTTGCTAATTGTCAATTATCAATTGTCAATTATTTAAGTCCACAACCGGACGTACCGTCCAACCGTTGTCACGGAAGTAAGAAGAGTTGTCCGTACTGTAGTTAGCCGAGTTTCCTTGCAGGCTCGGGTTTTTGTTGGTCAATGTCTGCTGAATAGGCAAGAATTCATGTCCCTGTACGTAGGTATCGAATCCACTCTTCAATTCCGGGTCAGAACCAATGTTGCTATAATCAACCGGAAGCATCACTTTGCCCGGATCATTCGTAATGCGGACTACAGAGTGTTCCTTCATCTGCTGCAAACGGCCTGCATCGTAGAAGAAGCCCCAACGGATAAGGTCAAAACCACGACCATACTCGCAACCGAATTCTTTCGGACGCTCTACATTGGCAATCTGCTCAAAAAGCTTATCGGCTGTATTGAAATCAGCAAGTTGCAAATCGGGTAAATCCACACGACCGCGTACTTCATTAATCCAGTTAATGGCACGCTGGGTAGGCCCGTTCACTTCATTCTCGCATTCTGCGGCACGAAGCAATACATCCGAATAACGCATCAGGCGGACATTGATACCATCGTGCAAACCTGTAACCACTGTGCTATACAGACCGGTACGGAGGTTGGTGTATTTAGCGACAGGAATACCGCCGTAACTGTTATTGGTACGGATGGTATCGGAAGCCGTAATAGGTTGTGTATAGGCTACGTTACCATATTCGAAACCTTCCCAATCGGCTTCATAGGTACCCAGGGTCCAATAGAGACGTGGGTCAAGCGTACCGTTTATTGTACGTTCGCTCTTGAAGAGGTCGTACAGCCAGTTGGTAGCCGAAAGGTCGGCCCATCCACCGAAATCACCCGGAGCAAAGTTACTTTCGATAGCCGAACCTTGCGTAGCATTGGGACTGGTATTTACCGGTGTCCATTCGTCATCGGTGCCCTGCGAGGCATAATCCAAGAATTGGATTTCGAACAAGCTTTCTTCGTTGTTTTCGTATGCAGAGCCTTCGCGGAAGTTATCGCCATAGTTATCCATCAACCGATACGTACCATAGCGACCGCTGATAATGTCTTCCAACACCGTAAGCGCTTCGCTAAACTTGTGACGCACCATCAGCGTACGGGCATAAAAACCAGCCGCTGAACCACAAGTGGCACGACCACCAGCCCATTCACCGCCTGTATCACGCGAAGGCAATAATTCCATAGCCTGTTGGAAATCGACTTCCACTTGGTCGAGCACTTCATCGTAGGTGCTATTGGTACCGTAAAGTCCGTCCAGTGAAGAGTAGGTATCATAACTTGTAATCAGAGGCGGGTTTTGGTAATAGCCTGCCAAGTTATAGTAAGACAATCCGCGGATAAAGAGCGCTTGCCCTTTGATGCGTCTCAGGTTTTCCGAAAGCTGGCTGTTATCTTCGCCTACGCGGGAAAGGATAAAGTTGCATACGTTGATGGTGTAGTACCACTCACGCCAGGGCCACCAGGCAATATCACCTGTAACCAGTACGGTAAAGTCGTCAAATTCCATGTACCATACTTGCGAAGAGTTCCACACTTCATCGCCACGGCACGCGTCGATGGTATAGCCTACACGGGCATACGACCCTTCCATACGCATGTGGTTATAGGCAGCAATCACACACTCCTCCAAGTCATCGACTGTATTGCCGAAAGTAGCAGTAGTTTGTTGGTTGGGATTCACCACATCCAAATTATCCATGCACGAAGTCAGTGTTCCGACTCCAAACAGGAAAGCAAGTGAATATTTTAATAGTTTCATACAATAATGTTTTTAGCAGTTAGAATTAGAATGAGAAATGAAGGCCACACATAAAGGTACGTGCCGTCGGGAACGAACAGAAGTTATAACCCGGAGTAAAGGTACCTCCAGCATAGTCTACATTGTATCCTTTGTAACCGGTAAACGTGTGGACGTTTTGTGCCGACACATAGAGGCGGACATCTGATACATATTTGCCGAACCACTTGTCGGGGAAGTTATAACCCAACTCGATATTGGCAATCTTCCAATAAGCGGCATTCTGAATCTTACGTTCGCTGAACAAGTCGTTCCATGCGTAAGTCGCACTGTTTGTTATGTAGGTACGCGGTACATTCGAAATATAAGTAGAACCGTCTTCACTCCAACGGTTGGCATCCAGTATCGCTACATCCTTGTTGCCATAGCCATAGCAAGAGTTAAGCGAGTTGTAAATGTCATCAGCCACGTGGTAGTTCAAGGCACCAAAGGTAGCAATGCTCAGGTCAAAGTTCTTGTATTCGAAACGGAAATTCAAGCCGAAGTTGATTTTAGGCAGACCGCTGCCCAATACCACTTGGTCGTATTCATTGATTACACCGTCGGGAGTGCCATCGGGACCGCTGACATCCTCATACAGGCAATCGCCCACTTGGGCACCTTGCTGGGTAGCATGGTTGTCAAGGTCTGCTTGTGTACGGGCAATGCCTTCGTATTTCCAACCATAGAACTTACCGATTTCTTCACCGACCTCCGTAATATAAGCTCCACTAATATAGGCTTCATCCGTAAAACCTAACGAAGTGACTTTATTTTTCAGCGTACTAAGGTTGGCCGATATTTCATATTTGAACGCATGGTCGCGGTTGCGGTAGGTAGCAGCGAACTCAAAACCGGAGTTGTCCATCGAGGCAGCATTCATCGTAACGGTCGTATTCGATACACCTGCCTGTTCGGGTACAGGAACACTATACAGCAAGTCTTGGTTGGTATTTTTATACCATTCGGCGGTGAACTCTAAGCGATTGTTGAAGAAAGCGAGGTCGATACCTACGTTGTAAGTTTTCTTCTTTTCCCAAGACAGGTTGTTGTCCACGAAGGTAGAAACGGCAGAACCGGTCACGGCAGAGTTATTGAAGCTATATGTCATATTGTTACGTGACATCACCGCCTGATACATATATTCACCGATGTTCTCGTTACCCAATTCACCGTAGCTGGCGCGAATCTTAAATAAGTTCACAACGTTCGGGTTAAAGGGGAAGAAACTTTCCTTATCGAAGCGCCAACCAATAGAAACAGAAGGGAAGGTACCCCAACGAATGCCCTTTGACAAGCGCGAGCTGGCATCCCGACGAACCGTAGCCGAGAACAAGTAACGGTCATCGAAGTTGTAGTTGACACGGCCAATGTAAGAGAAGATGGCGTGCTTGTAGTCGTAACTGGAAGAATAGGTGTTCGCACCGTTCTGCAGCTGGAGGAAATAAGGTTCGGTGTAGTTAAGTCCCCAACCGTTCAATGTATTGGTATGTTCTTCTTCATACGTCTGACCGACAACGATATTCAGATGGTGTTTGCCAAAGGTACCATCGTAGGTCAAGATATTTTCAATCAATGCAGTAGAATAGTCACGCGAAGCTTTTTCCAAGCGCTCGTTGCTCTTTGCCAAATACACACGGTTACTCTGTATCCATGCAGGAATCCACGTGAAGTCTGAGCAATGCGTCTTGCTGTAAGACAGGTTGATGCGGTAATTCAGCTTGTGATTCTTGTTTTCGATGCCCAGCATCTTGAGCAAATCCACATCGGCAGATCCTGTACCCACGAAACGGTCTACACGCGTATTGCGCTGCAACAGGTTGTTGACCAGCAACGGGTTAGAAGCCGAAATATCACCATGGATATTATCGTAATAAACACCATAGCCGTAAGCATCGTAATTATAGCCGTTGGCAGCTCCTACCTGACCATCGAGCACCCAAGTAGACGGGTCGTAAGCCATGATGGTAGGCTGCATCAGCAAAGTGGAACGTAACACGTTGCTCACGTCACCATACAATCCTTGCACATACTCGTTCGCATTAGACAATGCCATGTTATCCTGGTCGGAATGTGAATATACTATACTGGTCTGGAATTTGATGAACTTGGTATCCATGGTGTTGTTGACACGCGCGGTGAAACGTTCGAAGTTCGGTCCGGCTCCTTCCAGTGTTCCTTTCTGGCTATAGTAATCCAACGCTACGTTATAGGTATTATTGGCACCACCACCCGACAGGTTCACATTGTGATTTTGGCGGATACCCGTCTTGAACACTTCGTCAAACCAATCTGTATCTGTATCATCCATAAAATGATAAGTACCTGTCGCATTATCGACAAGGTATCCACCCGGCAACGGCGTATTGGAATTGGAAGCCGCCTGCCCCAAATACTGGCTGTACTGGTCGGCATTCATCACGTCGTAAACTCCCGAAGGAATATAGTCCACACCGAAATAGCCATTGTAATCCACCTTCAAGGGCTGGTCTTTCTGTCCGCGCTTCGTGGTAATGATAATCACACCGTTGGCTGCACGCGAACCGTAGATAGCGGCAGCAGATGCATCTTTCAACACTTGGATTGTCTCAATATCATTGGCAGAGAAGTCACGGATAGACGTTCCCATAGGCACACCATCAATGACATACAGCGGAGCCGTACTACCAAAAGAACCGATACCACGAATACGTACGGTAGGGTCGGCACCCGGCTGACCGTCGGAAGTAATCTGCACACCGGCAACCTTACCTTCCAGCATGGTAGAAATGTTGGAATTAGATGTACGCTTCAATTCCTCTGCATTCACTACGGCTACAGAGCCGGTCAAGTCGGCTTTCTTCTGCGTACCGTAACCTACAACGACAACCTGCTCCAGCATCTGATCGTCCGGATCCAATTGGATTGGATCAAGGATTGCCCGGTTACGGACAGCAACCTCTCGGCTTTTATACCCCACAAAACTAACTACAAGAACAGCATTACCCGGAACGTCCAATTCAAAATTGCCGTCCAAATCGGCAGTTGTCCCTCCTTTTCCATCTTTAATCATAATCGTAGCTCCCAACAAGGGCATGCCTTGTTCGTCAACAACCTGACCTTTCACCTTAATAGTCTGTGATTGTGTCACAGCAGCCATAGAGGGTGCAGCATATACCGCTGTACCTCCCAAGGCACACAAGCCAAGCATTGCGGAAAAAATCAATTGTTTTCTCATTTTTCAATGGTATTAAATTATCAATTCAAGTTTCGCAAGTTCAACTTGCAGCTTTTAATCTATAAATGTCGCAAATATGTTTCATATCTTCCTCCCTGTT
>NZ_JACSPP010000031.1 GCF_014837065.1 Phocaeicola intestinalis
TACAAAAGGACGTTCGGAAGATGGCTGGAACTGATTGATTCTTTGGGCTACATAATTAGCTGCCCATTCGGAAAGAGACCGATAATCTGATTCAATAATTACTCTCATCGTATTTCTTTTATTAAGGATAATTCACAACTATATGTTCATTTCTTTTCGGCTAATGCTTCCGATGCAGCCAAACCGTTTCCTTCCTTGATGTCCAGATAACGCTTCATCGCTTCCAGGTAATAATAATCGGCATAGTTAAGAGGCGTATCAATTTCCGAGCCGTGCGGCAAAGAACCGGTAGAATGCATCAGGACGAAACCTTTGTTAGTGCCTTTTTGCGCCAGATAGTCTTTGCCCGACAAGCTTTCCAATTGTTTCTGCGCATAATCGAAATACCTTTCTCCATCGGGCACCATCGTACTCAGTTCTAAAAATGCCGAAGCGATGACCGCACCTGCCGAAGCATCACGCGGCGTATCTTTCTCTACAGGTGCATCAAAATCCCAATACGGAATCAAATCACTGGTGTTCACCCGTTTCATAATCATATCTGCTACCTTGACCGCCTGATTCAAGAACACGGTATCTTTGGTTTCCCGATAACAGGACGTATATCCGTATACCGCCCAACCTTGTCCACGTGCCCATGCCGATTCGTCGTTCTTGCCCTGATGAGTCATCCGGTATTGCACGGTACCGTCGTCGTTATAGCTTACCAAGTGATACGATGTATAGTCGGGACGGAAATGATGCTTCATCGTGGTAAGCGCATGTTGGACTGCTACCTCTTTATATTTAGGGTTGCCGGTCAACCGGCTCGCACTGAACAGCAAATCCAAGTTCATCATATTATCAATGATGACCGGGAAATTCCAATATCCGAAATCCCACGAACGGATACAACCTATCTGGGGGTCGAAACGGGCACACAGGTTATCGGCGGTCTTTACCAATACATTCTTGATGGTATCGTTCGGAGCCAGCCGCAACGCATTCCCGTAACTGCAATTAATCATAAAACCGACATCGTGGGTATCTTTTGCATCCGATATCGGATACAGCATGTTCGTGTACTGAATGGCATACTTCTTCAGTTCTTCATCACCGGTCAACTCATACGTGTACCACAAGCTTCCGGGGAAGAATCCGCTTGTCCAGTCTCTTATCGAACATAAACGAAGTTTCCCCAACTTATCGGCTGGCGGAGGCGCCAACAAGGAATCTTGAAACGTAGCCGGATCGCGTTGCAATTGACGGACCAGAAAATCCATCGAATAACCCGTCCAAAGCGAACGGGGCATAAGAGTGGAATCACCCAAATCAGAAGCCGTCTGTTTCAACTGGCAGGATGCTACATCCAGGGCATGAGTCACCCATTCATCCGATTGCACCGAAGGTTTTTCACTACAGGCACATACTCCGATAACCAGAGCCATACCCAACACAGGAATAGAAATTGTCTTCATACTATTACAATAAAGTCAGCTGTTACTATTAAATTCTTATCACCGCAAAAGTAAAACGATGCAGCCAACTTCGGTTTCTCTTATGTGGAAAGGAGTTTCAATCCCGTCAAAACAATTTCATTCCTGTAGAAAAAACTTTCATTTTTGTTGAACAGCCCCACCCTTGGCATATTCAGAAGGCATACAACCTATGTATTTCTTAAAACTGGTAGAGAAATACGAAGGGGTGCTGAAACCTACCATCGTGCTTATCTCCGCCACGTTGTACCGTCCTTCTTTCAATAATTTGCATGCTTGGTTGAAACGTATTTTCCGGATAAATTCCGTTGTAGACTCTCCCGTTATGCCTTTCATCTTCAGATGGAGCGAAGAACGGCTCATGCCCATTTCCAGTGCAAAGTCATCGGCAGAAAAATCAGGCTTCTCCAGATTCTTCTCCACCACCGAGACCGCCTTCGACAGGAATTCCTCATCCAGCCGGTTCAAGGCAATCTTTTCAGGTTCTATCTCCAATGATTTTGAATAATGCTCGATGGCACGATAATGGGTACGAAGAATGTTTTTGATTTTCATTACTACCACCGAGAGAGAAAAAGGCTTGGCTATGTAATCGTCTGCCCCTACTTGCAGGCCGTCCAACTGATCTTTTACCTCTGCCTTGGCAGAAAGGATAATGACGGGAATGTGACAAGTCTTCAGGTTCTGTTTTACATATTTGCACAACTGTATACCGTCCATAACGGGCATCATCACATCCGTTAGGATCAGACTGATTTCTTCGGTTTTCAGCAGCTCTACCGCCTCTTCTCCGTTTTCCACTTCCTTAACGATAAAGAAGCGTTCCAATCCGCGACTCATATAGTGCCGGATTTCATCGTTGTCTTCCACCACCAGCACGGTTTCTTTCCGTTCTGTATCCACATCTGATTCCGCCGGTTCCAGTGCCTCTTCCGTATCTACGATATACATATCCCGCGCATTGGTAGAATAGACCGGCTCCTCCTGTTGTGTTCCTCCGGACAATTCCTCTTCGGCATAGGCTTCCCGCGATAAAGGCAAGTAAACGGAAAAACAACTACCCTTGCCCACCGCACTGTCCACTTCTATCCGCCCGTGATGCAACTCTACCAGTTTCTGCACCAGCGAAAGCCCGATGCCGCTTCCGATGTGCTCGCTTTCCACCTGATAGAAACGTTCGAATATCTTTGCCTGCTTATTGACGGGAATCCCTACCCCCGTATCCTGTACCTGCAAAAGCAAGTCATCACCTGCCGCCTTCAAGTTGACGAAAATACTTTGTCCGTCGTTCGTATATTTGAAAGCATTAGACAGAAGATTGTTCAATATCAGTTCGATATAACTGGCATCACACCATACCTGCCGACCACCCAGTTCCGAACGCAAGTTATAATCAATGTGCTTCTTACGTGCCAGCGGTTCATAGTAACGGAAATTCTTTTCCACAATCTGACCGACATTGATGCATTTGACACGCAATTCGAATACCCCTTTCTCTGCTCTCCGATAATCCATCAACTGGTTGACCAAATGCAACAACCGGTCGGTATTGCGTTTCATGTATTCCAGCTGGCTACGTACCCATTTATCTGTCACCTTGTCCAGCAAGTCCTGCAAGGGAGCCACTATCAGCGTAAGCGGTGTACGTAATTCGTGAGAAATATTGATGAAAAAGCGTGTTTTCACCTCCTGCAATTCTTTCTGGCGCACCTTATCTGCCCGTTCCCAGTAAAAACGGATGACTAGAGTTATGACACCTATTATCATCAATGCGAACAACGCAATCGCCCACCATGTCTGATACCATGCCGGAAGTACCTTTATCTCCAGGCTGGTCACCTCGTCACACCACTTGCCGTCGTTATTGGCTACCTTTACCAGGAAATTATACGTACCGTGAGGCAAATTAGCATACGTCGCCCACCGCTGGTTATCGTCTACAACAAACCAGCGCTTGTCATATCCGTCCAATTTATAGGCAAACGTATTGTGCTTATCGGCTATGTAATTCGACACGACAAAGCTCAATGCGAAAGAAGACTGCTTATGATTTAAGGTTATCCGGTCCGTCAGGCTGATATGCTTCTGCAAGATGCCGGTCTGGTCATTGGGATGAACCGGATCGCCGAACAATCTCAGCTCGGATATGACCGCTCGCGGAGCGTATGGATTGTCCTGAAGACGTTCGGGGTGGAAAGCCGTAATGCCGTTGATGCCTCCGAAATACATCTCGCCCGATGAAGCCAGACAACAGGCATAGGGAGTAAACTGATTGCTCTGCAGGCCATCCACATCCGTAAAGTTCCTGAACTTCCGGCTTTCCGGATCGAAACAGGAAAGCCCGTTATCCGTACTAATCCATAACCGGTGTTTCTCATCCTCCAACACACCATATACGATGGCATCGGGCATACCGTCTGCCACCGAATAATGCACGACACTATCTCTTCCAGCTGAAAAGCCATACAAACCGTTACGGGTCGCAATCCATATATCACCGTCCGAAGCCTCGAATACACCGTAAACCGTAGCCGATTCAAAAGCAGATTCGCCGCTCACCATTCTGACCGAAGAGAGCGAATCTCCTTTACCGGAACATACCGCCAATCCGTCTTCGCCGCCTACCCACAAACGGTTCTCCCGGTCAAGCAGTAAAGTACGGATACGTTTCACACCCAATGAAACATTCCCCTTGATGTCCGAAAACGTTTTCGTCGCCTTATCGAAATGCACCAGTCCTTCTAACGTGCCAATCCATAAATGACGGCCGTCGGCACACGGCTGGATGGCGAATACATTCATATTGGTTAGCCTAGTAGTTTCCGGCATCAGGCTTTCAATCCTGCCCGTACGGCGGTCGAGAATGTTCAACCCTCCCGTATGGGTGCCGATATACACTTTACCGGCCTGTTCGTCTACATAGATGGCCTTCACATCGTTCGAGCCAAGCCCTTGTTCCTTGGTATAATAAGTATATTCCCCGGAACGGATATCGTAATAATTCACACCCCCGTTATTCGTCCCTATCCACAGATTGCCCGCACGGTCTTCGGTGATGCAACCGATGACATTATCATTCAACGAATTTCCTTCGGGCGAGAAACGGATATGGCGGAAACGCTCGCGAAGCGGATGATAGTAATTCAATCCGCCAAAGTAAGTACCCAACCACATGCCTCCCTGCGAGTCCATAAAGATGCTTCGGATAGAGCTTTGCGAAAGGCTCCGGTTCTGGCGGCGGTTGCTGGTATATACCTGAAACCTTCCGGTTGCCTCATCGTAAATATCCAGCGAAGTAAATGTCCCCACCCATAACCGGTTCCGGGCGTCAAGAGCCAACGAACGCACGAAGTTAGAACTTAATCCGTCCGGTCCTCCTGCCGTATAATGACGCAATTCACGTGTAGTCCTATCCATGCGGTAAAGCCCGTCGCCTTCGGTTCCTATCCAAAGGTGATTGCCGTGTTGCAATAAAGTCAAGATTTCCTTTCTTCCCAAAGGCAAAGCATGAAGATGCTCCAATGTCCGCGATGCGAATGAATACATCCACAATCCGTCTTTGGCTCCTATGTACAAAGAATCTTTGCTACGGTATATCGCCGTAGCTTTCAACCGGAACAAATCAGCGGGCAATCCGGACTGCACAAAAGATGTATCCGCTACATGAAACACATACAATCCGGCGGACGTATTGACCAACAAACGGCTATCGTCCACATCGGCGATTTGCATCACCCGGACATCTTCTTCTTTCTGAGGGCAACGGTAATTGCGGAAAGCATCCCTGTCCGCATCGTAATACGAAAGCCAGTTATTCGTACCTACCCATACGCCTCCTTTACCGTCTGCTTTGACGGCATACACCATGTTATCGCCAATGCTTCCGGCATTCCCGGTCTCGTGACGATAAACGGTAAAATCGTATCCGTCGAAACGGTTTACTCCATTAAACGTGGCAAACCACATATTGCCTTGTACGTCTTGGGTAATACTAAGCACGGTGCTTTGCGACAAACCGTCTTCCAGTCCGATATGGGCAAACGAAACCTGCCCCTGCATCCCGGTGCAAAACCAAACGAGGCATACGATCCCTGCGATTAGATTCCGAATAGGCTGTAATTTCATTTTGTGTTTCTATTTTTCCCAAAAGTAAGAAAAAATATGAATAACCGTACACTTTCTTTACTTTTTATTTGCAGACACACACGCATATAGATGCGCAAGCCCGCGAAAGTATATGCGTGGGGCTGCGCATATAGCTACGCATCAAGCGTTACAATTGTTACAATTACAGTTAATCGAAATTGTTTTTCATGTAAGCGCAACGGACGGAACAAGTGATACATTAAAAATTATATAGTATATATATTATATTATAATATATATACTATATAATTTTATAACCTCTGTTTCTTCCATTGGGAAGTCAATTCAAATTAACTGTAATTGTAACAATTGTAACGCATAAGCAACTAGAGCTATCAATAAGCAAGCGTGCGCTTCTGCCCGTCTACCGAAACCTCAATGCGAGACTCCCCTGCGAAGCGTGCCTTTATCTTCGGTTCCCCTTCGGGCAAGCGGTAGGGACAGATGACGGTGATATAGCGCAAGGGTTCCGATGCCTTCGGGGTGTTCAGCGATACGGAGGTACGCTCGGTGCGCTGGCGGTAAGCGATGGAATACCAGCCTTCTTCCTCCTTCAGCACGGTATGGCGGGGTGCGAAGCACTGGAGCTTGACCTGCACATCGCCCTCGAAAGCAGACGAAAGCGCCAGGTGTTCGGGGTCGATATTCACCTTTCCGTCACACAGGTGCCAGTTCAGGTTGACGGTGCCCGTAGCATCGCCCAGTGCCTCATCTACTATCACGAAGTACGAACCTTCGATGAAGAAGAACGTGCGCCGGTGAGTCAATCCCTTATAACTCTCGTGCTCGGTGACCAAGGATTGCACCTCGCCTTCGGGTTGCCAGCTTTTCGTGTGCGATACGCGGTCTTCCAGGTTCTTCCCGTCCAGCGTCAGGGTATTGTGCGAAGCGGTGCGGCGGAACCAGTTGCGCAGGCGGGTCACTTCCTCATTGCCTTCGTACACATACGAACCTGAGTCGGGGAACAAGTTCTTGCCTTGCACCCAAAGCTCGAACGTGCCGTTATCGGGCTGGCTATGCCATTCTCCCGCCGGTCCGGCTTTGATGACCATCACTGTGGCATCCTTCCCCCACCCGTTCCGGAAGGCGAAGAAGCCCGAATCGAGGAAGCCTTTCGAGAGGTTGGCAGGCGGAAGCCCTTCCTTTCCTTCGGTGGCAAAATACCGGATTTGGGCATTGTCGGGGAAGAGTTTCGCCCAAGCCTTGTATCGGGCAATATCCCCTTTCCGGCTGCCCCGCTTGGCATCGCTGAAGCAAGGATTCGTATAATCGGGGAAGCAGAGGTTCATGTAGAACACAATCATCGACTCAATGGTGTCCGTGTAGCTCTGCGGGAACTCCGACCGGAAACCGTTCACGTCCGCCATACGCAATGCCTTGCAGAAGATGTCGATGCACGCCGGGTGGTAATGCAAGTCCAGTTCGTATTGCCCTCCGTCAGGATAAACCTGCTTCTTGATTTCACGGTTCAGGATATCGATGCCACTCTTGCGCCATCCTGCAGCTTCCTTAAATTCGGGAAAGAAAGCCCCTGCATAGAGCACCCGTTGCGCCTCGAAAAGCAGGTGGTTGCCCTCTGCCGAATAGTTGCGCATCACGTGCAGGGCATGGCGGTGGTAATTGCTTAGGAACTGGGTGAGGAAAGCCGGCGTAAACGAAGGCGAAGGCAGGAAGAGCAGGAACTGGTTAATCTGGTCCTGCAAGCGGTGGCTCGCCTCCAGCGGACGCCAGGCGAAACGCACATTCTCCGCCTCGCCCTCGGCATCGTCCTGCAACTCATAAAGTGCCTTTGGTATCTCCACCAAAGGATTCTTCTTTATCCAGTCGGCATACTGAAGCGCCCACTCGCGGGCATACTTCTCATCTCCCGTCAGGCGGTAAGCCTTTCCCATGGGTGTAAACCATTTGTGGCGGTGCAATTGCCAGCGCAATTCATTGTCCTGCACAGGCCAATAGCGCCAGTCGATGTCTTTCCCGTAATTGAACGGAGGCTGGTATCCGTCGTGCACGTAGAAAGTATGTTCCAGCGCATCGTCCGCCCAGCCACGTTCGCGCTCGCTGAGCGAAAGATGTTCCAAGTCCAGGTCGGGCGTAGACACACCCGTCCGCGAGCGGTAATACGCCAACAATTCTTCGGCGGCACGGAGCGTATCGCCCGCATCGCAAGCCGTCTTTACTTTCTCCAGACCGGGATAGTCCAGGTTCAGCAACTCGAAAGCACTCCGGTCGAGCACTTGTGCCCGCATCAGGTTTGCCCATAGACAAAGGCAAATCAGGCAAAAAGTCTTCATGGTTTTGATTGTATTCATTTCTTTTATGTATGTGGTTAGGTATAGCAATTCTAAAGAAACGCGGATTATCGCAGATTCTTTTAATTTACGATTTGACAATTTACTATCTACTATTTAAGCTTTAAATCGTACTTCGTAAATCGAAAAATAGTAAATCAAAAGAATCCGCGTGAATCTGCGTTTCAAACATTGTTGTTGTAATAAACCAACAGAAGCCTCATCAAAAAAAGACAAGGCTTCCGCCGAACAGTAAAACTTATATGAAACCTACTAAAATAAGAATTAAGAATGAAGAATGAAGAATCACGTTGACCGTATGGCATTCTTCATTCTTAATTCCTCATTCTTCATTTATATCAGTATCCCGGATTATTCTTTCCTTCGTAATTCGGGTTGCTTTGTATTTCTACCAACGGGATGGGGAGCAATTCGTTCTTGCCGTCCACGAAGTTCTGGTATGCCGGATAAGCGGCATTCGTACCCCGGTTGACCGAGCTTTGCGAACCGAACAGGCGGAGTGCATCTCCCAACACACCCCAGCGGATGAGATCGAACTTGCGCTCTCCTTCGAAAGCCAGCTCGAAGCCACGTTCCCAATAGAGTGCCGTACGGAAACGTCCCTGTGCCGAACCATCATCGATGAAGGTCAGGTCGTGTGTCGCCTTACGGGTTGCCATCAGTTCTTCATAATTGGCATCGGTATATTCCGTAGCCCCTGCACGGGCACGCACGCGGTTCAGCAAGTTCCACGCCTCGGTGGTATTCCCTGTTTCATTGTAAGCTTCCGCCGCCATCAGCACCACATCGGCATAGCGCAACACGCAATAATTCACATCACCGTAATTCATGTTCTTGTTCCATGTTTCGGTAGGCATCCATTCGCGACGCCATTTGCCCGGATACCACGAACCGGCATTACGTTCCTGCTTCACGTGTTTCATGCTGTCCGTATTCCAAATGAAACGATAGGTACAGATGCTTACATCGCGGCGCACATCGGTTTCCTCGAAGAAGTCACGCCATTCGGGCACCACAATAAAGAACCCGTTGGCACGTCCCATGTAGTTCGCCATCTCCGAAGTAGGCACTCCCTGCACTTCAGCTACCGAAGGACCATTGTAGATGCCCCACGCTCCACCGTTGCGTGCTCCCTGCTGGTGGAAGAAAGCTATTTCGAAGATACTTTCCTGCGAGTTCAGCACATCTTGCGAAAAATTACGGAACAATTGTTCATAACCTCCGCTATAAAAATCATGATACCCGTTAGCCTGAATGGCTTCCCATTCGCTAATCACGGCATTGAAGTATTCGGCACGCTTGGTATCGTCCGGCCGGGTCATCTGCCCGTCCATTTGCAGGCTATAGCCGGCACGTTGCAGGTAGACACGCATCAGCATGGCTCGCGCCGCTCCCTGTGTTGCCCGTTCGGGGCTGGAGCTTGCATCTGCCCATGGCAGGTGTTCCTTGGCAAAGTTCAAGTCTTCGATAATCTGGTCGTAAATCTCTTCGCGGCTTACCCGTGCGCCGAAAGCGTCCTCATAATTGGACGTATAAGTAGTCTTGAACGGCACATCGCCCCAATACTTTATCAGGTCGAAAGCCAGGAAAGCACGCAAGAAACGGGCTTCGGCATCCAGCTCCTGCAGGTTCTCGCTCTCGGCATACCCGGGCATATTCACAATACCGTCTATCGCCATATTGGCACGGTCGATGCCCTGGTATTTCAATTGCCAAAGCCATTCTACCCATTCATTAGTGGAAGTGACCCGATAGTGCACCATATCGTGTATCGTATTGTCGGAATGGGTACGGGAGGTGTAATACATATCATCGGATGCCTGCCCCGCCATCTCGTACCATCCATAGTGGCGATAGTCGGATATGGAACTGTAAATGCCCATCACCGCCATATCGGCGTTGGCTTCCGACTCGAAGAACGAATCCTTGTCGTAGCTGGAATCGGGAGTCTCTGTCAGTGTGTCCTCGCAAGAGGGAAAGACGGCCAGCGAAAGAGCCGCCATTGCCATATAGAATATATGCTTTTTCATTTTACGTCAAGATTTGAAATTAAAGTGTACAAAGAAGAAACGCAGATTTCCGCAGATTAACACAAATTGAAATGATTATTAAAATTATACTCTGCGGAAATCCGCGTTAATCTGTGTTTCTAAACTGACACATATTTGTTGTTACTTAAATCAGAATGCCACGTTCACACCGAAGATAAACGAACGGCTGCGCGGATAAGCGCCGAAATCCACACCCGGAGTCAACGGGCTGCGCATGTTCGACACTTCGGGATCGAATCCGCTATACGGTGTCCATGTCGCCAAGTTATATCCCGTAGCATACAGACGCAGCTTGCTCAGTCCGAGTTTCGTAATCAGCTTCTTGGGGAAACTATATCCTAATGTAATGTTGGTCAGCTTCAGGAACGAAGCATCCTCTACGCCCCATGAGTGAATGTACTTGTCCCCCTCTTCGTTGTCGCGGAACGAAGCCACCGTCTTCCCTGCATTCATCGCCGTAAGCTCATCGGGGTCAGTCACCACCTCGCCTTGTGCATTGACGGTCATCCAACGGTTGGAACTGTTCATGACGTCCAATGCATTGTTGTTTTGCCGCCCCACCTTACTGTTTATCAACTTAGTAGCATTCAGCACATCGTTGCCATAGCTATACGTAAGGAAGATACTCAGGTCGAAACCTTTGTAGGTAAAGTTATTGTTCAAACCGCCGTAGAAAGTCGGAGTGGCATTGCCGATAACGGTCTTGTCGTTCTCGTCAATGATTCCGTTCTTATCCAAATCCTTAAACTTCCAGTGTCCGGGCTGCACACCTATCTGATTGGCGGAAGAAGCCACGCCGTCCTTCAGCGTATACGTCTGTGTAGCGGCATCATAAATGAAATCATTTACCTGATACAGACCTTCGGTCACGTAGCCGTAGAATTGTCCCAACGGCTCGCCCACGGCAATGCGATGCGTACTTTGGTTGTACCCGAACTGGGCTTCATACAGCTGCACCTGTTCGCCGGTCAGTTCCAATACTTTGTTCTTATAGTGTGAGAAGGTCAGCGTAGTGGTCCAGTTGAAGTCTTTCTTCGCGATGTTGACCGTATTGATGGTCAGGTCCACACCTACGTTCTTCGTTTCGCCGGCATTCACCATCATCGTGGTATAACCCGAAGAATAAGGCAATTGAGCACTTAGCAACAGGTCGCTGCTCCGGTTGATGTAGAACTCGGGCGAAATCGTGATACGCTGGTCCAAAAAGCCAAAGTCGAGTCCTAGGTTGAAAGTCTTGTTTGCCTCCCATTTCAGGTCTTCGTTCGGAATCTGCGTAGAAGCATAACCCGGCACCAGTTGTCCTCCCATCGCCGTATTGAGCGAAGAAAGCAACGCCAGACTATTGTAGCTTCCGATACGGTTGTTTCCGGCAAGACCGTAACCGATGCGGAACTTCAGGTCGGAAAAGATGTTCAGTTTCTTGATGAACTCTTCCTCTCCCAAACGCCATGCAGCCGACACGGCTGGGAAATAGCCCCACTTGTTATCCTTGCTGAACTTGGAAGAACCGTCGGCACGCATCGTCGCACTGAACAGATACTTGTCCTTGAAGTCATAATTGACACGGGCAAAGAAAGAGACAAGGTTATCGTCATCGTTCAGGAAACTATCCGAGTTGGTCGGTGTACCCAAGCCCATATCGTTCAACTGGAACTCATCGGTGGGCAAGTTACCTACTTCGGTCAATACATAACGTTCCCAGCGATGCACGTATTCCTGACCTGCCTGCACCATGAGGTGGTGTTTCTTCTGGAACCGCTTGTCGAAAGTAAACACGTTCGAGGTAGAGAAACTTCCGTCCTCCGTATTGCGGATGCTTCCGTAAATGCCGTTACGCAATCCCATAATCGACTCATCGCCATAGAAGAGTTCCCGGCGTTGCGTACGGTAACGCATACCGGTGGTATTACGGAACGTGAATCCTTTGAAGAAGGTATAGGTAAAGCCTCCGTTTGCCTGCAAGGTACGTATCTCGCGGTCGTCTTTTTCTTCGGCAGCATTGACCAGCGGATTCTGCACCACATTGCCTTGCTCGTCTACCAGCAACGGGTCTCGCCCTGCCAGCAATTCCTCATCGCTTCCCTGAATACCGATAGTCGGGCGGTATTGCAGGATTTGAGCCATCTTGTTGAAACGCGCATCGGTCGAGCTTCCGTTCTCGGTCGTACCGTTTCCGGCAACACCTGCACCCCAGATGTTACGCTGGTCGAACTGGAAACGGGCGTTCACACGCAACTTATCATTTACCTTTCCGTCTACATTCAAGGACAAGTTGTGCCGTTCGCTTCCGCTATACACCATCGCGCCTTCGTCTTTATTGTAGCTGTATGCCATACCATACTTGATGCGGTCGCTTCCACCATTCACACCCACACGGTAGTTCTGCGTAACGGTAGTGCTGCCCATGGTCAGGTCTTGCCAGTCCAGTCCACGGTTGGCATAATTTTCGTGTATTTCCAGAAAACTTCCATAAAGGTTCTGCCAGGCAGGCATCTGCACAGCAGGGTCGGTAGCCCACCCTATCGTACGTTCGTAATCGGCAAGTACGAACTCTTCGGTACTGAGCAGTTCCAGTTGCTTGGCAAGTTTGCGCACGCCCACGTATGCGTCAAATGTTACGGTAGCCTTCCCTCCATCGTCCTTTCCACTCTTAGTCGTAATCAATACAACACCGTTCGCACCCCGTGCACCATAGATAGCGGTGGCAGAAGCGTCTTTCAACACATCGATGCTTTCAATGTCGGCAGGGTCAAGGCTCGACATACCGTCTTCGGTAGGAAATCCGTCGATAACGTAAAGAGGCTCGTTGCTCTGCGTGATGGAGATACCGCCACGCACACGGATAGATGCCTCGGCACCCGGCTGGCCATCGGTCTGTATTACCTGCACACCCGCCATACGTCCGGCTATTGCCTGTGCCATATCTGATACAGGTGTCTTGGTAAGCTCTTCACTCTTCACCGAAGCAACCGAACCGGTCAGGTCCTTGCGTTTCATCGTGGCATACCCTACTACGACTACTTCTTCCAGCAACTGATTGTCGGGCTGCAAAGTGACATTGATTTGTTTCTGTCCTTTTACTGGAACTTCCACCGTTTTCATACCGATGTAAGAAAATACCAATACATCTTTTGATGCATCATTAACTTGGATGGAATAGTTACCACTCATGTCGGTAATGGTGCCACCTTTCGCATTCTTGATTGTAACGCTTCCTCCAATCACTTCCAGACCTTCATTGTCGATTACCTTACCAGTCACGGTAAAGCCTTGCGCCCATCCCACCGCTATGCCGACAAAGAAAAAGAAGAAGGCAAACAAGACGCCCTTCATAGTTTTCGGTTTTTTCATAATACGATTTGTTTTAAATTTATGACTAAGTTTTATTATTTTCATCTGTCGGCAAAGATAACGGGAGAAAACGAACTCTACGTTTTCTCCCGTTAAAAACAATTGCAAATACCAACAATAATATTTCAATCCTGTGCAAAACGCTTTCGAATTTGTTTAAAAACCCTTCCGGGTGGCTATCGGAGCACGGTCAGTCATTTCCATAACCTGATATTCGCCATCGGTTTCATCATAAAGCAATGACGAACTTGCTTCTTGCCGAAGATAAGGCACACCATCGATTACAGGAGACTCTTCGCCATAACTGAACACTACCGGTTCTGTATGATGACGCACCACAAGCCGGGGACTGTCCGAAGCATTCAGGCAGGCTTCTACCGTCCAGTCACCCCACGTAAACGTATCTCCGTCCCTGCGGATGATATAAGGACTTTCGCCTGCTTCGCATACTTGGATAAGGACAAGGTAGCGTGTTGCCGGTTGGTTGTCCGTACAAGCCGTCAGATGCCACTGGTTGGGGTATTCCGCTCCGCCGGTTGCAGGAGGCACCGCAAACTGGTCGGTCTGGGTGATATCCATCTCGCTTGAGCCAAACAATTGGGTTACGGCATAAAAACCGTCCGCTTCATCAGCAGTGCTCAACACCTGTTCTGCTTCGTTTATGTCGAACCGGACCGGACTATGCAACAACCAGTCCCAACGAACCGGCTCGGATGCCTCCAGTTCATCATAAATAAGCACCGTACGCGGATGCAACATCAGGACGTGCCGGCGGTATCGGGTAAGAGGAGTTTCACCGAATCCGTTATCGGGTGTCTGCGTGATACCTGCCTGGGCAAAATAGTTCACCCACATCGGGTCCTCGCTGATGCCGCAATAGGCATGAGAGGCATCACCGAGCGCATAACTGATGTGATTCCCTCCCAAGGCACGGACAATGCTTCCGTATCCCTCCGTAGAATAAGGCTGGCCGATGCCGTTCACCAGAATCGTATTATGGGCACGGGTATGCCGGTACGACATCAGGTTGTGTGCATCGGCAAACGCCTGGTAATAGCCTGTACTGCGGTACACATCGTGTCCTTTAAATAACAAATTAAACGCATTCTGGCTTGCCGTGGTATGGCTTCCCGAACCGAAGGTACTGGAACGGAACGACAAGGCAAGGTCATTCCCGGCATCTCCCAAATGGCTATGCATCGACACTTCTCCGGCATCGCTGTACCACACCATTTTGGCAGCATCTTCGGGCAAGGCAGACTCGTAAGTCCGGTTGGAACACATGCGGTACAAACGCAATTCGTAATCCTGCCGCACCAGCGACTGGCATTCACCGGCATACCACCCGGCATACGCATCGCCCGTCTCGCGTGCCAGATAATCGGCAAATGCAGCCGTAAGCCGGTTGGGCTGGTCGCCATTCTCACTGTTGTCTCCAAAACCAGTACTCTTCGAATCGGGCGGATTGGTGTAGGCAAGAGCCCGTCCTGCATTGCGGTACCACGGATGTTGCAGGAAGTCGAACCGCGCCACGTAAGAGAACAAGGCAGGCATGTAGGCAAGTGTCTTCACATTGGCAGGGAAATAGCCCGTCCCGTTATGCCAGATGCCATCGCGGTTGAAGCCCGAAGCCGGAGCACGTGCTGTCCAAAGCTCGTAATAATACTTCAATATCGGAAGCGCCTCATCGGCATATTCCGCCTTGTCATACAGCAGGAAAGCCGCCTGTGTCAGGATACGCATGTTCTGTTGCCAGAAATGATTGTCGAAGATATGGTTTTCTTCCACACCGCATTGCTCCTGATACGAATGACGCAGGGCACGCATCATCAGCTCCTCCGCACCCGAACGCTGCGTGGCGGTCAGGCGTCCGTAGAGCAAATCGTAAACCGCGGCATGAGCCAAAGTCAAGGCAGAGGTCGTAAAGTTATCGGTAAAGAGTTGTGTATCCGTAGGAGGCAGGGCAAGCATCGCATCCAGTAGCTCTACCAGCTTATCGGCATACCGCTCGTCCTGAAGCAGATAGTAAGCGTGATACAGCCACGTGGCATGCTGGCGCAAGGTCTCGGCATCGGCATAAAGGTCCATGGTGCCGTAGTCCGCCTCCAGTGCTATCGAGGCGCGCGCCGTCAATTGGCGGTATTCGGGATGAGATGTCACGTTCTGCCTTGCCTCATGGATATACGGATTGAGGAAACAATACAGGCGGGGATGCACACGGGGGGCATTCTCCAGGAAGTCCTCGAAAGGCGGAGTAATAAATACCGGCGTCTCTGACTTTACCTCGAACGCATACGTCTCACTCCATGCGCCGGGACTGGCACCCTCGGCATCGGTACTCCGGAAACGCCAGTACCATGTGCCGGTATCCAGCGCCCGGTGGAGGTTATACATACATCCGTCCTGCGGCTCGCTGATTTCGGCATCTTCGAAATCTTCCGTCCGCGAAAGGGCATACTGGAGTCGCTCGCCCGTCTTCATGGCTTGAGGGACAAGGAAAGGAACTGGATTGACTATCAGCTCGTTCGATATCTTGGGATAAGGCTGGGTGCGCACTTTGTCCTGATACGCATCCGGATAGGTCGTTTCAGGCTGCGGCACAGAAGGTTCCGGCTCTACTGCCTCATCGGAACAGGCAGGGCATCCCAGCCAACATACCGCCAAGGCAAGCATCGGCACATAGCACCGGAAAGGCAAGAAGTTTTTTTTCATTGCATGATGTTTATAGAATGTTGAAATTACTGTTCGTAATGATATGAGAGTGTACATTTTTGTTGATGCCATCATTGAATACCGGCTACACAGAATGCACAAATCTATACCGTGCATGATATACATAAATATCTGTAAAGTGGACAACACAATAATATACGTATAACTGCGTTTCCGGTAAGATTAATAATCTTCACGCTGTAAGATTAATAATCTTCAAGCCGTAAAATTAATAATCTTACAAAACGGGCAGTTCATTTACCGGATTGTAGCAGCCGGTTTTCCGGGCTGAGTTGTTCCTTTGCTCTGCGTTTTGGTATCTCCCGCATATAGCAAGATGCACCTATGTTCATCGGCATACGAACATAGGTGCATCAGTTATCGGATACAGGTTCTTCGGACCATGAATCCTGCTTACGAGCCAAGCCCGAAAGTTCATGCAAAGAGAATGTGTTCCCGAAACGTCCCGTATCGGTCACGCCGATTCGTTTCCATTCATTATTAACCGTTCATTTACCCCTCGGCATAACTCTGCCGGTAAGTATCGAGACACAACCTCTAACGCACTAACTAACGAACCATAACACTATTCCAACTCTGTTTACAGTATGAGTCCGATGATACCATGAACAATTCCTTGATTATTCGAAGATGGTGACTACAGGGAATACCACAGCGGAAGCACCTGTTCCAATGGTTTCAGGACTACCGGATGTTCCATCTGTAATATTATAAATAATACCCTGAAGTCCTTCTGCGGTTACCGTAGAAGATGCGCAATAGTAATTACCCGTATAAGCAGCTTTCAGCGCAGCAATCAAGTCTGCATTTGTTGTAGCCAAAGCTGCCTGCAGCTGTGCAAGGGAAGGAATATACCATTCGCTCAAGTTTTCTGATGCTGTAGCTTCTACCAGACTGTTATTAAAGAATGAGTTGAACATCTGATAAGCTGTAGCATCACTTGCCGTTCCTAGAGCCGTTTCAATAGCAGTACTGAAAGCCAATCCAGCATATGCATTAGCAGCATCATCTGTTACTGCCAGACCCAAATCTGTATAAGTATCTACTCTGTTACGATTCGTAGCCTTATTTAATGACATGGCGTATGCCTCTACAGTCTTACCTTCTGCATAAGTAGAGTTATCATTTTGACCTCCTAATGCGAATACCACAGCGATAGCTTCTTCAGCAGTTGCTACTTTTTCACCATTGGTATTGATATAGTCGCCTACTGCAAGCTCAGTAGAAGGTGTCGGGTCTGTTCCGGGTTCTTCTGTTCCGCCTTCTTCACCAGTATATTCATTGTCGATGATAATGTCTACTTTAATAGTTTCATCTCCCGGTTGAACAGGATTATCTTCATCCGGTGTTAAATAAACGGCATTGTTGGAAGAAGAAGCCTTTTCTTGCATTTCAGCAGCTGTTATTGAAATGCTCTTGCCTATCTCATCCGAAGCACTTGTAAATTTAATATTCGTATTCTTTGTTACTGTACTGTTCACGGGGAACACATAGCAGTAAAAAGCCAAATCGCCTGTAGATACATTCAATGTTTCATTGATGTTCAACTGAAGAGTTACAGCAGCTGATGCGGTTTGATTCAATACGCTATATCCTTGCATAGCATTGATGCTCGGAGTAATGATATCCAGTCCGGTCAATCCCAATTTCTCCAGATCTGAAGCCTTGATGGCAATGCGGCTAAAAGGACGCTTCAAAGTAATGCTACCACCAATATTTGCAGCACTTGCCACAGCACAAAAAGCATCGGCAGCAGGATTGTTAAAAAGCTTTACATTCTTATTCAAATTGTATTTCACTTCAAGCAAACTTGTCGCATTATAGAGAGCGGACTTACTCGCTTCAATATCACTTCCTTCTACATAGTCTGCCCAAAACAGATAGTTGGCTGCACCTTCCGGAGCTTCAAACTCAAAGCTTGCCTTGCCATCCGTTACAGCAACGATTTCATTAAAACCTTCAATCAATGTGCCTTCCGCATTTACCGCCTGGCAAATACAACGCATTACATAGCCTTCTACATCTAATGATTGGCTCGCACGAGTGACAAGCGCTTCATCCGAAACATTCACGCTCAGTCTTACCATACCGTCATTACTACCCGTACCTGAGGTAGAAACAATCTCTTCTTGGCTACAAGATGCGAAAAGCATCCCGAATACTGCCAACAACGAATACAAAAAATTCTTTTTCATGTGGTTAAGGATTTAAGTTAATATTATAAGTTAATATTATAGTTTATGGTTATTCTTATTCTACTGTAACACCAAGATCGGTTTCGTTATCGTAATCCGGATCTATGCCGATTCCGCCTTCATCTTCTCCGGGTTCATCTCCTCCTTGTCCACCTTGGTCATCACCGGTCAGGAACTCACCCGTCCATACGGTATTCTTGCCCCGTTCAAGCGGTACATTGAGTACGGAATTGGCTACGGTTACGTTTTCTTCGTTCACGATTTCAATTTCCATCGGGACGGAAGCGGAACCCTCGTTGGATACAAATACATAATCGAACCCTACACGAAGTTCGTCAGTACCTTCCTCGGGCAATTCGAACGAAGTGTTATATTGCATGTACATCAGCGAGTGCTTAGGCACATTATCAAGGGCGTTATAGCCTACCGGCAAATAACCGCTATACTTGATACGCGCGGTAAAGGTTTCGCCATTGACTTCACCATCGGCTACACGTTGCAGGAAGTCTGCCACATCGGTTGCAATCAGTTCGTAACGTGCCACGGGACGTTGGAGCGTTACATCCTGCTCGACCACCGCTCCCCACTGGTCAGCGTAAGCGGTAAGGTCGAGGGATGTAGTGCCCACAAACACATCTTTATATTCAGTATTGCCCGTATGAGAAGCACGGTTCGGGATTACAGGTACCAGACTTTGGGTGTTGTAGTGCAAATCTTCTTCGGGAGTCTCGGCACTTACATAGTCTTTCCATACCACCAACTGGTAGGAACGGGCATGCAGTTTCATGCTGACCGGCAAAGAAAGATGCGTGCGGTCGGTAATGTTCTCTACAAACACCTGTCTTGCCACAGGCTGGCGGTTGAAGTATGCCTCTACAATGAAACGGTGCAGGTAATCGGTATTGGCAGAAACCCGCGCACTGCTATTCTCCTCATTTCCCTGCTCGGGCAAATTCAAGTCGAGCGTCAGGTTTACTTCCACATTCACTTCTGTCGGGTCTACACCCAGCTCGCCATCGGCGGTCAGTTCGGGTTCCTCGTGCAAGGTGCAGGCAGCCATCAGGAAGGGCAATGCCAACAAGCCTGACCAAAACTTTCGTATATGTCTGTTTCTTTTCATGGAATGTTCGTTTTAAGTTCGTTTAAAAACGGTATACTAATGATGCACCTACCTTTGTCGGTCCCCAATAATGGCGGATGCGGGTGTCTATCTGCGCTCCGTTGTCTATATTATAATAGGTATCATACTTCATATTGGCATATCCGAAGCCTACGGTAAACTCTGCTCCCCAATGCTCGGACAAGGGAAGCTTATACCCGTAGCTCAATCCGGCTCCTGCCAACGGACGTCCGGTGTCCTGATAACGGCGGTCATCCCATTTCAAATTGTACCATCCCACATGGGCATGCAAGCCGAAGAAATGGCCTTTGCCGGTTTCCTGTCCCATCCACCAACGCAATTCGGGCTGGATAGCGGCTACACGTAACGCCTTATCAGGTTTCGCATCCCACAAACTCCACATCACTGGGATATCTACCGTCATGCGGGAATGCACCTGCACTTCGTAGTCCAAATTCAATACACCGATGGCATCGTAAGCAATGTTGGTCTTCAGCGCCATATAACGTCTGTCTGAAACAGATACGGTTTTCTTGTCTTTCTTGCGCTTTTCCGAAGCACGGGCTTTGCCTTGCTCTTTGGCTGGCTTCTCTTTTGTTTGTGCCACATTCTTTTTCGCCTGTGCTACATTCTTTTTCGCCGAAGGATTGTATACCGCAGTTTCTTCGGGTAAAGCCGAAGTCTGTATGCGGGGCTTCTCTACCGCTTGCGCCATTGCCCCTAAGGGCAACGCCGCTACGGCAAGAGTAAAGCAGGTATGTAAAAATCGTATTTTTAATCTCATGGCTGTAAATAAGTTTTTTAAGTTCTTAAGTTTGTGGGTTCTTGAGTTTTTAAGTTTGTGAGTCTTTAAGTTTTTAAGTTTGTGAGTCTTTGAGTTCTACAAACTAAAAAACTAAAAAACTCAAAAACTAAAATTATATTTCCAAGTCGGGCACTACGTCACGCATGGTGGTCACATACCCGTTCTCGTTCACCACGGTTTCTTCTCCTTTATACGTAATGCTTACATCGTCTTTCGTGCTGCGGATGAAGAACGAAGGCGCTCCGCTTGCCGAGACATTCACGCTGATGAGCCAGCCTCCTGCCTTAATGCGTCCGTCGGAAAGGATTTCGGGGTCTTTTGCCGGATACTTCAAGGCATGCGTATTGATAATCGTGGCAAAGCGATATACCTTTGCTTTTTCTGATTTCGCCGTAAAGTGCCAATGGTTCGGGTATTTCTTAAACTTTCCCTTATCGTCTGCACGGAGCCAGTTGACCGGCGGAACAAAGAACTGGCTTGTCGTATCGGTCTGCAAGGTTCCGGTAGAGAAGATGTAAGCATCCGATGCGCCACCCCGTCCCGACAAGCCTTGCACATGCACAAAGCGCGGATTGGAAGTATCTACCGTCATCGGCTGTGCCGTAGTATGCAACATAAAGGTATAATCAGCCGGTTCTGAAGCTTCCAGCTCGTCATAGATAAAGATAAATCCGGTCTTTCCCAAATTGACAATATGCCGGCGGAACTTGGTGAGGGGCACATCGTCCCAACCGTTTTCAGGCGTGTATTCCACATCCGAAACCTTGCCACGCTCTAACCACAGCGGAGAAATCACTTTTCCGTAAGCGTTAGAAGCATCGCCCAACACATAACCTATTTTGTCACTACAATAGTAACGGGGAATCCAACCGTATCCTTCGGTACCAATGCGTTGCCCCATACCGTTTACCAAAATGGTGTTGTGAGCGCGGGTCGCACGGTGGCACAACATGCTGTGTACGTCGGTAAACTCGATGTGATGGCCACTGCTATAGAAAATAGGCTTTCCTCCGTAGAACGTATTGAACGCATTCTGATTCGCCAGCGCATGGGAAGTGCTTCCATACGGGCTGCTCCGGAAGCTCCACATCGCATTGCCTCCTACACGGTCCCAATTGGTCTGGTACGAAGCCAAACCTGTTTCGGGGAACACTCTTCCGAAAGGCAAGGCAGTCAATCCCGGACCTTCGGGCAACGGCTTGTCGCATTGCAGACGGAACCAAGCCAAATCGCCGGGCTTGTTCAGCAACGCTTTCTTCATGTATTCAGGCTCAACCTTCAACGTGCGGCGCACAAAGTCGGCGGCAAACGAGTTGTTGGTCAGCTTAGCCAGTGCATCCAGGTAACTGATACGGATGCTGTTGGGGCGTCCTACATTCTGATGAGAGCTGCCGTTTCCTCCCGATTTGGAGAACGGAGGCTGCTGGTAAATGGTATACATGATGTTGTTGGTATACCAAGGATCGCTGAAGAAATCATATCCCGTCAGATTGCTATAATAATAAGGCACTTCTATCAGCGTACGGGTATTGACCGTAAAATATGAATCGCCGTTGTGCCAGCCGCCGTCTTTGTTCAGCCCGGGGAAACGTGCCCGCCATACATTGTAGCAATAATCCGTCCATGTAGCGGCTTCAGGCAAATCGCCATACGTGGCAAATGCAGCCATTGTCAGGATGCGCAGGGTCATCTGCCAGATGTGGTTTTCGGCGATATGGTTTTCCAGATAGTTATTGAAATGCTTATACATGGCTCCCCCTTTCTCCCGGATGGCATCCAGCAAGGTTTTCTTCTGCGCGTCGGTCAGCAACTCGTAAAACGAGTCATACGCCATGGAGCAAAGCGAAAGCAATGCCGAAGCGTTGAAGTCTCCTTTCACATTCTTATCCTTATCCCAGTCGGTCATCTCCAAGACACGTTTAAGAGCCTCATCGGCATACTTCCGGTCTTTCGTCAACAGGTAAGCACGAATCAGCGCCTCGGTATTCCCTTCCTCGGCATCAATGATGCGGCGGCTCTCGCGGGTAAGGTACGAATTGATTTGCATCTGGTTCGTGAGGTTCTTCACCTGACTGGTATTGATATCCTTCACCGTTTTCATCGGGGTCTGCATCACCTTATCGGCACGCTCCAGATACCATTGGTATTCTGCTTTCGGCTTTGCCTGTGCGATAAACGCATCCCAGCCTGCCTTCTGCACCCATATACGAGGATGGGTTGCAGGCACCTTGGCGATGGCTTCCTTATAAGAAGGCGGACAGAACTTCTTCGGGTTATCCCCCACCGTAAGTTCCTGCGTACTTTGCCATTCTACCTGCTCGGCTTCATTTACATAGCCGTATTGCCAATACCATTTCCCGGGCGCAAGGTCTTTATCAGGATTATAGAAAGGCCAGCGGGTTTCCACCTGCTTGACATCTTTCTTAAACTCTTTGTCACGGGCATAACGAAGCTGATAGTGTAATGTCGTTTTGTCCACCTTACGTACAGATTTCGCGTCCATGCCGTCCAGTATATCCACATTGATATTGGCATCGGCACGAAGCGGCCATTGGAAAGAGACATAACGGTCGTCCACCACCGCCTTATCTTTCGGATAAGGAGTGGCACGCATTTCATGCATCAAGGTGGTTTCGGTCAGCCTGATGTTCGTCTGGGCAGACGCCCCTACGAAGAATGCGCTCCATAGTAATGCTAAATAAAAGGTCTTCTTCATCGGTGTTTTTGTTTTTTTCGTTGTTGCAAAAATAACCAATACTTCGCTGATAGGCTTACACAAATGTTTTGTTTTCATTCAAAATCCAGCAAAGAATGTTCGATATTGTCTAATACATTTTTAAATTTGTGCAAAATGTCTGTTCTTTTAATCCTTTGGAATATATTTCTCTTTGAAATGAGTGGCTGCAGACGGATGGCAACGCATCCATTCGTCAAGCAAGGCACGATGCTCACGAACAATGGTTGAATACTTTTCTTCTACTGCCAGATTACGCATTTCTCCCCGGTCGGTACGCATATCGTAAAGCTGCTCGCGGTTCTTTCCGGTATCATACAAGACGTATTTATAATAAGGTGTACGCACCATCCAGCCCAATGTGCCTGCAGTCTCTCCGAAGAAGGTTTCGGTCACCACGTACGGGCGGTGCGCCTTTGCCGTATCTCCCTCCTCTGCCACCTCACGGAAGCTGACTCCCTGACGTCCCGAAGGCACTTCCACTTCCGCCCAGTCGCATACGCTCGGCATCAGGTCTTCTCCATTATTGATGAACTGGGGCAATACCTTTCCCGCATTCTTCCCGCTGGGAAGGCAAACGATAAAAGGCACGTTCACCACCTCTTCATACAGGGCGGTTTTCTGGTTCCATTGGTGTGCGCCGCATCCGTCTCCGTGGTCGCTGGTAAAGATAACCACGGTATTCTCCCACAAGCCCTGCTTGTCCACCTCATCCAGAATCTTCCCGATTTCCTTGTCCACCGCTTCAATCAGGCGGTAATACGCATTGCGGTACCGACGCCAGTCGTCCGGCGTGAAAGTCACGGTCGGATAAAGCCGATGGTTCTGCCTGCGCTCGAAAGCCAGGGCGTCGGCATCATACGGATTGACCGCAAAATTGGCAGGCAAGCCGGGACAATCTTCAAGCGCCGGCTCTTCGAACGAAGCATAGGGCGGATTCTGATGACGCGCATACTCGCAAATGTTATGCGGATTATCGAAAGAGGCGACCAGGAAGAAAGGCTGTTCGGAATTGCGACGCAAGAAGGCAACACATGCCTCGGCAAGACCGAAATCATTATGCCCGTGCAGGTTCTCGAAACCGAAAGCCTCCTTCGCCGGCAAGGAATTGGTATGCGCGTGCCATTTCCCGGCATATGCGCATTCGTATCCGCTTTCTTCCAATAACGTGCCCAATGTCCGTGTGCGAATAGAGTCGGGCATGGGTGTCCCGTTCTCGGTCAGTCCCACCTGACCGGGCGTGTATCCCGTAAACATGGACGAACGCGAGGGACCGCTCAAGGGCATGCTGCAATAAGCGTTCGAGAAACGCACGCCCCTCTGGGCAAGCCGGTCCATATTGGGGGTATGCACCTCTTCATTTCCGGCACAACTCATTGCCGTAGCGGTCTGCTGGTCGGTCATAATATAAAGGATATTGGGTCGCTCCTGTGCCATCAGTGCAGCAGGGGCAAAGAGGGAATAGATAATAAATGGTTTCATAGCGATTATCGTTTTTGACAAAAGTAACCGTTCTCCCTCAAAAACGACTTCAACAACCTGCAACGTTCTTTCAAATCCGTGCACCGGCTTTCACTTTTATGCAAAATACTTTCGAATCTGTACAATTCTGCCAAAGATAGTACTTCCGGAAGATTTTTATAAGTAACTCGCCTATATCATGGCACACAGACGCTATTTTAATGTACCAATGAATAATAAGGGCAATGTGCTAATTTATTCTCACATTAGCACATTGTTTATTTGTCTCTGTGTATTCTTGCGTAGTCTGTGTCCAATGATAGCATCAACAAATCTTGATTTAAACGAGATACCTCTTCCTCAGATACTTCACCCACTCCTGGTGCTTGCATGACTTGAATACCTTTTCTATCCTATTAAACAGCCATTCGTAAGTCAAATCAATGAAAGTATCTTTGCCTACATCGGTAAGCAATGATTTATATTCGGGTATGGCATACTCGCGGAAATGCTTGTTGCCTTGTGGGTAAAGATGGATATGGTGAAAATACTGAATATCTCCTTTGCACAGCATACCCCTATATGTGATTACGCCAAATTTGTCGCAAATGATTAGCTTTTATGAAAGAAACAATGTCTAATTCCCCGAACCATTATGCTGTTGTTATTATTCAGATATCACATCACTTGAACCAAACGGAGATAAAAGGCGATGATACAGACCAGATCGATAACCAACGCTATGACCGACCACTTGATGAACAGTTTCTTTTTCTTCACCACACCATACACAATACCGATAATTGCCGAGATCAGTATGCCGGCAGCTATCCCGAAGATGCCTTGCACCGCAAGCCCCACCAGTATCAACAGAGCCATGGTTATCAAAATGTTGTTTCTCATATTTGTTTAAGGAGTTAAGAAGTTAAGAAGTTAAGGAGTTAAGAAATCAGATGCATTACTATTGACTTTTAACTCCTTTAACCTTTTTTTAATCAGATACTTGCTTTAATGGCTTTGATAACCGCCGAAGTAAACCCATCGTGCTCCAGCGAGTTAACGCCCTTAATGGTGATACCACCCGGTGTGGTAACCTTCTCTATCTCCAGTGCCGGATGCGTGTCTTCGTTTTCCAACAAAAGACGTGCCGCCCCTTCTACGGTCTGCGCCACCATCTTCATGGCGTCTTTCGGACGGATGCCTGCTTCCACACCTGCCTGCATGGCTGCCTGCACATACTTCAGCACGTAAGCAATGCCGCATGACGTAAGCGAAGTGGCCGCCGCAAGCTGTTTTTCTTCTATCAACATGGCAAGCCCCATTTCATTGAACAAGTCCAACATTGTCAGTGTCTGTTGTTCGGATGCATTCCGGCAGGCTATCAGTGTCATACTTGCCCGCAAAGAGATAGCAGTGTTCGGAATAATACGAAACATTGGCATTTCGGGGTCTACAAAGTGGGCAAGGTCTTCGAAAGTCATCCCTGCCGCTACCGATACCAATACCTGAGGCTGGCGCAAACGCAAAGGCTTCAATACTTCTTCTACCTTCCAAGGCTTGACCGCTACAATCACCACATCGGCATCTGCCGCTTCGTGATTGTCTGTACTGACCTGTATTGCCGGAAATTCGACTTTCAGCTTTTCCAATTTGGGCATACTTGGATTGGTCACCGTGATGTCCTGTACCCGCACGTAATGTCCTTGTGCCAGCCCACGGGCAATGGCTCCGCCCATATTGCCGGCTCCGATAATTGCTACTTTCATGTCTGTTATTCTTTTTAGAAACGCAGATTTTCGCAGATGTTTTTATTCAATAGTCAGTGAAATAAAATTTCAATCTGCGTTAATCTGTGAAAATCTGCGTTTCCCCACATTATTAAATCTATTTACAATGGTTTCGAAAGTTCCTCCAACGACTTTCCTTCATATTCGCAAATGGTCTGCTTGAACGAATCAGGAAGTTCTACCGGTTCTTTGGTTGCCACGTCATAACCTACCATTACCGTACGGCACTGGCATTTCAGTACACCACTCGCCTTGTTGACGGCACGCTGCAACAAAGTAAAACTTTTATGTCCCAAATGAATGACTGTAGTTTCGATATACAACTCATCCGAGAAAAATACCGGAGCCAGGAAATCGGCATTGATGTTAGCCACTACGATACCTAGTGTGTTCCACTCCTTATCACCGAACACATCGCGCATATACGATGTCTTTGCCAAATCGTAAATGGAAAAATACGACGAATTGTTCATGTGACCATACTGGTCGACATCACTAAAACGAATCTGCACCGGCATCACATGCCTGTATGTAAGTTTTGTTGCCATATCATTTAAACTTTGTTCACCTCAAATATATATCTTTTTTTCCGTAAAACGCAACAAGTGCAGCATTTATTTCTTATTTTTGCGCACAATGCAATGAAATCAACTAATAGACATAAATAATGGAACAGAAATTAAGCAAAGAAACCCTCTGCGTACAGGCAGGATGGACTCCCAAGAACGGCGAGCCCCGTGTAGTGCCCATCTATCAGAGCACAACCTTCAAATATGACGATAGCGACCAGATGGCACGCTTGTTCGACCTGAAAGATACCGGATATTTCTATACCCGCCTGCAAAACCCCACCAACGATGCCGTAGCTTCCAAGATTGCTGCACTGGAAGGCGGTGTAGGCGCCATCCTTACTTCATCGGGGCAGGCGGCAAACTTCTATGCCGTGTTCAACATCTGTGAAGCAGGCGACCATATCGTCTGCTCGTCTACCATCTATGGCGGTACGTTCAACCTCTTCGGTGTCACCCTAAAGAAACTGGGTATCGAATGTACCTTCATCGATGCCGATGCGCCCGAAGAAGAAATCGACAAGGCTTTCCAGCCCAATACCCGTTGTATGTTCGGCGAAACCATCTCGAATCCCAGCATCAACGTATTGGATATCGAAAAATTTGCCCGCATCGCCCATAAGCATGGCGTGCCACTTATCGTAGACAACACCTTTGCTACCCCCATCAATTGCCGCCCCTTCGAATGGGGAGCCGACATCGTGACTCATTCTACCACCAAATATATGGATGGACACGCCACTTGCGTAGGCGGTGTCGTAGTAGATAGCGGAAACTTTGACTGGATGGCACATGCCGACAAGTTCCCCGGACTGACTACTCCCGATGAGTCTTATCACGGACTGACCTATGCCAAGGCATTCGGCAAGATGGCATACATCACCAAACTTACGGCACAACTGATGCGCGACCTAGGCTCCATCCCTTCACCAATGAACGCTTTCCTGCTTAATTTGGGACTGGAAACCTTACACTTACGCGTACCCCGCCATTGTGAAAATGCTCAGAAAGTGGCCGAATGGCTGGAAGCCAACCCTAAAGTAAAATGGGTGAACTTTTGTGGGCTCCCCGGCAACAAATATTATGAACTGGCACAGAAATACCTTCCCAACGGTTCGTGCGGTGTCATCGCTTTCGGCTTGAACGGCACACGCGAGGATGCCGTGAAGTTCATGGACAGCCTGAAGCTGGCTTGCATCGTGACCCACGTTGCCGATGCCCGTACCTGTGTGCTCCATCCGGCAAGCCATACCCACCGCCAGCTGAGCGATGAGCAATTGATAGAAGCCGGCGTAGCTCCCGACCTGATCCGCCTTTCGGTAGGCATCGAGAACGTAGACGATATCATCGCCGACCTTGAACAAGCATTGCAAAGTATTTAAATGAAGAATGAGGAATGAAGAATGAAGAATCGCTTCGCCCGCATAGGATTCTTCATTCTTCATTCTTAATTCTTAATTCTTCATTCAAAAAAATTCTTCATTCACCCCATGGCTCCAAACACCTGGTACACTCAACGCATAGACGAAACTTTACGACAACTTTCCCAAACCAAGACACAGATTAACCGCATCAGCCTGCTGCGCGTCCTGCTCTTTGTGGCAGGCTTTGCAGGACTGATTTTGTTCTATCGTTCCGGCACGTGGGCGGTAGTGCTCACCGTGTGCTGCACCTTCCTGCCTTTCTTTATCTTGGTCAAGGTGCACAACCGGCTTTATTTCCGCAAGGAACAGTTAGAAACCCAACTCAAGCTGAATCAAGATGAGCTGAAAGGACTGGAAGGCGACTATTCGGTTTTCGACGAAGGGCGCGAGTTCATCGATGCCGGACATCCTTACTCGTACGACCTCGACCTCTTCGGACGCAAATCGCTCTTTCAGGCCCTCGGACGTACCTGCACGCATATCGGGAAACAAACTCTTGCCACATGGATGCAACATCACCTGACAGAGAAAATCGCTATCGAAACCCGTCAGGAAAGCATCCGCGACATGAGCCGGCGGATGGAGTTCCGTGAAGCATTCCGTGTGACCGGTTCCATCAACCGCGGCGCGGATTCCGATGAAGAAGAGATAAGCCGCTGGAGCCGGACTCCTTCTGTCCTGCAACACCTGTGGTGGGTGAAACTCTGCCTTTGGGCTGTACCCGGCATCAATATCCTGCTGCTTGCGCTCGGATTGCTGAATATTCTTTCACTCAGCTGGTTCGGAATGATGTTTACCGTCTTCGTCATCCTCAGCTTCGGACTTATCCAGCGGGTAACCCTGATACAGGAAAGCTACGGAAAGAAGCTGAAGACCCTGAACCGCTATGCCAGACTGATAACCCTTGCCAAAGGAGAAACGTGGCAAGCCCCTGCCCTACGCCAACTGACCGATAAACTGGACATCGACGGACATTCTCCCGCCGAAGCCCTGACGCAACTCTCAAAGGAACTGGACCGCCTCGACCTGCGCAACAACCAGCTCCTGTATGTCATCTTAGAGGGAAGCATGTTCTTCCAGCTCCGGCAAATCGTGCGCATCGAACGCTGGAAAGCACGCTATGGGAAATACCTCATGGACTGGCTGGAAGCCGTAGGCGAACTGGACGCACTCTGCTCGCTCGGCACCTTTGCCTATAATCATCCGGCATACACCTATCCGACAATTACCAATCAGCCGTTCTGCTTCCTCGCCCGCAACATGGGACATCCGCTCATGCCCGAAGCCCAATGCGTGAAAAATGATGCCACCATCCCCTCACGCCCTTATTTCCTGATTATTACCGGAGCCAATATGGCAGGCAAGAGCACCTACCTGCGCACCATAGGTGTCAACTACCTGCTGGCATGCATGGGCTGCCCCGTGTGTTGCGAAAGCCTGACGCTTTATCCTGCACAACTCATCACCAGCCTGCGCACCACCGATTCGCTCTCAGACAACGAATCTTATTTCTTTGCCGAACTGAAACGCCTGAAACGCATCATCGACCTGCTGGACGAAGGACAGGAACTTTTTATCATCCTCGATGAGATACTGAAAGGGACGAACTCAGCCGACAAGCAGAAAGGCTCGCTCGACCTTATCCGCCAGTTCATGCGCCTGAAAGCCGACGGCATCATCGCCACCCACGACCTGCTATTGGGCACACTTGCCGACCAATTCCCCGAATATATCCGCAACTATTGCTTCGAAGCAGACATCAAGGATAACGAGCTGACCTTCTCCTACCGCCTGCGCGAGGGCGTGGCACAGAACATGAACGCCTGCTTCCTGATGCGGAAAATGGGGATTACCATCAGCTGATGGAAATGTCGGAGAAAGACACGGAGACATGCACTTGCTTGTGAAAACCCTTAGAAGCTGTTTTGAATTTATCGTGCGATGATTTGGGATGAGTTTTTGAGGCATTTTCGCTTCTGTGATGAGGAAGATAGCGGGCTATCTGACGAAGAACAGGAGCGAAAAGGACCAAAAAATCGCCCAAAGCACACACGAAAACAGATACATCAAGCCAAGAAAAACTTTTTGGAGAAATTCAAAACAGCTTCTTATATTGCATTGCATTCTCCCACGCAACAGGAAAGCTTTCCGCACGCAATAAGTGTTTCAGCCAGTTTTATTGCATTGAAACTAAAGTTTCAATGCAATAAAACTAAAGTTTCAATTATATAAAATCACCGATGAACTTATATTAGTGAATAAAGGCACCGGCATACATACAGCTTATCAGAAGCTGTTTTGAATTTATCGTGCGATGATTGGGGATGAGTTTTTGAGGCATTTTCGCTTCTGTGATGAGGAAGATAGCGGGCTATCTGACGAAAAACAGGAGCGAAAAGGGCCAAAAAATCGCCCAAAGCACACACGAAAACGGATACATCAAGCCAAGAAAAACTTTTTGGAGAAATTCAAAACAGCTTCTCATTCTTTTTTCCAAGTGTATTCGTACTGGCAATAATCGTATTCCGGTTCTTCAGCGATGCCATATTTACGGAATACCATGCGCACGTAGTCTTGTGCCTGAGGCGTGAAAGCCCTTTCGTGCCGCTTCAGCCGATAAAACAAATTTTTCCCGAAACTGCACAACAAGTCATTCTTTATCGCCATCGCCTTCTCGTGCATCAGTTTGTCGAACATCTTGCTCCAGCCGTAAGCGTACTTCACCGGCGTATCATCAAGAAACTCAGTGCACTTCTTTCCCGTCTGCTTCCATTGGGGGTTGAGCATGCAGACGTAACGCACGTCTTCCGGAATGAATTTCGTCACCTGATAACGCAAGCACTTGTCCGCGCGCTTGCAATTCCCGTTCAGGCAATGCCCGAACCTCTTCGGCACGATGCTGTAATCTAATTCTTTTATCATGATAAAGAAAAACTTTTTGTAGAAATTCAAAACACATTCTTACACAAAGGAACAATTTTATTAGGAAACAAGCAAGCCGAAAACAAAAATATTCACCACAGAGGCCACAGAGTACCACAAAGGAAAAATTTAAAAGACTCTGTGTACCTGTGGTGAGAAAATGCACAAAGCTATACCGCAACAGTATAAGCAGAACAGATTTGCATATCCGGAAAATTATTGATAACTTGTCGCCATATTTCAAATACCAGTAAAAACAAGATTGAAACATGATGAAGAAACAGGCATTTTTATTACTCCTTGCCTTGGGTACCTCTCCGGCATGGGCGCAACAAGCCACCGTATCAGGTCCTGATAACCAACTCAAGGTAGACATTACGGTAGAAGCAGGTACCCCGTTTTATTCTGTAACCTACAAAGGCAAGACCATGCTGGAAAAATCACCGCTGGGTTTCGTATCCAATGTAGGCGACTTCAGTCAAGGGATGACTTACATAAGCCAGAAAAACCGCACCCTCGAAGAAACTTACCGGATGGACCGCACCAAACAATCGGAAGTAAACTACCGTGCCAATGAACTGACCGTCACCCTGCAGAATGCAGAGCAGAAACCGATAGACGTGACTTTCCGGGTGAGCGACAACGATGTAGCTTTCCGCTACGAAATACCCCGTTACGGCGATACGGGCAGTATCGTCATCGAACGCGAAACAACAGGGTTCGATTTTCCTTCGTATACCACCACCTTCCTTACGCCACAAAGCGACCCGATGATAGGCTGGAAACGCACCAAACCCAGCTACGAAGAAGAATACACACCTGATGCCCCACTGACCACCCGCTCGCAATATGGCCACGGATTTACCTTCCCCGGCCTGTTCCGCATCGGTGAAGACGGATGGGCATTGGTCAGCGAGACCGGAGTAGATGCCAGATATTGTGCCTCACACCTGAGCGATGCCACTACAGAAGGTTTGTTTACCATCGCCTTCCCTATGCCGGAAGAGAATAACGGAAACGGAACAACAACGGCAGGACTGGCACTTTCGGGTACAACACCCTGGCGTACGATTACGGTAGGCGACGGACTGAAACCAATCGTGGAAACTACTGTGCCCTGGGACGTAGTAAAACCCCGTTTCACTTCCGGACATACCTATAAATATGGCAAAGGGACCTGGAGCTGGATTGTATGGCAAGACGCCAGCATCAATTACGATGACCAAGTGCGCTACATCGACCTGGCTTCGGCTATGGGATTCAACTATGCCCTGATAGACAACTGGTGGGACACAAACATCGGACGTGAAGGGATAGAAAAACTGGTAAAGTACGCACGTTCGAAAAACGTAGAACTGTTCTTATGGTATAGTTCAAGTGGCTATTGGAACGACATCGTGCAGGGACCTACCAACCGGATGGACAGCCCCATTGAGCGCAAACAGGAAATGAAATGGATGCAGAAAATCGGAGTGAAAGGCATCAAGGTAGACTTCTTCGGAGGCGACAAGCAGGAGACCATGCGCCTGTACGAATCCATTCTGAGCGATGCCGACGACTACGGCCTGATGGTTATCTTCCACGGCTGTACCCTCCCGCGCGGTTGGGAACGCATGTATCCCAACTATGTGGGAAGCGAAGCAGTACTGGCTTCGGAAAACTTGATATTCAATCAACACTTCGATGATATGGAAGCTTTCAATGCCTGCCTGCACCCGTTTATCCGCAATACCGTAGGCTGTATGGAATTTGGCGGCACCTTCCTGAACAAGCGTTACAACCGCACGAATGATGGAGGAACCACCCGCAAAACTACCGATATATTCCAGCTTGCCACGGCGGTTCTCTTCCAAAACCCGATTCAGAACTTTGCCATCACGCCCAACAACCTGACCGATGCTCCCCAACTGGCTCTCGACTTCCTGAAAGAAGTGCCCACTACCTGGGACGAAACAGTATTCCTTGACGGTTATCCGGGCAAATATGTCGTACTGGCACGCCGCCACGGAGACCGTTGGTACATAGCCGGTATTAATGCCGGAAAAGAACCGTTGAAGCTAACCTTAAATCTTCCAATGTGCCAGAAAGGCGATAAAGTATCGTTCTACTCAGATGCAAAAGACCGTACGCCCCAACTGGAACAACAAGAGATAAAGAAACCAGCCGAAGTAAAAGTAACCATCCAACCCGAAGGTGGCGTGATATGGGTGAAATAAAAAAATAACACACCAACACGAAGACACAAAGGATATTTCATCCATGTGTCTTCGTGTCTATTGTATCAATTCATCCGGGTATATTCTTCAATGTCACGGATAGCTTCTTTTGCCTTGCGACGAACGCTGACAAGATGCGACACACCTAAAATGGCTCCCAAAATGAAACCTGCCGTACCGCCATAACAGATAATTTCTCCTCCGACTTTCGGGTAACTCTCCACCATAAACCAGGCAATCCAGCAAAGGGCAAACGGTATGCCGAAATAAAGCCACCTTACTCCCAAACGATTCATGCGCACCAGTGCCTTGCTGACATCCAATAAGTTTGCAGCTGCTATTTCCTGCGCACTGATTCCCCGATGATTATAACGCTGAAAATACCAGGCAACCAGCAAGAAACAAGAAGTAAACACACAAAAAATCCACGAGTAACCCATCAGAATGAAATATACGTTGCAATAGACAAGGGCAAACCCAATCAACACATAAACGGTTTTCTTCTTCCGGTCAATATAAGAAACCTTGTCTTGCGTAGATTGCCTGATAAGTTTTTCGCTGACAATGGTTTCTTTCTCCAACTTAGCTTTCAGCAATTGTATTTGCTGCCGCATATCTTCCAGTTCGAAACTCTCTGAACGATTTTCCATAATGATGCATGTTTTTAATGGTTCGACATTTTTTTCAACTCTTCTTTGATACGATACAGGCGCACGGATACATTCTTAGCCGAAATCCCGACAATCTCGCCTATTTCTTCGTAACTGATATTCTCCAGCCACAACAAAACAATGGCACGGTCGAATGGCTTGAGCCGATGGATGCGGTCATACAACTGTCGGATTTGCCGGGCATCTTCATCTTTATCCTCAAACAAATTGATGTCCATGACAAGCGGAAGAGCAGCCCGTTTCTTCTTTTTCCTTTCGTAAGAAATGCATGTGTTAAAACTGACCTTCCATATCCACGTATCCATACTGCTGAGGTGCCTGAATGAACTGTACCCTTTCCATAGGTTGATGAGCACTTCCTGAAACAGGTCACTGACCTCATCGGAATCTTTCGAAAACATAAAACATACCGTATAAATGGTATTTTTATGCTCTTTCACCATTTGCGCAAATGTTGTATCCAATGTTTCCATATCCTTTAAAAGTTGTTTTTTAACCATTAGACGCAGCAACCAACGGGAAAACTACACAAAAATAGACATTTTTTCTACAAAATATGCTGGTGAATTAAGATAATTACTAGAGAGGAAAAGCACAAAAGTACTGGAAATAAGAAAATGCTATGCTACTAATGACGAATTTACAATTTGTCATCATATCTTCGTTTGTCGGATACGGTTCAGACACAAAGCAAAAGACTTTTACTTCATCGATTTCAGATTTATGCCTTGTTTCTTTCTACCACCGTACCCGATTCATTTAATAAGAAGCACTTGCCCGGAGACCAGCCTGTTCCAAGAGAGTCACGATGCGATCGAGTTCTTCGTGAGTAGCTTTCTGAAGAAAACTATCGGGCGTTTCTCTATCTATTGTATAAATCATCACCTGACGGGGAGCTATTGCCTTTACTACTTCCAGCCACGGAAGAACGAAAACATCCGAAGTATTGTCTACATCTTCGCCTTCATCAGTCTTTCCTTTCAGAAACATGGTCTGGATAATCAGATTGCCTTGGAAAGCCTTCATTCCTTCAATGATGCGATTTACATCGTATGAACCTGCCGGACGGTCTACCTTATTAATATAAGCAGTATCTACCGTATCCAGCTTCAGAATGTTATTGTCTACCCGGCACAACGCTTCGAACACTTCAGGACGATGTATTTGGGTAGAATTGCTCAACACACTTATTCTGGCATTAGGGAAATAACGGTTACGCAAGGTAATGGTATCTTCGATGATTTCCTTAAAATGCGGATGAAGCGTAGGTTCACCATTACCGGCAAAAGTCAAGACATCAGGAGCAGGACCATTTGCCTGCATATTTATCAGACGGCGTTCCAAAGCATTGTACACTTCTTCGCGTGTAGGAAGTTTCGCATGAGGACGATGGTCTTTATTGTATCCGCACTCGCAATAAATGCAATCGAACGTACAACATTTCCCGTCAGCGGGCAAAAGATTAATGCCTAGCGATACACCCAGCCGACGGCTATGAATGGGTCCGAAAATGGGAGAAGGATAAATGATGGTAGACATAAGCTTTCACATGTTTCTATTCGCATGCAAATATACAATAAGTAACGCAGATTGATGCAGATGAATGCGAATAAAATGAAGATAACTTCATAGACAGCTTCAGAGGCAGCTTCAGATAACTGTTACCGCTCGCACAGATAACTGAAACGGCAAAGTAATATATCTTCAGCTTATCACCATTTCAAACGCACCTGCACCTGTAAGTCCGCCTTATCACTTCCTTGTATTTCTTCAGTACCCGAACTGATACGGTTCCGGTCTTGATAGTGTGTCCATCCCCATTTGGCTTGAATCATCAGACGGTTCTTCCACGTATATTTCAAGTTGATTGCCATACGGGTACCTTTGCCATAAAACGAATTCATCGAAAAAGCATAGAGCAATCCGGGTTCGTAAACATAGATTCGGGAATTATAATCTTGCGTATGAAACCAAGTACCTGTCAATGATACCTGAACAGGAATTGGAGGAATACTTCCTTTCACCGTACCGCTCACATATCCCCCTTTCGATTTTTCCCGTCCGTTATACGAAGTCATCACTCCCTCTCCCACTCCTTTCAACGAAAGATATGCACTTGGCGCATACGAACATTGGTAATGCAAACGTTGCCTTACGTAAGGCAATACAAACTTTGTTTCATCAGGAGAAGTATAGTTTTTAGCCTTGTTCTTATAAGTATACTTTATTAACATCGAGAGTGAATTTGATGGTGAATAACTTAATTGGCATAATCCGTCGAATCCCGATGTATGGTCACGGTCCACCTGATACTTTCGATAGAAAAAATGAAAGAAATCACCGTAACACAAAAACTTGAACTGTCCTAAAAAACTGGTTTCCAATCCTAAATAAGCTCCTGTCTCGTTTTGAAGTTTCGAGTTTTCTCCGAAAGCATTCCCATAAAGCGACTGATAATGCTTGTCATAATACCGGTGAATAAGTAAAATATTAGTATGAACAGCCGGTTGATAACAGAGTGCATGAAGCGTAGCAACCTTTCCATGCTTATCTACAGCAGTCTCTCCTGAAAATGTAAACCGGTTCAGAAAGAATTTATAATAAACACCTGCATTATAAAAATACATTCCACGTGGATAATACAAATTATAATCACGTGCATCAGGATTCAACATCTTGTTAAAACGATTATACACAGCAGTTAATCCAAATTCTGTGTATTTTCCATTATAAGTTAAATTACATCCAGTCAAGTGATTGGATACCGTATGTTTCTTCTCCATATCTTTTTTCAACCGATGATATCCATCTGTTTTCAACGACCTTATAAACCCGTTTTCAACACGTGCATCCTGCTTCCTGAACGAATAAAAAGCAGAAACATTCCAGCATCTGCCCAATTGATAAGTGGCAGCTATCCCTTGCAGGTACTCCCCTTCTCCCACTGAAGTATATTTGGTAAATCCTTGTCCGAAACGGTTCTGGTTTATCATTCCTTTTCCTAAAGTAAAACTTCCTATGTTCAACACCAGTCCATACCCGAAATTAGCCTTAAAATTACCAATGGCCAATGTCTTGAGACGTTTAAAATTGGAAAGAAATACATATCCCGAATAGGAATCATATCCTTTCCGGTTGTATTGCACGAAAAAAGGTTCTCCTGCATCCTTCTCTGCGGTCAGTCCGATATATATCTGATTGCGATACTGAAAACGATAACGTATATTATGGTAAAACGGATCGCCATAATACCGTTTGTTAGGACTTTCAGCCAAGGTTTCTTCATCGTAACCGGCATACCCTGCCTTAGTGTTGAAAGGAATGTCCAAGCGTGTTAATAACTCTTGTTTATTGTATTTCCACAAGTTTTTCCATTTAAGTCTATCTTTTTCATTATCAGATGGTCCGATGTAGATAAAGTCGGTTAAAAACTTTCGTGTCTGCCAGTCCATTCCCTCTATTCCCAACAGTTCATTTTTGGTAAGCATTGGTCCGTATTTGTAGATATAATACAAGATATTCTCTATCATCCGGTCGGATAAAAATGGTAATTGCTCCAATTCTTCCTTAGTAATGGTATTGATATTAAAAGGATGTTCAGCTATTTCGCTCAACTCTTCATATTTTTCCTGCCAGCCCGCCAGTTCTTCAGGAGCTGCTATGTCTTCATTCCATTCCAGCCAGTCCGATTGTGCCAACAAGGGTGTTAATACACAAACAATTGATAGACAAAACATAAATAATCGTTTCAACATGGTATTCACAAGTTTTCAACAGAGATAAATACGTTAATTTTTCGTATAAGCTCTATTCGGGTTTAACTACAAATCATTATTATTTCTATTTTTGCGCATTATGAAAAAAACTCTCTACATAGCACTGGTTCTGTTTTTGGTTTTCGAGATGAGAACCAAAGCACAAACACATTCGGGTACTGCCTCAATGTACAAAGTACCTGTGTGTGTGTACAACGGAGATACTATACCTCATATAACGCTGAGAACCATCTATGTTTACCCCGAACTGCATTTTAAAAACAAACGCCAAAGAAAATATTACAACAAACTGGTAAGGGATGTAAAAAAAACCCTGCCATTGGCAAAAGAAGTAAACCGTGCCGTAATTGAAACTTATGAATACCTGATGACGCTTCCCGATGAAAAAGCTCGCGAACGCCATATCAAAAAAGTAGAAAAAGGACTGAAAGAGCAATACACTCCACGTATGAAGAAACTAACATTCTCGCAAGGGAAACTGTTGATAAAGCTGGTGAACCGTGAGTGTAACCAGTCATCCTATCAACTGGTAAAAGCATTTATGGGACCTTTCAAAGCAGGATTTTACCAAACTTTCGCTGCACTCTTCGGTGCCAGCCTGAAAAAAGAGTATCATCCCGAAGATGAAGACAAACTGACTGAACGGGTTGTGGTACTGGTGGAAAACGGACAATTATAAAGTTTATAGAAACACAGATCATCCCAACCACGTATCTGTGTTTCAGCGTTCAAACTGCATGTCACTTCGCCAACTCCTTAGCAAATTCCCATAAAATAATCCCTGCTGTAACTGACACGTTCAAAGAGTGTTTGGTGCCGAACTGGGGGATTTCGATGCATCCATCACACATATCCACAACCTCTTGCTTTACTCCTTTTACTTCATTTCCCAACACTACAGCATACCTTTTATCTGTTTCCAAAACCAGTTTGTCTAACATCGTACTTCCCTCGCATTGTTCAATAGCAAATACAGTATATCCCATCGTATGCAATTCATTTACAGCATCCTCGGTATTTTTAAAATATTTCCAGTCAACTGTATATTCGGCTCCAAGTGCTGTTTTATGCATTTCCGGATGTGGCGGAGTAGCCGTAATGCCACATAGATAAATACTGTTTACCAAAAAAGCATCCGATGTACGGAATACCGCACCGATATTGTGCAAACTTCTCACCTCGTCTAACACGACGACAAGAGGAAGTTTTCGGGATTCCTTAAATTCGTCTACCGTCAGACGGTGCATTTCGGTTACTTTCAATTTTCTTAATGTTCCCATAATTGCTGAATTATGATGCAAAGATAAAAAGTATATTCATAACCCAGTTGAAAACGGTTGAAAACCTGTAAAAAAAGAATGCATAGAAAATAAAAACTTTATCTTGGTTTATTCGGATAAATCTTTATAGACAGATGAAATCGAACTTTCAAAAAAAGAAAAAGAAAAGTTTCATCACAGGTTTAAACAGATTTTTTAATAGAAAATACCAAGACCATTAAGAGAAAGTTTTTAACTTTGCCACATATCAACTGTAAGTGAATAGCAGACATAAATAATGCATAATCAGATTATAAGCCTGTTGATGAACACTTGATAGCAATACAACATGAACTTATAACTTAAAAAACAAGATTTTTGCCTGATTTTTACGAACATTATCAACGGGATATTATAACAATCATAGATTTTCTTAAAAAAGAAAAGATTTAAAAATATGAATATGAAAAAAGAAGAATGGTTGAAAAAGGGATATGCTGATGAAGCTATCGACAAAGGTATGGACTTGAAAGCCGAAATCAGACGTTTGTGTAAAGAAAAGAATGCCGTTATTTTAGGGCATTTCTATCAAGCTGATGAAATACAAGAAATAGCCGATTTTATAGGAGACAGTCTGGCATTGGCACAATGGGCTGCTAAAACCGATGCGGATATAATCGTAATGTGTGGAGTACACTTTATGGGTGAAACAGCGAAAATCCTTTGTCCGGACAAGAAGGTGTTGATTCCTGATTTGAATGCTGGATGCTCGTTGGCGGATAGTTGTCCGGCAGACGAATTTGCCCGGTTCGTCAATCAGCATCCCGAACATGTGGTTATTTCATACGTAAATACCAGTGCCGCGGTGAAGGCATTGACCGATGTGGTGGTAACTTCTACAAACGCCAAGCAAATCGTTGAAAGTTTTCCTCAAGACCAACCGATAATTTTTGGTCCTGACAAGAATTTGGGGAACTATATAAATTCTGTAACCGGAAGAGATATGTTGCTGTGGGATGGTGCATGTCATGTGCATGAAAAGTTTTCCGTTGAAAAGATTTTAGAACTGAAAAAGCAGTATCCTGATGCTGCAATACTGGTGCATCCCGAATGTAAAGGACCAGTTGTGAAATTAGCAGATAAAGTAGCTTCTACTGCCGGACTATTGAAATATGCTGTAGAGAGTGATAAGAAAAACTTTATTGTAGCTACAGAAAGTGGTATTCTTTATGAAATGCGTAAAAAATGTCCGGATAAAAATTTTATACCTGCTCCACCAGAAGATAGTACATGTGCTTGTAACGAATGTAATTTTATGCGATTGAACACACTTTCAAAACTGTATAATACGTTGAAATATGAGTGGCCGGAAGTGAAGGTTGATGGAAAGATAGCTGAAAAAGCCATTAAACCCATACAAAAGATGTTGGACATATCTGCTAGATTGGGTTTGTAAAAAAGATTTGTTAAAAACTTTAGGGTATGCTGGCAAATTTCTTAAAACGTATTATAAAACATCTATTTGTTATGAAAAAGCTTGCATATTCCGTAGAAGTTCGTACCTTTGTACTGTGTTTTTCATAGTATTAGATTTAAGGTTAACAAAGGTTGGAGTACAGCGGTACTCCTTTTTTTATGTCCGTACGTTTGGTCCGGCTTCTTTTTGATAGTCCCACTATTCTTGTGGATTTCCCAGATTCAAGCATGCCTTTTGATGAACATAAGTGGGTTGCCCGTTTCACATAAGTACCCCTGCCGTTTCACATAAGTGGTCCTGCCTTACCACTTATGTCCGTCAGGATGTGTGGGGATGTTTTTTTTGTCCTGTGTGCCCCTCGCGCGCGCATAATTATATTAATGAGTACCCGTTTCAACCATTTTTCATCAGTTTTAAGAATATTCGTCCTGTAATATGTTGTATGGCAGCATTTTGCGTTTATATGTGTAAAAAAGTTCAGAAAAAAGTTTCCATATTGCTTGCAGTTCCGGTAAAAAGGCGTACCTTTGCAACCGCTTTCCGAAAGGGACGCCGCCTGAAAGGGTGACGGTCGGCGGGGCGGCGAAAAAAAATATTCCGAAAAATTTGGAGGAATGGAAAAAACGCCTTAACTTTGCAAACGCTTTCCCTCAAAAACGGGAGCAAGATCTTTGATATGATTTGGATACAGGAAACGCAGTACGAAAAGTGAATGACGTGAAGGTTAGAAAGATGTA